>NZ_BAAATS010000019.1:102708-384685 GCF_039533535.1 Streptomyces kunmingensis
CGGCCGCCCGCTGGGACCCATCGCGGCCGACTGCAGCAGCGCCCACCGCGCCTGGCTGGAGCCCGTACGCGACGCCTACCGCAGGTCCGGGCAGACCATGAGCCAGCTCGGAACCCAGCTGCACATGGCCAAATCGAAGATCTCCGAGCTGATGAGCGGCCGCATGTACCCACGCTGGGAAGTCCTGTATCCGCTGGCGGTCGAACTGCGCATCCCGTACTCGCCGTTGTTCCGCCTCTGGGCACAGGCCGCGGTGAAGACCCACAACAAGTCCCGCGCGTGGGTCGACGATTCCGTCGCCGGCGTGGCGGTGACGACCAGGCCCGCCGCCCCGCCCCTGGACTACAAGGCCTTCCGCAAGCTCACCCACGACGGCTACCGCGACTACGCCAGCGTCTTCCTGGCCGACGACTGCTGCGACCCGGCTCTCGACGACACCTACGACCAGCTGTGGCTGCGCTGGACCCACGCCCTCTCCAGCCCCGACGCCCGCCGCTACGCCTGGCAGGTCCTGCGCACCACGGTCATGGCCCTCACCCCGCACATCGACGGCCGCCCGGAGTTCTCCCACGCGGCCTTCGACACCGTCGCCCTGCAGGCCGCCACCGACCAGGACGCGGCCCTCGAGCAGTTGCACGAAACGCTCGGGCTCTACAAGGCGATGAGCCGGCTGCCCGACCACCAACTCGACGTCATCGTCCTGCGCCGGCTGCGCGCCATGCCCACCGAGACCGTCTCCGACCTGCTGGGCGCCCCGCTGGCCACCGTCCGCTCCGATGAACGGCACGCGACCCGCTTCCTCGAGACCGCCCTCACCGCCCCGCCCGACCTCGAAGGGAACCAACCGTGACTCGCATCGAAGACATCCTCTCCAGGGCTCTGCTGGCCCGGGACCGCACCGTGCCCCGCGACATCGTCCCGACCACGTGCCCCACCGCACGCCAAGCGCAGACCGCCCCCGACGCCCCCGTCGGCACCACAGCGGAAGGCGATGCCGCCGAAGATCTGCGGGCCCTGTGCGAGACCCTCGTCTCCCACACCCCGGCCACCGACGTCGCCGACTTCGTCACCGAGCAAGTACCGCAGCCACGCAGTGCGCTGGCTCTGGCGTGTGTGCTGCAACTGACCGACACGGACGACGGCGCCCGCTTCTGGTGGCAGTACGCCGCGGGCGCCGGGCAGCCCGCGGCCGCCTACTGCCTCTACCTCCACCACCTGGCCCAGGGCGAGGACGCCACCGCCGACTGGTGGCACCGGCAGACCGACGATGTCGAGCCCGTACCCGACAGCCCCGCCGCCGCGCAGCCCGGGACGCCGGGCCCCGACCAGCCGCACAGCACCTCCACCACCACGATCCTGCGGATCCTGCGCCATCTGTCCAAGCACAGCGTCCGCCCGCGCACCACGGCGGTCACCCATCTCATGGCGTACATGCCCACCGCCGTCACCATCGGCTACCTCCGCGAACCGGACATGGACCTGCCCCTGCCCGGCCCCGACTTCGCCCACCACGTCAGCGAACTCCTCACCGCCGCCGGCCGGCCCGACGTCTCCGACACCCTCCCCGGCCGCAAGTCGTACGACGCCCGCTCGTTGCAGGAGGCCGTCAGCCGCTGACCGAGCGCACGTCCGACGGGTGAGGGGCCGGGGTCACGTACGGGGGCCGGCCCCTCCCCGCACCCCTACAACCCCGCGATCGCGTTCCACCGCTTCGCGAACTCCGTGCGCTCCGACGCCCGGATGTCCCGCGCGATGGCCAGCCGCGAGCGCATCGTGTCGTCGGGGAAGATCAGCGGGTCCTCGGCGAGTCCGGCGGTCTCCTTGTCCTTGGCGGAGGCCAGGACCTCCCGCGCGGCCGGGACCGGGCAGACGTAGTTGACCCAGGCCGCGAGTTCGGCGGCGACCTCGGGCTCGTAGTAGTGGTCGATGAGGCGCTCGGCGTTGGCCTTGTGGTCGGCGAGGTCGGGGATCATCAGGGACTCCGCCCACAGTTCGGCGCCCTCCCGCGGGACGACGAACTCGATGTCCGGGTCGTCGGCCCGGAGTTGAATGACGTCGCCGCTGTAGGCCTGGCACGCGAGGACGTCGCCGCTGGAGAGGTCCTTGATGTAGTCGTTGCCGGTGAAGCGGCGGATGTGCTGGGCCCGCACCAGCTTCTCGACCTGGTCGCAGACCCGGTGGAAGTCGTCGGCGGTCCACCGGGTGATGTCGACGCCGTTGCCCTGCATGAGGAGCGCGAAGGACTCGTCGAGGCCGGAGAGGAGCGTGACGCGTCCCTTGAGGTCGTCGGCCCACAGATCGCCGACGTGCTGGATCTCGCGGCCGAGCCGGCGTTTGTTGTACGCGATGCCGGTGATCCCGGACTGCCACGGCACGGTGTACTTGCGGCCGGGGTCGAAGGCGGGCGAACGCAGCAGCGGGTCGAGGTACTTGGTCACGTTCGGCTGCCGCGTGCGGTCCATCTCCTGGACCCAGCCGAGCCGTACGAAGCGCGAGCACATCCAGTCGGAGATGACGACGAGGTCGCGGCCGGTCCGCTGATGGTTCATCAGCGACGGGCTGATCTTGCCGAAGAACTCGTCGTTGTCGTTGATCTCCTCGGTGTACGCGACCTGGATGCCGGTCCGCCGCTCGAACGCGTCGAGGGTGGGCCGCTTCGAGGGATCGTCGTCGTCCACGTCGATGTAGAGCGGCCAGTTCGCCCAGGTGAGCCGCTTGTCCGAGGAGGAGAGGTCCCGGCCGGCCCGGTCGCCGGGCTCGACGTACGCGGCGGGCACCCCGCACCCCGTGGCGAGGGCGCCGACCGCCACGGCCCCGGCACCACCGCCCAGGGCGCGCAGCAGGGAACGACGGGTGACCCGGGAGGTGAGGTGGTTGGCTCGCACGTCCGCAGGATGCCGCCGCCGCCCGATCCCCGGCAATGGACGCTGCGTCGAGCGGGACGGCCCGCAGCCGACACCCTGTCGATTGGGCGCCGTGCCGTGCGAGCGCGCCCGCGAGTCACGGCGCGCAGGGGCTTCAGAGCTGGTCCCCCGGCCCCCGCCCGCCCCCGACGGTCCTGGCCACGGCCCGCAGATACCGCCGCGTCGCCCATAGCTGCACCACCCGGCCGGCCGGTCCCGCGAGCCGCGTGTACCAGCGGCCCGGCCGGGAGAACGCCCGGATGCGGAACCACACCGAGTCGTCCGCGTCCCGTGTCACGAGGAACGCCTCCTCGCCGCGCTCCGGGTGCCCGGGCAGTGTCCCGTACGCGAAACCGATGCGCGTGCTGTCGCGCACGACCGCCACCACCCGGCAGGGGATCCGCAGCCACAGCAGCCGCAGCTCCACATCGGCGCCGTCCCTGACGTCGTCGCCGGGTGTCACCCGCAGGCCGGCCCCGCGCTGCGCGCCCCACGCGAGGACCGCCGACCCCGCCCGCTCGAAGCACTCCGGCCCCGAGCCGAGACGGACGCGGCGGTCCAAGTGGGCGTACCCCGGCGGGAGTTCT
Organism: Streptomyces kunmingensis; assembly: GCF_039533535.1. Lineage (NCBI taxonomy): Bacteria > Bacillati > Actinomycetota > Actinomycetes > Kitasatosporales > Streptomycetaceae > Streptomyces > Streptomyces kunmingensis. The sequence continues at coordinate 106,199 of NZ_BAAATS010000019.1, forward strand.
CCGCCCGCCAGGGTCGATCCGGTGGCCTCCGGGTAGGTGAGGCTCACGCGTCCAGCGACGTCATCACGTGCTTGATACGCGTGTAGTCGTCGAAGCCGTACCCGGACAGGTCCTTGCCGTAGCCGGACTTCTTGAAGCCACCGTGCGGCATCTCGGCGACGAGCGGGATGTGCGTGTTGATCCAGACGCAGCCGAAGTCGAGCACCTTGGACATGCGCATCGCGCGCGCGTGGTCCTTGGTCCACACCGAGGAGGCGAGGGCGTAGTCGACGCCGTTGGCCCACTCGGTGGCCTGTGCCTCGTCCGTGAAGGACTGGACGGTGATGACCGGGCCGAAGACCTCGTTCTGGATGATCTCGTCGTCCTGCTTGAGGCCGGAGACGACGGTCGGGGCGTAGAAGTAGCCCTTCTCGCCGACGCGGTGGCCGCCGGCCTCGACCTTGGCGTGCGCGGGGAGCCGCTCGATGAACCCGGAGACCTGCTTGAGCTGGTTGGGGTTGTTGAGCGGGCCGTAGAGCACGTCCTCGTCGTCCGGCCGACCGGTCTTGGTGTCGGCGGCGGCCTTGGCGAGCGCGGTCACGAACTCGTCGTGGATGGACTCCTGGACGAGGACGCGGGTGGCGGCCGTACAGTCCTGGCCCGCGTTGAAGTAGCCCGCGACCGAGATGTCCTCGACGGCCTTGGCGATGTCGGTGTCCTCGAAGACGACGACCGGCGCCTTGCCGCCCAGCTCCAGGTGGACCCGCTTGAGGTCCTTGGCGGCGGACTCGGCGACCTGCATGCCCGCGCGGACGGAGCCCGTGATGGACGCCATCGCCGGGGTCGGGTGCTCGACCATGGCGCGACCCGTGTCGCGGTCGCCGCACACCACGTTGAAGACGCCCTTGGGGACGATCGAGCCGACGATCTCGGCCATCAGGACCGTCGAGGCGGGGGTGGTGTCGGACGGCTTGAGGACGACGGTGTTGCCCGCGGCCAGCGCCGGGGCGAACTTCCAGACGCCCATCATCATCGGATAGTTCCAGGGCGCGACCTGCGCGCAGACGCCGATCGGCTCGCGCCGGACGATGGAGGTGAGGCCCTCCATGTACTCCCCGGCCGCGCGGCCTTCGAGCATCCGCGCCGCACCCGCGAAGAACCGGATCTGGTCGACCATCGGCGGGATCTCTTCACTGCGGGTCAGCCCGATGGGCTTGCCCGTGTTCTCCACCTCGGCCGCGATGAGCTCCTCGGCCCGCTCCTCGAACGCGTCCGCGATCTTGAGGAGGGCCTTCTGCCGCTCGGCCGGGGTCAGGTCGCGCCAGGCCGGGAACGCGGCCTCGGCGGCGGCCATGGCGGCGTCGACGTCGGCCTGCCCGGACAGCGGCGCGGTCGCGTACGCCTCGCCCGTGACCGGGTTGACCACCTCGGTGGTCCGTCCGTCGGCGGCGTCCCGGAACTCGCCATCGATGTAGTTACGCAGACGACGCAGCTCACTGGTCACTGACCGGCCTCCTTGCGGATGGAAAGGACGTGGAATGTCAGGGATTGACGTATGTCCACTGCTTGAGACACCACCCTATGCGGTGCACCGTCGCTTTCGACACCCCCCACCACCCTGCACCTACGAAATCCGTGACGATTGGAGTCGCAGACAACGAATTACATCGATCCGGGCTTGCGGAACTGACGAGTCCTCGTGCAGAGTGAGGTCGTGGCCAGTCGTAGCGCAGACCCCAAGGGACCCCGTTCGAGAAGCGGCGGAAGCCCGCCCCTCGACGCCGTCTCCCTCGCCATCATCGAGCAGCTCCAGGAGGACGGCAGGCGTCCGTACGCCGCCATCGGCAAGGCCGTCGGCCTCTCCGAGGCGGCCGTGCGCCAGCGCGTCCAGAAGCTGCTCGACCAGGGCGTGATGCAGATCGTCGCCGTCACCGACCCGCTCACCGTGGGCTTCCGGCGCCAGGCGATGGTCGGGATCCACGCCGAGGGCGACCTCGATCCGGTGGCGGACGCGCTGACGGCCATGCCGGAGTGCGAGTACGTCGTGATGACCGCGGGCTCGTTCGACCTGATGGTGGAGGTCGTCTGCGAGGACGACGACCACCTCCTGGAGGTCATCAACCAACGCATCCGGGCCCTGCCCGGCGTGCGCTCCACCGAGAGCTTCGTCTACCTCAAGCTCAAGAAGCAGACCTATATGTGGGGAACCCGATAGCCGTGAGCAAGGACCTCAGCCGAACCGCGTACGACCACCTGTGGATGCACTTCACGCGGATGTCGTCGTACGAGAACGCGCCCGTTCCCACCATCGTGCGTGGCGAGGGCACCTACATCTGGGACGACCAGGGCAAGAAGTACCTCGACGGGCTCGCGGGCCTCTTCGTGGTGCAGGCCGGTCACGGCCGGCGCGAGCTCGCCGAGGTCGCCGCCAAGCAGGCGGCCGAGCTGGCGTTCTTCCCCATCTGGTCGTACGCCCACCCCAAGGCGGTGGAGCTGGCCGAGCGCCTGGCCCACTACGCGCCGGGCGACCTCAACAAGGTCTTCTTCACCACCGGCGGCGGCGAGGCCGTCGAGACCGCGTGGAAGCTGGCGAAGCAGTACCACAAGCTCACCGGCAACCACCAGAAGTACAAGGTCATCTCGCGTGCGGTCGCCTACCACGGCACCCCGCAGGGCGCCCTGTCCATCACCGGACTCCCGGCGCTGAAGGCCCCGTTCGAGCCGCTCGTGCCCGGCGCGCACAAGGTGCCGAACACGAACATCTACCGCGCCCCGATCCACGGCGCCGATCCGGAGGCCTTCGGCCGCTGGGCCGCCGACCAGATCGAGCAGGAGATCCTCTTCGAGGGCCCGGAGACGGTCGCGGCCGTCTTCCTGGAGCCGGTGCAGAACGCGGGCGGCTGCTTCCCGCCCCCGCCCGGCTACTTCCAGCGCGTGCGCGAGATCTGCGACCAGTACGGCGTACTGCTCGTCTCGGACGAGGTCATCTGCGCCTTCGGCCGCCTCGGCACGATGTTCGCCTGCGACAAGTTCGGCTACGTGCCGGACATCATCACCTGCGCCAAGGGCATGACCTCGGGCTACTCCCCGATCGGCGCCGCGATCATCTCGGACCGCATCGCCGAGCCCTTCTACAAGGGCGACAACACCTTCCTGCACGGCTACACCTTCGGCGGCCACCCCGTGTCCGCGGCCGTGGGCCTGGCCAACCTCGACGTGTTCGAGCGCGAGGGCCTCAACCAGCACGTGCTCGACAACGAGGCGAACTTCCTGACGACGCTGCAGAAGCTGCACGACCTGCCCATCGTCGGCGACGTCCGCGGCAACGGCTTCTTCTACGGCATCGAGCTCGTCAAGGACAAGGCCACCAAGGAGACCTTCACCGACGAGGAGTCGGAGCGGATCCTGTACGGCTTCGTCTCCAAGAAGCTCTTCGAGTACGGCCTGTACTGCCGCGCCGACGACCGTGGCGACCCGGTCATCCAGCTCTCCCCGCCGCTGATCGCCGACCAGTCGACGTTCGACGAGATCGAGAGCATCGTCCGCCAGGTCCTCACGGAGGCCTGGACGAAGATCTGAGCCGCCCGCGGCCCCTTCCGGCGACGGCCCGGCCGCGCCCATCCGAGTGAGATGGGCGCGGCCGGGCCGCGTCTTTTGTGACGATATGGCCCTGAAAACCTAGCGTGCCCTGTGACCGATCGGCCCTGCCTTCGTTCCCCCGTACGGGGGACGGGAACTCTCTCCCGGCACAACTGATCCGAACCGAGGTGTACGCCATGGTGGCCCCACCGGACAACGACGTGCTCCGGGCTCGCGCCCTGCACTTCTCCCACAACGGCTCCCCCGCGCTCACCGGCGTCTCGCTCGGTGTCCGCGAGGGCGAGATCCTCGCGGTCGGCGGCCCGCGCGGAGCCGGCAAGACGACACTGCTGCGGTGCCTGTCGGGCCAGCTCCTGCCGCAGCAGGGCGAGGTGTGGTTCAACAGCACCCCGGTGCACACCATGGGCGCGCTGGTACGGGAGCGGCTGCGCCGCGACCGGTTCGGCTGGATCGACCCGGAGCCCGCCCTCGTCCCCGAGCTGAACGTCTGGGAGAACACGGCCCTGCCGCTGATGCTGCGCGGCACCGGCCGCCGCCCCGCGAAGAACGCCGCCCAGGAATGGCTCGACCGGCTCGACGTCGGCCACCTCGCCCGCAAGCGGCCCGGCGCCCTGCGCATGGCCGAGCGGCAGCGCGTCGCCATCGCCCGCGCCCTGGTGCACGCCCCGAACGTGGTCTTCGCCGACGAACCGACCGCGACCCTGCACCGCGCCGACCGCGCGCACGTCCTGCGCACGCTGACCGCGGCGGCCCGCTCGCACGCCGTCACCGTCGTCCTGGCCACGCACGACCCCGAGGTCAGCGCCCTCGCCGACCGCACGGTGTCGCTGCTCGACGGACGCCTCGTCACCACTGTGCCCCTGCCGGCCGCGGCCCCCGACTCGGAAGGCCAGGCCGCGTGCTCGCTCTCCGTCTAGCCCGCGGCGGCCGCCCCCTGGTCCAGCTGCGCAGACTTCTGGTCGCCGCCGCCTCCGCGGGCACCGGCTTCCTGATGCTGTGCACGCTGGGCTACGCGCTGGGCCACCCCGAAGCCTCCACGGCCGCCCGCCTGCGCCTGGCCTGGTGCCTGGTGCCGCTCGCCGCCACCGTGCACTTCGCGGTCGCCGTGGCCCGCTCCGACCCGGGTACGAAACCGCGCTCCGGCCTGTCCGCGGTCGGCCTCGGCCCGGCCCGCCTCTCCCTGCTCGCCGCGATCTCCACGGCGGTGGCCTGCACGCTCGGCTCGACACTGGCGCTGTTCTTCTTCCTGCATCTGCGCGGCGACCTGTCGGGGCTCCCGTTCGACGGCGCGGCACGCCACCTCCTCGCCGCCGACCGGCCGTTGCCGCTGGCCGCCGTGCTCACCCTGCTCACTTTCGTGCCGCTGGCCGCGTCCGGTGCCAGCGCCCTCGTGCTGCGCCCCCGCACCACGCAGGCAGCGAAGCCCGGCCACGCGGCCACGGACGAGCAGGAGGAACCATTCGCCGAGCCGTCCCCCGCGCCGACGGGGCTGCCCTGGGGCGTCGCGCTGCTCGCCGCCGGGCTCGCCGTGGAGACGTACGCCGCGCGTGCGCGCGGCGGCGACGGACCACCGATGCCGGGTGGCCTCGGCGGCAGCTCCACCGGCGTCCTGGCCGGCTGGGCGCTGACCGCACTCGGCCTCGCGTTCGCCGGGCCCGCCCTGACCCACCTGTGCGGGCGGGCCCTGCAGGCCGTCCGGCCGGGCGCCGTCCGGCTGCTCGCCGGGCGCGTGCTCCAGGAGGAGGCGCAGCGCATCGGGCGCCCGCTCGGCATCGTCTGCGCGGTGGCCTCGGGCGCGTACGCCGCGAACACCCTGTACGGGCACGCCGGGGACGCCGCCCCCGGCCTCGGCCCGCTCTCCGCGCTCGGCGCGACGCTCGTCGTCGGCTGCACCCTCGCCACGCTGCTGACCGCGGCCGTGGAGGCCCGCCAGGCCCGCACGCACACCACCGGCGCACTCCTGCGGCTCGGCGCCCCGGCGGCGAAGCTGCGCGGCGCCGCGGCCCTGCGCGCGGGCGCCCTGCTGGCCCTCTTCGGGCCGCTGACCTGGACCGTCGCGGAGCTTTCGGCCATTCCTCTGATTGCGCGATGACTTTTGCCATCCAGGCCCGTCTAATCCTGCGTAGGAGCACGACACCGACCGACACAGAAGGCGACGGGCCTCCCCATGTACCAGCAGATGATCTTCGTGAACCTGGCCGTCAACGACCTGGACGCCGCCAAGAAGTTCTTCTCGGAGCTCGGCTACTCCATCAACCAGCAGTTCACGGACGAGACGGCCTCGGCCGTGGAGGTCAGCGACACGATCGTGCTCATGCTGATGACCAAGGAGAAGTACGCGGGCTTCACCCAGAAGACGATCGTCGACTCGACCAAGAGCAGCGAGGTGCTGCTGTGTCTGAGCGCCGAGAGCCGGGAGAAGGTCGACGAGCTGGTCGAGCGGGCGCTCGCGGCCGGCGGCACCGAGCACGGCGAGAAGCAGGACCACGGTTTCATGTACGGCCGGGCCTTCGACGACCTGGACGGCCACACCTTCGAGGTCGCGTGGATGGACCCGTCGGCCATCCAGGGCTGATCAACTACCGGGTCCCCATAGCTCGATCGGGCGTCGTGTTTAGCATGGGCGGGTGCAGCCGACATCATCTGAGTCATCCGTACCCGCCCTTCCCCGCACCACTTCCGAGCGCGAGATCGAGACGCTCGCCGAGTTCGACGAGACGGTCGCCGCGCACGGCACGCTGGCCGGCCACCGGGTGCAGGCCGTCGATCTGACGCAGCGCACGGACCGGCTGCTCGCCGCCGACGTGGCGGGCGCCGTCTTCCTCGGCTGCCCCATGGACCCGGCGGCCGCCGCCCGTGTCAGGGCCGCCGGGGCGCTGGTCTTCCCGCCGGTCCCCGGCCTCCCGTTCGACCCGTACCGCGGGCATCTGTACACGCCGGACGAGCTGTTCGACGGGCTGTCCACGCCGGGCGGGTACGAGGCGACGCCGGATGCCCGCGCGTACGCCTGGTTCCAGCGGACCAAGAGCGACGGCGACGTGTTCGCGTCGATGCTGCGGGCCGTGCACGACGACTCGGTCTCCGACGCCCTCGACGAACTCCTCGCCGGTGCGCGGGTGGTGGGCGTCATGGGCGGCCACGCGATGGCGCGCGGCACCGACGAGTACGCCGGAGCGGCCCGCCTCGGCCGGTCGCTGGCGCGGGCCGGGCTCACGGTGGCGACGGGCGGCGGTCCGGGCGCCATGGAGGCGGCGAACCTGGGCGGGTACGCGGCCCCCTTCGCCGACACCATGCTGGAAGAGGCGCTCCAACTCCTCGGCAAGACACCGTCGTTCACGCCGTCGGTCACGGACTGGGCCGCCGCCGCGTTCGAGGTGCGCGGTCGCTGGCCGCGCGGAGGCACCTCGGTCGGCATCCCCACCTGGTTCTACGGGCACGAGCCGCCCAACGCGTTCGCCGCGCACCTCGCCAAGTATTTCGCCAACGCCACCCGCGAGGACGGCCTGCTGGCCCGTTCGAACGCGGGCGTCATCTTCCTGCCCGGTGCGGCCGGCACGGTGCAGGAGATCTTCGACAACGCCACGCCCAACTACTACGAGTCGCGCGGCGAACCGACCCCGATGGTCCTCGTCGACCGGGACCACTGGACGCGGAAGCTGCCGGCATGGCCACTGCTTCAGGCGCTCGCGCGCGGCCGGTCGATGGAGTCGCGGATCGCGCTCGTCGACTCGGTGGACGAGGCCGGCGAGGCGTTGCGAAGGATGACTCGCGAGACAACGTGAGACGGATTCCGGGGCCCGCAGGGTCAAGTGAAGGTCAAGTCTCAACTTTCAGTGCCCCCGACGTATTGACGCTGCGTTATGTGCGCTTGTAAACGTGAGGTGACCGTGAGGATGCTGAGGCGGGAGCCACGCGTTCCCTCACGGCATCCATCTCTTTTCTGCACTTGATCCCGTGAAGGACAACCGTGTCCGTAACCCCCCGTATATCCGCACGCGCCGCGCGCTTCGCCGGTGTGGCGGCTGCCGCCACCGCGCTGACGCTGGGCGTCGCCGGTACCGCTTCGGCTTGCAACATCAGTGAGTTCAGCGCCGAGGCCGTCTGCGACGGCGACCAGGGCGTCATCACCGTCAAGGACGTCGACTCCTCCGGCACGCTCGCCACCGTCACCGTCTTCCTCCAGACGGACGGTGCCGAGAAGCTTGTGGGGACCCAGACCGTGAAGGGCACCCGCGAGGGCGCCACCATCACGTTCAAGGAGAACTGGCAGCCGAACGCCAAGTACCGCGTCCACGTGAAGACCGACGCGTACAACGTGGACGACGACATCAAGGGCGGCGTCACCACCCCGGCGACGGCCTGCGCCACCGAGAAGCCGACCCCGCCGGCCTCCACCCCGCCGGCGTCCTCCCCGGCGCCGAGCACCCCGGCCGAGTCGGCCAAGCCGTCCCCGTCGACGTCCGAGTCCGCCACCCCGGCGGCCCCGGCGCCGGACAACTCGGCCTCCCCGGCCGGCGGTTCGGACCTCGCCGAGACCGGCGCCAGCAGCAACACCGGCCTGTTCGCCGGCATCGCGGCGGCGCTCGTCGTCGCGGGCGGCGGCGTGGTCTTCGCCCTGCGCAAGCGCGGTGCGGCCCAGCGCTAGTCGCTAGTCGCCAATCGCTAGTCGTTTGAGAGGGGTCGTACGAGGCGTCACCGGCCGAGCATTCGGGCCACCGCCTCGTACGGCCCCTTTCGCATGGGGAGTTCGGAGCCTGGGCGGCTCGGGGCTCCGTGCTCGGGGCTCCGTGCTCGGGGCTCGGGGCTCGGGGCTCCGTGCTCGGCTCGCGGCTCGGCGCTCGCGGCTCGGTGCTCGGGTGGCTCGAGGGCTCAGCCGAACGACGCCCGTGCCAGCCAGAAGTCCAGCAACGCCCGGTCGCCGAGCACCTCGACCCGTCCGCCGTCGAGCGGTTCCCGCCGGTAGAAGGCGAGCAGCACCGCCGTCAGCGGCCCGCGCAGGGCGACGTCGGCCTTCGCATGGTCGCGGCGCCAGACGACCCCCTCGTCGCGCAGCTCGATCAGCCACTCGGCGCCCAACTCCGGTGCGGTGTCGGTGGCGTGCAGATGCAGGGTGCGCCCGCCGGCCTTCAGCTCCTGGGCCGAGTCCCGGGCGTCGATGTCCTGGACGTACCGCACGATCCGCAGCCATTCGTCGATCGCGTCGGCGGCGATCTCGGGCACCACGTCGTAGCCGGCCTTCGCGGCGAGCGCCGCGTCGGCCCGGTGGATCACCGTCTCGTGGGCCATCCGGCGGGCCCAGAACCCGGAGTCATGCTGCCAGGCCCAGCTCCAGCAGGGGGTGTCGGGCCCGGCGGCGCGCAGGGTGTCCGCGAGGCGCCGGGCGCCGTCGTCGAGCCAGGTGCCGAGTGTGGCGGGGCCGTCGTCCGCCGGCGCGCGGTCCGGTACGTCGTCCTCGGACAGTTCCCCGGCCGCCCGGGTACGCACCATCGCCTCGGCCCAGCGGTGGGCGCTGCCGATGTGCTCGGCGAGCTCGCGCACGCTCCAGTCGGGGCAGGTCGGCACGGTGGCGGTGAGGTCGGCTCCGGCCAGCTGCTCCGTCAACAGGCCGGTCTGCGCGACGATTTCCTCGCAGAACCGGTCGTGGGAGAGCTGTCCGTGCGGCGGCGGCGCTGATGTCGTCATGCGCCGACCCTACGTAGCCGGACCCTCGCCCAGCATCACGATTTCGGCGGCGTCGAAGGCGACGCCGACCTCGGCGCCCTGTTCCGGCGCATCGCGCAGCGCGCACGCCGCTTCGAGCCGGGGCGCGTCCTCGGGTTCGAGCTGGAGCGCGACGTGCGTACCGCGGAAGGTGCGGGCGGTGACGGTGCAGGTCAGCTGGGCATCGGCGGCGGCGACCAGGCGTACGCCCGCGGGCCGGACGAGGATCTTGCCGGGGCCGGGCGGCGAGCCGGCCGGGACCGGCAGCTTGCCCCACGGGGTGTCGGCGGCGTCGCCCGAGACGGACACGGCTCCCTCGACGACGTTGTCGAAGCCGAGGAAGCGGGCCACGAACGCGTCGGCCGGGTGGCGCCACACGTCCAGGGGTGTGCCGGACTGGGCGATCCGTCCGTCGCGCATGACGACGACCCGGTCCGCGAGCGCGAAAGCCTCGCCCTGGTCATGCGTGACGGCGAGGACGGTGGTGCCCAACTCGCCGAACAGCTGGCGGAGTTCAACGACGAGGCGTTCGCGCAGCGACCGGTCGAGCTGGCCGAGCGGCTCGTCCAGCATGAGCAGGCTGGGCCGCGGCGCGAGTGCCCGGGCGAGGGCGACGCGCTGCTGTTCACCGCCGGACAGCGCGGCGACGGCCCGGCGTTCGGCGCCGGGCAGGCCGACGAGCTCCAGCAACTCCACCACCCGGGAGGCCTGTTCGCTCCGCCCGGCACCGTGCATGCGCAGCCCGAAGGCGACGTTGCCGCCGACGTCCCGCTGCGGGAACAGCTGGTGGTCCTGGAACATGAGGCCCACGCCCCGCTTGTGCGCGGGCACGCCCGCCTGGTCGCGGCCGCCGAGGAACACCCGCCCGGCGTCCAGGGGTTGCAGCCCGGCGACGGCCCGCAGCAGCGTCGACTTGCCACTGCCGCTGGGCCCGAGGACGCACACGATCTCGTGCTCGGCGACCTCCAGGTCCACACCGTCGAGGACGGCGCGCCCGCCGAACCGTACGGTCGCGTCGTCGAGTGCGAGCAAGGCCGCCATTCAGAACTCCCCGGTCGTGGCCCGCGCGGGCCGCATGCGTTCGAGCAGCAGCAGGGAGACGGCGCAGACGACCATGAGGACCGTCGAGAGGGCCATCGCCTGCCCGTAGTTGAGGTCTCCGGCCCGGCCGAGCAGCCGCGCCACGGCGACCGGCAGGGTCGGGTTGTCGGGCCGCGCGATGAACACGGTCGCCCCGAACTCGCCGAGGGACACGGCGAACGCGAATCCGGCCGCGACCAGGAGCGCCCGCCGCACCATGGGCAGATCGACCTCCCGCCAGGCCCGCAGCGGCGAGGCCCCGAGCACCGCCGCCGCCTCCCGGAGCCGCCCGTCCACGGCGCGCAGCACCGGCAGCATGGTCCGTACGACGAAGGGCACTCCGACCAGCGCCTGCGCGAGCGGCACCAGGATCCAGGAGGCCCGCAGGTCGAGCGGCGGCTTGTCGAGCGTGATCAGGAAGCCGAAGCCGACGGTCACCGCGGACACGCCGAGGGGCAGCATCAGCAGCGCGTCGAACCCGCGCACGAGGCGTCCCGCGCGCCGGGTCAGCGCGGCGGCGGCGAGCCCGCCGATGACGAGGGCGATACCGGTGGCGGCGAGCGCGTACTCCAGCGAGTTCCAGACGGCGTTGATCGGCGCTACGAGGAAGGTCCCGCCGTCGGAGTCGGTGAGGGCCCGGTAGTACGCGAACCCGTACCCGTCCGGTGCGTCCAGCGAGCGCTGCACGAGCACACCGAGCGGCAGGAGGACCAGTACGGCGACGGTTGTGAGCACGCCGGCGAGGAGCGCCCACTGTCCGGCCCCGCGCGGTCTGCGCGCCGTGTGCGCGGCGTCGACGAGCCGTAGCGCGCTCTCGCGCCGGCGCACACTCCAGGCGTGCACGCCGAGGATGAGCCCCACGGCGACGAACTGCACGATGGTGAGGACGGCGGCGGTCGACAGGTCGAAGATCTGCGCGGTCTGCCGGTAGATCTCGACCTCGAGGGTCGAATAGCCCGGCCCGCCGAGGATCTGCACGACTCCGAACGACGTGAACGTGAACAGGAAGACCATGAGGGCGGCGGCCGCCACGGCCGGGCCGAGCGCGGGCAGCGTCACCGTGCGCCAGGCCGCGAGGCGCGAGGCGCCGAGCATCCGCGCGGCCTCCTCCTGCCGCGGGTCGAGTTGCGACCACAGGCCTCCCACCGTGCGCACCACGACCGCGTAGTTGAAGAAGACATGCGCGATGAGGATGGCCCACACCGTGGTGTCGAGCCGGACGCCCCACAGCTCGTCGAGCAGCCCGCCCCGGCCGACGAGGGCCAGGAACGCCGTGCCCACGACGACGGTCGGCAGCACGAACGGCACGGTCACGACGGCCCGCAGCAGCTGTTTGCCGGGAAAGTCGAGGCGGGCGAACACATACGCGCCGGGGAGCGCGATCAGCAGCGTGAGAGCGGTCGAGGCGAGCGCCTGCCACGCCGTGAACCACAGGACGTGCCGGATGTCCGACTCCCCCAGCACGTCCACGATCCGCCCGAACTGCCAGCCGCCGTCGACGAGCAGCCCGCGCCGGACGATCGCGATGACGGGGTACGCGAAGAAGACGGCGAAGAACACGACGGGCACGACCATGAGGCCGAGCCGCGCCGCCGTGTCCCCTGGCCGGCGTACGCGGGCCACGCCCGTCCTCGCCTCGGGCGCTACTTCCTTACGAGCGAGGTCCACGACTTGACCCAGTTGTCACGGTTGTCCGCGATCTTGCGCGGGCTCATGGTCTCGGGGTCGTCGACCCGCACGGCGTACTTCGTGTAGTCGGCGGGGGCGGTGGCGTTCTCGGTCACCGGGTCGACGAACATGTTGAGCGGCATGTCCTGCTGGAACTCCTTCGAGATGAGGAAGTCGAGCAGCGCCCGGCCGCCCTTCTCGTTCCTGGCCCCGTCGAGCAGCCCGGCGAACTCGACCTGCCGGAAGCAGGTCTTGGCAGCGACACCGACCGGCGACGTCTTGGGCTGCGGGTCCGAGTAGATCGCCTCGGCGGGCGGCGAGGACGCGTACGACACGACGAGCGGCCGCTCGCCGCCCGCCTTCTTGCCGCCGGCGCTCCCGCTGAACTCCTCGTTGTAGGCCTGGTCCCAGCCGTCGACGACCTTCACGCCGTTGGCCACGAGCTTCTTCCAGTAGCCCTGCCAGCCGTCGTCGCCGTACTCGGCGGCCGATCCGAGCAGAAAGCCGAGACCGGGCGAGGAGGTCGCCGCGTTCTCGGTGACGAGCAGATCCTTGTACGCGGGCTCGGCCAGATCGGCGAAGGAGGACGGCGGCGTCAGCTTGTGCTGCTGGAAGTACTTCTTGTCGTAATTGACGCAGATGGAGCCGGTGTCGACGGGCGTGACGCGGTTCTTCCCGGCGTCGAGCTGGTACGCCTTCTTGACCTTGTCCAACCCCTGGGCCTTGTAGGGGGCGAAGACGTCGTTGTCGAGCGCGCGGGACAGCAGGGTGTTGTCGACGCCGAAGAAGACATCGCCCTGCGGGTTGCCCTTGGACAGGATCGCCTTGTTGACGGCCTGCCCGGCGTCACCGTCCTCCAGGACCTTCACCTTGTAGCCGGACTTCTTCTCGAAGTCCTTCAGCACGTTCTTGGAGACGGCCCACGAGTCGTGGCTGACGAGGGTGACGGTCTTGGAGTCGCCGCCCGGACCCGCGTCGCCGGACGACCCGCACGCGGACAGCATGACGAGCCCGAGGCCCACGGCCACGGCCCCGTACGTCTTCTTGCCGATGGTGCTCATTCGAATTCCTCCTGGAATGACCAGGAGAAGACGCGGCCCTGCCCGGAGACCGGTGAGGGTCCCCGGGCAGGGCGCAACAGCATGAGTGATGACCGAACTTCCTACCCGGAATGACCCGGGCGAGGTTCAGAGGGTCTGCGGCCTGTCCTGCTCTGGTGCCGCACTCTCAGCGCTGTGGCGCTCCCCTGTCGGAATATGCAGATGTGGGTATCGAACTAAAGGCTACCGCTCGGTGGCGGCGAGCTGACCACACGCCCCGTCGATCTCCTGGCCACGGGTGTCCCGGATGGTGACGGGCACACCGTGCGCGGCGATCGCGTCGACGAACGCCTTCTCGTCCTCCGGCCGCGACGCCGTCCACTTCGAGCCCGGCGTCGGGTTCAGCGGGATCAGGTTCACGTGCACCGGCTTGCCCTTGAGCATCCGGCCGAGCCGGTCGCCGCGCCACGCCTGGTCGTTGATGTCCCGGATGAGGGCGTACTCGATGGACAGGCGGCGCCCCGACCTCGCGGCGTACTCGAACCCGGCGTCGAGCACCTCGCGCACCTTCCACCGGGTGTTGACCGGTACCAGGGTGTCGCGCAGCTCGTCGTCGGGCGCGTGCAGCGAGATGGCGAGGCGGCACTTGAAGCCCTCGTCCGTGAACCGGTTGATGGCGGGCACGAGCCCGACCGTCGACACGGTGATGCCCCGCTGCGAGAGCCCGAGCCCGTCCGGCTCCGGATCGGTCAGCGCCCGAATGGACTGCACGACCCGCTTGTAGTTGGCGAGCGGCTCGCCCATGCCCATGAACACGATGTTGCTCAGCCGGGCCGGACCGCCGGGGATCTCCCCGTCCCGCAGGGCCCGCATCCCGTCCACGATCTGGTGCACGATCTCGCCGGTCGACAGGTTCCGGTCGAGCCCGGCCTGCCCGGTGGCGCAGAACGGGCAGTTCATCCCGCATCCGGCCTGCGAGGAGATGCACATGGTGACCCGGTCCGGGTACCGCATGAGCACCGATTCGACGAGCGTCCCGTCGAACAGCCGCCACAGCGTCTTGCGCGTGGTGTCCTGGTCGGTCGACAGATGCCGTACGACGGTCATCAGCTCGGGAAGCAGCGCCTCCCGCAGCTTCTCGCGCGAACCGGCGGGGATGTCGGTCCACTCCGCGGGATCGTGCGCGTACCGAGCGAAGTAGTGCTGCGACAGCTGCTTGGCGCGAAACGGCTTCTCACCGATCGCGGCAACGGCTTCCTTCCGCTCGGCGGGCGAGAGGTCGGCAAGGTGCCGCGGCGGCTTCTTGGCTCCGCGGGGGGCAACGAAAGTAAGTTCTCCGGGCTTAGGCATGGCTCACCCAGTGTCGCACGCGTCCCCGATCAGCCGAGAATCCCGCCGATCAGCACCGCGACCCGGGACCAGTAGAGCCTCCACCGGTGGCCCGTACGGCAGTAGCGTCGCCGTCTGCGGCGCCCGCTCTGGTCGATGGATGTGTCGCACCACTTGCACGGCGTGTAGCCGCTGTAGGTGCCGTCCTTGTCCCGCTCGGCACGCCCCATGGAACGGGACCCTACGACAACGGGCCCCCACCTCGAGGCGGGAGCCCGTACCGGTACGGCAACAGTCAGGAGAGCGGGGTCAGGACCCCACGAACAGCACCAACAGCAGCCACACCACCGGCGCCGTCGGCAGCAGGGAGTCGAGCCGGTCCATGATGCCCCCGTGCCCGGGGAGCAGCGTGCCCATGTCCTTGATGCCGAGGTCCCGCTTGATCATGGACTCGCCGAGGTCGCCGAGGGTCGCGCTCGCGGCGACGAGGACGCCGAGGACGAGCCCCTGCCACCAGGCACCGTCGTCCACCAGGAACTCCATGCACAGCACACCGGCCACCATGGCGAACGTCACCGCGCCGACCAGGCCCTCGCGGGTCTTGCCGGGGCTGATGCGCGGCGCGAGCTTGTGCTTGCCGAACCGCCAGCCGATCGCGTACGCCCCGGTGTCGCTGACCACGGTGAGGATCAGGAACGTCAGGACGCGCCACGCCCCGTCGTCCGCGGTGAGCATCATAGCTACGAAGGTCGCGAGGAACGGCACGTAGAACGCCGCGAAGACACCCGCCGTGACGTCCTTCAGATAGCCCTCGGGCGGCTCGGTCATCCGCCACACCAGGACGGCGAGCGCGGTCAGCGCCATGGCCACCCAGGCGCCCTCGGCGCCCCGGACGTAGCCCGCGACGACCATGGCCGCTCCGCCGACGGCCAGCGGCACGAGCGGCGCTTTGATGGCCTTGCGCTCCTCGAGCCGCGACGTCAGCTCCCACAGCCCGACGACGACGGCGACCGCTATCACGCCGACGAAGACCGCCTTGACGATGAACAGCGACGCGATGATCACCGCGCCGAGCCCGACGCCGACCCCTATGGCCGCCCCGAGGTCCCGGCCCGCGCTCTTCTTCTGCTTCTGCGGCTGCGACTCGGGCTGCGGCTGCGGCTGCGGCTGCGGCTGCGAAGGAGCGGTGGGCACGGGCTGCGGTGCTGCGCCGGGCATGGGCTCCCGCGGCGTCTGCGGGGGTGTCTCGTCGCGGAACAGGGGGCCGCTCAGCCGAGCGGCCCCGCGGTCCTCCTGGTCACCGCCGCCGGCGGGCACGTCAGGCATATCGGGCACGATGGGCATGGGCCGAGTCTCCTCAACCGCGTGCCGTTCATACGCGGGACCCGCCGGAGCGCGCCCCTGGTCGTACGCGGGGCCCTGACCATGGGCGGGTCCCTGGTCGTACGCGGGCCCCTGACCATGGGCGGGTCCCTGACCGTGGGCGGGCCCTTGGCCGGAAGGCCCCCAGTACCCGGGCCCGGACGGCGCCCTCCAGGAAGAGTCGTTCACGGATTCCTCGAACCTCGATGTTCCGCGCTCGCTCAGACTTCGAGCAGCTCGGCTTCCTTGTGCTTGAGCAGCTCGTCCACCTGGGCCACGTACTTGGCGGTGGTGTCGTCCAGTTCCTTCTCGCCGCGACGGCCCTCGTCCTCGCCGATGTCGCCGTCCTTGATCGCCTTGTCGATGGCTTCCTTGGCCTTGCGACGGACCGAGCGGATGGAGACCTTGCTGTCCTCCGCCTTGCCCTTGGCGACCTTGATGTAGTCGCGGCGGCGCTCCTCGGTGAGCTCGGGGAACGTCACACGAATGATATTGCCGTCGTTGCTCGGGTTGACGCCGAGGTCGGAGTCCCGGATCGCCTGCTCGATGTTGCGCAGCGCGCTCTTGTCGAACGGGGTCACCACGGCCATCCGCGGCTCGGGAACCGAGAACGAGGCCAGCTGGTTGATCGGCGTCAGCGCGCCGTAGTAGTCGGCCACGATCTTGTTGAACATCGCCGGGTGCGCACGACCGGTGCGGATCGCGGCGAAGTCCTCCTTGGCGACCACGACGGCCTTCTCCATCTTTTCCTCGGCCTCGAGGAGGGTCTCTTCGATCACCACTTGCTCCTGCGTGTCTTGAGTGAGGCCCGGCTTGCACGGGGGCGGCCGGCTGCGTCGCGTGTCTGTTTCCCGCGCGGTTTCCTGCGGTGTCCTTGCACGGTGTCCGACCGGCAGGACATTGTCCATCCCTCTCGGGTCCCCGCAAGGGCCCGTACGGACGTGAGGTTCAGGCGCGGGTGCCCTGGTCGCCCACGAGCGTCCCGATCTTCTCACCCTTGACGGCCCGGGCGATATTGCCCGACGTCAGCAGCTCGAAGACGAGAATGGGCAGCTTGTTGTCGCGGCACAGGGTGATCGCGGTCATGTCGGCGACCTTCAGGTCCCGGGTGATGACCTCGCTGTAGCTGAGCGCGTCGAACTTCACGGCCTCGGGGTTCGTCTTGGGGTCCGAGTCGTAGACACCGTCCACGCCGTTCTTGCCCATGAGGAGCGCCTCGGCGTCGATCTCCAGGGCGCGCTGCGCGGCGGTGGTGTCGGTGGAGAAGTACGGCATGCCCATGCCGGCGCCGAAGATGACGACGCGGCCCTTCTCCAGGTGACGTACGGCGCGCAGGGGAATGTACGGCTCCGCGACCTGGCCCATCGTGATGGCGGTCTGTACGCGGCTGTCGATGCCTTCCTTCTCCAGGAAGTCCTGGAGGGCCAGGCAGTTCATGACGGTGCCGAGCATGCCCATGTAGTCGGAGCGAGCCCGGTCCATGCCGCGCTGCTGCAGCTCGGCGCCGCGGAAGAAGTTGCCGCCGCCGATGACGACGGCGATCTGCGCCCCGTCACGGACCACGGCCGCGATCTCACGGGCGATGGCGTGCACCACATCGGGGTCGACACCCAGACCCCCGCCCCCGGCGAACGCCTCGCCGGAAAGCTTCAGCAGAAAGCGGCCCGTGCCTTTGCCGTCGTCGCTCTTGTCACCGTTGTCGGCCTGGGTGGTGGTCATGGAGTTCTCCTCGTGGTGCACATACGAAGGAGGCCACTGCCGGTGGGGTGTTCGCATCCCATGCGCGGCAATGGCCTCCTCGTCACATCTGCGGTCGCCCGGCGCGAACCCGGGCGACTGCTGTCGACCCTAGCGGGGTCTCGCGGCTGTCGCGTACAGACTCAGATGCCGACCTTGATGCGCGAGAAGCGCTTCAGGGTGACACCGGCCTCCTGGAGGACCTTCTCGACCGACTTCTTGTTGTCGAGGGCGTACGGCTGACCGAGCAGCGTCGCCTCCTTGAAGAAGCCGTTGACGCGACCCTCGACGATCTTCGGGAGCGCGGCCTCGGGCTTGCCCTCGGCGCGGGTGGTCTCCTCGGCGACGCGACGCTCGGACTCGACGACCTCGGCCGGCACGTCCTCACGGGAGAGGTACTTCGGCGCGAAGGCGGCGATGTGCTGCGCGACGCCCTTGGCGATCTCGGCGTTCTCCTTGTCGAGCTCGACAAGGACACCGATCTGCGGGGGCAGGTCGGGCATCGTGCGGTGCATGTACGCGCTCACGTAGCCGTCGCTGAACTGCGCGAAGCGGTCCAGGACGATCTTCTCGCCGAGCGTGGCGTTGGCCTCGTCGACGAAGGCCTGGACGGTCTTGCCGGCCTCGATCTCGGAGGAGAGCAGCGCCTGCAGGTCGGCCGGGTTCGTCTTGGCGACGTGCGCGGCGAGCTGGTTCGCGACGGCCTGGAACTTCTCGCCCTTGGCGACGAAGTCCGTCTCGCACTTCAGCTCGACGATGACACCGGAGGTGTTGTCGTCGGCGATGAGGGAGACAACGGCACCGTTCTCGGCGGAACGGCCCTCGCGCTTGGCGACGCCCTTCTGACCCTTGATGCGCAGGGCCTCGACGGCCTTGTCGACACTGCCGTCGGCCTCGTCGAGCGCCTTCTTGCAGTCCATCATGCCGGCGCCCGTGAGCTCGCGGAGCTTCTTGACGTCAGCGGCGGTGTAGTTCGCCATGATCCTGTTTTTCTCTCTACGAAGTCTGAGAGGTCTGTAGACGAAGAAGTCTGTAGACCAAGGTCACGGGTGAACGGCGGGGGCCGAAAAGGCCCCCGCCGTCACCTCATGCAACCGGTGTCGAACCCGGTACCCGTACGGGTCAGGCCTGCTCGGCGTCCGCGGCCGGAGCCTCGGTGGCGGCGGCCTCGGCGGCCGGAGCCTCCTCAGCGGCCGGAGCCTCGGCGGCGGGGGCCTCAGCGGCAGCGGCCTCGGCGGCCGGGGCCTCCTCAGCCTTCTCGTCGGCCTTCTTCTCGCCCTCGAGCAGGTCGCGCTCCCACTCGGCGAGCGGCTCGGCAGCGGCCTTCTCGCCCGGCTTCTGGTCGCCGGTCGCAGCGCCGGAACGGGCGATGAGGCCCTCGGCGACGGCGTCGGCGATCACGCGGGTGAGCAGGGTGACGGAGCGGATCGCGTCGTCGTTGCCCGGGATCTTGTAGTCGACCTCGTCGGGGTCACAGTTCGTGTCGAGGATCGCGACGACCGGGATGTTGAGCTTCCGGGCCTCGCCGACAGCGATGTGCTCCTTCTTGGTGTCCACGATCCAGACGGCGCTGGGCACCTTGGACATCTCGCGGATACCACCGAGGGTCTTCTCCAGCTTGGCCTTCTCGCGCGAGAGCACGAGAAGCTCCTTCTTGGTGAGACCGGACGCGGCGACGTCCTCGAAGTCGATCTGCTCGAGCTCCTTGAGGCGCTGCAGACGCTTGTAGACGGTCGAGAAGTTGGTGAGCATGCCGCCCAGCCAGCGCTGGTTCACGTAGGGCATGCCGACGCGGGTCGCCTGCTCGGCGATCGCCTCCTGCGCCTGCTTCTTCGTGCCGACGAACATGACCGTGCCGCCGTGGGCGACGGTCTCCTTGACGAACTCGTAGGCGCGGTCGATGTACGACAGCGACTGGAGCAGGTCGATGATGTAGATGCCGTTGCGCTCCGTGAAGATGAATCGCTTCATCTTCGGGTTCCAACGACGGGTCTGGTGACCGAAGTGGACGCCGCTTTCCAGCAGCTCCCGCATCGTGACGACGGCCATGGCCGTACTCCTTGTGTGTTCTCGGTTGTTTCCTGACGCCCCGCTCGCGCCTGCCGCGTACGTGAGTACGGGACCGAAAGACGCTTTACACAGAACCGGTGAGTCTCGATGAGACCCGCCGTGGCCCGGTGCCGGGGCGTGCGAAGTCGATCCGGTGGCCCGGATCGCCACATGAAGTGTACGGGACCCGCGAGGTGGGGGGTGACGCCGCTGTCCACAACCGCCCGGTAGTCCACGTTTCCCGGCCATGATCCCCCGAGTTCGTCCCGACCGAGGATCGTCACCCCCATGCGAAAACTACTGTGTGTGACGAGATTGCTGCTGCTCGCCGGCCTCGCCTTCACCCTCGGCGCTTTGTGCCCCGCCGGTGCCGCCTGGGCTGCACCCGAGCGTCCACCGGCGAGCGGCGTACACCTCTGGTTGGCGAGCGACCGGGCCGGGGTCTCCAGCACGGACGGAGACCGACCCGGGGGCGGGCTCGCGAGCAGCGGCGCCCGCCTGTGGCCGGTCAGCGAGCGAACCGGGGGCGGACTCGCGGACGGCGGCGCCCAGCTTTGGCCCGTCGGCGAGCGAACCGGGGGTGGGCGGGCGAGTGGCGGCGCCCGCCTGTGGCCGGTCAGCGAGCGAACCGGGGGCGGACTCGCGGACGGCGGCGCCCAGCTTTGGCCCGTGGGCGAGCGAACCGGGGGTGGGCGGGCGAGTGGCGGCGCCCGCCTCTGGCCCGTGGGGGAGCGACCCGCCGTGGTGCGGCCCTGGTCCCCACCGGCCACCTCCTACGGTCCGGGTCACCGCGGCGTCGACCTGTCCGCTCCCATCGACGCGCCGGTCCGCTCGGTCGCCGTCGGCCGGGTCTCGTTCGCGGGCGAGGTGGCAGGCCGTGGTGTGGTGTCCGTGGAACTGTCGGGGACGGGAGATCCGCCCCTGCGTACGACGTACGAACCGGTGACGGCGACGGTCGAAAAGGGCGACCACGTGGCACCGGGCGACCCGCTCGGATACCTGCAACTTCCTACGGGTCACTGCCCGCGCTCATCCCCGTCGTGCCTGCACTGGGGCCTCCTGAGAGGCACCACCTACCTGGATCCGCTGTCCCTGCTGGACCCGTCACTGCTACATCGGGACCCGGCGCGACTCCTGCCGGTGTGGGGGCCCGGGCGGGACTGGGCAGCCGCCGACGCGGGGTATGGAGGACGAGGCAGCCACTGACGCCGGACGCTGAGGATGAGGCAGCCACTGACGCGGGGCGCTGAGGATGAGGCAACCACTGACGCTGGGCGCTGAGGATGGGGCAACCACTGACGCTGGGCTGGAAATGAGGCAGCCGGCGACACCGGGCACCCGCGGATGAGGCGACCACTGACCCCGGCCGCTCGACGCGAGGCAGCCGCCGACTCCAGGCACTGGGCATCCGCCGACCTTAGACACTGGACACGCGGCAACCGCCGACCCCGCCCCGGAGGACGAGGTGAGCGCTCCCGCCCGGTCAGGACTCCGACCTCAGCCCCGAACGCCCCGCAGCGCCATCCCCACGGCCGCATCCACAATCACGCCCGGATCCTCCGCCGCGCCGAGCTCGATCCGCCGCACCGCCGCGTCGACCACGCCCTGCAGCAGCATCGCGGCGAGCCGGGGCTGCTCATGCCCCATCTCCGCGAGTGCCTCGACGATCATGGCGACGAGCCCGCCGTGCGCGGCCCGGATCTTCTCGCGCGCCCCCGCGTCCAGCTCGCTCGCCGAGATGGCCACCACGGCGCGGTGCCGCCGGTCCCCGACCAGGGACAGCTGCTCCCGCACATACGCCTCGACCTTGCCCTCAGGCGTGTCGGCCCGCGCCATCCCGTCCTCGACCTCCGCGGCCCACACCGGGAAGTCGACCTCGCACAGCTCCTCGACCACCGCCGCGCGGGACTTGAAGTACTCGTACACGGACGACCGCGCGAGCCCCGTCCGCTCAGCCAGCGCGGGAAACGTCAGCGCCTCCGTCCCCCCTTCGGACAACAGGGAACGCGCCGCGTCCAAAAGGGCGCCGCGCTGCATCGACCGGTGCTCGGCCACAGAGGCCGCTCGAATCCTTGGCACAGCTCCACTTTACGGACGCGCCGCCCGGGACGGGAGTCTCACCGGCCACCCCACGCGGTCGGCCCGCCCGGGGCCCGGCAGGGACGATTCACCACCAGCGGTCTCCGGCCACTCACCGACCGAAACTGGCCAGCTTCGCTCTCAGCTGCAACACCGACTTCGTGTGGATCTGACTGACCCGGCTCTCCGTGACCCCGAGCACATTGCCGATCTCGGCGAGAGTCAGGCCCTCGTAGTAGTAGAGCGTCACGACGGTCTTCTCCCGCTCCGGCAGCGTGTTGATCGCGCGCGCCAGGAACCGCCGCAGCTCCCGGTCCTCGGCGACCTCCACCGGATTGTCCGCCGCCCGGTCCTCAAGGGTGTCCATGAGGCTGAGCCGGTCCCCGCCCTCGCCGCCGACGTGCAGCAGCTCCTCGAGCGCCACTACGTTCGCCAACGACAACTGGCTGAAAACAGCGTGCAGTTCCTCCAGCGCGACCCCCATCTCCTCGGCGACCTCGGTCTCCGACGGACTGCGCCGCAACCGGGCCTCGAGCGTCGCGTAGGCCCGCTCGACATTGCGCGCCTTCTGCCGCACGGACCGCGGGATCCAGTCCAGGGCACGCAGCTCGTCGATCATCGCGCCGCGGATCCGGGTGATCGCGTACGTCTCGAACTTGATCTCGCGCTCGATGTCGAACTTCTCGATCGCGTCGATCAGCCCGAAAACCCCGGACGAGACGAAGTCGGCCTGCTCGACATTGGGCGGCAGCCCCACACTGACCCGGCCGGCGACGTACTTGACCAGCGGCGAGTAGTGCAGGATCAGCTGCTCGCGCAATCGCTCGTCGCCGGTCGCTTTGTACGACCTCCACAGCTCCTCGAGTGAGGTGGGGGCCGGAGGCCGCACGCTGGAGCCGCGGGCGGCGGGAGGGACCGCCGCCCGGTCGGATCCGGAGGTGTGCTGTGGCATGCGCCGCCTTGTGCCGTTCTGCTGCGTACCGACGGAGTCGGAGAGGGAGCCGGGGTGCGTGGCCTGAACTGTGGTCGCTGGAGTCGCTTTGCTGATGAAGATGCCGTCTTGCCCGTCTGGTGGTGACTGGTTCCGAACCGCCTGCCTGATTACGGAATGAGGGAACGAACCCCGAATGCTGGTGAGCGTAGCGTGACTGGAGTGTCGCAGTGTGCGAAGGCTATGGGATCGTACGCGCGCAGATACGTTCCGTTGGGGGACTTGCGCGGGCGCTTCCGTCGCCGTACGTGATCGGGTCGATCCGCCAACTACCGGAACTGCCAAGGTCATCGGGGGGTCATCCGGACGGCGCAATACTCTGCGTCAGGGGAGCCCTCCGTCCGAAAACACCGAGCCGTTCGCCTGGCGTGTCAACTGCCAGCCATCGCCGTGTCGTTCGACGAACCCCAACGAGCGCAGTTCGTACAACCTCCCGATCGTGTCGTCCGTGCTTCCCCCGGCCTCCGAAGCGATCTTGGCGACGGTGTGCATCCCTCGCGCGGGCAACGCGGCGAGCACACGGGCCGTGGCCGGCGACAGCAGATCCCGCGGCAGCACGGGCCCGCGGCGCTCCGGGGCCAGCTCGCCGATCGCGCCGACCAGTTCGATGACTTCCTCCGCGTCGGTCACCAGCGCACCTTCCTTGCGCAGCAGTTCGTGCACCCCGGCGGAGACTCCGCTGGTCACCGGGCCCGGCACCCCCATCGCGTGCCGCCCCAGACGCTGGGCCCAACGAGCCGTGCCCAGCGCGCCGCTGCGGTAGGCCGCCTCGACCACGACCGTGCCCCTGGTCAGCGCGGCGATCACCCGGTTCCGCAGGATGAAGCGGCTGGGCGTCGGATGATCACCCGGCGGCAACTCGCCGACCACGAGTCCCTGTTCCGCGATCCTGTCGATCAACTGGGCGTGCCCGCGCGGATAGACACGGTCGACCCCACAGGCGAGCACCGCGACGGTGACCCCCGCGGCACCGAGCGCCCCGCGGTGCGCCGCCGCGTCGATCCCGTACGCACCGCCGGAGACCACGACCCAGCCGCGCTCCGCCAGTCCTGCTCCGAGACTCGCGCCCATCCGGACCCCGTAGTCCGTGCACGCCCGCGCCCCGACCACGGCCACCGAGCGCAGCGCCCACATCCGCAGATTCGCCCCGCCCCGCACCCATAGCCCGACGGGCCGCTCGTCCCCCAAATCGTCCAGTTGTCCCGGCCACTCGGCGTCCCCCGGACACACGAACCGCGCCCCGAGCTTCTCCACCCGCGCCAGGTCCCGCTCCGCAGGGGGTGCATCTCGGGCCCGCGCGAGGAGCCCGGCCCAGCGCTCGGCTCGTACGCCCGGCAGCGGCAGCGGTCCCTCCGCCTTTTCGTCGGCCTCGTCGATGCGCCGGACGGTCTCCAGGGGGCCGAACTCCCTGAGCCAGTGACCGGCCACGTCCCAGCCCGGCTCGACGATCCGGGTCAGCCGGGCCCGCGCGAGGCGCACCGCGTCCGGGACGTGCGCCCCCGTCACGAGCCGGCTCCGATCGTCATCGGCACACCGCGGGAGATCCCGGTCCGCAGTTGCAGTGCGAGCGCCACGTCCTGCGCGAAGGGCCGGTCGTGTCCGGAGAGGTCGGCCACGGTCCAAGCCACTCGTAGGACCCGGTCGAGCCCGCGGGCGGTCAGGAAGCCGCGCTCCAGATCCATCTCCGCTTCGTCCAGGGCGCCGGGCGCGGCGGGCCACCGCGTACGCAAGGCGTGCCCCGGCACTTCGCTGTTGGTCCGCCAGGGCGTGTCCGCGTACCGGGCCACCGCCCGCTCCCTGGCTGCCCGGACCCGGTCGGCGACCACCTGGGTGCTTTCGCCCCGCGGCCCGTACCCGGACAGTTCGTTACGGGTGACCGCGTCCACCTCGACCCGCAGATCGACCCGGTCGAGCAGGGGCCCGGACAGTCGCGCCTGGTAACGCCGCACGGTGGCGGGCGCGCAGTCGCACTCACCGCCCAGGGCCCGGTACTGCCCACAGGGACACGGGTTCGCGGCGAGCGCCATCAGGAAGCGCGCGGGCAACCGCACCACCCCGGCGCTACGGGCGATCACGACGTGCCCCGCTTCGAGCGGCTGACGTAGGGCGTCGAGTGCGCGGCCGCTGAATTCAGGCGCTTCGTCCAGGAAGAGCACCCCTCTGTGTGACAGCGACACCGCTCCCGGCCGCGCCACCCCGGGCCCGCCGCCTACGAGGGACTGCATGGTCGCCGAGTGGTGGGGTGCGCAGTAGGGCGGTGTGTCGATCATCGATTTGCCCGGTGGCAGCATGCCGGCCACCGAGTGGATCGCTGTGACCTCCAGGGACTCCACGCGGGTGAGCGGGGGCAGGACGGTCGGCAGCCGCTCGGCGAGCATCGTCTTGCCCGCTCCCGGCGGGCCCGAGAGCATCACATGGTGTCCGCCCGCCGCGGCGACCTCGATAGCGGTCCGGGCCGACAGCTGGCCTACGACGTCGGCCAGGTCGAGTCCGTGCCCGTCGTTCAGCGGTCCGCCGAGGCCGGTGCCCGCGCCGCTGCCCGGCATGGACAGACCGGCGAGCATCGGATCGGGACGGCCGCGCTCGTCCGGCTCCTCGTCCGGCACCGGCTCGTCCGTGAGCACGGCGATGAGCTGCCGCAGGCTGCGGACACCGAGCACGGAGACGCCCGGCACCAGCGTCGCCTCACCGGCGGTGCACTCGGGGACCACGACCTGCTCGTACCCCGCGTCGGCCGCGGCGAGGACGGCCGGCAGCACACCCCGCACCGGTCGCACCCGCCCGTCGAGACCCAGCTCCCCGATCATCACGATGTCGGCGAGGACACGCGGATCGATCCGCTCGGCCGCGCCGAGGACCGCGCAGGCGACAGCCAGGTCGAACCCGCTGCCACCCTTGGGCACGGACGCCGGGCTGAGTCCCACCGTCAGCTTCTTCTGCGGCCACTCCGCCCCGGAGTTGACCACCGCGGCCCTGACCCGGTCGCGGCTCTCGACGAGGCTCTTGTCCGGCAGCCCCACGAGCGTGAACGCGGCGATGCCCGGCTCCAGATCCGCCTGCACCTCGACGACGACGCCCTCGACGCCCACCAGGGCCACCGAACAAGTACGCGCGAATCCCATCAGGACACCCCCCGCACGTGCTCGACGCGCGGAGCTCCGCGCTCGGGCAGCAGAACGCCGACGAGATCGATCCGGACTCCGCCCGGTGGCGCTCCCCCGTGCTCCTGCACCCAGCGCTCCGCGAGCGCCCGGAGCCGTCGGGCCTTGAGTGGGGTGATCGCGGCCATGGGGTGCTCGAAGGCGTCACCCTCCGTGCCGCGCCCCCTGCGGGTCTTGACCTCGCACACGACGATCGCGTCGCCGTCCCGCGCCACGATGTCGAGCTCGCCCGTCCGCCCCGCTCGCCAGTTCCGCGTGAGCACCGTCATCCCGGCGTCGGTCAGCCGCCTCGCGGCCAGATCCTCGCCGTACTTTCCCATCGCGCCCCGTGCGTTCACGTCGGCACCACCTCCGACGCCCACGCTGACGCACGGGCTCGACCGGAGTGGATCTTGGTGAACTACTCAGGGGTTGTGGAAAACCCCGTCACACACCTGGGTGGGGCTCAGCTGCCCGGAAGTTCCAGGTCGCTCTTGTTGAGCTCCTCGATATTCACGTCCTTGAACGTGAGCACCCGGACCTGCTTCACGAACCGCGCCGGCCGGTACATGTCCCAGACCCACGCATCCGCCATCGACACCTCGAAGAACACCTCGCCCTGAACCGAGTGCACCTGCATCTCGTAGTCGTTGGTGAGGTAGAAACGCCGCTCGGTCTCGATCACGTATTTGAACAGCCCGACGACATCGCGGTACTCCCGGTAGAGCTTCAGCTCCATCTCGGTCTCGTACTTCTCGAGGTCCTCGGCGCTCATGGCATGTTCCCCTTCAGCCGTGCGTCCCCCTATTGTGCGCCAGCCTCTGCAGCCTCTAGGCGATTTCCGTATCGAGGACCAGCGGCCGGCCGGGGGGACCTTCGTCGAACAGCCGGTTCAGCAGCTCGGCGAGTCTGGTCGGATACACCGTCTCATGCGCCTCGGTCAGTTCCCGGTACGTCCACCAGCGCGCTCCGGCGACACTACGGCGTTCCAGGTCGGTCAGGCCCGCCTCGTTGATCTCCGGTCGCACCGTCGAGGAAGCCGTGCGCGCCAGGAAGTACCACTCGTCCTGGTCCCAGCGCCGCCCGTCGAACGGGAACGAGCAGATCCGCTGCCACAGCACGGGACCCAGCTCCACGTCGGTGATGCCGGTCTCCTCCGCGAGTTCCCGCAGCGCCGCCTGTTCACGCGTCTCGTCGCCCTCCAGACCGCCGCCCGGCGTGAACCACCAGTCGTCCGCCCTGTCGCCGGGCTCGTGCCCGTGCAGCAGCAGTACGCGGTTCTCCGGGTCGAGCAGCACGACCCGCGCCACCCGGCGCAAGGCGTGCCCCTGCTCAGGCACGGACCGGCTCCGAGTCCCTGGTGCGGGACCGCCGCGCCCGCCTGGCGATGGGCCCGTACGCGGCGCCCGCAAGGACGAGGACCGCTCCCGCGACGACGGCCGTCACCACAGGAGTGAGCGGTCCCGGCTGCGAGATCCCACCGGGCAGCGCCTCGAAAGCGGTGGGCTTCTCCAGCATGCCGAAACCGTCCATCGGCCAGGCCACCGCGTCCACCCGGGCCCGCACGGCGCCGCGCTCCACCGAGCCGTGGTCGGCGTCGCCGAGGTGGACGGTGGAGTCGAGGGACCCGCTGCGCTCGTCGCCAAGCAGGAACAGTCGGCCCTTGGGGACGGTCGTGGACTTGATACCGGTGAGCGCGGCGTTGGTACCGGTCGGCAGATACGGTTCTTCAATCTTCTTGCCGTTGACCGTCAGCTTGCCGTCCGTGCAGCAGGCGACCTCATCGCCGCCGATGCCGACGACGCGCTTGACCATCGGCATGTCGCCCCAGGTGGCCTCCTGGAAGACGACGACGTCACCACGCTTGACCTCGCTGCCGTCGATGCGCTGGGCGAGGACGCGGTCGCCCGCGCCGATCGTCGGCGACATCGAGTCGGTGGGCACCGTGTACGGCTGGTAGACGATGGCGCCCCATACGAATCCGCCGAGGAACAGCACACAGCCGAGGCCCACGGCTATGCCCGACAGCGTGCTGCCGACCCCGCCGTGGCCCTCGCCCGTACGACGTGTCCTGCTCATCCCAGTTGCTCCCCGCGTCGGAGAAATCGATCTC
This sequence comes from Streptomyces kunmingensis, assembly GCF_039533535.1. Classification (NCBI taxonomy): domain Bacteria; kingdom Bacillati; phylum Actinomycetota; class Actinomycetes; order Kitasatosporales; family Streptomycetaceae; genus Streptomyces; species Streptomyces kunmingensis. The sequence goes on from NZ_BAAATS010000019.1 coordinate 134,066, forward strand.
CGGGGTCCGGCCTCGGAACGGCGCGGACCACGGAAGATCGGCGATCTGGGACGGCACCCTACCCGGCGGTTTCGGTGGCAGAAACCCTGGTGTTCCCCTCGGTAAGGCGCTGGTTGATCTTGCGCCTGCGCCACAGGACGAACGGCACCGCGCCCGCGAGCCCGAGCGCGCCCGGGGCCGCGCCCGCCGCGGCGTTGATGCCCGGCTGGTCGAAGGTGTCCGGCACCGGCAGTGTCGACCAGTGCGTGGGCGGCCAGGCGACGACGATGGCACGGCCCACGACGTTGTCGACCGGCACGAAGCCACTGTTCTTGTCGCTCTGGTGGTAGCGGGAGTCCATCGAGTCCTGGCGGTGGTCGCCCATGACCCAAACTTTGCCTTCAGGAACCTTCACCTTGAAGGTCCCGCCCACGTTGTCAGCGGTGCACGGGGTGTTGCCCGCGTACACGTACGGCTCGCTGAGCGCATTGCCGTTGACCTTGAGCGGGCCCGTGCCGTTGCACTCGATGGTGTCGCCACCGACGCCGACGACACGCTTGATGAGGTCCTTCTCGTCGGCGGACGGCATCAGACCGACCCAGCTGAGAACCTGCTGCACCGCGTTCGGCTCCGGCGTCGGCTCGCCCTCCAGCCACCCGTCCGGGTCGTGGAAGACGATGACCTCGCCGCGCTCGGGCTCCGAGCCGAACCACGGAGTGAGCTTGTCGACGAGCACACGGTCGCCGATCTGCAGCGTGTTCTCCATCGAAGCCGACGGGATCGAGAACGCCTGGACCAGGAACGTCTTGATCACCAACGCGAGGACGAGGGCGATGACGATGAGGAGCGGCAGCTCCTTCCAGAAGGAGCGGGGCTTCTTCTGCTTGCTCGCGGCCTCGTCGCTCCCGGATCCCGCCGCACTCCCTGGTGCCGGCTCCATCGCGTCACCCTCCTCGGGGACGCGATCCGTCACGGCCGGACTCGCCGCGTCGTCGGATCGCCCGGGCTGCTCCTCGGGTCCATGCCCTGACCGTGCGCCGACCGCCAAGTCCCCCACATCCACTCCTCACTCCGTGCCGCTGCCTGATCCCTACGCGATGCAGGCCCACCATTCCCATAACGAGCGGGAGTTCCGCAGGGGTCGGGAGGGGGATCGATCCGTCCGAATTCGGTGCCTTCGAACTCGATACGGCGCTGTTCGCGGTAGCCAGCCTATGCGACGTACCGACGGCCGCGGCCGACCCGTCGCCATGCGCGTCGGCCACCGCCGCGAACGTGTCCGGCTCCGCCAGTCCTGTCCAGTGCCCGACGGGCCACACGATCCACCGGGCGCGGCCGACCACGGACTCCTCGGAGACCGTCCCGTTGAACTTGTCGGTGAGGTGATAGCGCGAGTCCGCGGAGTTCGCGCGGTGGTCCCCCATCATGAACAGCCGCCCCTCGGGCACCTTCACCGAGAAGTCGAACTTGGAGGGGGCGTTGCCCGGGTGAATGTACGAAGTCTCGTTCAGCGGGACCCCGTTGACCGTGACGCGGCCCTGCTTGTCGCAGCACTTCACGGTGTCGCCGCCGACCCCGACGACGCGCTTGATGAGGTCGCGCTCATTGTCCGACGGCAACAGGCCGATCCAGGTCAGGCCCGTCTTGATCTGCTTGACACCGACCGGGGCCTCCTTCGTCGGGCCGGTCTCCTGCTCGAGCCACTTTCCGGGATCCCGGAAGACGACGACATCACCGCGCTGCACCTTCGCGCCGAACCACGGGGTGAGCTTGTCGACGACGACGCGGTCACCGATCTTGATCGTCTGCTCCATGGAGCCCGACGGGATCACGAAGGCCTGTATGAGGAACGTCTTCAGGACGAGCGCGATGAGCAGGGCCACGCCTATGAGGAGGGGTATCTCCTTGATCGCGGAGCGCCGTCTGCGCCGCTTCACCTTGCGGGCGAGTTTGCGTCGCTCGGCGCGGCCGGGCAGCGGCTGGTCGCTGGTGGGCCGGCTTCCGGTGGGCAGCTGGTCGTCGGAGGCGTGGCCGGCGCGTGCCTTCCCACGCCTACCCATGGGCACCGCCGGGTGTGGGCACGCGCGCGTAGACGTCAGCACGCGACAAGGAGTGCCAGTGTCCGGCGGGCCAGGCGATCCACTGAGCCCTGCCGATCACCCGGTCGACCGGGATGTAACCGCCGCCGGGAGCGCCCAGGTAGTCGCGGGAGTCGCGGCTGTCACTGCGGTGGTCGCCGAGCAGAAAGAGGGTTCCGTCGGGAACTTCAATGTCGAACGGCACTTCCGAAGGGGCGTCTCCCGCGTGCAACAAGGAGCGCTCGTTCACGGACTCCCCGTTCACCTCGATCCTCCCCTTGCTGTCGCAGCAGACCACGCGGTCGCCCCCTACGCCGACGACACGCTTGATGTAGTCGGCATCACCGAAGTACCCGCTGCCGTCGAAGACGACCACGTCCCCCCGCCCCGGTTCGGCACCGAAACGGTACGCCAACTTATTTACGAGAACGCGGTCCCCGACCCTCAACGTGCTCTCCATGGAGCTGCTGGGAATCTGGAACGGCTGCATCACGAAGACGCTGAACGCCAAGAGGAACGCCATGCACGCAAGCAGCGTCAGCGTGACGCGGCCGCCCGGCAGCCAGGCGGCGACCCCGGACAGCAAAGAGGAGCGCGACCGGTCCTCCTCGCCCGCTGAGGTGCTCATCGAGGGCTCGGAGGAGCGATCGCGCTCCGCATGCTGTGCTTCGGTGTCCATCGTGGCCAGATGTTATCCGGCCGCGCTGTGACGCCGTCCGCGAGAGGTGATCTCGCGGGCGCGAGATCAGTTCTCGCGCTTCTCCTTGATCTTCGCGGCCTTGCCGCGCAGGTCGCGCAGGTAGTACAGCTTGGCGCGGCGGACGTCACCCTTGGTCACAAGCTCGATCTTCTCGACGATCGGCGTGTGCACCGGGAAGGTGCGCTCGACGCCCACGGAGAAGGAGACCTTGCGGACCGTGAAGGTCTCGCGGACGCCGGCGCCCTGGCGGCGGATGACTACGCCCTTGAACTGCTGCACACGGGAGCGGTTGCCCTCGATGACGCGGACGTGGACGTTGACGGTGTCACCCGGGCGGAAGGCCGGGAGGTCGCTGCGCAGCGACGCGGCGTCGACGGAGTCGAGCAGGTGAGTCATGATCGTCTGCTTTCTTCACCGATGCCACAGGTCATCGGCGGGAGGTATGCGATGAGTTTCGGTAGCTGATCGCGTCGGGCCTAGCGTCGTTCCCCCTGTGGCAGGGGCGCAGGCTGGACGTACAGCAGCGGCCTATTCTTCCACGGCCTCGGGCGTTGGCCCAAATCGCCCGTCGGGACCCGGCCGCCACCCGAGGATCGAGAGCATCTCGCGGTCCCTCTTGTCGAAGGCTTTCGGGTCCGTGCGCCGGACGAGGTCCGGCCGGTTGCGCACGGTGCGGCGCAGCGCCTCGTCCCGGCGCCAGCGCGCGATCTTGCCATGATGGCCGCTGAGGAGCACGTCCGGGATGTCCCGCCCGCGCCACTCCGGCGGCTTGGTGTAGACGGGTCCCTCCAGGAGGTTCGCCATGGCGCCGGGCGCGAAGGAGTCGTCCTGGTGCGAGGCGGCGTTGCCGAGTACGCCGGGCAGCAGGCGGGCGACCGCCTCCGTGATCACGAGCACCGCGGCTTCTCCGCCCGCGAGGACGTAGTCGCCGATGGAGACTTCGTAGACGGGCATACGGGTCGCGTACTCGTCGATGACGCGGCGGTCGATGCCCTCGTAGCGCGCGGGCGTGAAGACCAGCCAGGGCCGCTCGGAGAGCTCCACGGCGAGTTCCTGCGTGAAGGGGCGCCCGCTGGGCGTGGGGACGACCAGGACGGGCCCCCGGGCCCCGTTCTCGTACCCGTCGGCCAGTACGTCGTCGAGGGCCGCGCCCCAGGGGTCGGTCTTCATGACCATGCCGGGGCCGCCGCCGTAGGGGGTGTCGTCGACCGTGTTGTGCCGGTCGTACGTCCACTCCCTCAAGTCGTGCAGGTGGACATCGAGTTGCCCACGCGCGCGTGCCTTGCCGACGAGCGAGACGTTCAGCGGTTCGAGGTACTCGGGGAAGATCGTGACGACGTCGAGCCTCATGCGGACTCGTCCTCCGCGGCATCGGCGTCGGTGTCGGCATCGGCATCGGCGTCACGGCTGGAGACGATCTCCGCCTGGTCGTCGATGAGGCCGGGCGGCGGGGTGATGACCGCCTTCTGCTCCTCGAGGTCGATCTCGGTGACGATCTCCTCGACGAACGGGATCATGACCTCGCTGCCGTCGGGCCGCTCCACGATGAACAGGTCCTGCGAGGGCAGGTGCGAGATCTCCGTGATGCGGCCGACCTCGATGCCGTCGGCCGTGACCACGTCGAGGTCCATCAGCTGGTGGTCGTAGAACTCCTCCGGGTCCTCCGGCAGCTCCTCCGGGTCGACCTCGGCGATCAGGAGGGTGTTGCGCAGCGCCTCCGCCCCGGTCCGGTCGCTGACGCCCTCGAAGCGCAGCAGCAGCCGGCCGCTGTGGACACGGCCGGACGCGATGGTGAGCGGCCCGGTGGCGGCGGGGTCGGTGGCGAGCACCGCACCGGGGCCGAGCCGCAGCTCGGGCTCGTCGGTGCGCACCTCGATGGTGACGTCGCCCTTGATGCCGTGGGCGCGGCCGATGCGCCCGACTACCAACTGCACGATCGGTGACTCTCCTGTCATGCCTGTCATACGACTGGGCCGGTGAAACGACTAGGGCCGGGGACGGCTCGTAAGCCCTCCCCGGCCCGAGCCGGTGTTCAACTTTGTCAGCGAGCCTGGTCGACGTCGACGAGGTCGACGCGGACACCGCGGCCGCCGATGGCGCCCACGACAGTACGCAGAGCACGCGCGGTGCGGCCGTTACGGCCGATCACCTTGCCGAGGTCGTCGGGGTGAACCCTGACCTCGAGTACGCGCCCACGCCGCAGGTTGCGCGAGGCGACCTGCACGTCGTCGGGGTTGTCGACAATGCCCTTCACGAGGTGCTCAAGAGCCTCCTCGAGCATGCTCAGGCCTCGGTCGACTCGGACGCAGCCTCGGGGGCCTCGTCCTTCTTCTCAGCCTTCTTCTTCTGAGTGATGGCCTCACCCTTGGGCTCGTCGGCCGTGGCGAGCGCCTCGAAGGAGGGACGCGCCTTCTTCGGCTCGGCGACCTTCAGCGGCTCCGGGGCGGGCAGACCCTTGTGCTTCTGCCAGTCACCGGTGAGCTTCAGGATGGCCATGACCGGCTCGGTCGGCTGCGCGCCGACACTCAGCCAGTACTGCGCGCGCTCCGAGTCGACCTCGATGCGCGACGGGTTCTGCACCGGGTGGTACAGGCCGATCTCCTCGATGGCCCGGCCGTCACGGCGGGTACGGGAGTCGGCGACGACGATGCGGTAGTGAGGCGCACGGATCTTGCCCAGACGCTTCAGCTTGATCTTGACTGCCACGGAAGTGGTGTCTCCTGGTCTTGACGTGGGTGGGCACGGCGAGATTGCCGCGTGGGGTTGCGGTACCCGAGTGCCCGACGGACGCGTCAGCCGGAGGAGAGAGGGGTCCTATGCGACTGTCGAGTACAGCTAGCCATTGTGCCATACGTCGACGGGGCGGCCGAATCCTCCCCTGAGCTCCCCCACCGTGTTCGAGCAGGTGCGTTCGCGCAGGCAGGTGTTGCCTTCGGCCGCCCCACCAGTCATCGGGCCGTCAGCCCACGGCGGCTCCGACGACCTCCGGGATGCGGAACGGCTTGCCGCATCCGCCGCACATGATCGGAGCCTGGGCGAGCACCGACGGCACGACGCGGACATTGCGGCCGCAGTCGCAGACGGCCTTGACGCGGACGCCGCCCCCGGAGGAGCCGTGCCGGGCGGCCGGGCCGCGGAAGCTGCGCTTGGTGTCCGCGGCGGTCGCGACGGTGTGCGCCTTGAGGGCGCGGTGCAGTCGCTCGATGGTCTGCCGGTAGCGCTGCTTGGCCTCGGAGTTGAGTGTGACCAGTGAGAAGCCACTACTGGGGTGCGGCTCCTCGGGGTGGTCGAGGCCCAACTCCTCGGCGATGGCCAGGAATCTGCGGTTGTGGTACCGGCCGGCGCGCGAGGTGTCGCGGATTCCGCGCGCGGCAGCGATGCCATGGACTGCCTCATGGAGGAGTCGCTCGAAGGAGAGCTCGTGCCCGCAGGCGGACGACGACTCCCCGATCAGGGATTCGGGCGCGGCAAGATCCGGCAGTTCGGGGTGGTGCCGCTGAATGTCGGCCCACGCCCCTGCCAGCTCTGCGGCGAGAACAGGTGGTGTCGTGCTCACGTCGTGACAACGAGCCGGAGTGCCTCTGTGTTCCTATTCCGGGGCATCCCAAATATTTTGCACGTACCAGTCAGTTGCCGCTCATGTATCCGGACGAGGGCGGGTGCGCTGATCTGCGGAGAAGCCGCACAGCTCGCAACAAGGTGGTGCGTAGTAACACGTACGCCCGGCGCGTAGATGGACCACTCGCGCCGGGGCGTACGTATCTGTCAGCTACGCAAGGGACGTTTCAGCCGCTTCCGCATGACTACAGGTCGCTCAGTAGGCGCGTGCCACGACCGCGACGTTACCGGGTGCGTCGTCGGACTCCGGCACCGCCCCGTCCGCGGCGAGCAGACACCGTACGGACACCGCGTGCTCGGCGAGAGTCGCTTCGCCCGTCTCGCCGAGTGTCGCCCACGGGATGCGCGCCCATCCGCCGGCGGTGGCCACCTCGATCGCGTCTTCAATGGTCGCGACATCGCTCGTACGGGACTCGCGGCGCTCTCGCGATTCCTTGAGGAGCAGCGCCTGGTCCTGCTCCAGGACGGTGGGCAGCAGTGCGGCCAGGGCGTCGACGGCCACGGCTTCCTTGCCGCCGGGGATGCGGCGGACGAGCATCGCGGTGCCGCTCTCCAGGTCGCGGGGCCCGACCTCGACGCGTACGGGGACGCCCTTGAGCTCCCAGTCGACCGCGCGGCGCCCGAAGGGGGTGTCCGTACGGTCGTCGATCCGGACGCGGATGCCGGCCGCCTTCAGGGTGTCGCCGATCTCGCGGACCTTGGCGAGAACGGCCTCGTCGCCCTTGATGGCGAGCACGACGACCTGAACGGGGGCGAGCCTGGGCGGTACGCGCAGCCCCTTGTCGTCGCCGTGCATCATCACCAGGGCGCCGATCATGCGGGTCGTCGAGCCCCAGGAGGTCTGCCAGACCAGCTCCTGCTTGCCTTCCTTGGACAGGTACTGGGTGTGGAACGCCTTGGCGAAGTTCTGGCCGAGTTCGTGGCTGGTGCCCATCTGGAGGGCCTTGCCGTCGCCCATCATCCCTTCGAGGGTGAGGGTGTTGATGGCGCCGGCGAAGCGCTCCTTGGGTGTCTTGCGTCCCAGGACGACATCCATGGCGAGCACGTTCTCCATGAAGTCCGCGTAAACGTGCCGATGGATGCGTGCCGCGAAATCGCGCGCCTCCTCGTACGTCGCGTGCGCCGTATGGCCTTCCTGCCACAGGAATTCCGTCGTACGCAGGAAGAGCCGGGGGCGTAGTTCCCAACGCACCACATTGGCCCACTGGTTGATGAGCAGCGGGAGATCGCGGTAGCTCTGGACCCACTTGGCGAAGTAGTCGTTGACGATCATCTCGGAGGTGGGGCGGACGACGGCGGGCTCCTCCAGTTCCTTGCCGCCTCCGTGGGTGACCACGGCCAGCTCGGGCGCGAAGCCCTCGACGTGGTCGGCCTCCCTGGCCAGGTAGGACTGCGGGATCAGGAGCGGGAAGTACGCGTTCTGCGTGCCCGTCTCCTTGATGCGGGCGTCCATGTCCTGCTGCATCCGCTCCCACAGCCCGTAGCCGTACGGCCGGATGACCATCGTGCCGCGCACCGGGCCGTTGTCGGCCAGTTCGGCCTTGGAGATCAGGTCCTGGTACCAGCGCGGGAAGTCTTCCGCCTGGGGCGTGAGAACAGGGGCTTTGGCCATGGCGCGCATGCTACGGCGCGGGCCACGGCGCACCCGAATCCTTTTCGCCCGGATGCCCGCCCCGCCGCCTGCGGGGGCGCACGACGGTGCATGCGCGCATTGTCGGCACACCTGCCAAACACCCCCTAGACGTGACGGACGATGCGGAGTTCTCTGGCTTACGGGGGGAGTGCGAGCAGCGCGCGAAAACGGTCTTCACACCACAGCGACAACTCTCGGCATCTCTCGGCGGATTGGGGCATTTTCGATGACACCTACGCTCGTGCGGCGACACCTTCCCCACGCGGCCCCCGCGCCGCGCGTGGACCTGTGCGCACGCGCGCGTGACTGGTCAGAGATCCAGGAGCGGATGCTGGTTCCTGTCTACGAAGCGGTGTACGAGCGGCTCGAGGTCGGTTCTGGCACCCGGCTCCTGGGCCTCGACTGCGGTTCCGGCCTGGCCCTGCTCATGGCGGCCTCGCGCGGCGCCGCCGTGACCGGCGTCGAGCCCACGGAACCCGAGCGCCTGGCACTCGCCCGGGACCGGCTGCTGCCTCCTGAGGGGGAACGGCGCGGCCCTGGCGCGGCCCGGCTGACGGACGGCGGCGAGGACGGCATCACGGTCGCCGTGCCGGACGAGCCTCCGTACAACTTGATCACCGCCTTCCAACCGATCGGCTGCATGGCCGGTGACTCGGCCGGCCTGTCCACGCTTCTGGAGAGCGTGGCGCCGCTGGCGGAGCGGGGCGCATACGTGGTGCTCGTCGGGTGGGGTCCACCCGAGCGCTGCACCTCGTCGTCCGTCCTACGGGTGGCCACAAAACTCGCCGACCCGCTACGTAGTACGGGCAGTTGGCGGCCCGCTCTGAGGGACGACCTGGAAGAAGTGGCTCAGCGGGCAGGGCTGCGACCCGACGGCTCGGGACGTGTGGCGTGCCCCTTCGGGTACGCGGACGCGGAGAGCGCGGTGCGCGGTCTGTTGTCCACCGGGCTGTTCGACGCGGCGGTGGGTGCGACGGATCTGGCGCAGGTGGACAAGGAGGTGACCGAGGCGCTGCAACCGTATGTGCGCTCGGACGGCACCGTATGGATGCCGAACGTCTTCCGGTACTTGATTGCCCGTACGCCGTGAATCACTGATGCAGCGCGCCTGGTCCGCCTTGTTGCGGCGCGCTCAGTAGTTGTCGGCCAGGCGCGTTCAGTCCTTGGCGAGGCGGGTGATGCCTGCGACCCGGTAGGCGTGTGCTTCTTCGAGGGTCTCGTTCTCCAGCAGTGCGGCGGCGAGCGCGTCCAGCTTGTCGCGGTTCTCTCGGAGTTTGTCACATGCCTCCTGGTAGCACTCGTCCACGATGCGGCGCATCTCGCCGTCGATCGTGTCGAGGGTGTCGGGGGCGGCGGCGAGCCCGTAGGCCTGCTGGGCGTCGTTCGGGAGGGCCGATAGGCGGCCGACCTTCTCGCTCATGCCCCAGCGGGCGACCATGCCGCGGGCGATGTTGGTGACCTGTTCGAGGTCGTTCTCGGCACCCGTCGTGATGACCCCGTAGACGACCTGTTCGGCCGCCATGCCTCCGAGGGCTCCGATGATGCGGCCACGAAGGTACTCCTCCGTGTACGCGTATCTGTCGGCGTCCGGGGTGGACAGCGTCACGCCCAGCGCCCTGCCGCGCGGCACGATGGTGATCTTGCGGACCGGGTCGGCGCCGGGCCTGAGCATGCCCAGAAGGGCGTGCCCGCTCTCGTGGTACGCCGTGCGGCGGCGCTCCTCGTCCGGCATCACCAGGGGCCGTTCGGCGCCGAGCTGGACCTTCTCCAGCGCTTCGGAGAGGTCGGTCTGGGTGACCTGCTCCTGCTTGCGCTTGACGGCGAGGAGAGCGGCTTCGTTGGTGAGGTTGGCGAGATCGGCGCCGGTCATGCCCGGTGTCGTGCGCGCGACCTGGGAGAGGTCCACGTCGGAGGCGAGCGGGATCTCACGGGAGTGGATCTTGAGGATGGCCTCACGGCCGCCGCGATCGGGCGGCGAGACGTTGACGACGCGGTCGAAGCGGCCCGGCCGGGTGAGAGCGGGGTCGAGGACGTCGGCGCGGTTGGTGGCGGCGATGACGATGACGCCCTCGGAGCCGGTGAACCCGTCCATCTCGGTGAGGATCTGGTTCAGGGTCTGCTCGCGCTCGTCGTGGCCGCCCATGCCGCTGCCGCCGCCCCGGGCGCGGCCGATGGTGTCGATCTCGTCGATGAAGATGATCGACGGGGCGACCTTGCGGGCCTCGGCGAAGAGTTCCCGGACGCGCGAGGCGCCGACGCCGACGATCATCTCGATGAACTCGGAGGCGGAGGCCGAGAAGAACGGCACGCCAGCCTCACCCGCCACCGCGCGCGCGAGCAGCGTTTTTCCGGTGCCGGGCGGGCCCGCGAGAAGGACGCCACGCGGCATCTTGGCGCCCATCTTGCGGTAGGCCTCGGGGTTCATGAGGAAGTCGACGACGTCGTTGAGCTCGCCCTCGACCTCGTCGATACCGGCGACGTCCTCGAAGGTGGTGCGTTTCTTGCCGGGTTCCAGCTCGACCGGTTTGGGCGGCTGTTTGCGGCCGAGCATGCCGCCGGCGCCGCCCATGCCCTGGCTCATGCGCCGCGCGATGAAGATCCACAGGAAGACGAGGAGCAGCATCGGGGCGAGCGAGATGAGCAGGTTGGAGAGGAAGCTGCGCTCCTGGACAACCGGTTCGGCCGTCACGGTCACATCGTGCTTCTCCAGGTTCGCCCAGAGGTCGTCGTCGGCGAACGACGGCCGCTGTGTCGTGAACTTCGTGTATTTCTTGCCGCCGCTGTCGCTGTCGTCCGGGGTGGGCTGCTCCTTCTTGAGCTGTCCCTGGATCGCGTCACCCTTGGCGTAGATCTTGGTGACGTTGTCGTCGGCGACCTGCTTGCTGAACTCGGTGTACGAGATCGTCGGCTCGTCGCCCTGGTTGAAGAACGACAGGATCAGATTGGCGACGAGGTAGACGACCAGGGCCGTGAGGATGAGCCCGCCCCAGCCGCCGGGCATCTTCCGCTTGGGTGTCTGCGGGGGCGGCGGCGGTGCTCCCTCGGAGCGCCAGGGCTGATCGGTCCGGTCGCGCGGGGGTACGGGGTCAGCCACGCCTGTTCTCCTTGGAGCCAATCAAAACCCTTATAGCCACTCAGAAGCCTTGGGCCCATGACCGCACAGATCACGGACCCTTGCCAGTATCCAGAATCCTGGTTACTGTCTGAGTTGTGAACGGTTTCGACGATCGCTTCCTGACGCGCAACGGGCTCGCGGCCCGACAGCTCGCGGTCCTGCTCATGGGCCACGAGCGGGACACGCGGCTGCCGCGTGTGAAGGACTTCGCCCAGGAACTGGGCTGCGGGAACGGCACCGTGCAGGCGGCACTGCGCCTCCTTGAGGAGTCGGGCGGTATCGCGACGGCGGCCCGGGGCCATCTGGGCACCTTCCTGGTCCGCTCGGATCGCGCCATACTGTGGCGCCTCTCCGGACTCGGCACCTTGCTGGCCGCGATGCCACTCCCCTACTCGCGCCGCTACGAAGGACTGGCCACAGGCCTGCGCGCCGCCTTCGAAGAAGCCGGTACGCCTTTTGCCATCACCTTCATGCGAGGTGCCGGCGACCGTACCGCCGCTCTTCTTGAAGGCAAGGTCGACCTGGTGGTCCTGTCGCGCTTCGCGGCCGACGGACTGGTCGAGCAGCACAAGGACCAGTTGGCGCTCGTCGCCGACCTGGGACCGGCCACCTATGTAGGCGCGCACGGATTCCTGGTGCGCGAGGGCGTCTCACTGGACGCTCCCGGTCTGCGGGTCGCTGTCGACCACGCCTCGGAGGACCAGCGGATGCTGGCGGAGCGGGCCTTCGCGGGACGCGACGACATCCAGTGGGTCGAATCGTCGTACATGCAGCTGCGCGACCTGTTCGCACAGAAGCAGGCCGATGCCACCGTCTGGAACCTCGACGAGGTGCAGGGGCGGCTCGGCATGGAGGTGGACGTACTGCCTCTGGGTGACGAGGTCACCCGCGATCTGGCGCTGCGCAACTCCAGTGCGGCGATCATCGGCAGGACCGAGGGCGCGAAGGCGCTGTCCGCAGTGCGGGACGCCCTCGACCTGTCCCAGGTGGCGCAGCTTCAGTCCGAGGTGCTGCGAGGCGAGCGCATCCCTTCGTACTGACGCGAGTCGGTCAGGGCGAGTCCCGAACTTGAGGACTTTCGTCCCGGCTCAAAATCCAAAATCCCGGTTACTGTCTCGCTGAGGAGGTCCCATGGACGACCAACTAGCCCTCCGCATCCGACTGTTCCGCGAGGGCGGCCAGGTCGCACCGGAGGTCGCCGACTTCGTCACCGCTGAACTGACGGCCCTGGAGAACGAGGGCCGCACCGTCACGGAGGAGAGCGCCGGGATGCTCACCAGCCATCTGATGATGGCGCTCACCCGGCTCATCGGCGGTGCCCCGATCACGGAGTTCCTCACGGACGAGCAGGTCGCCGCCGAACTGGCGGACCACCCCGAGGCCGTGGAGCGTGCCCGGCGCGTCTCCGCCCGGGCGCGCACGGAACTCGGAGCGACCCTGCCCGAGTCGGAGATCAACTTCCTGGCCATGCACCTCGCCGTTCTGGCGCAGCAGCCGTCCCACTGAGCCCAACCAGGTCCCACCGGGTCCTACGAAAGAAGGAACCAGTCATGACGAAGATCCTCACCGGCGGCGTCGGCAAGGTCGAAGTGGCGAACACGGTCAAGGAGCTGGGGCTCGACGGCGTCGAGGTCACCCTCTCCAGCGACATGGACGCGGCGATGAAGCTGCGCGCCGGGCAGGCCGACTACTTCCTGGGCACCTGTCACACCGGCGCCGGAGCCTCCCTCGGCGTACTCGTCGGCCTGATGGGGCAGCCCGCCTGTCACACCTTCGGGCGCGGCGTGCCGACCGAGGACGAGGTCAACGCCCTGCTGGCGGACGGCAAGAAGGTGTTCGGCTTCTCCATGGACCAGATCGACCGGATCGCACCGCTGATCGCCCGGGCGATCGCGGCCCGCTCGTAACCGCGTAGGGCACCGCCATGAACACCTCGACGGGTACCGTCATCGCCGCCGGCGCGAACCTCGACTTCACGCTCGCGCAGCAGCTCACCGTGATCGCCCTGTGCGCGCTGACCGCGTTCACCTCGCACATGGCCCTGGCCGTCTTCAACGACGGCGTACGCCCCTTCATGCTCGACTTCATCCAGGGGCGGTCCACCCGCAGCGCCACCACGGCGGTCTCCTTCGGCCTGTCCGCCGGGTTCATCTTCGGCCTGGGCGCGCCGATGGCCCTGTCCACAGGGGTCCTCAACCCGTGGCTGGTGTTCCTGCCCACCGACATCCTGGGCATCCTGGCGCCCAAGAAGTGGCTCGCGCCGATCCTGGGCGGGGCCTGGGGCGCGGTCGTCGTCTTCGGTCTGAACGGCGCCAACAATCTCGCGCACGACCTGCCCGTCGACTTCCTGACCGCGATGCAGCAGATGTCGACGCCGATCCTGTTCCTGTTCACGCTGTTCCCGGTGCTCGCGATCACCAAGCAGTTCGGGCGCAAGTGGGGCGGGATCGCGGGCGTCGCCGAACTGGCCCTGGTCGTCATGACCATGAAGCTGTGGCCCAAGGTTTTCGCGGGCGCCATCGCCATGGCCGTCGGCGTCCTCCTGCTGATCGCCCTCGCGGTCGCCAAGGACCTCAAGCAGCGCAAGGCGGACCGGGCGAACGAGGTCGAGGAGATCGCCCTCGCCGACGACCCGATGGCCTCCCTGTTCAGTGCGAGCGCGGCCCGGCTGCGCCGGTACCTGCCGCTGTTCATGGTGCTCGGCGCGGGTGTCTGCGTCCTGGCTCAGATGCACATATTCGGCGGTGGCGAGGCGACCAGCTTCCTGATCGCCAAGGGGCAGTACGGAGAGGCCGCTCAGGTCGACTTCTACCGCGTCTTCGGCTTCATCCCGCTGATCGCGACCACGGCCCTGGCCTCCGGCGCCTACGGCATCGCGGGCTTCACGCTCGTCTACCCCATCGGCTACCTGATGCCGAACCCGTTCCTCGCGGCCGTCGTCGGCGCCCTCGTCTTCGCGGCCGAGGTGCTCGCCCTGTCGTACATCGGCAAGTTCCTCGGCAAGCTGCCGAGTGTGCGTGATTCGTCGGAGCACCTGCGCAGCGCGATCTCCGACACGCTGCAACTGGCGATCCTGTTCGGTTCGTTGATGGCGGCGAACGCGATGGGAGCGGGGCTCGGCATCCTCATCGTGGGCGGGTTGTACCTGCTGAACGAGGCGATGGGCCGGCCGGTGGTACGGATGGCGGCGGCGCCCGCGGCCGTGATCGTCGGCGGCATCGCGCTCAACGTCCTGTACTGGCTCGACCTGTTCACCCCGCTCAAGGCGTGAGCGGGGTGCCACCGACGCGGCGTCGCTCCGCCGCTCGATCCACCAAGCTCCCCGAGTTTTCACGCTCTGTGAAACTCTTCCCATCTTTCGTCACTCTCCGTGGAACTTTTGCGGAACGCGAACCGTTGAGGAGGTGAGCGGCCGACGACCGAGGCCGACAGCACCACCCGGCCCGCCGGGGTCAGCACGCGGAAAGGAACACCCCCACCATGCACACGAGCACCCTTCACACCGTCACGGGCCCCCTTTCCTACGAGGCCGTCCGCGGCCCCGTCCTCGCCCATGAGCACCTCGTCCTCGACCTGGACCTCAAGGGCGACGGCGGCGCCGTCCTCGACGCGGAACGGCACGGCCCGGCGGTCACCGCCGAACTCGCCGACCTGCGCGAGAAGTTCGACCTCTCCCTCGTCATCGATCTGACCTGCCGCGGGATGGGGCGTGACCCACGCGCACTCGCCGCCGTGGCGCGTGAGGCAGGGGTCGCGGTCGTCGCTGCCACCGGCTGGTACTACGAGCCCTTCCATACGCCGGAGTTGGCCTCGATGAGCGTGGAGGAGCTCGCGGGAAGCCTCGTGCGCGAGATCGAGGGCGGTTTCGACGCCGACGGCATCCGGCCCGGTGTCCTCGGCGAGGTCGGCAGCCACGGCGACGTGCCCAGCGCACCCGAGACCCGTTCGCTGCGGGCCGCCGCCCGGGCCGCCGTCGCCACAAGCCTGTCCGTCGCCACCCACGCCCAGCTCGGACGCGGCGGCCTCGCACAGCTGGAGCTGCTCACCGCGGAAGGGCTTCCCGCGCACCGCGTCTCCATCGGACACCAGGACCTCCTGGACGATCCGGCGGTGCACAAGGAGCTGGCGGGAAGAGGCGCGTACGTCGCGTTCGACACGGTCGGCAAGGAGAGCTACCAGAGCGATGACACCCGGCTGCGGCTCCTGCTCGCCCTCCTCGAGGCGGGCCACGCCGACCGGGCCCTGCTCAGCTGCGACATCTCCCGGCACGGATATCTGGTGTCGGAGGGCGGTCAGGGCTACGGACACCTGTTCCGGTCGTTCCTGCCGCGCCTTCGGGCCGCCGGGGTCGACGACGACCTGATCGACCTGATGACACGGCGCAACCCCCTGCGCTTCCTGACCGGCGCGAGCACGGAGGAGATCTGACCATGCCACCGCTTCCGACGACGTCTCCCGCGCCCCCGCCTTCCTTGCCGACGACCTACCCGCTCGCCACCGTTCCCGTCGAGGAGGCCGCGGCCCGGCAGTTCCGGCTCCTGGAGTGCACGGCCGCGCACTTCCAGGGCGCCGAGCTGTTCGCCGCGGACGCGGGTGTGGTGCCCGGCCTCGGCCGACCGCGGACCACCGCCCAGGTGGAGGCCGTACTCGCCGAGTTCTTCGGCGCCGAGGACGCCGCCCTCGTCCAGGGCGCGGGCACGGGTGCCATCCGGGCCGCACTGAGCGCGGCGGTGAGCGCGGGCGATCCGCTGCTCATCCATCGCGCCCCCGTCTACCGCACCACCGAAGTCACCCTGCGCGGCCTCGGCGTACAGACGCACGAGGTCGACTTCAACGACAGCGAGGCGCTGCGCGCCGCCCTCACCTCCGGCCGGTTCCGCTGGGCCTACGTGCAGCACACACGCCAGCGGCTCGGCGACTCGTACGACCCGGGTGAAGTGCTGGCCGCCTGCCGGACCGCCGGGGTGCGCAGCATCGTCGACGACAACTACGCGGTGATGCGCGTCCCCGCCTCGGGGGTCGAGCTGGGCGCCGACGCCTCCTGTTTCTCCCTGTTCAAGCTGCACGGCCCTGAGGGGGTGGGCGTCGTGGTCGGCACCCGCGATCTCGTCGAGCACGTCCGCGCGGACAACTACTCGGGAGGCGGCCAGGTCCAGGGCCACCAGGCGCTCGACGCGCTGCGCGCGCTCACGCACGTGCCGGTGATGTGGGCGTTGCAGTCGAGGGTCGGCGCGGAGGTGGCCGAGCGCCTCGCGGCCGGAGAGGTGCCGGGCGTCGCCGAAGTACGGATCGCCAACGCGCAGGACCGCTGCCTGCTGGTCCGGCTCGACCGGCCCGTCGCGCGCGAGCTGCCCGCCGTGGCGGCGGGGTTCGGGGCGGCTCCCTACCCGGTGGGCTCGAACTCCCGGTACGAGATCGCGCCGCTCTTCTACCGCATGTCCAGCTCCGCCCTCGACGACGCCCCGGAGCTCGCCGACTGGACGGTCCGGATCAATCCGATGCGCGCGGGCGCCGACCTGGTGGTCTCCATCCTGCGCCGCTCGCTCCACGAACTCAGCAAGGACTGACCGACCGTGTTCCTCGACAGTCTGCTCGCCCGCAACCCCGCGCTGATCGACGCGGCGGCCGATCTCCACCGGCGTGGTGCGATCCCGCCGGACACCTACGTGATGGACCTCGACGCCATCGAGGAGAACGCGGCGCTGCTCGCCGCGGAGGCCGAACGGCTCGGCCTGAGCCTCTGGTTCGTCGTCAAGCAGCTCGGCCGCAACCCCGAGTTGATCAAGGCCATCGCGCGGCACATCCCGAAGTACGCCGCCATCGATCCGCCCGAGGCCCGCACCCTGCACGCCGCCGGCGCACAGGCGGGCAACCTCGGGCATCTGGTCCAGATCCCGCACCGGGCGCTGCCGGAGATGCTGGCGTGGCGCCCCGAGACGGTGACCGTCTACGACCTGGCGAACGCGCGGGCGGTGTCCGAGGCCGCAGGCGAACTCGGCCGGGTGCAGGACCTCTTGATCCGCCTCGAAGGAGCGCCGGGGTCGGTGTACCCCGGGCAGGAGGGCGGCGTCCCGCTCACCGGGGTCGAGGAGTTCGCGGCGGCCGTGGAGCGACTGCCCGGGGTACGGATCGCGGGCGTCACCGCCTTCCCGTGCGTGCTCTGCGACCCGGCGACAGGCCTGCCGGCGCCCACCCCGAACTTCGAACTCGCCCTCAAGGCCCGCCAGATACTGGCCGCACGCGGGCACGAGGACCTCAAGCTCAGCGCCCCCAGCGCCACGTCCATGGCGACGCTGCCCCTGCTCGCCGAACTCGGGGCCACACACGGCGAGCCCGGCCACTCCCTCACCGGCACCACCCCGCTGCACGCGCGGGACCTCAGCCAGCCCGAGAAGCCCGCCTACGTGTACGTCACGGAGGTCGCGCACACCCTGGCCGACGGTCGGCCCGCGGTCTTCGGCGGCGGTTTCTACGCGCGTTCCCACATCAAGTCGGCGCTGCTGCCCCGCACCGGCCTGCGGTTGCCGGTGCAGGATGCTCCGCCGGAGAACATCGACTACTACCGGCTGCTGGACGCCCCCGAGGCCGTCGCGGACGTCCGGCCGGGTGACACCGCGCTGCTCGCGTTCCGCACGCAGATCTTCGTGACGCGCTCGACGGTCGCGGTGGTCTCCGGCCTCTCGGCCGGGGCGCCTCGCCTGGTCGGGCTGTACGACGCACAAGGGAAGGCCGCCTCATGAGCAAGACCGTGATCGTGGTGGTGGACGGGTTCGGCGTCGGCGCCATGCCGGACGCGGGGGCCCTGCGCCCCGGTGACCTGGCCGCCGACACCTGCGGGCATGTGCTCGACCGGTGCCGGGAGGCCTTCGGCAGAGCGCTGCGGCTGCCCGCGCTCGGCGCGCTCGGCCTCGGCCTGGTGCACCCGCACCCCGACCTGGCCCGACGCACCCGTCTGCCGGTGGCGGCGGGGCGGGCCGCGCTCGGCTACCCGGGGGCGGACACGTTCGCCGGGCACCAGACGATGATGGGCGCGGACTTCAGCCGGGTGACGGTGGCGCGGCTCGCCGAGCACCTGGACGAGGTGACGCACGCCCTCGCGGACGCGGGTCACAAGGCCGAACTGCTCGACGGCAAGCCCCTGCTGCTCGTCGACGGCACCGTCCTCGTGCACGACAACCTGGAGGCGGACCCGGGGATCAACTGGAACGCGTCGGGCCGGCTCGACGACATCGACTTCCCGGGCATTCTGTCGATCGCCCGCACGGTACGGGCCATCGCTCCGGTCGCCCGGGTCATCGCGGTCGGCGGCCGGGCGGACGGCCCCCTGGACACGTTCGTACGCGCGGGCGACGGTGGCACGGTCGGCCTGGACACCCCGGCGACCGGCTTCTACCGCAACGGTGGACTGCAAGTGCAGCACCTGGGCGCGGAGTTGGACCACACCCGGCAGCTGCCGGACCTGGCAGCGCGCGCCGGCATCCCGGTGACGCTCGTCGGCAAGGCGGCGGACATCCTGGCCTGCGAGGCGGCGGTGCGGCGCCCCGCGGTCGACACAGCCGAGGTTCTCGCGCAGGCGCTGGAGGCCGCGCGGGCCGACGGGGACGCGCTGATCGTGGCGAACGTGCAGGAGAGCGACCTCGCCGGGCACCAGCAGGACGTCGAGCGCTACGGACGGATCCTGGAGCAGGTCGACGCGGGCCTCGCGGCGCTGCTGGCCCTGCTGTCCGAGCCCGGCGACCGGCTGATCGTCACGGGCGACCACGGCAACGACCCGACGATCGGCCACGCCTTCCACACCCGCGAGTACGTCCCGGTGCTGATCCACCGCCCCGAGGCGCCGGGCCCCGAGCTGCTGCCGGACGCCCCGAGCCTGGCCGACGTGGGCGCCACGGCCGCGGCGGCGCTCGGCCTCGACCCGGCCGGCCTGGCCAACGGCGCGGAGATACGCGAGGCCGCCACGCGGGCCGCCTGACACCCCAGGACAGAAAGTCATCTCCGTACAGGAGTGAGGGGCGCCCGCACCAGCGAGCGCCCCTCTCCCCTCCGTGTACGGAAAGGTCACCTACCCATGACGTCAGCCCATGAACTTCTTGAACTCGTCGGGCAGTTCGAAGTCCTTGTCGGCCGGTCCGGCGCCGGGCAGGCCGAGCGCGCCGCCCGCCTCGGCGGCGGCCGCACGCCGGGCGGCCTCCTCCTGCTCCTGCTGCTTGCGCTTCATCGGGTTGCCGGAGCGCTGCTTGCCCTTGGCCTTCTTCGCCTGCTTCTTCTGCCGGCCGGGACCGCCACCCGTGCCAGGCATGCCGGGCATCCCCGGCATGCCGCCGCCCTGGGCCATGCGCGACATCATCTTGCGGGCCTCGAAGAACCGCTCGACCAGGTTCTTGACCGCACTGACGTCCACACCGGAACCCTTGGCGATACGGGCGCGGCGCGAGCCGTTGATGATGGCGGCGTCGGCGCGCTCGGCCGGGGTCATCGACTTGATGATGGCGGCGGTGCGGTCGACATCGCGCTCGTCGAGGTTGGCGATCTGGTCCTTCATCTGGGCCATCCCCGGCAGCATGCCGAGCAGCTTGGAGATGGAGCCCATCTTCCTGACCTGCTCCATCTGCGCCAGGAAGTCGTCGAGCGTGAAGTCCTGGCCCTTCTTGGAGGCCAGCTTCGAGGCCATCTTCTCGGCCTCTTGCTGCGAGAAGGTCTGCTCGGCCTTCTCGATCAGCGTGAGCATGTCGCCCATGCCGAGGATGCGGGACGCCATCCGGTCCGGGTGGAACGCGTCGAAGTCGTCCAGCTTCTCGCCGTTCGAGGCGAACATGATCTGGCGGCCGGTGACGTGCGCGATCGACAGCGCCGCACCACCACGCGCGTCACCGTCGAGCTTCGACAGCACGACACCGTCGAAGCCGACGCCGTCACGGAACGCCTCGGCGGTGTTGACCGCGTCCTGACCGATCATCGCGTCGACGACGAACAGGACCTCGTCCGGCGAGACCGCGTCACGGATGTCCGCGGCCTGCCGCATCAGCTCCTGGTCGATGCCCAGGCGGCCGGCGGTGTCGACGATGACGACGTCGAAGACCTTGGACTTCGCGTACTCGATGGAGTCCTTGGCGACCTTGACCGGGTCGCCCACCCCGTTGCCCGGCTCGGGGGCGTAGATGCCGACGCCGGCGCGCTCGGCGACGACGCTGAGCTGGTTCACGGCGTTCGGGCGCTGCAGGTCGCAGGCGACGAGCAGCGGCGAGTGGCCCTGGGACTTGAGCCAGTGGCCGAGCTTGCCCGCGAGGGTCGTCTTACCGGCACCCTGCAGACCCGCGAGCATGATCACGGTCGGCGCGGTCTTGGCGAAGCGCAGGCGGCGGGTCTCGCCACCGAGGATGCCGATGAGCTCCTCGTTGACGATCTTGATGACCTGCTGGGCGGGGTTCAGCGCCTGGGAGACCTCGGCGCCGGCCGCGCGTTCCTTCACCTGCTTGATGAAGGCGCGGACGACGGGCAGGGCGACGTCGGCTTCCAGCAGGGCGATCCGGATCTCGCGCGCCGTGGCGTCGATGTCCGCCTCGCTGAGGCGACCCTTGCCGCGGAGATTCTTGAATGTCGCTGCGAGGCGATCGGAAAGAGTGTCGAACACGGCGGTCGCGAATCCTCGGGTCGGGTGGCTCTACGGACAGGTCGCCTTCCAGGGTATCGGTCGCGACGGATTGGGTCTGCGCCCCGTCAGGGACGCGGGAATCCGAAGGACCGGCCGAGTGCGGCACGCGCCCTCGGCCGGCTCCTCGACCGGTATCGAAGGGGAACCTCGAAGTCCGGACGCGGGTCCCTTTCGTCAGGCGCCGGAGTGGCTCGTCTGCAGGGCCCCTTCCAGCGATCGCGCGACCGAGATCGCCTCCTCCGACGGCAGCGGAGCCCCTTCGGGTCCGGTGACGTAGAAGGCGTCCACGGCGTTGGCGCCCAGCGTCGAGACGTGCGCCGAGCGCACCCGGACGTCGGAGACCTCGAACGCCCGCCCGATCCGGTGCAGCAGCCCGGGCGCGTCCTGGGCCCGTACCTCGATGACGGTCGCGAGCCGGGAGCCCGCCGAGGCCACGGTTACCCGGGGCGGCGGTGCCACCACGCCGCGCCGTCGCGGGTAGGCGGCGTCCCGCTCGGCGAGCCGGGCCGCAATGTCGAGCGACCCGTCGAGGGCGCGTACGAGATCGGCGCGGAGCCGGGCGGCCTGCGGCAGGGAGCCGTACTCGGCGGAGACCCGCCAGTTCAGCAGCAGGACCGAGCGGCCCTCCTGGCGTCCGCTCTCCTCCTTGCGTGGCCGCGCACCCTGGCCCCATTCCTCGGGCAGCGAAAGGGAGCGCAGCTCCGCGGTGCGCACGGCCAGTCGGTGCATCGCCAGCACTCCGGCGACGGCCGGGAGCACCCCCGGCTGGTCCGGCACCGCGATCAGCAGCTCGACGCCCTGCGGCTCCGGCTCAGCCGCCTCGGAGG
Organism: Streptomyces kunmingensis; assembly: GCF_039533535.1. Classification (NCBI taxonomy): domain Bacteria; kingdom Bacillati; phylum Actinomycetota; class Actinomycetes; order Kitasatosporales; family Streptomycetaceae; genus Streptomyces; species Streptomyces kunmingensis. The sequence continues at coordinate 155,668 of NZ_BAAATS010000019.1, forward strand.
TGTCCTCGGGCGAAGGCACCGCGTCCGTCTGCGCGCGCAGGGCGAGCACGGGGCCGCCGGTGCGGAACGCCTCGACGGCGAGCCGTTCCTGTTCGGCGGTGGGCTCGGCGTCAGGGGCGTCCGGATCGCTGGGGTCGTCCCCGGCGAGTACCGCGGAGACCCGCTTGACCAGGTCGGTCACGAGCGATCCGCGCCACGACGACCAGGCGGCGGGGCCGGTGGCCAGCGCGTCCGCCTCGGTGAGGGCGTGCAGCAGTTCCAGCGTTCCTTGCGAGCCGACGGCGTCCGCGACGGCTCGCACGGTGGCCGGGTCCTCGAGGTCGCGCCGGGTGGCGGTCTCGATGAGCAGCAGGTGGTGCCGGACGAGGGTGGCGAGCACCGCGACCTCGGCCCGGTCGAAGCCGATCCGGGCCGCGACGTCCCGCGCGATGATCTCGCCGGCCACCGAGTGGTCGCCCGGCCAGCCCTTGCCGATGTCGTGCAGCAGCGCCGCCACGAGCAGCAGGTCGGGCCGCCCGACGCGCCGGGTCAGCTCCGACGCGCGTACGGCGGTCTCGACGAGGTGCCGGTCGACGGTCCAGGTGTGGACGGCGTTGCGCTGCGGCCGGCACCGGACGCGCTCCCAGTCGGGCAGCAGCCGGGTGATGAGTCCCTCGGCCTCCAGTGCCTCCCACACCTCGACGGTCGGGCGTCCGGCGCCGAGCAGCGTCACGAGTTGTTCGCGTGCCTCGGCGGGCCAGGGGGTGGACAGCGGGCGGGCGGCCGCGGCCATCCGCCGGACCGCGTGCAGCGACAGGGGAAGCCCGGCCTGGGCCGCGGCGGCGGCGGCGCGCAGCGGGAGCACCGGGTCCCGCTCGGGCTTGGCCGCCCGCGCGAGGACGACCTCGCCGTCCATCTCGACGACGCCCTCGGCGAGCGGCGAGCGTTCCACGGGCGCGGATCTGCCGCCCAGCATGGCCCGCAGGCGGGGCCGTACGGAGCGGGACTTGAGGACCCGGCCGACCTCGCGCCAGGTCACGTCGCTCGCGTACGACACGGTGCGGGCCGCCTCGTACACCTGTCGCAGCAGGGTGTCGGCGTCCAGCAGGCCCAGTTCGGCGGCGACCTGGTCCTGTTCCTGGAGGGCGAGTCGGTCGGTGGCGCGGCCGGTGGCCAGATGCAGGGCGTCGCGCACGTCGAGGAGGCGGCGGCGGGCGTCGGCGAGGCCTTCGCGTGGCGCGTCGGCCAGCCAGGAGGCGGCGACGGCGCGCAGTGCGGTGGCATCCCGCAGCCCGCCCCGTGCCTCCTTCAGGTCGGGTTCGAGGAGGTACTGCAGTTCGCCCTGGCGCTCGGCCCGTTCCTCGCACAGTTCGCGCAGTTCGGGGAGGCGTTTGGGTGCCTGGTTGCGCCAGTCCGCGAGGACGGCGGTGCGCAGCCCGGCGGTGAGCCCGAGGTCGCCCACGAGATGCCGGGCGTCGAGCAGCCCCAGCTGCACCTTGAGGTCGTCGCCCGCGGTCTTGCGTGCCTCCGCGGGTGTACGGACGGAATGGTCGAGGGCGAGGCCGAGGTCCCAGACCGGGTACCAGATGCGGTCGGCGAGCGCGGCGACGGCGGCGGGGTCGGCCGAGCCGTCGTGCAGGAGCAGCAGGTCGAGGTCGCTGCGCGGGGAGAGTTCGCCGCGTCCGTAGCCGCCGACGGCGACGAGCGAGACGCCCGCGCCCGGTGTCCCGGCGCCGAACAGCTCCGTCAGCCAGTCGTCGGTGAGCTCCGCGAGGGCGGAACGGCGCGGCGGCCCGGACCGCGCCTCTCCCTGGAGGAGGCGCAGCCGAGCCGCCGCGTAGCCGCTGGGTTTGTCGTCCGCTTCTTCGGTCCGTACGTCGTTCACACTCGTCACCCGGCGACTCCCGTTCCGTCCGTCGAATCGGTTACAGCGCGTCCGGTCCGCGCTCGCCGGTCCGGACCCGCACGGCCGTCTCGACGGGGACCGCCCAGACCTTGCCGTCCCCGATCTTGCCGGTTCGCGCGGCCTTCACGACCACATCGATCAGCTGCTCCGCGTCGTCGTCCTCGACCAGCACCTCGATACGGATCTTGGGTACCAGATCGACGGTGTACTCCGCTCCACGGTAGACCTCGGTGTGGCCGCGCTGGCGGCCGTACCCGCTGGCCTCCGTCACGGTCAGGCCCTGGACGCCGAAGGCCTGGAGGGCCTCCTTGATCTCGTCGAGCCGGTGCGGCTTGACGACCGCGGTGATGAGCTTCATGCGTCCACCTTCTTGGTGTTCGGAGCAGTCGTGGCGGACGGGGCGGGCTGGGGCGCCCGGGCGGCGGTGCCACCGCCCGCGCCGCTGAAGTCGTACGCGGTCTCGGCATGCTCGACCTGGTCGATGCCGGCGACCTCGTCGTCCTCGCTGACCCGCATGCCCATCGTCTTGTCGATCAGGAAGGCCAGGATTGCGGAGACGACGAGCGAGTAGGCGAGGACACCGCCGACTCCGGCGCACTGCTTCCAGAACTGGCTGAGGCCACCGCCGTAGAAGAGGCCCGCCGCGTCGGACTGGCCGCCACCGGTGGCGAAGAAGCCGATGAGCAGGGACCCGGCGATACCGCCGACCAGGTGGACGCCGACGACATCGAGGGAGTCGTCGTAGCCGAACTTGTACTTGAGGCCCACGGCCATGGCGCACAGCACACCGGCGATGGCTCCGACGGCGATCGCGCCGAGCGGCGAGATGGCACCACCGGAAGGAGTGATCGCGACAAGTCCGGCGACCGCGCCGGAGGCGGCGCCGAGCGAGGTGAACGCACCGTGGCGCAGCTTTTCGTAGACGAGCCAGGCGAGCATGGCGGCGGCGGTGGCGACCTGTGTGTTGACGAACATCAGCGCGCCGACGCCGTCGTTGTTGCCGAGCCAGGAACCGGCGTTGAAGCCGAACCAGCCGAACCAGAGCAGACCGGCGCCGAGCATCGTCCAGGGCAGCGAGTGCGGCCGCATCGGGTCCTTCTTGAAGCCCGCGCGCTTGCCGATGACGAGGATCACGCCGAGGGCCGCGGCACCCGCGTTGATGTGCACGGCCGTACCGCCGGCGAAGTCGATGACGCCGAGGTCGAAGGCCCAGCCGCCGGTCCCCCACACCCAGTGCGCGACCGGGAAGTAGACGATCGTGGCCCACAGGGTGATGAACAGGGCCCAGGCGGTGAACTTCACGCGGTCGGCGAGGGCGCCGCTGATCAGGGCGGGCGTGATGATGGCGAACATCAGCTGGAAGACGGCGAAGACATAGACCGGGATGGTGTAGCCGTCCCAGAGCTGGGTGAGACCGATCCCGCTGAGACCGACGAAGTCGCCGTCCCAGCCGATCAGCGATCCCTTGTCGGTGCCGAACGCGAGAGAGAAGCCGTACAGCACCCACAGGATCGTGACGATCCCGAGGCTGATGAAGCTCATCATCAGCATGTTCAGGGTGCTCTTGACCCGGACCATGCCTCCGTAGAAGAAGGCCAGGCCCGGCGTCATGAGCATCACCAGGGCGGAACAGATCAACATGAAGCCTGTGTTCGCGGCGGAGAGCTTGGGTGCTTCCGCGGCGAGCGTGATGGCGGCTGGTGCCATCGGCGTCTCCTCGTCATTGGTACGGCCCCGTGCGGGCGAAGCCTGAAGCGGTCATGAGGGGTGGGCCGGTTATGCGCCAGAACATTGGCGCAGCGCGGTTTCCGTGGGTGCCCCTCGATGTTTCGCCGCAGTGACGAAGAGGTCCTGGGTGTTACGCGTACATGAAGTGCCGGATGGCGGCGGTGCCGATCGTTATCGTGACGCAACCAAGCGGCGCCACGAGAAACCGGCCGCGGACGTCCGTCCGCGATGACCTGGCGTAGGGGAGCCGAGTCGGGCTGTTACGGGACGGACGGCCGCGGCCGGCGTTCAGGGCAGTGTCAGACTGCCGCTTCGGCGGTCTCGGGGAGCTGGACGGCCAGCTGTTCGGTCAGCTGGATCACTTCGGCGACGTCCCCGAAGTCGCGCACCGCGGTGTCCACGGTCTTGCGGATCCGGGTGTTGACCCGCTCGGAGCGGACCTTTCTCGCGATCCCCAGCGCACGCTCCGCCATGACGGTGGCCTGCTCGGGCTCCTTCTGGAGGAGGTGCACCGTGGCCATGCCGATCAGGTTCAGTGCGTACGAACGCTGGTGCTCGATGTCCTTGCCGAACAGCTCGACGGCCTGCTGCATGACCGGCTCGGCCATCGACGCGTACGTAGGGCTGCGACCGGCCACGTAGGCGAGGTCGCGGAACGAGTGACTGTTCTCCCCGTGCAGCTCGGCCTTGGAGAAGAAGCGGATCCAGTCGGGGTCCGGGTCGTCCCAGTCGTCGGCGTCGGTGAAGGTGTCCTCGGCCATCCGCACGGCCCGCTTGCACTTGCCGGGCTGCCCCATGTTCGCGTAGGCGCGGGCCTCCATCGCATACAGCATGGACTGGGTGCGCGGGCCGGCGCAGTCGCGGCTGCCGTACTGGGCGAGATGGATGAGCTCCAGTGCGTCCTCGGGGCGGCCGAGGTGGATCATCTGGCGGCTCATGCTGCTCAGGATGTACGAACCGAGCGGCTTGTCGCCCGCTTCCTTGGCGGCGTGCAGGGCGAGCACGAAGTACTTCTGGGCGGTGGGCTGCAGGCCCACGTCGTAGCTCATCCACCCGGCCAGCTCCGCCAGTTCGGCCGCGACCTTGAACAGGCGCTTCGTCGTGGCCTCGGGCTGCTGCTCCTGGAGGAGGTCGGTGACCTCGTGCAGCTGCCCCACGACCGCCTTGCGGCGCAGGCCGCCGCCGCACTGGGCGTCCCACTGGCGGAACATGACGGTGGTGGACTCGAGCAGGTCCAGCTCCGGCCTGGACAGCCGGTTCCCACGGCGCTGCGCGGCGGACTCGGACTCCATGACCGACGCTCCGCCGGGACCCGGCACCAGCCAGCGCTGCATCGGCTCGATGAGTGAGGGGCCGGCGGCGAGCGCGAGTGAGCTGCCGAGGAAGCCGCGGCGTGCCAGCATCAGGTCGCTGCGCGAGAACTCGCCGATGAGCGCGACGGTCTGCGGCCCCGTCCAGGGCAGGTCGACGCCGGACACCGAGGGCGCCTGGTGCGCGGCTCGCAGTCCCAGGTCCTCGACGGCGACCACGCAGCCGAAGCGCTCGGAGAACAACTCGCTGAGGATGCGCGGGATCGGCTCGCGCGGGTTCTCCCCGTCGAGCCAGCGCCGCACACGCGAGGTGTCGGTGGAGATGTGGTTCGCGCCCAACTGCCGCGCCCGCCGGTTCACTTGACGCGCCAGCTCGCCCTTCGACCAGCCACTGCGCACGAACCACGAACCGAGCAGTTCGTTCGGGCGCTTCTCAGCGTTCGTCACGCTTCCGCCGCTGCCGCCCACTGAACGCCCCCATCCCTGAAGCCATCTAAGACACCCGACGCCACGCCCTGTCGGTCATTCTGTCCGCAAGCCCTATCAGGATGCCGTCAACTACGGCTCTCCGTCCGGCAGTTGTCACTCCTCGAACAGGAAATCGACTTGCCTGCGGCATACCCACGGGTGCACATACCCCGAAGGGCCGTGTACTGAAAGTAATCCTACGATCACCCCTCCGGCGAGGGCGAACCTGGAAACGCCACCATTCGCCACCCCTTCGAATGAACTCAAGGGCGGCCACACGCGATTCACTTGACATACGACAGCCGGAAGTAGGCGAAACGGTGTGCGCCAGGGCGCGCGACACCGGGCGCACCACCCCGGATGCGACTCTGCGCCGCCACGACCAGGCGGTGTGCGCACACTGGGTCACGATTCGATTGCGTCACGTAACCACCGGCTCGCTGGACCCGTTGGAGGGGGCATGGGCTTCACGATCGGCGGCATTCGCGAGATGCGCTCCGGCACACGTCGCCGCGGCCGCACGTCCGGCCGCACTTCGGACTGCACCGCGGTGGCCGAGTTCACCGGCCTGTGGGGCTGGGACGTGGTGCCCGGCGCACGTGCCGCGGGACCAGCATGCTCCTGCGGCAAGACGGACTGCCCGGCACCCGGCGCCCACCCCCTGGACCCGGCGGCGGTGGTACCGGCCGGCGCGACTCTGGGTGAAGTGACCGCCTCCTGGAGCCGGTTCCCCGGCGCGTCGGTCCTCCTCCCGGTGGGCCGCGCCTTCGACATCATCGACGTCCCCGAGCCGGCGGGCCGTCGCGCACTGATCCGCCTGGAGCGGATGGGCCTCCCCCTCGGTCCGGTGATCGCCACCCCCGAGGGCCGCGCCCACTTCTTCGTGGCGCCCGGAGCCGCGGCGCAGCTCCCGACCCTGCTCTACCGCATGGGCTGGGACGACGCGACGCTCGACCTCCACGCACTCGGCCCGGGCGCGTACATCACGGCCCCGCCCTCCGACCGTGGCGGCCTCGGCCCCGCGGCCTGGCTGCGCGCCCCGTCCCTGGACACGGCGACCCAGCCGCCGCAGGCACGGCTGCTGCTGGGGACCTTGGCGTACGTGGCGCATCGCTCGCCCTGCGCCTGACGAAACGACAAGCCGGACCAAACGAATAAGGGGGGCAGGGTGTGACGAGCCGGGATCCGGCTCGTCACACCCCGCCCCCCTGAAGTCCTCGCGGGCTCCGAGCGGGGCTGCTCGGCTACTCCCCGATCAGCGCGTCCACGAACGCCTCCGGCTCGAACGGCGCCAGATCGTCCGGACCCTCGCCGAGCCCGATCAGCTTCACCGGCACACCCAGCTCCCGCTGCACGGCCACGACGATGCCGCCCTTGGCCGTACCGTCCAGCTTGGTCAGCACGATGCCGGTGATGTTGACGACCTCGGCGAAGACCCGCGCCTGCACCAGACCGTTCTGCCCGGTCGTGGCGTCGAGGACCAGCAGCACCTCGTCGAGCGGCGCGTGCTTCTCCACGACGCGCTTGACCTTGCCGAGTTCGTCCATCAGGCCGGTCTTGGTGTGCAGCCGGCCGGCCGTGTCGATGAGCACGACGTCCGCGCCCGCCGCGATGCCTTCCTTCACGGCGTCGAAGGCGATGGACGCCGGGTCGCCGCCCTCGGGCCCGCGCACCGTACGCGCGCCGACCCGCTCGCCCCATGTCTGCAGCTGGTCGGCCGCGGCGGCGCGGAAGGTGTCGGCGGCGCCGAGCATGACGTTCTTGCCGTCGGCGACGAGCACGCGCGCGAGCTTGCCCGTCGTGGTGGTCTTGCCGGTGCCGTTGACCCCGACGACCATCACGATGCCCGGCGTGTCCAGGTTGGAGTCCGTCTTGACCGTGCGGTCGAACTCGGGGACGAGCAGGGCGAGCAGTTCCTCGCGCAGCAGGCCGCGCAGCTCGTCCGGGGTGCGGGTGCCGAGCACCTTCACGCGCTCGCGCAGCCGCTCGACCAGCTCCTGGGTGGGCTGCACGCCGACGTCGGCGGTGAGCAGCGTGTCCTCGATCTCCTCCCAGGTGTCCTCGTCGAGGTGCTCGCGGGACAGGAGCGTGAGGAGCCCCTTGCCGAGCGCGTTCTGTGACCGGGAGAGGCGGGTGCGCAGCCGGACCAGGCGGCCCGCGGTCGGCTCCGGTACCTCGACCTCGGGAGCGGCCGGCTCCTCGATGACCTCCTCGGTGACCGGTTCGGCGACCGGGAGGTCGACCTCCTCGATCGTGCGCCGCGCTTCGTCGCGCGGCGTCTCGGCCTCGTCGCCGACGCGCGGCTCAGTGGGCGGGGCGGTGGTGATGTCGGGCGCCGAGGGCGGGGCGGGCGGCAGCTGCTTCTTCTTGCGGCTGCCGATCACGAGCCCGCCGAGCGCGCCGATCACGACCACGGCGATGACTACAGCAAGGATGACGATTTCCATAACGCGTCCAGTATCAGTCATGAGGGTCCGGCGGGGCCGCTCTCGTCGCATCCTCCAAAGGACAAAGGTCTCCAGAGGGTATTACTCGGACTAAACTACGATGGAAGAGGTCGCATCAACGCGCGTAGAGTCCATCGCGATCTCCCTCCCCCGCCCCACGCGATCTCTCTCCCCCCGCCCCACCCCACAGAGGCACGGAACCCCACCGCATGAGCAAGACCGCCGAATCCGAAGGCGCCCTGGAGACGCGCGGCATCGAGCCCGTCCCCGATGCCGAGCGCACCGCCAAGACCCGCGAACTGTTCCCGACGTGGGTCGCGGCCAACATCAGCGTGCTGCTGCTCACGATGGGCGCGAGCCTCGTCGTGGCGTACAAGCTCAACTTCTGGCAGGCCGTCGTCGTCGCGGTCGCCGCGCCCATGGTGTCGTACGGGCTCGTGGGCCTGATCGGTATCGCGGGCAAGCGCGGTGGCGCCCCGGGTATGGCGCTGTCCCGGGCGGTCTTCGGTCAGCGCGGCAACCTGCTGCCCGGCTCGCTGATCTGGGTGGCGCGCTGGGGCTGGGAGACGATCAACGCGGTGACGGGCGCGTACGCCGTGCTCACCGTCCTGGACATCTGCTTCGACATCCGGCAGAACGACTTCCTGGTGATCCTCACGCTGCTCTGCTTCGTGGTCGCCACGTTCGCGATCTCGGGCCTCGGCATCAACGCCGTGCAGAAGTGCAACAAGTACGCGACGTACCTCTTCGGCCTCTTCTCGGTCATGGTGCTGATCTATCTGATCGTCGACACCGACTGGTCCGAGGTCTTCGGCCGGCCCGCGGGCCAGACGTCCCTGATGGTCGCCGGTATCGGCATGATCGCCGCGGGCGGCGTCAGCTGGATCCCGTCCTCCCCCGACTTCACCCGCTACCTGCCGCGCACGGCCTCCTCCGCGGCGATCGTGCGGAACTCGATCGGCGGCGCCGGCATCGTCGTCCTGCCGATGGTCCTGATGGGCGCCGTCATGGCGGTGTCCACCCCGGACCTGGCCTCGGCCGCCGACCCGGTCTCCTTCCTCGGCGAGATCCTGCCGATGTGGATCGCGGTGCCGTACCTGCTGATCGCTCTGGTCGGCATGCTGCTGATCAACGCCATGTCGATGTACTCGGCCGGTTTCACCGCGCAGACGCTCGGCTTCAAGGTCCCGCGCCACTGGGCCGTCTCGGTGAACGCGGTGATCTCGCTGATCTTCGGCGGCATCCTGATGCTGGTCGCGACGAGCTTCATGGGCTCCTTCATCGCCTTCCTGTCGCTGCTCGCCGTCGCCTTCTCGGCCTGGGTCGGCGTGTTCGGCGCGGACATGTTCACGCGCAAGCACTACGACCCCGCCGCCCTCGTCGACACGGGCCGCACCAGCGCGTACTGGTACAAGGGCGGTTTCTCCCCCGCCGCGGTCATCTCCTGGGCGATCGGGCTCGTCGCGGGCCTGCTGTTCACGACGTCGGACTGGTTCACCGGGCCGCTCGCCACCAACAACTTCATCGGTGAGTACGGTCTCGGCTGGGTCGTCACGATCGTGGTCTCCGGTCTGCTGTACCTCGCGCTGCCAAAGCCCGCGGACACCACCACGGCCCCGGAGGACAGCAAGGAGTCCGCACCCCTGGCTGTCTGACGCCCCGTCAGCTACCGTCCCCCTTCACCCGGGCCTGAAGCCTGAAGCCGGGTTCCGAGCCCGCGTGAAGGGGGACTTTTCGATGCCCGTCTCCGTCGTACGGTTCAATCTGGTCGAACCCGATGGCACCCCCGAGTCGCTGAGCGCCCGTTACAAGGCGGCGGTAGAGATGGCCTCGTACGCCGACGACCGGGGCGTCGACACGGTGCAGACCGAGGAGCACCACGGCGCCGCCAACAACTGGCTGCCCTCCCCGTTCACCTTCGCCGGCGCGGTCTTCGGCGCCACGCGCCGCATCGCGGTCACCGTCTCCGCGATCATCGGCCCGCTGCACGATCCGCTCCGCCTCGCCGAGGACATCGCCGTACTGGATCTGCTGAGCGGCGGCCGTCTCGTCACGGTGGCCGGGATCGGCTACCGGCCACAGGAGTACGCGCAGTTCGACGTGGAGTGGACGCGGCGCGGCAAGCTCCAGGACGAGCTGCTCGAAACGCTGCTGAAGGCATGGTCCGGCGAGGAGTTCACCTTCCGCGGGCGCCAGGTACGGGTCACCCCGCGCCCGCTCACCCAGCCGCACCCGCTCCTCCTGGTCGGCGGCTCCTCGCAGGCGGCCGCGCGCCGGGCGGCCCGGCTCGGCCTGCCCTTCTTCCCGAGCGCGCATCTGCCGGAGCTGGACGCGTACTACAAGGAGCGGCTCGCCGAATACGGCACCGAGGGCTGGACCATGATGCCCGCGAAGACCACGTCTCTGCTGCACCTGTCCGAAGATCCGGACCGCACTTGGGCCGAGTACGGCGCGCACTTTCTGCACGAGGCGCGGACGTACGCGTCCTGGCAGTCGAGGGACATCCGGTCCGCCGTGAAATCGGCGGCGACGACGGTCGACGAACTGCGCGCCGAGGGCGTCTACCGGATCCTCACGCCGCAGGAGTGTCTGGCGCAGGGCCTCGAGAACTACGTCCTGCATCCGCTGTCGGGCGGGATGCCGCTCGACGAGGGGTGGCGCAGCCTCCACCTGTTCTGCGAAGACGTACTGCCCCGGCTCAAGGACCTGGCGTAGGCCGGTGAGCCGGGGCAGTGACGTGAACGGGGAGATGGCAGCGGGGACTTGATCCATCTCCCCGGGTCTCGCGGGGAGCGGGGCGCTTGTCAGCCCATCTCCTCCAGGGACTTGCCCTTGGTCTCCTTCACGAACTTCATCACGAACGGGATGGAGATCGCGGCGAAGGCACCGTAGATGATGTACGAGCCGGTCAGGCTCCACTCGGACATGCTCGGGAAGGTCTTGGTGATGGCGAAGTTGGCCAGCCACTGGGCCGAGGCCGCCACACCGAGCGCCGCGGCACGGAGCCGGTTCGGGAAGATCTCACCGAGCAGCACCCAGACCACCACGCCCCAGGACAGGGCGAAGAAGAGCACGAAGGCGTTGGCGGCGATGATCGCGGTCAGGCCCTGCGCGTTCGGCAGCGAGACGTTGTCGCCGGTGCCGGTCCGGTACGAGAAGGCCCAGGCGCAGGTGAACAGGGCGAGCGCCATACCGGTGGAGCCGATGATCGCGAGCGGCTTGCGGCCGATGCGGTCGACGAAGACCATCGCGATGACCGTACCGATGATGTTCACGATCGACGTCTCGAACGAGTACAGGAACGAGCTGGAGGGGTCCTTGCCGATGGACTGCCACAGCTGGTTCGAGTAGTAGAAGATGACGTTGATGCCGACGAGCTGCTGGAAGACCGACAGGAAGATGCCGATCCAGATGATCGGCAGGAAGCCGAACTTGCCGCCGAGCAGGTCCTTGAAGGACGACTTGTGCTCGCTGCGCATGCCTGCCTCGATCTCGGCGATGCGGGTGTCGGCGTCGATTCCGGTGCCCTCCACCTCGCCGAGGACCTTCTTGGCCTGCTCGTGGCGGCCCACGGAGATCAGGAAGCGCGGCGACTCGGGGATCGCGAAGGAGAGCAGCCCGTAGAGCAGGGCCGGGATGACCATGACGCCGAGCATCCACTGCCATGCTTCCAGGCCGCCCAGCTTGCCGCGCTGGTCACCGTCGGCCATGTTCAGGATGCCCCAGTTGACGAGCTGGGAGATCGCGATGCCGATGACGATAGCGGCCTGCTGGAACGAGGCGAGCCGGCCGCGGTACGCGGGCGGGGCCACCTCGGCGATGTAGGCCGGGCCGATCACCGACGCCATGCCGATGCCGAGGCCGCCGATGACCCGCCACATCGTCAGGTCCCAGGCCGCGAAGGGCAGGGAGGAGCCGATGGCGCTGATCGCGAAGAGGAAGGCGGCGATCTGCATACAGCGGATACGGCCGATGCGGTCGGCGATGCGTCCGGCGATGGCGGCACCGACGGCGCAGCCGAGCAGCGCGGACGCGATGATCCAGCCCAGGGTGTCGGCGCTGACGTCGAACTTGTGCTGGATCGCGACGGTCGCGCCGTTGATCACGGAACTGTCGTAGCCGAACAGGAAGCCGCCCATCGCGGCCGCCGCCGTGATGAAGATGACGTGCCCGAGGTGATCGGGCTGGGCGTTTCTGGCTCCTGACGAAGGTGCCTCTGTGCTGGTCACGTGTACTCCTCGGGCCACCGGCCTCGCTGCCGGGGGTGGGGGCGAGCCCTTCCAGTGGCGCACAACTGCACGCCGCCCACCACCTGAAGGTAAAAGCAACGTTGCGAAGACTATGCCTTCAAGTTTCGAAGTCAATAGTGAGGCTGGTGTGAGTTTTTAGGCACTGAAGTGGCAGTTGAGTTCAAGACTTGAAGACTGCCTGAGGACTATGTGGGCCGTTGACGACTCTTGAATGCTCAGCGCAGCCGCTGGCTGATCACCTTCGACACCCCGTCGCCCTGCATGGAGACTCCGTACAGGGCGTCCGCGACCTCCATCGTGCGCTTCTGGTGCGTGATCACGATGAGCTGCGAGGCCTCCTGCAGCTCCTGCATGATGCGGATGAGGCGCTGCAGATTCGTGTCGTCCAGGGCGGCCTCGACCTCGTCCATCACGTAGAACGGGCTGGGGCGCGCCTTGAAGATGGAGACCAGCAGAGCCACCGCCGTCAGCGACCGCTCGCCGCCCGAGAGCAGGCTCAGCCGCTTGACCTTCTTGCCCGGCGGGCGGGCCTCGACGTCCACGCCCGTGGTGAGCATGTTGTCGGGATCGGTCAGGATCAGCCGCCCCTCACCGCCCGGGAACAAGCGGCTGAAAACGCCCTCGAACTCGCGCGCGGTGTCACGGTAGGCCTCGGTGAAGACCTGCTCGACCCGCTCATCCACCTCCTTCACCACCTGAAGGAGGTCGGTGCGCGTCTTCTTCAGATCCTCCAGCTGCTCACTGAGGAATTTGTGGCGCTCTTCCAACGCCGCGAACTCCTCGAGAGCCAGCGGATTGACCTTCCCGAGCTGCTGGTAGGCGCGCTCGGCGGACTTGAGCCGCTTCTCCTGCTCCGAACGGACGAAGGGACGCGGCTTGTTGCGCGGATGCTCCGGGTCCTCCGGCAGTTCCTCGCCCTCGGCGGGGAGCGAGGGCGGCACGGGCTGGGCCGGACCGTAGTCCGCGACAAGCCCGGCCGGCTCGACACCGAGTTCCTCCAGCGCCTTGGTCTCCAGCTGCTCGATCCGCAGCCGCTTCTCGGCTCCTAGTACCTCGCCTCGGTGAACTGAATCAGTGAGTTTGTCGAGCTCCGCCTTGAGATCGCGGCCACGGGCCCGTTCGGCGACGAGTTCCCGCTCCCGCTCCGCCTTGGCCCGCTCCGCCAGGGTCCGCTCGTCGTCGGCCCGGGTGACGGACACCTCGACGTGCGCGAGCAGCTGGCGGGCGCCGGCCGCGACCGCCTCGGCAACCGCGGCCTCGTACTTCAGGCGGGCACGCTGTCGCTCGGCACGCGCGCGTGCCTCGCGTTCGGCGCGGGCGGCCCGGTCGAGCGAGTCGGCCCGCCCGGCGAGCCCCTTCACCCGCTCCTCGTGCGTACGTACCTGGAGCCGGGCCTCCATCTCCGTCTGCCGCGCGTTGGCCCCGTCGGCGGAGAGGCGGTCCCGCGCGGAGGTGTCCGGTTCCTCGTCCCCTCCTTCCCCAGAGGCTTGCTCCTCGGCCACCGCCAGCCGTTCCGCCAGCTCCTCCGCTTCCATGGCCGCCTGCTCCAGCGCGTCCTGCGCCTTGGCCGCCGCGGTGGCGCTGCGCTCGGCCTCACCCGCGGCGCCGCGCGCCTGGCCGGCGAGCCGCCCGAGCTGCTGGGCGCGGCCCGAACGCTCCCGCTCTATGGCTCGCTGCCGCTGCCCCAGTTCCTCGACGAGCCCGGCGCACTCCTTGCGCCGGTCGATCGCCGCGTGCTGCGCCTCGGCCAACTCCTCGCACTGCGCGGCCAGTTCCTCCAGTTCCGCGGCGGCCTCGTCGACGGACGCCTGCACCTCCAGGAGGCTGGGCGCCCCCGCGGACCCGCCCTGCGCGAAGTGTGCCCCGAGCAGATCCCCCTCGGCGGTCACCGCGGTCAGCTCGGGCCGCGCATAGACCAGATCCTCGGCATCCTCGAGCGACCCCACGACCACGATCCCCCGCAACAGCCGCCGCACGGCGGGCATCAACTCAGCGGGCCCACGGACCAGCTCGGCGGCGGCCGGGGGGTTACTGGGGCGCTGGTCGGGGGCGGGTTCGGGGGACGGGCGGTTGGTGGGGGCGGCTGACGGGTCGGCACCGGGCCCGGACGACGGGCCGCCCCGTTCCTGAGCAGCTGTTCCCAGCAGGCCGCCCCGCTCCAGCGCTGAGGTCCCGGGCAGACCATCCCGCTCCAGCGCAGACGCCCCCGGCAGACCACCCCGCTCCTGAGCAGCTGCCCCGGGCAAGCCGCCCCGCTCCCCCGCAGACCCCCCGGACGGGTCCCCGGCCAGGACCAGTGCCGCCCGGCCCGCGTCCTGCTTGCGCAGCAGGCGGATCGCTTCCGCGGCGGAGGCGGGTGTGGTGACGGCGATCGCGTCGGCGGCCACGCCGAACGCGGCCGCGACCGGCACCTCGAACCCCGGCGTCACCGACAGCAGCTCGGCGGCTGGCCCGAGTACCCCGGCCAGCTGCTCCTTCGCCCCGAGCAGCGCCCCCGTACCGTCCTTCCTGCGCAGCCCGAGCGCCAGCGCCTCGTGCCGTGCGGCGACAGCGGCCCGCCGCCGCTCCGCGGACGTGGCCGCCTCACGCGCCGCGGACAGCGCGGACTCGGCCCCGGCGAGCGCCGCCTTGGCTCCTTCCAGCTGCTCTACGAGTTCCTCGTCCCCGGCGTCGAGCCCGTCGACCTCGGCCTTGAGCTGCTCGTACTCCTCCTGCGCGGAGTCGGCCCGCTGCTGTGCCTCGTCCCGGGCGGCGGCGAGCCGGTCGATCTCGGCCTGCGCGGAACCGGCCCGCGACCGGGCGGCGTTGACCTGCCCCTGCAGACGGGCCAGACCCTCCCGACGGTCGGCGATGGCGCGGGCGACGTCCTTCAGGCGCCGCTCCTCGACGGCCAGATCGCGCTCCAGTTCGGCCCGGTGAGCGATCGTTTCGTCCAGCGCGACCTGGGCCGATTCGAGTGCCGCCGCCAGCTCGGCCTCCTGCTCCCGCACCCGGGCGGCCTCGCGCTCCAGGTCCTCGGGGTCACGCCCGCGCCGCTCCTCGACAGGGGCGGAGGTGGCGCTCTTGACGCGCGCGTCGGCCAGCGAGATCGTGCCGCGCACCCGCTCGGCCAGCTGCGACAGCTCGTACCAGCTCTGCTGCGCCCGTTGGAGCCGCGGCGTCAGCTGCCGCACCTGGTCCTCCAGATGCCCCTCGCGCAGCAGCGCCTTCTTCAGTTCGCCCTCGGCCGCTTCCTTGCGCTGCTTCAGCTCGGCCTCGTCCGCGACCTCGGTGCTGAGCGCCTCCTGGAGACGTACGAGATCGTCGGCGAGCAGCCGCAGGCGCGCGTCGCGCAGATCGGCCTGGATGACGGCGGCGCGGCGCGCGACGGCGGCCTGCCTGCCGAGCGGCTTCAACTGCCGCCGCAGCTCATCGGTCAGGTCCTGGACGCGGGCGAGGTTGGCCTGCATCGCGTCCAGCTTCCGCAGCGCCTTTTCTTTGCGTTTGCGGTGCTTGAGGACACCCGCGGCCTCCTCGATAAAGGCGCGGCGCCCCATGGGATCGGCGTGCAGGACGCCGTCGAGCTGGCCCTGCCCGACGATGACGTGCATCTCGCGTCCGATGCCGGAGTCGGAGAGGAGGTCCTGGATGTCGAGGAGACGGCAGGTGTCCCCGTTGATCTGGTACTCGCTGCCGCCGTTGCGGAACATGATCCGCGTGATGGTGACCTCGGCGTACTCGATGGGCAGCGCGCCGTCGGAGTTGTCGATGGTGAGCGACACCTCGGCGCGGCCCAGCGGCGGGCGCCCGGTGGTGCCGGCGAAGATGACGTCCTCCATCTTGCCGCCGCGCAGCGATTTGGCGCCCTGCTCCCCCATGACCCAGCTCAGGGCGTCCACGACATTGGACTTGCCCGAACCGTTGGGGCCCACGACGCAGGTGATGCCCGGCTCGAACCGCAGCGTGGTGGCCGAGGCGAACGATTTGAACCCGCGCAGGGTCAGAGCCTTGAGATGCACGCCGTCGGACTCTACCCGGCACCTCTGTCTCACTCCATGAACCCACGGTTTCGCTGCTGAACGTGCAGGGCACATCAGACGTTAAGAAACCGCTTCGGTGCGCGGGGGGCGTTGAAACCGAAGCACAGGAGCCTGGAAAACAGAAAGAAGGGACGCCGAAGCGTCCCTTGCGTATTTCTGTCAAGCGGCTGGTACGAGCAGCTGCTCACGCGCGTCGCTGAGCGTGATCAGGTGAGCGCCGGCTCCGCCTGGGGTACGTCGATGCTCTCCATGAGAGAGTCGTGAGAAGCGGCAGCCGCGAGCGCGTCGTTCTCGGCCTGGATCCGTCCGAGCTCGGATTCGAGGTCCTGAACGCGCTGCTGGAGCCGTCGCATCTCGGAGAGGAGTCGCGGGTCGCTGCCGCCGACGTAACCGAGAAGCGCCTTTGCCATGATGGATGGTCCTCCACAATGAGTGACCGACCGAAGCGGTGTGGGTCGTGAGGGATTCGCACCCGCGGTGCTTGGCACTTCTTGTTGTCTTTGCTGCCGTTCTTACATGCCAAACAGCTAAGGTGCGCGGGGATTCCAGAGTCTCACCAAAAAGTTTGACGGTCAACACGATCACGCCCCGTATTGGCGGACAACCCGCGGGCCTCGCACCGTGAATGGTCCGGTGCGGCCTGTCCTTCGGGGCCCTGAGGGCGTAGTGATCTTCCGTTCTCCCGGAGCCTGCCACGAGCGCCCCGCCTTGGCAACCACCAGGGCGTTTCTGCCCCGAGCAGTTGCCGGTGGCACCTGTTTCCCGGGGGTACCGGGCCCCACCAGCAGTGACGGTTCAGCGAATGGCAAACCCGTCGTAGCCGCCCCGGGGCGTGTCCCAGATCTCAGTGACACCGTCGACGCGCCCGGGTGTGTCGCCGTCGTGGAGCCAGTCGAGCAGTTGCTGGCATGCCTGCCGCTGCCCCTCGGCGACCACTTGGACGCGGCCGTCCTCCAAATTGAGAGCAAAGCCACACAGGCCGCCGATCTCCATGGCTCGCGCACGGGTGAACCATCGAAAACCCACACGTTGGACGCGTCCCCGCACCCACGCCGTCAGCCGTACCTCTTCGTTCATGCGAGCACGCTAACCGGCCAATTGCACAAGGGGCACTTCGCCCCCTTGCGCCTTGCGGTACCGTCGCGGACCGATGAGCCTCACTCGTACGGGTGAGTCACATGGACGACCGCGAGGACGAGGAAGGCCACACATGGGACGCCACCGACGCTCCGACGCCGGCCGCGCCGCCACGGGCCGCGCCGCGGACACCCCGGAGACCCACCCCGAGGG
Source organism: Streptomyces kunmingensis (assembly GCF_039533535.1). NCBI lineage: Bacteria > Bacillati > Actinomycetota > Actinomycetes > Kitasatosporales > Streptomycetaceae > Streptomyces > Streptomyces kunmingensis. The sequence goes on from NZ_BAAATS010000019.1 coordinate 173,065, forward strand.
AACGTACGCCGAACGCTACGGCGAGACGTACGGGGAGACATACGGCGCAGGTCAGGCGGGGTCGTACCGCACGTCGTACCCCGCGGCCCAGGGGCACGGGTACGCCACCGCACCCTCGCCGCGCTCCCCCTACATACCGGAGTCCTCTCACATACCAGAGTCCTCTTACGTAACGGAGCCCTCTCACGTACCGGGGCCCTCTTACGTACCGGCGTCTCCGGACCGCGCGTTCCCGGACCTGTCGGACTTCTCGGACTTCTCAGGCCTCTCGGGCTTCTCGGGCTTCTCGGACGACGACGCGACCGTGACCGGCGGCGTCTACGGCTCCATATCCTCGGCCGGCGGTTCGGCCCAGGAGCCGCACAACCGGTCGCACCGGCGCAAGAAGCGCAGCGGTGTCCCCGTCCGCACCGGGCTGCTCGGTGTCTCCGCCGCCGTCGCCCTGGGTGCGGTCGCGGTGGCCTCCGGGCTGATACCGGGCACCGACACCTACAAGTTCGGCGGCGACCACGACGGAAGCAAGGTGCAGGCCGCCGGCTCCCCCACGGTCGAGGCGCAGGGCGGCACGGACGGCCCGGTCGAAGACCGCGCCCCGTCGGCCGCGAGCCGCAACACCGAGCGCGCCACCCCTTCGGCCTCGCCCTCGAAGTCCGCTCCGGCCAAGCCGTCCGCCGAGCCCTCGAAGAAGCCGGCGCCGTCCAAGACGTCCGCCGCCCGCGACACCGGTACGACGAAGAGCGCGAGCCCGTCGGCCAAGGCCCCCGAGAAGACCGAGGCCCCGGCCGCCTCCGCGCCCGATCCGTCGTCGCAGGGTGGGGTCGCGGCGCAGGTGCTGACCCTCGTCAACCAGGAGCGGGCCAAGGCCGGCTGCTCCCCCGTGACCGCCGACAGCGGTCTCGCCGCGCTGGCGACCGCGTTCAGCGAGGACATGGCCGCACGGGACTTCTTCGACCACACGGACCCGGACGGCGCGACGCCATGGGACCGCGCCAAGAAGGCGGGCATCACGAACCTCGGCGGCGAGAACATCGCCCGCGGCCAGGCCAACGCCAAGTCCGTGATGGAGGCCTGGATGAACAGCCCCGGCCACAAGGCGAACATTCTCAATTGCGACTACAAGACCCTCGGCGTAGGTGTGCACTTCGGTTCCGGTGGCCCGTGGTGGACGCAGGACTTCGGCTTCTGAGCCCCGTTCCGTCACACTCGCCCCTCGCGCTTACTCCTGGATAGCGCAACCCGTCGGAGCGCGCTGTCCGGAGTACTCTCGGCGTATGGACACTATCGACCTCGCCTACGACGTGTTCTCCAAGGCGTGCCCCTCGCGCGGCACGCTGGAGCACGTGACGGGCCGCTGGGGCGCGCTCACGCTCGGGGCGCTGCACGAGGGTTCGCTCCGCTTCAACGAACTGCGCCGCCGGGTGGACGGCGTGAGCGAGAAGATGCTGTCCCAGACTCTGCACGCGCTGGAGCGCGACGGTCTGGTGCACCGCGAGGCCCAGCCGACGAACCCGCCGCGCGTGGACTACGAACTGACGCCGCTGGGCCGGGAAGTGGCCGACCGGTTGCTCTCCCTCATCCACTTCGTGGAGGGGCGGATGGACGACGTTCTGGTGGCGCGCCGGCGCTACGACGCCACGCGCGGGGCGCGCTGACAGCGCGGGCAGAAGTAGCTCGACCGGTTCATCCAGGCCCGGCGGCGCATCGGCGTGGCACAGCGCCGACAGGGTTCGCCCTCGCGTCCATATGCGTCGAGGGAGCGGTCGAAGTAGCCCGATTCGCCGTTCACATTCACATAGAGCGAATCGAAGCTCGTCCCGCCGACCGCGAGTGCCGCGTTCATCACGTCCCGCACGTGTGCCAGGAGTTCGGCCGTGCGCGGGCGTGTGAGCCCGGCGGTGGGGCGCTCGTAGTGCAGCTTCGCGCGCCAGAGCGCCTCGTCCGCGTAGATGTTGCCGACACCGCTGATGAGTGACTGGTCGAGCAGCGCCCGCTTGATCGTGGTGCGTTTGCGGCGCAGCGCCTCATGGAAGGCGGCGTCGTCGAAGAGCGGGTCCAGAGGGTCGCGGGCGATGTGCGCGATGACGTCGGGCAGACCGTCCGCACTGTTCTCGGCGGTCTCGTGCAACGAGAGTCCGCCGAAGGTGCGTTGATCGACGAAGCGGAGCTCGGTACCGAGGTCGTCGGCGAACCGGACGCGGATGCGCAAGTGCTTCTCGTCCGGAGCGTCGTGCGGCTGGACCAGGAGCTGGCCGCTCATGCCGAGGTGCGCGAGCACGGACATGTGCGTCGTCTCGAGCGGCAGCCAGAGGTACTTGCCCCGTCGGCTGGGCTCACCGATCCGCTGCCCCACGAGGCGGGACGCGAAGTCGTCACCGCCCGCGATGTGACGGCGTACGGAGCGGGGGTGCAGGACCTCCGCGCCGGCGACGGTCCTGTGCGCCACCCACCGCGCGAGCCCGCGTCGAACAACCTCTACTTCGGGCAGCTCAGGCACGGTTTCCTCCAGAAAAAGGGGCGGGTCGATGAGCCCTGGAAGGGGCGCGGGAAACTGTGCGACCAGCCCCGCCGAGCCGCGCATACAACACGACCTCAGGCCGCTGAAAAACGCCCGCCCCCACCGGCCGGAGCCGATGAGGACGGGCACAGGAAGCGCAGCGATCAGACGCCGGGGGCGGTGTCGGCCGCTGCCGGGTCGGAGGCAGCGGCCGAAGCCGCCGCCTTGGCCCGCTCGTCCGCGGCAGCGCGAATCGCACGCCACGCGGACTCGGCGGCCTGCTGCTCCGCTTCCTTCTTGCTGCGGCCGGTGCCGGTGCCGTACGAGACGCCTCCGACGCGGGCGGCAGCAGTGAAGGTCTTCTCGTGATCGGGGCCGGTCTCGGAGACCAGGTACTCGGGAACGCCGAGCCCTTCGGTCGCCGTGAGCTCCTGGAGACTGGTCTTCCAGTCCAGGCCGGCTCCCAGGTTCGAGGACTTCTCGATCAGCGGGTCGAACAACCGGTGCACCAACTCACCGGCCGCGTCCAGCCCTTGATCCAGATAGACCGCGCCGATCACCGCTTCAAGGGTGTCGGCCAGAATGGACGCCTTGTCCCGGCCGCCCGTGCCTTCCTCGCCCCGGCCGAGCCGGATGAAGGAGCCCAGGTCCAGCCCGCGGCTGACCTCCGCCAGTGCACGCGAATTGACCACCGCGGCCCGCAACTTGGCCAGCTGGCCTTCGGGCAGGTCGGGGTGGGTGCGGTAGAGCGTATCGGTGACCACGAGGCCGAGCACGGAGTCACCGAGGAACTCCAGGCGCTCGTTCGTGGGCAGTCCGCCGTTCTCGTACGCGTACGAGCGATGCGTCAGCGCACGCACCAGAAGGGCGGACTCGAGCTTGTACCCGAGCCGCCCTTCCAGAAGCGTGTGGGACGAGGCTGTGGTGTCGGCCTTTTTCTTGGCGTCATCCGCCGATTTATGGCTAGCCACTGTGCCTCTCACCAGCCGCTCAGACCTCGAGGACCTGGCGCTTGTTGTAGGTGCCGCAAGCGGGGCACGCGATGTGCTGCAGCTTGGGCTCCTGGCAACGCTCACACGAAACCAAGGTGGGGACCGCAGCCTTCCACTGCGACCGGCGGTGGCGCGTGTTGCTGCGCGACATCTTCCGCTTCGGAACAGCCACGGCTACTTCTCCTGCTTCTCGTCGACGCCCGACTCGGCGCCGCTCAGCTCGTCCTTCTCGCCGTCCTGGATGGATCCAGCGAGTCCCTGCAAAGCCGCCCAACGGATGTCGACGGCGTCATGATGATGTCCCGGTTCGTCCGCGAGCCGCACCCCACACTCGGAGCACAGTCCCTCGCAGTCGTCCTGGCACACCGGCTGCATCGGCAGTGCGAGCACCACCGCATCACGCAGCACGGGCTCGAGGTCGAACAGGCCGTCCTCGAGAAAGAGCCTGTCCTCGTCGTCCTCGGCGTCGTCGCCCGGTTCCGCTTTCACACGGCCCCGGTCGTCGGCGTCAGGGTACGAGAACATCTCCTGGAAGTCCGCATCGGCGTCGAGGCCGATCGGCTCCAGACACCTTACGCACTCCCCCTTCGCCAGTGCACGGGCGGTGCCTGTGACAAGCACCCCTTCCATGACTGACTCCAGTCGGAGCTCGAGCTCCACCGGGGCGCCTTCCGGCACCTCGATGACTCCCTGGATACCGAAGTCCCGGGGAGCGTCGATCGTGCGGGACAACCGCTGCATGGCACCAGGACGCCGGCCCAGCTCGTGCGTATCGAACACAAGTGGGTTGTGGTGGTCGAGGCGAGTACTCAGGGCTGTTCCTGCTTTCGATCTTCGAAACTCATGGGGGTCGCCACCGCGAACTTTCCGGGCAGCTTGAGATCACACGTGTACGCGCGACCGAAGAACCAGGGTACTGGACCATTCGCTCTCGGCCCAATCCGGTCCCGGCCACCCCGCGACGACCCCGGGAGCAGCGGCGTCAGCGGCCCTGCTCGTACTGGCGCATCTGCTCCAGGCTGATCATGCTCGTGTCGAAGAGACTGGTCTCGTCGAGCGCGCCGGCCTGGTCCTGCTGCTGGTCGTGGTGCGGCTGCTGGTCCTGGTGCGGCGGCTGCTGGTACCCGAACGGATCCTGCTGCTGGTACGCGGCGTAGGGATCCTGCTGCGGTTGCTGGTACGCGTACGGGTCCTGCTGCTGGTAGGCGGCGTACGGGTCCTGCTGTCCGTACCCCTGCTGCTGGTAGCCGTACGGATCCTGCTGCTGGGCGTACGCGTCGGCCGGCTGCTGCGGCTGCTGGGCCGGGATCTGCGGCACGGCCGTGGGGTCGGGCTGCTGCTCCTGGCCCTGCGCCGGGTTCCGGGACTGTCCCTGGGTCTGGTCCTGGCCACCGATCTCGGCGAGGCCCGCCAGGTAGTCGGCGTCGCTGGTGTGCGCCTGGGGGCCGCCCTCGCCGTCCATGGACAGGGCACCGAGGTCGTCGCTGGCGAGCCGGCCGTGCAGCTTCTGCCGGCCCTTGCCGACGGCGTCCAGGGTCTTGGCGAGCACCGCCTCGAAGGCGCCCAGCTTGGTGTCGACGTAGGCGTCGGCGTCGCGGCGCAGGGTCTCCGGGTCGTGGCTGCGCTCGGGGGCGTCCGCGTCCTCGTATCCCTGCTCGTCCGTGCCGGGACCGGTGCCGAGGAGCTTCTCGCGGCCGCGGCCGACCGAGCCGAGGGTCTTGGTGAGCACGACCTCGAAGTTGGCCAGCTTGGAGTCGACGTAGTCGTCGGCCTCCGCGCGGACCTCCTCGGCCTCCTGGCGGGCCTCGGTGAGGATCCGCTCCGCCTCGTTCTGCGAGCGGCGGGCGATCTCGGTGTCGGAGATCAGCGAGCCGCGCTCGGCGTGCGCCGTCTCGATGATCCGGTCGGCCTCCGCCCGGGCCTGCTCGACCATCTGCTCACGGCCGCCGATGAGCTCCTGGGCCTGCGCGAGGGAGCCGGGCAGCGCTTGGCGCACCTCTTCGAGCATCGCGAGCAGGTCGGCGCGGTTGACCACGCACGATGCCGACATGGGCATGGACCGGGCGCTGCCGACCGCGGCGACGATCTCGTCGAGCTTCTTCTGCACGTCCACCGTGTGCTCGCCACTCTCTCGTCTTGTCACCGAGGTGACAGGGGGTTTGGAGACGGACGGGACGACTGTATGCCCAACTGGCGGGTGGGTGTCACTTCTTGGGGAGGCGCTCGGTCAGTGCCTCGTGCACCAGCGGCGGGACCAGGTGCGATACGTCGCCGCCCCAGGCCGCGACCTCCTTGACCAGCGAGGAGGACAGGAAGCTGTAGGTGGGGTTGGTGGGCACGAAAAGGGTCTCGACGCCCGACAGACCGATGTTCATCTGGGCCATCTGCAGCTCGTAGTCGAAGTCGCTGACGGCGCGCAGACCCTTCACGATGGCCGGAATGTCGCGCTGCTTGCAGAAGTCGACGAGGAGGCCGTGGAAGGACTCCACCTCCACGTTGCCGAATTCGGCGGTGACCTCGCGGATCAGCTCGATCCGCTCGTCGACCGCGAACAGGCCCTGCTTGGACTGGTTGATCATCACTGCGACGTGCACGACGTCGTACAGCTTGGAGGCTCTGGCGATGATGTCGAGGTGGCCGTTGGTGATGGGGTCGAACGACCCGGGACAGACTGCGCGGCGCACGGGAAGTCCCTCGCTCTCCGGTCCGGTCATCGTGCGTCGTCGCACGTGAGGGTGGTGTTCAGGGCGGCGCGACCGTACCAAAACGTGCCCTCGCCGTAGCGACGGGACCTCAGTCCCTCGAAACCGTCGGGCCACCGGAAATCGCCGCCTCTGGTGCTGCGTTCAACGGTGACGAGCGCGTCGTCCGTGAGCCAGCCCTGAGTGCGGAGTGTGAGGAGGATCTCCCGAAGATCGTCGTTCGTGACGGCGTACGGAGGGTCGAGAAAGACCAGGTCGTAGGGCGTTTCCGGGGGCGGTCCGGCAACGACTTGTTCCGCTTTTCCGGTACGTGCCTCCGCTCCGGGCAGACCGAGCGCCCGGATGTTCTCGCGGACGGTGCGGGCGGCTCGGGCGTCGGCCTCGACCAGCAGCGCGTGCGCGGAGCCCCGGGACAGGGCCTCCAGGCCGACGGCGCCCGAGCCCGCGTACAGGTCGGCTACGCGGGTGCCGTCGAGTGTGCCGAGCAGCGCCTGCCAGGTGGAGAAGAGGCCTTCGCGCGCCCGGTCGGAGGTGGGGCGGGTGCCGTTGCCCGGCGGTACGGCCAGGCGGCGTCCGCCGGCGCGTCCGGCGATCACGCGGGTCATCTCGGTCCTTGTCGGCTAGTCGACTCTTCGGCTTCACGGTGTCAGGACCACTCCGACCGGCCTGGTGTCGGTGGTCGGCGCGGTCCCTCCCGATCAGTGTCTCAGCCCTTGTCGAGGTACTGCTCACGCTCCTCGTCCAACAGGGCGGCGAGGGCGATGCCCAGGCCGGGCAGCCGCTCCAGGTCCGGGTCGGCCGCGACCACCTTGGTGGCCTCCTCCCGTGCCTCGGCGATAATCTCCTCGTCCTCGATGACAGCGAGCATCCGTAGCGAGGAACGCACTCCGGACTGGGCCTGTCCGAGGACGTCGCCCTCCCGGCGCTGCTCCAGGTCGATGCGGGACAGCTCGAAGCCGTCCAGCGTGGAGGCGACGGCGCCCAGGCGCGCGCGGGCGGGGCTGGCCTCCGGCATCTCGGTGACCAGGAGGCACAGGCCGGGCGCCGAACCACGGCCGACCCGGCCGCGCAGCTGGTGGAGCTGGCTGACGCCGAAGCGGTCGGCGTCCATGATCACCATCGCCGTCGCGTTCGGCACATTCACCCCGACCTCGATGACCGTCGTCGCCACCAGGACGTCGGTCTCGCCCGCGGCGAAGCGGCGCATCACGGCGTCCTTGTCATCGGGGTGCATTCGGCCGTGCAGCACCTCGACCTTGATCCCCTGGAGCGGCCCGTGCGCCAGCTCCTCGGCGACGGCGAGCACGGCGAGCGGGGGCCGCTTCTCCGCCTCGTCCTCGGCGGACTGCTTCTTGGCCGCACTTTTGGCGCCCTTCTTGGGCTTCTCGTCCTCGTCGTCGCCGATGCGCGGGCAGACCACGTACGCCTGGTGGCCGTTGCTCACTTCCTCGCGTACGCGCTCCCACGCGCGGGAGAGGAAGTGTGGTTTGTCGGCGGCGGGCACCACATGGCTGGCGATCGGCGAGCGGCCTGCCGGGAGCTGGTCGAGGACGGAGGTCTCCAGGTCGCCGAAGACCGTCATGGCGACCGTGCGCGGGATCGGCGTCGCCGTCATGACCAGGAGGTGCGGGGGCTGCTTGCCCTTGGAGCGCAGGGCGTCGCGCTGTTCCACACCGAACCGGTGCTGCTCGTCCACGACGACCAGGCCCAGGTCGTGGAACTGCACCTTGTCCTCGATCAGCGCGTGCGTGCCGATGACGAGGCCTGCATCGCCGGTGACCAGGTCGAGCAGGGCCTGACGGCGGGCGGCGGTGCTCATGGAGCCGGTGAGCAGCACGACCTTGGTGGAGTGGTCCGAGCCGCCGAGCATGCCCCCTTCGGCCAGCTCGCCCATCATCTCGGTGATGGAGCGGTGGTGCTGCTGGGCGAGGACTTCGGTGGGGGCGAGCATCGCGGCCTGCCCGCCCGCGTCGACGACGGCCAGCATGGCGCGCAGCGCGACCATCGTCTTTCCGGAACCGACCTCGCCCTGAAGCAGCCGGTGCATCGGGTGCTCGGTGGCCAGGTCGTCGAAGATCTCCTTGGAGACCTTCTGCTGACCGTCGGTGAGGGTGAAGGGGAGCTTCGCGTCGAAGGCGGTGAGGAGACCGTCCGGCTTCGCCACGCGCGGGGCGGCGGTCAGCTGGGTGTCGGCGAAGCGGCGCCGGGCGAGAGCGACCTGGAGGACGAACGCCTCGTCCCACTTGAGGCGGGCGCGCGCGTCGGCGATGTCGGCCTTCGTGTGCGGCCGGTGGATCTTCAGCAGCGCCTCGGTCAGCGGGACCAGGCCCCGGCCCTCCCGCAGCGACCCGGGCAGTGGATCGACGGCTTCCGGGGCACTGGGCAGCACCAGGTCGACCGCTTTGGCGATCTTCCAGGACTCCAGCTTGGCGGTGGCCGGGTAGATCGGGAGCAGCGCGCCGGCCCAGGAGCCGACGGTCTCGGCGGCCTCTTCGGAGGAATCGGCGCTCAGCAACTGGTAGGCGGGGTGGGCCAGCTGCATCTTCCGGTTGAAGACCCCGACCTTGCCCGCGAACATCGCGCGCGTGCCCGGCAGCAGGTCCTTGTGCGGCTTGTGGATGCCGCGGCCGAAGAAGACGAGCTGGAGCTCGCCGCTGCCGTCGGTGATGGTGACTTCCAGGCGCTGCCCACTGCCGCCGTTGAACCGCAGGACGCGGGCGGTGGCGACCTGGGCGACGACCGTCACGTGCTCGTCGAGGGGCAGCTCGGCGAGGCGGGTCAGCTCCCCACGCTCCGCGTATCTGCGCGGGTAGTGGTGGAGCAGATCACCGACGGTGTGCAGGCCTAGATGCTCGGCCATCACCTTCGCGGTGGGAGGGCCGAGCACTTTCTTCAGCGGTTCTTCGAGCACGGGCACGAGATCCATTGCACACCACGCCACTGACAATCCTGTCCAGCCCCGCGAACATCCGTGAGAAACCGCTGGTCGCAAGGGGCCCTGCGGCCGTAGAGTGACCGGCTCCGGCCCTTGATCGCGGTCACCTCTCGCGGGACCGCCCGACCCGCGCCGTCGCCTGTCCCCCCACCGGCGCAGCGACGATGAACTCACAGACACCGCACACTTTCCAGGTCGACCTGCGCGGCCTCGTCGACCTCCTCTCCCATCACCTGTACTCCAGTCCCAAGGTCTATCTGCGCGAGCTGCTGCAGAACGCGGTGGACGCCATCACGGCCCGCCGCGCCGAGCAGCCCGATGCCCCTGCCACGGTGCGTCTGTACGCGGAGGGCGGGGTGCTGCGCGTCGAGGACTCGGGCATCGGCCTGACCGAAGCCGATGTGCACAGCCTGCTCGCGACGATCGGCCGCAGTTCCAAGCGCGGCGACGGTCTGGAGTCGGCCCGTGCCGACTTCCTCGGACAGTTCGGCATCGGCCTGCTCGCCTGCTTCGTGGTCGCCGAGCGGATCCGTGTGGTCAGCCGCAGCGCGCGCACGCCCGACGCGCCCCCGGTCGAGTGGACGGCCCGCGACGACGGCTCGTACACGGTCCGTACGCTCCCGGACACGGCCCGCCCCGAGCCGGGTACGACCGTGCACCTGGAGGCCCGCGCGGGCGCCACCGACTGGCTGACCGAGGAGCGGGTCCTGTCCCTGGCCCGGGATTTCGGCTCGCTGCTGCCCTACGACGTACGCGTCGGGGACTCCCCCGTCACGGACGTGCCCGCCGCCTGGAGCCGTACGTATCCCAGCCCGGCCGCCCGCCGGGTGGCCCTGGCCCGCCACTGCCACGAGCTGTTCGGTTTCACGCCGCTGGACTCGATCGATCTGGAGGTACCGCTCGCCGGCATCCGGGGCGTCGCCCATGTGCTGCCGCAGGCCGTCAGCCCGGCGCAGCGCGCGGGGCACCGGGTCCACCTCAAGGGCATGCTGCTCACCGACCGGGCCGAGCAACTGCTGCCCGACTGGGCCTTCTTCGTGCGCTGCGTGATCGACACGGACAGCCTGCGCCCCACCGCTTCGCGCGAGTCGCTCTACGAGGACGAGACCCTGGCCGCTGTGCGGGAGGCCCTGGGTGAGCGGATCCGGGAGTGGCTGACGTCGCTCGCGGCCGGTGACCCCGAGCGGCTCGCCGCCTTCTTGTCGGTGCATCACCTGGGGGTCAAGTCCCTCGCGCGGCACGACAAGGAGATGCTGCGCACGATGCTTCCCTGGCTCCCGTTCGAGACGACGGACGGGCAGCTCTCCCTGGAGGAGTTCGCCCAGCGGCACCCTGTCGTGCACTTCACGCGGACCGTGGAGGAGTACCGGCAGGTCGCGCCGATCGCCTCCGCGCAGGGCATCGGGGTCGTCAACGGTGGTTACACGTATGACGCCGATCTCGTCGAGGCGCTGCCGTCGGTGCGCCCCGGCACGGCCGTCTCGGAGCTGGACGCGGACACGGTGACCGCGCACCTGGACGCCGTCGACCCGGCCGTGGAGCTGGCCCTGTCGGCCTTCCTGGCGGCCGCGCGGGCCAGGCTCGACCCGCTGGGCTGTGACGTGGCGCTGCGCGCCTTCCATCCGCTGACGGTGCCCGCACTGCACCTGGACGACCGGGCCGCCCGGCACGAGCAGGCACGCGCGGACGCTGAGGCGGGGGCCGACGACCTGTGGGCGGGCATCCTCGGCTCACTGCGCGGCACCGCCCCACGCGCGCGGCTGGTCCTCAACCACCTCAACCCGTTGATCCGCCGAGTGAGTTCACTCTCCGACCCCGAGCTGATCGGTACGGCGGCCGAGGCCCTGTACGGGCAGGCGCTCCTGATGGCGCAGCGCCCGCTGCGCCCCGCCGACTCCGCGCTCCTGAACCGCTCGTTCATCGGCCTCCTGGAGTGGGCCACGCACCCCGGCACCGGAAAGGACGACCCCCGATGAACGGGACCATGGATCTGGACGCACTGCGAGGGGCGATGGCGGAGAACGCCGCGCAGCCCGAGGGCCCTTCCCGAGGTGCCCGTGCGGAACAACTGCTCGTCGAGGCCGAGAAGCTCGGCGTCCCGCTCGCCGTGATCGAGGCCCTCGGCCACCAGCTGCAGATGTACAACTACAGCTCCGAGAAGGACAAGATGTTCGTCCCCTTCGCGCGGCTGCTGCGCATGTGGGACGAGCGCCCCGAGGACTTCGACGCCTACGAGACGCACTCCTTGCACTGGGTCTTCAAGTGGATGTCCGGCGGCATGCTGCACCAGCCGCACATCCCGCTCGCCTCCATAGAGAAGTGGCTCGGCGAGATGGAGCACCGCTACAGGGTTGCCGGTCACTCCGAGCGGGCCGTCCGGATGAGCGAGTTCTACGTCGCCGACCACATAGGTGACGAAGAGCGGGCCACGCGCGCGTACGACGCGTGGCTGGCGGCGGACCGCGACGACATGGCCGACTGCCACGCCTGTGAGCTGAACGGGCAGGGCGAGCGCCAGTCGGACCTGCTGCGGGACGAGCGGGCCCTGGAGTTGTGGCAGCCGGTCCTGGAGGGCGAGTTCTCGTGCGCCCACGAACCGCACGCCACGCTCGCCACCTCGCTGATCCCCCTGCTGCGCCTGGGCCGCCCGGAGGAGGCCCGCGCGAACCACCTGCGCGGCTACCGCCTCGTACGCTCCATGGAGTCCATGCGGGGCGCGTTCGCGTCGCACGTGGAGTTCTGTGCCCTGACCGGCAATGCAGCACGGGCCCTCGAACTGCTGGCGGAGCGGCCCGCGTACTTCACGGACAGCGGTAATCCGCAGGGCCTGATGGACTTCCTCGGGGTGACCGCGCTGGTGATGGACCGGCTGGTCGCGCTGGGGATGGGCGAGCAGGAAGTCCCCGGCCCCGCGGGCCGCGCCTGGACCGCATCCGAACTCGCCGTCCACGCGCGCGGGGAGGCACTGTCCATCGCGGCCCGCTTCGACGAGCGCAACGGCACCGCGCGCGTGGGCACGCGGATCCGGCAGCGGATGGACCAGCCGCCCCTGCTGGAGCGGCTGCCGCTGGGCGTCCGGGTCGTACGGACGGCCGTCCCGTCGAAGCCCGTGGTCGCGGCGCCGGCGGAACCGGCCGAGGACGCGACGGCTCTGGTGGCCGAGGCACGACGGTTGTCGGCGACCGAGGGCGGCCCCGACGCGGCCGTCGCCTGGCGGACGGCCGAGCGGGCCGCCGAGTCGGAGGGTCTGGAACTCACCGTGCACGACCGCGCGGAGATCGCCGACTACGCGGCGATGGACGCCGGGGACGCGCCCGACCTCTTCGCGCGGGCCGCCGAGTTGTACGAGGCGGCCGGGGTGCCGGACGAGGCGAGGGCGGCACGCGCGCGTGGTGCGTACGCGCTGTCCCGCGCCGGGCGTAACGACGAAGCCGTGGCCGCGGTCCAGGAGCCGTACGAGCAGGTGCTCGCCACCCTGAAGGACCTGGACGCCACGACGGCCCGCCCCGCCGCCGCCGTCCTGGCGTGCCGTGCGCGCATCCTGCTGGCGGCGCACAGCGGGGATGCTGACGCCGCCGCGGCCGAGGAGTGCGTCCGGCAACTGCTCGCCCTGACCGAGCCGTACGGCGATGTACCGCGGCTCGCCTCGCAGGCCGCGTCGGCGCGGTCGATGCTCGGTGACATCGCGGTGCATCGCGGGGACACGGAGACGGCCGTGGCGCTGTACGAGGAGGCCGCGGCCACGCATGTGGCGGCGGGGCGCCCCTGGCTGGCCGTGGACTGCTCGGTGCGGCTCGCGGGGCTCGCGCGGGAGCGGGACGACCTGGCGGGCGCCGAGCAGGCGCTGCGGGCGGCCCTGGAGCACGGCGCGGGGTACATGGACCCGTACGGTGCGGCGCGACTGCACCTCCAGCTCGCCGACGTGCTGGCCGCCACCGAGCAGTTCGGGCAGGCGTCCGCGCACGCACTGGAGGCCGCGCACTGGGCCGACGAGGCGGGCGGTGACACCGGGCTCGGCGCCTGGGCGCGTTTCCAGCTGGGCGGCCATCTCCTGCGCGAGGAGCGCGTGGCGGAGGCCGCCGAAGTGCTGGAGTCGGCGCTGCTCGACCTGACCGAGGAGGACCACGGCGACGGGGCGCTGGTACAGGCCCTCTGGTGGCTGGGCGACTGCGCCCGCGCGCTCGGCGAGCACCTGCAGTCCGCCGAGGCCTGGCTGAAGGCGGCGGAGTACGCCCAGCACTGGTCCGAGCAGCGTGACCACGCGATGCTGGCCAATCTGGCGGCGGATGCCCTGGACCGGGCCGGCCGGCCCGAGGACGCGGATCGTGCCTACGCGCGCGCGGGTGAGCTGTGGCGCTCTCTCGGGAACGTGTATGCGGTGATCCGCTCCCTGCGCGCGCGTGCCTGGCTGGACTCCGCGTCGGCTGACGACGAGCGGGAACTCATGAGCGCGGCGATCCACGCCGGTGAGGAGGCTCTGGCCTCGGAGGACTTCGACCGCGAAGCCCTCCTGTCCGAACTCGGCCATACGCACCGGCAGTTCGCGCAGCTCCTGGAGCGGCGCGACGACAAGGAGGGTGCGGTCCAGCTGGAGCGCGCCGCCGTCGCCTTCGACGAGGCGGGCGACACGGAGCGGCGGGACGAGGCCCGCGCGGCGCTCGCCCGGTAAGGCCCGGGAGGGCGGCTACTCGACGCCGATCAGCAGCGGCGCCGACTGCCGCCCGCCCCGGTACACCACGGTGTCCACGGCCAGATAGGTCTCGCGGACGTGCTGCTCCAGGCCGTCCGCGACCTCGTCGGCGATCTCGTCGCCCAGGACGAGCGTGACAAGTTCGCCGCCGGCCGCGAGCATCCGGTCGAGGACGGTGCGGGCAGTCCCGGGGACCTCGGCGCCGATGACGGCGACATCGCCGTCGATGAGCCCGAGGATGTCCCCGGCCTGGCAGATGCCGGCCATCGTCCACGACTGCCGTTCGGCGACGGCCAGTTCGGCGTATCTGGTCGCTCCGGCGGCCGAGGTCATCGCGACGACGTCCTCGTCGAAGCGCCAGTCGGGCTCGTGCACGGCGAGCGCGGCGATGCCCTGCACCGCGGACCGCGTCGGGATGAGCGCGACCCGTACGCCCTCGGACCGGGCCTGCTCGGCCGCGGCGGCCGCGGTGTGCCTCAGCTCCGCGTCGTTCGGCAACAGCACCACCTCACGCGCGTGGGCACGCCGGATCGCGTCGACCAGTTCTCCGCTGGCGGGCGGTTCGCCCGGCCGGTCGGGCACGGTCGTCGCTCCCGCCTCCGCGTACAGGCCCGCGAGCCCGTCGCCCGGCACGATCGCCACGACGGCCCGCTGCGCCCGCTCGCGCGGCGGCGCGGAGGAGCGGGCCGCGTGCGCGTCCCCGAGGCCGAAGTGCGTGATGCGGATGCGATACGGCCGCCCGGCCTCGACGCCCGCCTCCACGGCCGCGCCCGCGTCGTCGACGTGCACATGGACGTTCCACAGGCCGTCCCCGCCGACCACGACCAGCGAGTCCCCGAGGGCGTCGAGTCTGGTCCGCAGCCGGGCCACGGCCCGGTCGTCGGCTTCAAGCAGGTAGATGACCTCGAAGGCGGGTCCGGCGGCGCCGTGCTCTTCCGCACATTCGAGGGCGGTGGCATCGTCCACGCGTGCGTGGCCGCCGTTGGAGCGGGCACGTATCGGGGCCGCCTGTCCGGAGACGGCCTCGCTCAGCGCCCCGAGCACCACGACGAGACCTCGTCCGCCCGCGTCCACGACCCCGGCCCGGCCCAGCACCGCGAGTTGGCCCGGCGTCGCGTCGAGCGCCACGCACGCGCCTTCGTATGCGGCGCGGACCACGGCTCCGCAGTCCCCGTCGCCGTCGATGTCCGCCGCCGCTTCCGCGGCCGCCGTGGCGACGGTCAGGACGGTGCCCTCCACAGGATGGGCGACCGCTTCGCGCGCGGATTCGGCGGCCCGGCTCAGCGCGAGCCGCAGCGCCCCCGCGTCCGCTCCGGCGTGAGTCCCGTCACGATTTTTTTCATCGGCGAGGACCTGGGCCATGCCCCGCAGCAGCTGCGCGAGGATCGTCCCCGAGTTGCCGCGGGCTCCGATGAGGGCGCCGTGGGCCATCGCGCGCATCACCTCGGGCAGCGCGGGCACGGCGGGCTCGGGACCGGCCTGGAGCCCCGCGAAGACCGCCTCGACGGCCTGCTGCGCGGACTCGACGGTCAGGTAGAGATTGGTGCCGGTGTCCCCGTCGGCCACGGGATACACGTTGATCGCGTCGATCTCGGCACGGTCGCGGCCGAGCCCCTCCAGAGCCAGGGAGCACCAGGCACGTACCGCGACGACGTCGAGCACCTGCGGCACCTGCGCCTCCTTGAGCGGCTGGACTGGCCTCGCAGAGTAGACCCCGGCGGGAGGCCGCCGGGGAAGGGGCCCGGCCCAGGTGGCGGGGCGGTGGCCCGGGCACCCATGGTAGTTTCGTTGTACCGAAGCAGCCGTTGTATGCTGCTCCGGTTGCCCGATATCCATCGGGCTCTCCCTGGCACCGCCACTCAGATCCTCTGATCCTGATCCCGGCATGCCGGGATTCAACCGTAAGTGCATCTGAAGTCTTTGGAGTGACCCGTGGCTGCCAACTGCGACGTCTGCGGCAAGGGGCCGGGCTTCGGCAACAACATTTCGCACTCGCACCGCCGTACGTCCCGTCGCTGGAACCCGAACATCCAGCGTGTGCGTGCAGTGGTCGGTCGGACGCCGAAGCGGCTCAACGTCTGCACCTCGTGCATCAAGGCCGGCAAGGTCTCGCGCTGACGTTTCGCGTAGCGCGGCCACCTCGCTGGTTGCTTGGAAGAGCCGGTCCCCTCGGGGGCCGGCTCTTTCGTCTGCCCGCTCCCTGACCGGGCACAAGATCCTCGCTCCGGGCACCACTGTCAGTGGCGGCTGCCAGACTCTGCGCATGCGGTTCGGCATCCTCGGCCCCCTCGACGTGCGGGCCCACGACGGCAGCCCCCTGGACCCCGGGGGGCCGCGGCCGCGTGCCCTGCTGACGGCGCTGCTGCTGGACGCGGGCCGAACCGTCTCGGTGGAGCGGCTCATCTACGGCCTGTACGGCGAAGAGCCCCCGGCCGGCGCGGGCAACGCCTTGCAGTCGCAGGTCTCCCGGCTGCGCAAGCGGCTCGGTCTGGAGATCGAGACCGGTCCGGCGGGATACCGGCTCGTCGTCGATCCGGACACCGTGGACGTGCACCGCTTCGAGCGTCTGGCGCGTGCGGGCCGGCAGTCCCTGGCCGCGGGAGACCATGCGCGCGCGGCGGCGCTCCTGCACGAGGCCCTCGGGTTGTGGCGTGGTCCGGCGCCGGAGGACCTGCCGCGCCTTGAGGAGCTGCGACTCGGTGCCGTGCAGGACCGCATCGAGGCGGATCTGGCCCTGGGCGACTCCGCGGAGCTGGTCGCGGAGGTGCGCGAGCTGCTCGCGCGATACCCGCTCGGCGAGCGCCTCTACGGACTGCTGATGCGCGCACTGCATGCGACAGGGCGTCCCGCTGAAGCGCTGCGCGTCTACGAAGAGGCGCGGCGCGTGCTCGCGGACGAGCTGGGCAGCGATCCGTCGCCCGAGCTGTCGGCGCTGCATCTGGAGCTGCTGCGGGAGCAGGGGCGTGAGCAGGGGCGGGAACCCCTGCGACAGCGTGGGGTGCCGGCCCAGCTGACACGCTTCGTAGGGCGGACGGACGAGCTGGCCAGGATCGACGCGCTGCTGGCGGGTGCCCGGCTGGTGACGCTGACCGGGCCCGGCGGCGCGGGCAAGACGCGGCTCGCCATCGAAGCGGGTAGGGCCCGCGAGGACGTCTGCTACGTGGAGCTGGCGCCGCTGACCGACGGCGGGGCGATCCCGTACGCGATCCTCACCGCGCTCGGTGTGCGCGAGGGGCTGCGCGGACCACAGGGCGAGGAGGCCACGGAGCGGCTCGTGGCCGCCCTCGACGGCCGTGACCTGCTGCTCGTGCTCGACAATTGTGAGCACTTGGTCGACGGCGCGGCCCAGGCGGCGGGAGTGCTTCTGGGCACCTGTCCCGGCCTGCGGATCCTCGCTACCAGCCGGGAGGCGCTCGGTATCACCGGTGAGGTGCTGTGCCCGGTACCGCCCCTCGCGGCAGGACCCGCCGCCCAGCTGTTCCGGGACCGGGCGGCGGCGGTGCGGCCGGAGTTCGCGGCGCACGGCCGTGCACACGACGCCCGGATCGACAGCATCTGCGAGGCCCTGGACGGACTGCCGCTGGCGATCGAGCTGGCCGCTGCCCGGCTGCGTACGCTCACGGTCGACGAGCTGGCCGAGCGGCTCGGGGACCGCTTCAGGGTCCTGTCGCGCGGGGACCGCACCAAGGCACCGCGCCACCGAACACTGCGGGCCGTCGTGGAGTGGAGCTGGGAACTGCTCGACGCCGAGGAGCGGGATCTGGCCTGCCGGATGACGGTGTTCGTGGGCAGCGGCCTCTCCGGCGGCGTGCCGCTGGACGCCGTGGAAGCGGTGTGCGGCATCCCGTATCCGGAGGACCTGCTGGCCTCGCTCACCGAGAAGTCGTTCCTGGAGACGTCCGACGGTCGCTACCGAATGCTGGAGACGATCCGCGCCTTCTGTACCGAGCAGCTGACGGAGGACGTCCTGGCGGAGCTGCGAGTCGCACACGCCGCCTACTTCCTGCGGCTCGCGGCGGCGGCCGAGCCGCGCCTGCGCGGACACGATCAACTCCCCTGGTTGGCCCGACTGTCCGCGGACCGCGGCAATCTGGACGCCGCGCTGCGTCACCTCCTTCATGCCGCACCGTCCGACGGGCTGCGTCTCATGGCGGACCTCTCGTGGTTCTGGCGGCTGCACGGACTGGCCGGTGAGCGGGTGGCCCTGGCCCGCGAGCTGATGGACGCGGTGGGTCCCGAGGCGCCGCCCGGTCTGGAGGAGGAGTACGCCCTGTGCGCGCTCAACTCTGTGCGGGGAGACGGTGACGAAGCCCGGATCGCGCGCGCGGACCGGGCGCTGGCGACGATCGACCACCAGTTGCGGCTGCCGTTCACGGTGGTTCTGTGGACGCTCGCCGTCGGGCCCGAGCGGTCCCACGACGAGCGGGTGCGCGCACAGGTCGGGAGCGATCCGTGGGGCCGTGCGCTGCTCGCTGTGGGGCTCGGGTTCCAGGAGCAGTTCGCGGGGCGTCCCGCGGCATCGGAGGCCTTGTTCGCGCAGGCCCTGGCGGGTTTCCGGGAGACCGGAGACCGCTGGGGCATGGCCAACTCCCTCGATCAACTCGGGCTGTTCGCCGACTGGCGCGGTGAACGCGATCACGCCCTGAAGCTCATCGACGAGGCGCTCGGCTACGCGCGCGAGCTGGCAGCGCCGGAGGAGACCGCCGACCTCTTGTGCAGACGCGGCGCTGTCCTGCTGCACACCGGGGCGTACGAGGAGGCGGCCGCGGAGTTCGCGCGGGCCGGGGAGCAGGCGCGGGCGGCGGGTGCGCCCGAGAAGGTGGCCGGTGCGCTCTGGGGCATGGGCGACGCGGCGCGTCTGTCCGGGGACACGGGCCTCGCGCGGCAGCACTACGAAGCGGCTCTGGAGACGAGCGCCCGCTCCTGGTACAGCGTCGGCCGAACAGTCGACATTTTTCTGGGCCTCGGCCGCGTGGCCCTGGCTGAGGGACGTTCGGACGAGGCCGACGACTGGTTCGCGCAGGCCCGCACACTGTCGGCGGCGACCCAGACCCAGGAGCTCGAACTCGCGCGGGTGGCCGAAGCATTGGCGTCCCGGGCGGAGGAACCCGAGCACGCGGCGACGCTGCTCGGCGCGGCGTCCGCGATGCGCGGGCAGCTGATCGTGGACGACCCGGACGTCACTCCCATCGAGCGTCGGCTCCGGCGCATGCTTGCGCCCGAGGTGTTCAAGAAGGCCTTCGAGCTGGGGGGAAGCTTGCGGCAC
The DNA here is from genome assembly GCF_039533535.1 of Streptomyces kunmingensis. Taxonomy (NCBI): domain Bacteria; kingdom Bacillati; phylum Actinomycetota; class Actinomycetes; order Kitasatosporales; family Streptomycetaceae; genus Streptomyces; species Streptomyces kunmingensis. The sequence continues at coordinate 192,144 of NZ_BAAATS010000019.1, forward strand.
AGGGCGGTGCGCGAGCCGTAGCGGTACGTGCGCCACGCGGCTCCTGGGCTCGAGCCTTCGGGCTCTACCTCTGTCCCCGCTCCACCCTCACCCTGACCAAGACCCCGATCCCGATCCCGGCCCCGGCCCCGGCCCCGGCCCCGGCCCCGGCCAGCGGCCAGCGGTCAACAGCCGACGGTCAGCGGCCGGTAAGGGGCGGTCAGCGAGTGGTCAGCGAACGGTAAGCGCCTGGCCGCAAGCTCACTGCCATGACGAAACGAACGCACGACACCACCCGCGCCACTGCCCGCCGAACCACCGCCCACCCCGCGCCTCAACCCACCGAACCGCTCGCCCACCTGGACGTCCTGGTCTCCGGCGCCAGCATCGCCGGGCCCGCTATCGCCTTCTGGCTCTCCCGTCAGGGCGCCCGGGTCACGGTCGTGGAGAAGGCACCCGCCCTGCGCGGGGGCGGCTTCGCGGTCGACTTCCGCGGCCATGTCCACCGCACTGTCCTGACCCGCATGGGCATCTGGGACGACCTGCACGCCATGCAGACGGACATGGGCCGCCAGACCATCGTCGACGCGGACGACAGCGACCGTGTGGACCTGCCCGCGCATCTGATGAGCGGCGACGTCGAGGTGTTCCGCGGCGACCTGTCCAAGCTCCTGTACGAGCGGACGAAGGACAGCGTCACGTATGTCTTCGGCGACTCGATCGCCTCGATCGAGGAAACCGCCACCGGCGTCGACGTCACGTTCGACCACGGTGCGCCCCGCGCCTTCGACCTGGTCGTGGGCGCGGACGGTCTGCACTCGAACACCCGGCGTCTGGTCTTCGGCGACGAGTCCCGGTACCTGCGCTTCTTCGACTACTACGTCGCCGGGTTCGACATGCCCAACCACCTGGGCCTCGACCGCACCGCCCGGCTGTACAGCGAACCCGGCTGCACCGCGATGATCAACAACTATGACGGGGCCCCCGACCGGGCCGGCGCGGCCGTGGTCTTCCGCTCGGAGCAGCTCACGTACGACCGCAGGGACGTCGACCAGCAGAAGCGGATCGTCGCCGAGAAGCTGCGCGGCATGGCATGGCCCCATGTCCAGCAGATCCTCGACGCGCTCGAAGAGACCGACGACCTGTACTTCGACGCGATCGCCCAGGTCCACATAGACCGGCTTTCCCAGGGCCGCGTGATTCTGCTCGGCGACGCGGGGCACGGCGCCACGATGGGTGGCATAGGTACCGGCACGGCGCTGGTGTCGGCCTACGTCCTGGCCGGCGAACTGGTGGCGGCGCGCGGCGATCACCGCACCGCGTACGCGGCCTTCGAAGCGGAGATCACGAAGTACGCGAAGGGCTGCCAGAAGCTTTCCGGGAACGCGGGCCCGTTCTTGGCCCCGCCCACCGAGAAGAAGATCCGCAGTCGCGACCGGGCCTACCGAATGCTCGGCTCACGCTTCCTGGCGGGCTTCTTCAAACGCCTCACGGAGAAGGCCGCCAGCAATCTGACGCTGAAGGACTACGACTTGGCCGGCGAGTCCATAGGCGGTGAGTCCGTACGCGGCGAGTCCGTACGCGCTGGGTCCATACGGGGCGAGTCCGTACCCGGTGAGTCCATACCCGCGGACGACCTGAACCTCCAGCCGTGATCCACGGGCCCGATGCCGCCGCCGAGTGCGAACCCGGCGGCGATCGCCCCGGTCACGTACTCCTTGGCCGCCCGTACGGCCTCGGGCACCGACTGGCCCTTTGCCAGTTGCGCCGCGATCGCGGAGGCGAGGGTGCAGCCGGTGCCGTGTGTATGACGGTTGTCGTGACGCGGGGCGCGCAGCCAGTGCTCCTCGGACCCGTCCGTGAGCAGATCCACAGCCTCGACGGATCCCGCCAAGTCGGATCCCGGCCCACCTGAAGCGGAGGAGGAGCGCAGATGCCCACCCTTGATGACCACCCACCGTGGTCCGTACGCGAGCATCGCCGCGGCGGCGCGGCGCATGCCGTCCTCCGTCTCGACGTGCACGCCGGTGAGTTGGGCCACCTCGTCGAGGTTCGGGGTCGCGACGGTGGCGGTCGGCAGCAGCTTCGTACGGACGGAGTCCAGCGCGGACGCGGCGAGCAGCGAGTCCCCGTGCTTGGAGACGCCGACCGGGTCGATGACGATCGGCGCCGCGGTGTTCGCGAGCAACTCGGCTACGCATTCGACGAGTTCGGGCGAGGAGAGCATCCCCGTCTTGACGGCCTGGACGCCGATGTCGTCGACGACACTGCGGTACTGGGCGCGGACCGCTTCCGCCGGGAGCTCCCAAGCTCCTTGCACGCCGAGGGAGTTCTGGGCGGTGACGGCCGTGACGACGCTCATGCCGTGGGTGCCGAGGGCGAGCATGGTCTTCAGGTCGGCCTGGATGCCGGCACCGCCGCCGGAGTCGGACCCGGCGACGGTCAGCACCCGTACGGGCGCGGAGGAGGCGGAGCCGGAAGCGGAGTCGACGGCAGAGGCCGAAGCAGAGGGTGCGGAGCCGGAACCGGATGTGTAGGCGGACGCGGAGCCGAAGCCGGATGTGGAGGCGGACGCGGAACCGGATGTGGAGCCCGAGGCGGATGCGGAGGCGGTCATGATTCGATCTCCCCACCGGGAAAGTCGTCCCCGAAGTGGTCCCAGCCGCCCTTGCTGGTCCAGGGCGCGCCGTCCACGGTGACCTGCGGCAGGGCCGAGGGGTTCAGCACCTCGCCGATCACCTTCCAGCGTGCGGGCAGTTTCACGTCCGGCGGGAAGGTTGCCACGATCGCGTGGTCCTCTCCCCCGGTGAGTACCCATTGCAGCGGGTCGACGCCGACGGCCTGGCCGATGTCGTTCATCTGGGAGGGCACGTCCACCTTCCCGGACTTGATGTCGATGCGGACCTTGCTGGCTTCCGCGATGTGGCCCAGGTCGGCGATGAGTCCGTCACTGACGTCGCACATGGCGGTCGCGCCCAGCCCGGCGGCGGCGGGGCCCGCGTGGTACGGCGGCTCGGGCCGGCGGTGGGCCTCGACGAAGGCGCGCGGGGAGCGGAAGCCGCGGGAGAGCACGGCGTATCCGGCCGCGGACCAGCCCAGCCAGCCCGTCACGGCCACGACGTCGCCGGGTCCGGCGCCGGCGCGTGTCACGGGGTCGTGGTTGCGCAGGTCGCCGAGCGCGGTGATGGCGATGGTGATGGTGTCGCCGCGGACGACGTCACCGCCGACCACCGCGGCGCCGGCCACCTGGCACTCGTCGCGCAACCCGTCCATCAACTCCGACGGCCAGGACGCGGGCAGTTCGGCGGGGACCACGAGGCCGAGCAGCAGGGCCGTGGGTACGGCGCCCATGGCGGCGATGTCGGCCAGGTTCTGTGCGGCGGCCTTACGACCGACGTCGTACGCGGTGGACCAGTCGCGTCGGAAGTGCCTGTTCTCCAGCAGGACGTCCGTGCTGGCGACGACTCTGCGGTCCGGCGCGGCGATCACCGCGGCGTCGTCGCCGGGGCCGATCCGTACGGCCGGGGTGGTGGTGAGCCGTGAGGTCAGCTCTCGGATGAGTCCGAACTCCCCCAGCTCGCCGACGGTGCCCTTCATGCGCGTACTGCCCCTTCTGCCGCGGCCTGCTTGCGGTCGCGAGCCGTCTCTGTCATGGGTACGGTTTCTGTCATGGGGCGCGCCCTCTGCTTCCCTCTTGGGCCGGCCCCTACGATCCCTTGCGCGGCCGCCGTGTATTCGGTGTGTACGCCACAGACGCCCCGGGTCTCCCCGCGACGAGCGGCGACGCGATACCGTGGCGTCCCTTTCCCCCACATGATCCTCGTGGCCGCCCTGGAGGTTCCGTGGTACAGGCGTACATCCTGATCCAGACCGAAGTAGGCAAGGCGTCGACCGTCGCCGAGTTCATCGCGAAGATTCCGGGAGTGATCCAGGCCGAAGATGTCACCGGCCCCTATGACGTGATCGTGCGCGCGCAGGCCGACACCGTCGACGAACTGGGTCGCATGGTGGTCGCCAAGGTCCAGCAAGTGGACGGCATCACGCGCACCCTGACCTGCCCGGTCGTCCACCTCTAGCCCCCGTCTACCCTGTGCCGGTGAACTCTTTCCGTCACCGGCTCCGTCCTGTCATCGGGCTGCCCGCGCTCTGTCTGCTGATCGGCGCGGCGGGCTGCTCCTCAGCAGACGGCAGCGCGTCGGTCGTGGTTCCCCGTCCGGGCGCGACGGCCACGAAGCTGTGTCAGAACCTGGACAAGGTCCTGCCGTCGAAGCTGGACGGCCTGAACCGCGAGGATCCCGATCCCTCGTCCGAGTTGACCGCGGCCTGGGGGGGCAACGCGATCATACTGCGCTGCGGTGTCGTGCAACCCCCCAAGATGATCGACCCGAAGGTGGCCGAGGGGGGCGATCCCGACGCCGTCGCGGGTGGGGTGAACGGGGTCGACTGGTTGATGGAGAAGCAGGACGACGGGGCGTACCGCTACACCACCGCCAGTCGCAAGGCGTACATCGAGGTGAGCGCGGAGAAGGGGCGGGACGCCACCGGTGCCCTGGTGGATCTCGCCCCGGCCGTGAAGAAGGCGATCCCCAAGGGGATCGCCTCCTGACCGACCTGCCGACCCAACCGAACTAACAGACCCAACCGACCTAACCGACCCACCGCGCTGGCGACCTGACCGCTGCCGCCGGGCGCGGGCCGGGCCGACCGGGCAATACCCACCCGCGCAGGCCCCGCGCAAGCCCCGCCCGGGCAGCGCCGGATCCGGCTAGCGCAGGCCCGTGGAGCGGCGCAGCGCGGCCTGGAGCAGGAGGTCCACCAGCTCCGGGTAGCTGACCCCGCTCTCCTGCCACATCCGCGGGTACATCGAGATGGGCGTGAAGCCGGGCAGCGTGTTGATCTCGTTGATGACGAACTCGCCGTCCTCGTCGAGGAAGAAGTCCGCCCGGACGATGCCCTCGCAGGACACGGCGTCGAAGGCGGCGACGGCGAGTCGCTGGACCTCGGCCGTCTGTTCCGGGGTGAGCGGCGCGGGCACGATCCCGGCGGCGGAGTCGATGTACTTGGCCTCGAAGTCGTAGAAATCGTGGGCCTGGACCGGCGGGATCTCGGCGGGGACGGAGGCCCGGGGCCCGTCCTCGAACTCGAGCACACCGCACTCGATCTCGCGTCCGGCGATCGCCGCCTCGACGATGACCTTCGGGTCATGGGCGCGGGCCGTCTCCATGGCCTCGTCGAGTCCCTCGAAGGACTCGACTTTGGTGATGCCGATGGACGACCCGGCCCGCGCGGGCTTGATGAACAGCGGCCAGCCCTGCTCGCCGACGAACTCGGCGATGCGCCGCCGCGCGCCTTCCTGATCGCGTTCCCACTCGCGCGGCCGGACGACTAGATACGGGCCGACCTTCAGCCCGAAGGACGTGAAGATCCGCTTCATGTACTCCTTGTCCTGGCCGACGGCCGAGGAGAGCACACCGCAGCCGACGTAGGGCGTCCCTGACAGGTCCAGGAGGCCCTGGATCGTGCCGTCCTCGCCGTACGGGCCGTGCAGCACGGGGAAGACGACGTCGACGTCGCCGAGCGCCTTGGACACGGAGCCCGGCTCGTTGTAGACGACCTCGCGGGAGGCCGGGTCGACGGGAAGCACCACGCCGCCCTCGGGCGAGTCCGCGAGATCGGCGACGTCCGGCACCTTGCGGTCGGTGATCGCCATGCGCTCGGGGTCGTCCGACGTCAGCGCCCAACGGCCCTCGCGGGTGATGCCGATGGGCAGCACGTCGTACTTGGAGCGGTCGATGGCGCGCAGCACGGCGCCGGCGGTGACGACGGAGACGCCGTGCTCGGAGCTCCGGCCACCGAAGACGACGGCGACACGCGGCTTCTGCCCGCTCGCACCACTCTCAGAGGTCGCGGAGGACACCGAAGACACCGAGGGCACGGAAGGCGCAGGGCTCTGGGGGAGGTTCTCGCTGCTCATATCGCGTTGAGCGTACCTGCTGGTAGTACGGGAGTCAGCGCCGAACAGAGCCAAGCCGCGCCGCCGTCGCTCAGCGTCGCTCGGGCTTGGCGGAGCGCGACATGAGCTCCTTGAGGGCGACGACCGGCGGCTTCCCCTCGTGGACGATGCCGACGACCGTCTCCGTGATCGGCATGTCGATGCCGTGGCGGCGTGCCAGGTCGAGCACGGACTCGCAGGACTTGACGCCCTCGGCGGTCTGCTTGGTGACCGCGATGGTCTCCTCCAGCGTCATGCCCTTGCCGAGGTTCGTGCCGAAGGTGTGGTTGCGGGAGAGCGGCGACGAGCAGGTGGCGACGAGGTCGCCGAGGCCCGCGAGCCCGGAGAAGGTGAGCGGGTCGGCGCCCATCGCGTGCCCGAGGCGGGTCGTCTCCGCGAGGCCGCGCGTGATGAGCGAGCCCTTCGTGTTGTCGCCCAGGCCCATGCCGTCGGCGATGCCGACGGCGAGCCCGATGACGTTCTTGACGGCGCCGCCGAGTTCGCAGCCGACCACGTCGGTGTTGGTGTACGGCCTGAAGTACGGGGTGTGGCAGGCGACTTGGAGGCGCTGGGCGACGGCTTCGTCGCGGCAGGCGACGACCGCGGCGGCGGGCTGGCGGGCGGCGATCTCCCGGGCCAGGTTCGGGCCGGTGACGATCGCGATGCGGTCCTCGCCGACCTTGGTGACGTCCTCGATGACCTCGCTCATCCGCATGGCCGAACCCAGCTCGACGCCCTTCATCAGCGAGACGAGCACGGTGTCGGGGGCGAGCAGCGGCGCCCATTCGGCGAGGTTGCCGCGCAGCGTCTGCGACGGCACGGCGAGGACGGTGAAGTCGGCGTCCGCGGCGGCCTCGGCCACGTCGGCCGTGGCCCGCACAGTCGCCGGGAGCTCCACACCGGGCAGGTAATCCGGGTTCGTGTGGGTCGAGTTGATGGCGTCGGCCAGTTCGGCACGGCGGCCCCAGAGCGTGACGTCGCAGCCCGCGTCCGCGAGCACCATGGCGAACGCCGTGCCCCAGGAACCGGTCCCGAATACCGCGGTCTTCACAGGTCGGGTCACTTGCTCTCCTCCGAACTGCCGCTCTGCGCCTGCGACTTGCGGCGCTGCTCGATACGCGCCTCACGCGGGTCGTAACGCTTCTGCGGAGCCTGCTCGCCGCGCAGCTCCGCCACCAGGGAAGTGATCTCGGTCATGATGACCTCGGTCGCCTCCTTCAGAAGGTCCGGCGTCATTTCCTTGTCGTAGAAACGCGTCAGGTCGACGGGCTCGCCGGCCAGGACATGGTGCGTCTTGCGCGGAAAGAAATGCGGTTTCTTCGCATAGGGCGCGAGTGCCTCGGTGGCGCCCCACTGGCCGACGGGAATGACCGGGCACTGCGTCTGCAGTGCGACGCGCGCGACGCCCGTCTTACCGGCCATGGGCCACAGCTCGGGATCCCGGGTAAGCGTTCCTTCTGGATAGAAGGCGACACACTCTCCGCGCTCGACGGCGTCGATCGCGGCACGGAAGGCGCTCAGCGCGTTCGTGGACTCGCGATAGACGGGAATCTGCCCGGTGCCGCGCATCGCGGCCCCCACGAAGCCCTTCCTGAAGAGGCCGTGCTTGGCGAGGAATCGCGGCACTCGTCCACTGTTGTACTGATAGTGGGCGTAGAGGAACGGGTCCAGATGCGAATTGTGGTTCACCGCGGTGATAAATCCGCCGTCGGCAGGAATGTTCTCCATTCCGCGCCAGTCCCGCTTGAACAGAACCACCAGGGGCGGTTTGCAGAGGACCGCTGCGAAGCGGTACCAGAAGCCGATTCTGCGGCGGGACACTCGGACACCTTCCTCTAGGACCTGGCAGGTGGGATCCCGTCGGGCCGCACAAGTGTCGCCCCAGGCCACCGGTCTGTCGAGAACACCGTACGCCCGCCCGTCGCGCGCCACCGCCCCTGTACGGACCTCGCACACCTGGCCTTACGCACGGTCGCACCTCGAGCACGCGTCACAATGGGCGCGTGCAGTGGACCCTGGTGATACCGCTGAAACCGCTGGTGCGGGCCAAGAGCAGGCTGGCGCCCGCGGCCGGGGGCCTGCGCCCGGGCCTGGCCCTTGCGTTCGCGCAGGACACCGTGGCCGCCGCGCGGGCCTGCGACGCGGTCGGCGATGTGGTGGTCGTCACGGACGACGCCCTGGCGGAACGTGAACTGGCGGCGCTCGGCGCCCGCATCGTCCCCGACTCGCCCGGAGCGGGTCTCAACGCCGCTCTGGCGCACGGAGCCGCGTTCGTACGCGCCTCGGCCCCGGCCGCGCCCGTGGTTGCGCTGAACGCGGATCTGCCGGCGCTGCGTCCCGTCGAATTGGCCCGTGTTCTCGGCGCGGCCGCCGCTTTTCCCCGGGCATTTCTGCCCGATGCCGCCGGAATCGGCACCACACTGCTGTCCGCCGCTCCCGGTGCGGAATTGCTTCCCGCATTCGGCGTGGCCTCCCGCGCCCGGCACACGGCGTCCGGCGCCGTGGAACTCGTCGCCGAGGGCGTCGATTCCGTACGCCAGGACGTCGACACCGGCGATGATCTGCGCACGGCACTGACCATGGGCGTGGGCCCGTACACCGCGAATGCCTCGGCGGGGCTGCTGACGTTGGACTGAGTACGCTGCCTGTATGCAGGCCACCGCGTACACGTACGACTCCGATTCCCGCTCCGGCAGCGTTCTTCTGGACGACGGCACGCCGCTGCCGTTCGACGCCGCCGCCTTCGACGCGGGCGGGCTGCGCCTGCTGCGCCCCGGCCAGCGGGTGCGTATCGAGGTCCAGGGCGAGGGTGCGGCACGGCAGATCGCGCTCGTGACCCTGCAGACCTTCTGAGCTGCCTCGAGACATGCCGCGGGCCGGGCTCCCCGAGGGGAGCCCGGCCCGGCGCGTGAGCAGCCTTGTGGCGTACGCCCAAGAAGAAGGCGGGTGCCTTACTTCTTGCGGGCGGTGGCCTTCTTGGCGGTGGTCTTGCGCGCGGTCGACTTCTTGGCGGGCGCCTTCTTGGCCGTGGCCTTCTTGGCGGGCGCGGTCTTCTTCGCCGTGGCCTTCTTGGCGGTGGCCGCCTTCTTGGCCGGGGTCGCCTTCTTGGCCGTGGCCTTCGTCGCCGTGGCCGCCTTCTTGGCGGGAGACGCCTTCTTGGCGGTGGCGGTGGTCTTCTTCGCCGCTGCCGCCGTCGTCTTCTTGGCGGTGGCGGCGGACTTCTTCGCCGGCGTCGCCTTCTTGGCGGCGGCCTTCTTGGCCGTCGTCTTCTTGGCCGCGGCCTTCTTGACCGTCGCCGAAGCGGCGCCCGTCAGGCTGCCCTTGGGCGCCTTCTTGACCGCGACGTCGTTCTTGGGGAGCTTCTTCGAGCCCGCGACGAGGTCCTTGAAGCCCTGACCGGCGCGGAAACGCGGGACCGACGTCTTCTTGACCCGGACGCGCTCGCCGGTCTGCGGGTTGCGGGCGTAACGGGCCGGACGGTCCACCTTCTCGAACGAACCGAAGCCGGTGACCGAAACGCGGTCACCGTTGACCACGGCACGGACGACGGCGTCGAGTACCGCGTCGACGGCGTCGGCGGCCTGCTGACGGCCGCCGACCTTGTCGGCAATCGCTTCTACGAGCTGCGCCTTGTTCACGTCTTCCCCTTCGGAGACATTGCCGGAACGAATCTTTTTCGGCCCGGCTTTTTCGCACGTTAGGCAGATATATACCGCAAATCAAACACGAAACGGGCTAATCACCCTTGTGCCGCAACGAACTCGGCCGTCTCAGAGTTCCTCTTCAGTGCCGGAGCCCTCTTCGAAGTCGTCGAGGTCCGCACCGAATCGCTCCAGACGTCTGGCCGCACCGGCGAGATCATGTTTGGCCGCGGCCGTAATGGCCAGCAGCTTCCGGGTCAGCGCCATCCGTACGCCCTCCGGGACTTGCAGTGCGCGCACTCGGGCGTGCGCTTCCTTGAGTTGGTTCGCGACCGCCACGTACATCTGGAGTTGGCCGTCGTGTTCCATGCACAGATTGTGCCATCTGGGGCGAGTTGTCGCCTCCGCAGGGGGTAACTCCCGCCCCACAAGGGCCTGCTGAGCCCCTGCGTAGCGTGCTCGTCCGGAGCAGCGCCGAGACTCGCGTACCCCGGGAACACCCCTGGTAACCAAGGGAGTTGAGGGAAGCCGGAGCCCGCCGGGAGGGGCCTCTCGGGGGCGTTCGGAGCCGGACACGGAAGTACCCCCAACCGTTGCACGATTGGGGGTACGAGGCCTGCGGATGTGGCCTGAATGAGCCTTGCCCGGCAGCGGATCAGACCGGCCGGGTCGGGCTCGGCGGGCGGCTCAGACCTGAGTGGTCTGCGGCTTGTGCGCGGGGCGCTTCGCCTCGTAGGCGGCGATGTCGGCCTCGTTGCTCAGCGTGATGCTGATGTCGTCGAGCCCGTTCAGCAACCGCCAGCGGGAGTTCTCGTCGAGCTCGAAGGAGGCGGTGATGCCCTCGGCGCGCACCTCGCGCTCCTCCAGATCGACCGTGATCTGCGCCTGCGGGTCCTTCTCCACCAGATCCTGGAGCGCGTCCACGATCTTCTGGTCCAGGACCACGGTCAGCAGACCGTTCTTGAGGGAGTTGCCCCGGAAGATGTCGGCGAACCGGGCGGAGATGACGGCCTTGAACCCGTAGTTCTGCAGCGCCCACACCGCGTGCTCACGGGAGGAACCGGTACCGAAGTCCGGGCCGGCCACCAGCACCGTGGCGCCCTCGCGCTCCGGCTTGTTGAGCACGAACTCGGGGTCCTTGCGCCAGGCCTCGAACAGCCCGTCCTCGAACCCGTCCCGGGTCACCTTCTTGAGCCAGTGAGCAGGGATGATCTGGTCGGTGTCGACATTGCTGCGGCGCAGCGGGACGGCCCGGCCGGTGTGTGTGGTGAAAGCTTCCATGGCTGATCAGACTCCAGCGGGCGTACGGGCGTCGGCGTCGGACAGGTCGGCCGGGGAGGCCAGATGGCCCAGCACGGCGGTGGCGGCGGCGACCTGGGGCGAGACCAGGTGCGTACGGCCGCCCTTGCCCTGCCGGCCCTCGAAGTTGCGGTTGGAGGTGGACGCGGAGCGCTCGCCGGGGGCGAGTTGGTCCGGGTTCATGCCCAGGCACATGGAGCAGCCCGCGTGCCGCCACTCGGCGCCGGCCTCCTTGAAGACCTTGTCCAGACCCTCGGACACGGCCTGGAGGCCCACCCGCGCGGAGCCGGGCACGACCAGCATCCGTACGCCGTCGGCGACTTTGCGGCCCCCGACGATCTCGGCGGCGGCGCGCAGGTCCTCGATACGGCCGTTGGTGCAGGAACCTACGAAGACGGTGTCGACCTTGATGTCGCGCAGCGCCTGCCCGGCGCTCAGTCCCATGTACTCAAGGGCCTTCTCGGCGGCGTAGCGCTCCGAAGCGTCTTCGTACGAAGCAGGGTCGGGGACGGACGCCGAAAGCGGAGCACCCTGGCCGGGGTTGGTACCCCAGGTGACGAACGGGGAGAGTTCCTCGGCCTTGATGAACACCTCGGCGTCGAAGACCGCGTCGTCGTCGGTGCGCAGCGTCTTCCAGTACGCGACCGCGGCGTCCCAGTCCTCGCCCTCGGGCGCGTGGACGCGGCCCTCGAGGTAGTCGAACGTGGTCGCGTCGGGGGCGATCATGCCCGCGCGGGCGCCGGCCTCGATCGACATGTTGCAGATGGTCATGCGGGCTTCCATCGAGAGCTTCTCGATGGCGGAGCCGCGGTACTCCAGGATGTAGCCCTGGCCGCCGCCGGTGCCGATCTTCGCGATGATCGCCAGGATCAGGTCCTTGGCCGTGACGCCGTCGGGCAGTTCGCCGTCGACCGTGATCGCCATGGTCTTCGGGCGGGCCATCGGCAGGGTCTGCGTGGCGAGCACGTGCTCGACCTGCGAGGTGCCGATACCGAAGGCCAGCGCGCCGAACGCGCCGTGGGTGGAGGTGTGCGAGTCGCCGCAGACCACCGTGGTGCCGGGCTGGGTCAGGCCCAGCTGCGGTCCCACCACGTGCACGACGCCCTGCTCGACGTCGCCCAGGGAGTGCAGACGTACGCCGAACTCGGCCGCGTTCTTGCGCAGCGTCTCCAGCTGTACGCGCGAGACCGGGTCGGCGATCGGCTTGTCGATGTCGAGGGTCGGGGTGTTGTGATCCTCGGTGGCGATGGTGAGATCGAGGCGCCGCACCCGGCGCCCGGCCTGCCGGAGGCCGTCGAAGGCCTGCGGGCTGGTCACCTCGTGCAGCAGGTGCAGATCGATGAAGAGGAGATCGGGCTCGCCCTCGGCGCGCCGGACGACGTGGTCGTCCCAGACCTTCTCCGCGAGTGTCCTACCCATCGCTTTCCCTTCGACCGACCAGCCGCGCCGGCCCTACTAGAGATTCGGATCGCCGTCGTTCGTACCCCTCGTACCGGACGTCGGCCGCCGGGCCCGTTGGTCCACGGGCCGGTGTCCGTACAGAGTGGCAAGTTCCACGGGAAATTGAACTTGCGTTTCACAGAGTGAGACGGGAGTATCGACGCATGGACAACAGTAGCGGCGTCGGCGTTCTGGACAAGGCAGCCCTTGTCCTGGGCGCTCTGGAGTCCGGGCCCGCGACCCTCGCAGGACTAGTAGCGGCCACCGGACTGGCAAGACCCACGGCTCACCGCCTCGCGGTGGCTCTGGAGCACCACCGCATGGTGGCGCGTGACATGCAGGGCCGTTTCATTCTCGGCCCGCGTCTCGCGGAGCTCTCTGCGGCGGCCGGCGAGGACCGCCTGCTCGCGACCGCGGGCCCGGTGCTCACACATCTGCGGGACGTCACGGGCGAGAGCGCGCAGCTCTATCGCCGCCAGGGCGACATGCGCATCTGTGTCGCCGCGGCGGAGCGCCTGTCCGGCCTTCGGGACACGGTCCCGGTCGGTTCGACGCTCACGATGAAGGCGGGTTCGTCCGCGCAGATCCTGATGGCCTGGGAGGAGCCGGAGCGCCTGCACCGCGGTCTCCAGGGCGCCCGCTTCACGGCGACGGCCCTGTCGGGTGTGCGCCGCCGCGGCTGGGCCCAGTCGATCGGCGAGCGGGAGCCGGGCGTCGCGTCCGTCTCCGCGCCGGTGCGCGGCCCGTCGAACCGCGTGGTGGCCGCCGTCTCGGTCTCCGGCCCCATCGAGCGCCTGACGCGCCACCCGGGGCGCATGCACGCCCAGGCCGTGATCGATGCCGCGGGGCGCCTCTCCGAGGCCCTGCGCCGCACGGGCTGACGCACAAGTCGCCTTACTCTTCTGCCAGTTCCGGCCGGTCGCTTCAACGCCGCAGCGACCGGCCGGAGTTGTGTCCGGCCGCTCATCGCCCTACGCGAAGAGGCCCTTCCCGCGAGGGGAAGGGCCTCTTCGTCTTGTGTACCCCCGACCGGATTCGAACCGGCGCTACCGCCTTGAGAGGGCGGCGTGCTAGGCCGCTACACAACGGGGGCCTTGCGGATCAGATCCGCGGTTGCAGATGAGCTCTGCGAGCTGGCCTACCAGGACTCGAACCTAGAATGACGGTACCAGAAACCGTAGTGTTGCCAATTACACCATAGGCCATAGTGGTCCAGACCAATGCGGTCCGAACAGTACCCCCGACCGGATTCGAACCGGCGCTACTGCCGTGAGAGGGCAGCGTGCTAGGCCGCTACACAACGGGGGCCCTAGCGATCCTCCACCCGGCGCCAGCCGGATATTGTCACCGCATGGTCGGAGGGTGCTACCCGTACCGTCCTCGCGGGAAGGATCTGTACCCCCGACCGGATTCGAACCGGCGCTACTGCCGTGAGAGGGCAGCGTGCTAGGCCGCTACACAACGGGGGCATGTGGATCTGGAATCCACGGTTGCAGATAAGCTCTGCGAGCTGGCCTACCAGGACTCGAACCTAGACTAACGGAACCAGAAACCGTCGTGCTGCCAATTACACCATAGGCCACCAAAACGCGAACCCCTGGGGGGGGTTCTTGCTCGGCTTGCGCTTCCGGGTCCCGGCCTTTCGGCTCGCTTCCCTCGGCGCAGGAAGAACATTACCCGAAGGAGTCCGGCGCTCCAAAACGGGTATCCCGGGCCAGCAGCGGGGGCAACTGTTCAAGACCGGTGATCCGGACGAGCTCGGGCCGGCCGCCGGTCCCGGCGCGGTCGAGCCAGATGCCGGTCAGCCCCGCCTCGACCGCTCCGCGCGCGTCGGTGTCCGGCTGGTCACCCACGTACGCGACGTCGTGCGGCGCCAGACCGAGCTCCTCGCACACCGCGTGGAAAGCGGCAGCTTCCGGCTTGGCGACACCCAGCTCGGCCGCGCAGAGAAGTGTCTCGAAGCGGTCGCGAACGCCGAGGACGCGGAGCTTGCGGTCCTGGTTGTGGAGCGAGGAGTTGGACAGGACCGCGTGCCGGTAGCCGGCGGCGAGGGTGTCGAGGGCGGGCACGGCGTCCGGGAACAGGCTCCAGGCCGCTTCGTAGTGGCCGAGATAGCGGGTGAACCACGCGTCGGCGCTCACGTCGTCCAGCGCCCGCCCCACGAAGGCGCGCACCCGGTCCCTGCGCTGGCCCTCCCAGTCGGTCTCACCCGCCTCGAAGCGGGCCCAGTGCTCGCGGGTCAGCGTCTTCCAGTGGGCGAGGGCCCGCTCGACCGTGCCGAAGGTGTCGGTCAGCCCCTCGACGGTGAGGTGGGCGCGCATGCCGGCCGTGTCGGCGGTGGCGTAGTCGAAGATCGTGTCGTCGATGTCCCAGACGATGGCCTTGAGAGTCACCGGCCGATCGTACTCAGCGCTATTTCCCGGCACGCGGACCGGAGATCTTCTAGCATGCGCGGGTCAACTAAGCCCGAGCAACGGGGAGTTAAAGTCTTGATGAAGAACGCGACAGCCCGTAAGCGCATTCAGCTGGCCGTCGGCGGCCTGGCAGCCGCGGCGACGCTCATGGTCGCCACCTCGACGCCGGCCCTGGCCGGGACCTCCAACAACGTCAAGAATTCGACCGGCGCGTCGATAGCGTGGTTCTGGGAGGAGGGGGACCACCTCCAGAGTTCCGACCAGTGGCAGGACGGCCACGGTTCGGTGGCCGAGTGGAGGTACAGCCCCGGCTCCACCATCCACGAGTACTACAACGGTGGCGGCTTCGGCGTGACGAAGTCGTGGAACCTCAACTTCACCGAAGGTAAGAGCCTGCAGATTCGCTCGTGCCTGGCCGACGGCTCGAACGGCACCCCGTTCAGCTGTGGAAGTTGGGTCAACGCCAAGGCCTGAGCGGCTGGCGCAAACGCGCTTGAGGGGGGCTAAATCCGCCCCCCTCAAGCGCGTTTGCGTACTTACGCGGCGAGCTTCGCCAGGGCCGCGTCGATGCGGGTCAGCGCCTTGTCCTTGCCCAGGATCTCCAGGGACTCGAAGAGCGGGAGGCCGACCGTGCGGCCGGTGACCGCGACGCGGACCGGGGCCTGGGCCTTGCCGAGCTTGAGGCCGTGGGCCTCGCCCGCCGCCAGGACCGCTTCCTTGAGGGACTCCGGGGACGTCCAGTCCGCCGACTCCAGCTTTTCGCGGGCCGTGCGCAGGAGGGCGTCGGAGCCCTCCTTCATGGCCTTGGTCCAGCTGGCCTCGTCGACGGCCGGCTCCGGGAGGAACAGGAAGTCGACGTTGTCGGTGATCTCGGAGAGGACCTTGAGACGGGTCTGGGCGTGCGGGGCGATCGCCGCCCACTTCGCCTCGTCGAAGTCCTCCGGGGCCCAGGGCGCGACCGGGGCCTTCAGCCAGGGCTCGCAGCGGGCCGCGAAGTCCTTGGGGTCGAGCATCCGGATGTGGTCGCCGTTGATCGACTCGCACTTCTTGAGGTCGAAGCGGGCCGGGTTCGGCTGCACGTCGGCGATGTCGAAGGCCGCCACCATCTCGTCGATCGAGAAGATGTCGCGGTCGGCGGCGAGCGACCAGCCGAGCAGGGAGAGGTAGTTGAGCAGGCCCTCGGGGAGGAAGCCGCGCTCGCGGTAGAGGTTCAGCGACGCCTGCGGGTCGCGCTTGCTGAGCTTCTTGTTGCCCTCGCCCATGACGTACGGGAGGTGGCCGAAGAGCGGGGTCTGCTTGGCGATGCCCAGGTCCGCCAGCGCCGCGTACAGGGCGATCTGGCGGGGGGTCGAGGAGAGCAGGTCCTCGCCGCGCAGGACGTGGGTGATCTCCATCAGCGCGTCGTCGACCGGGTTGACCAGCGTGTACAGCGGGGCGCCGTTCGCGCGGACGATGCCGTAGTCCGGTACGTTCTCCGGCTCGTACGTGATGTCTCCCCGGACCAGGTCCGTGAAGGTGATCGTCTCGTCGGGCATCCGGAAGCGCACGATGGGCTTGCGGCCCTCCGTCTCGTACGCCTGCTTCTGCTCGGCGGTCAGCTCGCGGCAGTGGCCGTCGTAGCCGGACGGCTTGCCGGCGGCGCGGGCCGCGTCGCGGCGGGCGTCCAGCTCCTCCGTGGAGCAGTAGCAGTAGTAGGCGCGGCCGGCGTCGAGGAGCTTCTGCGCGACATCCTTGTAGAGGTCCATGCGCTGCGACTGGCGGTACGGCGCGTGCGGGCCGCCGACCTCGGGGCCCTCGTCCCAGTCGAAGCCGAGCCAGCGCATCGAGTCGAGGAGCTGGTCGTACGACTCCTCGCTGTCGCGGGCCGCGTCGGTGTCCTCGATACGGAAGACCAGGGTGCCCTTGTTGTGGCGCGCGAAGGCCCAGTTGAACAGGGCGGTGCGGACCAGTCCCACATGCGGGTTACCGGTGGGGGACGGACAGAAACGGACGCGTACGGGTGCGCTAGCCACGCTTGACAACCTTGTTGGTGAGAGTGCCGATGCCTTCGATGCTGACGGCGACCTCGTCGCCGATCTGCAGGGGGCCGACCCCTTCGGGGGTGCCCGTGAGGATGACGTCGCCGGGGAGGAGGGTCATTGCCTCGGAGATGTTGGCGATCAGGTCCGCAATGGACGTGATCATCTGGGACGTGGAGCCGAGCTGGCGCTGCTGCCCGTTGACCGTGCACTGGATGCCGAGGTCGGAGGCGGCCGCCACGTCCAGGTCCGTCTCCACCCAGGGGCCCAGCGGGCAGGAGGTGTCGAAGCCCTTGGCGCGGGCCCACTGCTTCTCGCGCTTCTGTACGTCACGGGCGGTCACGTCGTTCGCGGCGGTGTAGCCGAGGATCACGTCGTTGACGCGCTCGGGCGGGACCTCGCGGCACATGCGGCCGATGACGACAGCCAGCTCCGCCTCGTGGTGCAGCTCCTGCGAGAACGAGGGGTACTGGATCTCGTCGCCGGTGCCGATCACGGACGTCGACGGCTTGAAGAAGGCGAAGGGGGCGTCGGGGACCTCGTTGCCCAGCTCCTTGGCGTGCTCCGCGTAGTTGCGGCCGAAGGCGATCACCTTGTTCGGGAGCACGGGCGGCAGCAGCCGGACCTTGCTCAGCGGGACCTTCGTGCCGGACAGCTCGAAGTCCGCGAAGGGGATGCCCTTGATGATGTCGAGGACGAGCTCGTCTGGCTTGTCGCCCTCGACCGCGCCGAAGGCGACGTTCCCGTCGATGGAGAATCTGGCGATGCGCACGGGTGGCTGCGCCCCTCAATCTTGCGTTGGGCCCGGGTGGGATGTGACCGCTCCAGGCTAACGCGGCGCCCCTGGCGCGGTGTCCCTATAAGGACTACGCCACGGTCTGCTGCGGCTTCTCCATGAGGATGGTGCGCTTCGGGTTGGCCGTGTTCGTCGGCAGCTCGAGGGTGTGCTCCGGCAGGAGCGGCGCGGCCTGGATCTCCTCGGCGTCCTTGAGGTGCGCCAGCGTGGTGCGCCGCGGGTTGGCGAGGTGGAGGAACATCGTCGTCGTCTTCATGGCTGCGCTCTTGAACCTTCTCGGTTGTCGGTTGGGCCGTCCCTGTAAAGCGTCAGGCTAAACATCTGATTCCCGCCGAAAGCCGGGAAGTAATGATCGCCGACATGTGAGTTTGCTCACGAGCGCCCTCTCAAATGGGGCACTTCGGGCCACGAACTCGCCCTCGGGAAACGGACATTGCACCACTGAAGCCACCATTCCGCTCCCGATCGTCGCGACTGGGACACCCCCCGACCGTACGAGGAACGTCCGCGAATGCCCGGTTTCCCCTAGATCACTTTCTACGTCTCGTTACCCTCTCCTCACACCGGGTCACAGGAGGCACAGCGCATCCCTCGGGCCTTGTTGGAGATCCTGCACTGTGCTGAAATTCCCGGGACCGTCGCGGGATGGAACCGGTGCACAGAGGCGCGTGCAGCGCCGAGCTGCGACGGGGAGGGGAGCCAGCGCCGGTCACTCACGACCACAGGGGGGCGTTTCAGGTCGCCCTTCGAACTACGCCGACACCGTCCTGCCCGCGTATGCGGAAGGGACGCCTGGTCCAGAGGTTGCGACGCTAGTGCAGGGACGTAAGAACAGGGATGGCAGCGCTGCGGCGGAGCCGGAGCCGCGCGGCGGGACCGGTCCGATATCAGGCGGCTCCCAGCCCCCGCACGCCCAGAACCCGGGGCGCACGGCGTCCGTCGAGACGGGTGAGCGCGACGGGCGCTCCGTGTCCGGCGGTCCGACCACGCCGGCGCCCGCCCCGGCCAAGCCGAAGACGCCCACCGGGCCCGGCCCCCGAATAGCGCTGCGCAACTGGCGCATCTCGACCCGTCTGGTCGCACTCCTCACGCTGCCCGTGGTCGCCGCGACCTCCCTCGGCGCCCTGCGTATCTCGGAGTCCCTGGACGACATCCAGCAGCTCGACAACATGAAGCTGCTCACCGAGATGACCAAGCAGGCCACCGACCTGGCGTCGGCGCTCCAGGAGGAGCGCGACCAGTCGGCGGGGCCGCTGTCGAACAACCCGAAGGCGACCGGCGACTTCAGCATCAAGGCGGCGCGCGAGAAGACCAACCGCGCCCGTGACACGTTCCTGCAGAGCACGACCGACATCGAGGGCGACAGCGGCTCAGGCAGCCTCAACGGTGTGCGTGAGCACGCCGTGCAGATCGCCCACGAGCTGATCAACCTCAACAAGATCCGGCAGGGCTCCTACGCCGCCAAGACCAACTCGTCGCAGACGGTCGAGGCGTACGCCCGCATCGTCGAGCAGCTGCTCTCCCTGTCGACCGACATGGCGCAGGCGACCAGCAGCCCCGAGATGATCCAGCGGACCCGCGCCCTGGCGGCGTTCTCCTCGGCCAAGGAGTACGCGTCCGAGCAGCGCGCCGTCATCGCCGCCGCGCTGCCGCCCAACAGCTCGACGTTCGGCTCGATCACGGAGACGGACCGCCAGTACGCGCTCGCGGCGTCCGAGAACCAGGCCTCGCAGCTCGACTCGTTCCGCAGCGTCTACGGCGAGGTCGACGCGCAGGAACTGCTCAAGCCCCTCGACGAGAACAACGCCACCATCAAGGCGGCGGACAACTACGCCGAGCGCGTGCTGGCCAAGTCGGACGGCATCAAGACCCAGGACAAGCGCTCCTACAAGGACTGGGTCGACGCGGACAGCTCCCGTATCCAGGAGATGTCCAAGATCGAGCTGACGCTGCTCAACCAGATGGAGCAGCAGGCCCGTGAGCTGCGCAACTCCTCCGAGCAGTCCGCGATCATCAACGGTGCGCTGATCCTGATCGTGCTCGGCGTCTCCCTCGTCGGCGCGTTCGTCGTGGCCCGCTCCATGATCCGCTCGCTGCGCCGGCTCCAGGACACCGCGACCAGGGTCGCCCAGGACCGCCTGCCCGAGCTGGTCAAGCAGCTCTCCGAGTCGGACCCGCAGGACGTCGACACCTCCGTCGAGTCGGTCGGTGTGCACTCCCGGGACGAGATCGGCCAGGTGGCCGGGGCCTTCGACGAGGTGCACCGCGAGGCCGTCCGTCTCGCCGCCGAGCAGGCCCTCCTGCGGGGCAACGTCAACGCGATGTTCACCAACCTCTCGCGCCGCTCCCAGGGTCTTATCCAGCGCCAGCTCTCGCTCATCTCCGAGCTGGAGTCCCGCGAGGCCGACCCCGACCAGCTCTCCTCGCTGTTCAAGCTCGACCACCTCGCGACCCGTATGCGCCGGAACGGCGAGAACCTCCTCGTCCTCGCCGGTGAGGAGCCGGGCCGCCGCTGGACGCGGCCCGTGCCGCTCGTCGACGTGCTGCGTGCCGCCGCGTCCGAGGTGGAGCAGTACGAGCGCATCGAGCTCGCCTCGGTCCCCGCGACCGAGGTCGCCGGCCGCGTCGTCAACGACCTCGTGCACCTGCTCGCCGAGCTGCTGGAGAACGCGACATCGTTCTCCTCGCCGCAGACCAAGGTGAAGGTGACCGGTCACGCGCTGCCCGACGGCCGCGTCCTGATCGAGATCCACGACACCGGTATCGGCCTCTCCCCCGAGGACCTCGCCGCGATCAACGAGCGGCTCGCCTCGCCGCCCACCGTGGACGTGTCGGTCTCGCGCCGCATGGGTCTGTTCGTGGTCGGCCGCCTGTCGCAGCGCCACGGCATCCGCATCCAGCTCCGCCCCTCCGACTCCGGTGGTACGACCGCGCTGGTCATGCTGCCCGTCGATGTCGCCCAGGGCGGCAAGAAAATTCCCGGCAGCCAGGCGGGCCCCGGCGGTGGCGGTCCGGCCGCCGCGCAGGCCGCGGCCGGTGCCGGTGCCGCACGGCGCGGTGTCGCGCCCAGCGGCGGCGGCACGGCGGGCCGGCTCAACGCCGGGCCGGGTGCGGCGCGGCCGCAGGTCGGTGCCGGTGGCGGTGGCCCCCGGCCGGCGCTGCCCGCCCGGGACGGCGGCTTCAACCTCGGCCCGCAGAACCCGCAGGGTCCGCAAAGCCCTCAGGGTCCGCAGAACCCGCAGGGTCCGCGTGACTCCGGGCAGCAGCGCGGCCCGCAGAACCCGCAGGCACCCCAGCGCCCGCAGGCCCCGCTGCCCGCGCGCGCCCAGCAGAACCCGCAGGCCCAGCAGAACCCGCAGGCCCCGACCGGTTCGGGCACCGGTGCCTTCAACGGCGCCGGGCAGGGTCCCGTCGCGCCGCAGCAGCGCACGCACAACGACCCCGCCGAGAAGCAGGGCCGGCGCCGTCCGGTGCTGCCTCCGCGCGGTGGTCCGCGTGCCGAGCTGCCGGGCGGCAACCCGCAGCCCCGCGTGCCGAGTTGGAGCGACGAGAACGCGCAGCCGCACCTCGACGCGCCGCGCGGTCACGACGAGCCGGACTCGACGTCGCAGTTCCCGCGGGTCCAGGACGACCGCCAGGGCCCGGGGTCCACGGCCGAGTTCGCCCGCCCCGACTACGACGCGCCGCCGCCCGCACCCCGGTCCGGCCAGGACCAGGGCACCGGCCAGTTCGTCCGCTCGGACGTCTTCGGCGGCATCCCGAACGGGAACGGCGGCCAGGGCGGCGGCAACGGCTTCCGGGACAACGGCCTGCCGAACCGTCAGGACCCGTCCGGCACCGGCCAGTTCGAGCGTCCGCAGGACCCGTCGGACCTGGGCCAGTACGGCCGGCAGCAGGACCCGTCCGGCACCGGCCAGTACGAGCGTCCGCAGGAACCGTCCGGCACCGGCCAGTACAGCCAGTTCCAGGACCCGTCGAACACCGGGCAGTACGAGCGTCCGCAGGAACCGTCCGGCACCGGCCAGTACGGCCTGCCGCAGGAGCCGTCCCACAGCACCGGGCAGTACAGCCAGTTGCAGGGCCCCTCCGACAGCGGGCAGTACGGGCGTCCCCAGGACCCGTCCGCCACCGGTCAGTACGGCCAGGCGCAGGACCCGATGAGCACGGGGCAGTACGAGCGTCCCTCGGCTCCGCGTCAGCGTGGCGGTGGGCAGGACTTCCCGCCCGTGCCGCGTCCGGCCGGGCAGGACCAGGGCATGCCGGTGCAGCCGCAGCAGCAGGAGTACCTGCCGCCGGCCACCGGTCCCGGCGACGGTCGTACGCCGCTGTACGACACGCTGGAGACGAACTGGTTCCACGGCCAGCAGGCCCAGGGACAGGGTCAGGGCCCGCAGCAGAACCAGGGCCAGGACCAGCAGAACGGGCTGCAGGGACGCCCCCTGCCGCAGCGCGGCCCTCAGCAGGCCGCCCCCCAGCAGGCTCCGCGGCGTGCGCAGGCACCGTCGGCGCCCGCCACCCCCGACTCCGGGCAGAACCAGGCGAACTGGCGGCAGTCCCCGAACGACGAGCTGATGCGTCAGGCCGAGCGGGTGCGCAAGCCCGCCGCGGGCGGCGTCACCGTCTCGGGTCTGCCGCGTCGTGTGCCGCGCGCGAACCTCGTGGCGGGCACGGCCCAGGAGCAGCAGCAGAACCAGACCGGCCCTCAGGTCTCACGCGCGCCCGACGAGGTGCGCGGACGGCTGACCAATCTCCGTAGGGGCATTCAGCAGGGCCGGCAGGCCGGTGGCACCGGTCAGACCGGCAGCTACCCCCGCCCCACTCACCAGCAGGAGCGTTAGTTGAGCCAGATGAGCCAGGCGGCACAGAACCTGAACTGGTTGATCACCAACTTCGTGGACAACACGCCGGGGGTCTCCCACACGGTCGTGGTGTCCGCGGACGGTCTGCTGCTCGCGATGTCCGAGGGCTTTCCGCGCGATCGCGCGGATCAGCTGGCGGCCGTCGCGTCGGGTCTGACCTCACTGACCGCGGGGGCCTCGAGAATCTTCGAGGGCGGCCCGGTCAATCAGACGGTCGTGGAGATGGAGCGCGGCTTTCTTTTCATCATGTCCGTCTCCGACGGATCATCGCTCGCCGTGCTCGCGCACCCGGATTGCGACATCGGTCTCGTCGGGTACGAGATGGCGCTGCTCGTCGACCGGGCGGGCGCCGTGCTCACCCCGGATCTACGCGCAGAGCTGCAGGGCAGCCTGCTGCACTGATGAGGGTGACAGCCGGTAACCCCGGCCACACCTGAAGTCTGGTGCATCACCCGCCCCGGAATCCAGAGAAGCCACGTAATCCCCTTCCGATCTGCGTCCCGTCACCGTATGGCCGTCACAATCCCCCCACCGGCCCACCCTCAGACGCCAGGCTCTCGGCCTGCCGTCCCGCCCGGAGGATCCATGACCCCGCCCACCGCTCCTCACGATCCGTACGGCAGCGCAGCCGCACAATCTGCCTACGGTTTTGAGGGCGACCAGCCGCTGGTCCGCCCGTACGCGATGACCGGCGGCCGGACCCGGCCGCGCTACCAGCTCGCCATAGAGGCGCTCGTCAGCACGACCGCCGACCCGGCGGCCCTGGTGACGCTGCTCCCCGAGCACCAGCGCATCTGCCACCTGTGCCGCGAGGTGAAGTCGGTCGCCGAGGTGTCGGCCCTGCTGTCGATGCCGCTCGGCGTGGCCCGGATCCTCGTCGCGGACCTGGCCGAGGCCGGGCTCGTCGCGATCCACCAGCCAGGCGGCGACGAGAACAACGGCGGCGCGCCGGACGTGACTCTGCTCGAAAGGGTGCTCAGTGGACTTCGCAAGCTCTGACGGCGCCACCGGGGCCGCTCCCCGGTCGACCACTTCGGCCAAGATCGTGGTGGCCGGTGGCTTCGGCGTCGGCAAGACCACGTTCGTGGGCGCTGTCTCCGAGATCAATCCGCTGCGCACCGAGGCCGTCATGACCTCGGCCAGCGCCGGTATCGACGACCTCACGCACACCGGGGACAAGACGACCACGACGGTCGCCATGGACTTCGGCCGCATCACGCTCGACCAGGACCTGATCCTGTACCTGTTCGGCACGCCCGGCCAGGACCGCTTCTGGTTCATGTGGGACGACCTGGTGCGCGGCGCGATCGGCGCCGTCGTCCTCGTGGACACGCGCCGCCTCGCCGACTGCTTCCCGGCCGTCGACTACTTCGAGAACTCCGGCCTGCCGTTCGTCGTCGCCCTCAACGGCTTCGACGGACATCAGCCGTACAACCCGGAAGAGGTGCGGGAGGCGCTGCAGATCGGGCCCGACACCCCGATCATCACGACGGACGCCCGACACCGTGCGGATGCGAAGAGTGCGCTGATCACGCTGGTGGAGCACGCTCTGATGGCCCGTCTCAAGTAGACGGGAACAGTCGGAAGTCGGCCACCAAGTGGCTAGATCCGTACGGCAGTTGTCGTAGGCCCTTCGTAGACCCTCCGGTGGCCCCTGTGGCCTTTGACACGCGGGGCCACTGTGTTCATAACGTTTCGACAGAGAATTCCGGGGGTGCAGACACACGTCGCGCACACCCGGTTCCACTGTGCTCACAAGAGCCCCGCCTTTTGGCGGGGCTCGCTCTTTATGACCGTTTTATCTGGGGCATACATCACGGAGAGGTTCCGCTTCCGACTGTTTGGAGGTGCGCCTCCTGACGTGCTGGAATGCGCTGAACTGCCCAGTAGGTACGGGCCTGGAGACACACAGCGGCACAACGTAGGTGCCGACGCCGAGAGGTTGTTGGTCGAGTGAGGCGAAGCAAGAACAGTCCCGAGCCGGCATCGGCGCGGGGCAACTTCACCCCGCCGCCGCGCACGGCGGCGCAGGCCGCCCCGGCCGAAACGGCGGTGCCGAAGCCGTCGGGGGGCCGGATGTCGCCGCGCAACTGGCGTGTGCCCACCAAGCTGAACGCGATCCTGCTCATACCGGTGCTCGTCGGCCTGGTCATGGGTGGCTTCCAGGTGAAGAACTCGATCGACACCTGGCACGAGGCCGAGGACGCCGAGAGCACCGCACGGCTCGTCCAGGCCTCGCTGACGTACGGCAACCGCCTCGTCGACGAGCGTGACATCTCCGCCGCTCCCCTGCTCCAGGGCAAGAAGAACGACCCGAAGGTCGTCAAGGCCCGCGCGGCGACGGACGCCGCCGCCGACGAGTTCCACGCCGCGGCCAAGAACATGCCGCACAAGGAGGGCCTGGAGCGCCGCATGGCGCAGTTCACCCAGGTCGAAGGCGGCCTCGACAAGCTGCGTGCCGCCTCCTACACCTCCAAGCTGCCCGGCGTGGCGACCGAAGAGGGCTACGTCGCCATCCAGCACCCGCTGATGGAGTTCGCCAACGAGCTGGGTCTCGGCACCGGCAACATCACCAGCTACGGCCGTACGGTCTACGCGATCTCGCTCACCAAGGCGGCGCTCTCCCTGGAGCGCTCCATCGGTATGCACCTGCTGGTCAAGCCCGGTCCGACCGTGACGAGCTTCGCCAAGCAGCGCACCGCGCTCGGCAGCTATGCCTACCTCGAGGGCATCGCCATCGAGGAGTACAAGGGCGGCGGTACGCCCGAGGACCTCAAGAACCTCGAAGCCACGATCAAGCAGCTGAAGACGGACGGCCAGAAGCAGGCCGCCGCCGCCAAGGCGAAGGACCCGAGCTACGTCCCGCCGCCGGCCGACACCACCGAGATGGTCGGCGACATCGTGGCGCTGCCCAGTAC
Source organism: Streptomyces kunmingensis (assembly GCF_039533535.1). Classification (NCBI taxonomy): domain Bacteria; kingdom Bacillati; phylum Actinomycetota; class Actinomycetes; order Kitasatosporales; family Streptomycetaceae; genus Streptomyces; species Streptomyces kunmingensis. The sequence goes on from NZ_BAAATS010000019.1 coordinate 217,500, forward strand.
CCAGCCCAGCGCCCGGCTCGCTCTCGCGCAGAAGGGCGTGACGGCCCAGAACTGGTGGGCGGTCAACACCGCCAAGTTCGACGCCTACCGCGGAATCGAGTCGGACCTCGCCGACAAGGCCGTGACCGAGGCCTCCGGCATCGCCGCCGACGCCAAGCAGCAGGCGTTCATCATCGGCGCGGCCGTCGTCATCGCCCTGCTCGCCGCGTTCATCATCGCCGGGATGATGGCCCGCCAGATGTCCCGCTCGATGCGCCGGCTGCGCTCCGCCGCCTTCGACGTGGCCGAGCAGCGGCTGCCGATGCTGGTCGACCAGCTCTCGCGGACCGAGCCGGGCCGGGTGGACACCCGCGTCCAGCCGATCCCGATCAACACCCGTGACGAGATCGGCGAGGTCGCCCGCGCCTTCGACCAGGTCCACCGGGAAGCGGTCCGGCTCGCCGCCGAGCAGGCCCTCCTGCGCGGCAACATCAACGCGATCTTCACCAACCTGTCGCGCCGCAACCAGTCCCTGATCGAGGGCCAGCTGACCCTCATCACCGACCTGGAGAACAACGAGGCGGACCCGGACCAGCTGGAGAACCTCTTCCGCCTGGACCACCTCGCGACCCGTATGCGCCGCAACGGCGAGAACCTGCTGGTCCTCGCCGGCGAGGAGCCCGGCCGCCGCTGGGACCAGCCGGTCCCGCTGGTCGACGTGCTCCGTGCCGCCTCCTCCGAGGTGGAGCAGTACGAGCGCGTCGAACTGTCCGGCGTGCCCGAGGCCGACATCCACGGCCGCGCGGTCACCGACCTCGTGCACGCGCTCGCCGAGCTGCTCGAGAACGCCACGACGTTCTCCTCCCCGCAGACCAAGGTCCGCGTCACCGCGACCCGTCTCCCCGACGGCCGCATCATGATCGAGATCCACGACAAGGGCATCGGCCTCACCGCCGAGGACTTCGCGGACATCAACCACAAGCTGGCCAACCCGCCGACCGTGGACGCCGCGATCTCCCAGCGCATGGGCCTGTTCGTGGTCGGCCGCCTCGCCGACCGGCACGGCATCCGCGTGCAGCTGCGCCCCTCGGGCGAGCAGGCGGGCACGACCTCGCTGGTCATGCTCCCGGAGAACATCACCCACGGTGGCGGCGGTCAGCAGGGCAACACCGACTTCGACCAGTTCACCGTCTCCACGATGATTCCGCAGCAGCCCGCCTTCGAGAAGGAGCCGCTGCGCACCGCGGCCGAGCTCGGCTTCGACGACAGCCGCTACGACGTCCCGGACGACGCGCGCGAACTGGACCCGGTCGGCCGCTCCCTGATGCGCGAGGAGCGTCGCGCGGCGCTCGAGGCGCAGACGACCGGCCAGGAGGGCGAGGGCGACCGCCCGCTGTTCCGCGACGAGATCGCGCAGCGGCAGTCCCAGCCCCACCAGCCTCACCAGGCGGACCAGTCACATCAGCCCCAGCAGTCGGGCTTCGCAGACCAGTCCGCGTACGACGGACAGCAGCACGGCTACGACCCGCAGCAGCAGATTTCCTACGACAATCAGGGTCAGGGCGTCTACGGCGACCAGCAGCAGGGCGCGTACGACGACCGGCAGCAGAACGGGTACGACGGCTTCGCCCCGGCGCAGTCCGCCTTCAACCCGGGTCAGCCGGCCGCCTACGAGTCGGACTACGCCCCCCAGAACGGCTATGCGGAGTCCCCCCGGGACTCCTACAACGCCTTCGAGGAGCCCGTCCGCCAGGCCGACTGGCAGGGATCGGACGGCTACCAGGGTGACTTCCGGGCTCCCTTCGCACCCGAAGCGGAATCCGCGCAGGGCACTGACGCCGCGGACCGGGAGAGCGTAGGCTTCGAACCGGGTACCCCCGCCGGTGCAGGCCTCGCGGCCGGCCCCTCCCCCTCCGTCACGCACGATCTGACCGACGCGGGCCTTCCGCGCCGCGGCCCCAGCGCCCCCCAACGCCAGGAGCCGGCCCAGGACCAGGCCGCGGAGGCCACTCCCAAAGACACCAGCTGGCGCTCGGCCAACGACGAGCGCTGGGGGCGCGCGGAGCGGCTGAAGCAGCCGAAGGCGGGCGGGGTCACCTCGTCCGGTCTGCCGCGCCGGGTGCCCAAGGCCAACCTGGTCGAGGGCACCGCGGAGTCGACGCCGCAGGGCGGCCCCCAGATCTCCCGGGCCCCCGAGGACGTACGGGGCAGACTGAGCAATCTGCGCCGGGGCGTGCAGCGCGGGCGCAGTGAAGGCAGTAGTGACCAGCAGTGACCGTAGTGACGATGAACGGCCAGGACAGCGGGTATCCCGGTGGCCCTGAAGCACCTACTTCCAGGAGCGTTAGTGTGAGCCCGATGAGCCAGGCGGCACAGAACCTGAACTGGTTGATCACGAACTTCGTGGACAACACCCCCGGGGTGTCCCACACCGTGGTGGTCTCCGCCGACGGACTCCTTCTGGCGATGTCCGAAGGGTTCCCCCGCGACCGTGCCGACCAGCTGGCGGCCGTCGCATCGGGACTGACCTCGCTGACCGCGGGCGCGTCCCGCATCTTCGAGGGCGGCGCGGTGAACCAGACGGTTGTGGAGATGGAGCGGGGATTCCTCTTCATCATGTCCATCTCCGACGGTTCTTCTCTTGCCGTCCTTGCACACCCCGAGGCGGACATTGGTCTCGTTGGGTACGAGATGGCACTTCTTGTCGACCGCGCGGGCACGGTTCTCACGCCCGACCTGCGTGCGGAGCTCCAGGGAAGCCTTCTCAACTGACAGACGGACGGTGCGTTTTCGCGTCCCGTGGCCGTAAAGTTTCGGGACGCGGCTCCACAGTGATGGTGCCCAGCGCAGTCGGAGGAGGAGTACGTGTCTGGTTCAGCAACACCCCCGAGCGGTTCGTCGGCCCACTGGCCGCCCTACGGCCCTGTCCAGGGTCAGGGCCAGCCAGGCGCGGGTGACGGCTCGCAGAACCGGTACAACTTCCCTTCCACGCCGAGCCACGCCCGGCCGACCCGGCAGCCCGGTCCCTACGACCAGCCGCCGGCGCCCCGGATCCAGCCTGTGCAGCCGCAGCCGCGTCCTGACGCGAGGCCCGCCGCCGCGAACAATCCCCTGGTGCGCCCGTACGCCATGACGGGCGGCCGCACCAGGCCGCGCTACCAGCTCGCCATCGAGGCGCTGGTGCACACCACCGCGCAGCCGCACCAGTTGCAGGGCCAACTGCCCGAGCATCAGCGGATCTGCCACCTCTGCCGAGAGATCAAGTCGGTGGCCGAGATCTCGGCCCTGCTCTCCATCCCCCTCGGCGTGGCCAGGATTCTCGTCGCCGACTTGGCGGAAGCGGGCCTGGTCGCCATCCATCAGCCCGGCGGCGACGAGAGCGCCGGCGGCCAGCCAGACGTGACACTGCTCGAAAGGGTGCTCAGTGGACTTCGCAAGCTCTAGCGGAGGGCCGGCAACTCCAAGTCGTTCCACCACGTCCGCGAAGATCGTGGTGGCCGGCGGGTTCGGCGTCGGCAAGACGACCTTCGTGGGCGCCGTGTCGGAGATCAACCCGCTGCGCACCGAGGCCGTCATGACGTCCGCGTCCGCGGGCATCGACGACCTCACCCACACCGGGGACAAGACGACCACGACGGTCGCCATGGACTTCGGCCGCATCACGCTCGACCAGGACCTGATCCTGTACCTGTTCGGCACGCCCGGCCAGGACCGCTTCTGGTTCATGTGGGACGACCTGGTGCGCGGCGCGATCGGCGCCGTCGTCCTCGTGGACACGCGCCGCCTCGCCGACTGCTTCCCGGCCGTCGACTACTTCGAGAACTCCGGCCTGCCGTTCGTCATCGCCCTCAACGGCTTCGACGGCAACCAGCCCTACGGACCCGACGAGGTCCGTGAGGCACTGCAGATCGGGCCCGACACCCCGATCATCACGACGGACGCCCGGCACCGCGCCGACGCCAAGTCGTCGCTCATCACCTTGGTCGAGCACGCTCTGATGGCGCGCCTGCGCTAGCCGGAACACGGTTCGCCCGGTACTTTCGCCCCGCTGGCACATACCGGCGGGGCGTTGTCGTTCTCGTAGGGGCGTGTTCACGGCCCGGAACACGCCGCGTCTCTCGGCCATGATGATGCGGCCCTTGCCCGACCGCCTCCACATAGCCCTCACATGCGGGTTGTCCCTCCGCACCTGCACGTACGCGCAGTAACACCTTTGGCTAAAGGTTGACTACGCCCGAGATGTCCGGCCGTGCATCTGACCGGAACCGGATACCTGCCGCTGTAATGATTTCGTTTGCACTCGCGCTCCCCTGGCCGGGGCGGGACCATATGCGATGGCCCCACTGCGGGCTGGGTGAGAGCGGACCGCACAACCGATGGCGGACCGCACCCCCCGACCGGCACGGCGGCGTCCCGCACCAAGGGCGCTCCGACCGCCCCAGGGAACTCCTGGCGGCCCATCAGCCGCCGAGGAGCCCCTCACCACCTTCCGCTCTACGTGGAAGGCGCGCCCAGGCCCCCGGCGCGGACGCACCCACCGGACATCTGGCTCGACCGAGCCGGCACACCTGTGTCCACCGGGGAGCGTCCACATCAGCGCGCCCATGGACGACCACGCAGAGGATTCGAATGCATACGCACAGACACACGGCAACGCCACCGTCGCTGCCGCCCCGAAGGACAGCTGCGGCGGTGGCGTCCCGTCCCCCCAGGGGGACCTGGGGAGCTCCGGCTTCGTCAGCCGGACACGTCCGTGTCGACGTCCGCGAGCGACAGCTCGGCCCACACGACCTTTCCGGCGGGCGTCGGGGTCATACCGACAGCGGAGGCCTGGGCGGCGACCAGGTACAGGCCGCGCCCTCCGGTCGCGAAGAGGTCCGGCGGCTCGGTGGGGATGACCACGAGCTCCGGCGACGTGTCCGCCACCTCGAGGCGGACGCCGTCCTCGGTACGGCGGATGACGAACTCGAACGTGTTGTCGCCGCAGTGCCGCACATTGCTGCACAACTCCGTCGCCACGAACGAGGTGTCGTACACCAACTTCTGCAGCCCCCAGCAGCGCAGGCGGGCGCCCACGATCCGGCGGATCTGCTCCAGGCGATGCGGGCTGTACTCCATACGGATCGCACACGGCCGATCGATCAGGTCGATCTCGTCCGTTGGCTGGTCCGGCATTACCCCTCCGGGGGTCGCGTGGCGGTCAACTCGCTTGCAGGCAAAGGGCGTTGCTCGAGCATCATGGAGCGAAAGTATTCGTTAGGCAAGTATTACGCGGAAGTACTGTGCCGGCACAGGGGGGCAGGCATATGACAGTTGTGTGGCCGGAAGGCGCGGGACATCATGTGGCCATGTCCCAGAGCGAGATGCCCACCATGCGCAGCCGCCGCCTCGGTGCCGAGCTGCGTCGACTGCGCACTGATGCCGGTCTGAAGGTCAACGACGCGGCCCTGGCACTCGAGTGCGGACAGCCGAAAATAAGTCAGATCGAGACCGGAAAACGCGGTATCCGACAGCTCGACCTGACGACCCTGCTTAATCTGTACAAGGTCACGGACGAGCAGCAGCGGGCCAACCTCAAGCGGTTGGCCAGGGATGTCCACCAGGTCGACTGGTGGTCCGGCCAAGGCCCGCTTCTCAGCGACGACTTGCGCGATTATTTGACCTTGGAATCAGATTCCTCGCTCGTACGGTCTTTCGAGCCGTGCGTGCTGCCGGGACTGCTCCAGACAGAGGCATATATGCGTGCGATATTCACCGCAGGAGCGGAAGCGGATCGGGTCGATACCCTTGTGAAGACTCGACTGAAGCGCAAGGATCTGCTCAGCGGGACAGCAGAATTCCGCCTGAGAGTGGTCATCGACACACCCGCACTGCACCGGATCCCCGGGCCGCGGGCGTTGATCCGTGAGCAGTTCGAAACCCTGATGGAAACGGGTGAGTTGCCCAATGTCACGATCCAGGTCCTGCCCCTGGACATAGCTCTGCCCCTAGCGCAGTACGCTCCGTACACGCTCTTCACCATGCGCGGAGAACCTCAGGTGCAGGTGGCATGGCTGGAGCATATGACCGGGGGCACGCTCCTCGAGCAACGCCCCGATGTGGAGATGTACACCAAGGCATGGGACGACCTGACGGCTGCCGCGCTTTCGCCGGCAGAGTCCCGCCGGTACATCAGTGACCGAATCAAGCAAGAAAGCGGGTCGTGATGCCCCCCACTTTGGCCCCCACCGCCACACTCCTCGAAATCAGGTCAGCGGTGTGGCACAAAAGCACTTTCAGCGGCGCATCCAACGGATGTGTCGAACACGCCGAACTCTCGTCGAACCGGCGGGCGATCCGCGACACGAAAACTCGTGAATCCGGCGCGATCGTCTTCGAATCCCCAGCCTGGCGAGCATTTGTCGCAGGCGTCAATTCGGGAGCTTTGCCTCTATGAGCATGCGTCTTAAGGACAGCCCCTCCTCCGGTATCGACCGGGAAAAGGAGCTGCTGTACTCCCTGGACCTCTCCGGCGTTCAATGGAGAAGCGCCCCGGGAAGCCCCGTGAACGGCCCTGTGGAGGTCGCCGCGCTCGGCGACGGCGGAGTGGCCATGCGTAATCCCGCGGACCCGCGTGGCCTGGTTCTGCGCTTCACCTCCCGGGAGTGGGAAGCGTTCAAACTCGGTGCGCTGCACGGGGAGTTCGACTGACTTCGGCTGCATTCGGCTCGGTCCGACAGGACCGAGCCGAGTGATTTGCGGCACACATGCCGTGGCAATACATGCCGCGGCACGCATGGCTGAGCCCCGCCCTCCCGGAAGGAGAGCGGGGCCTCGTTACGTACGGCGAGGGCTCAGCGCCAGCTGTGCGGCGCGCGGAAGCCGGGCTCGCGCTCCAGGCGGCGCCAGCCGGCCCGGTTCTGCCGGACCCGGTGGGCCGGGGCCTGCGGGGCGGAGGCGGCGCGTGCCAGGAGGATCGCGGTGATGGCCGCGACCTCCTCGGGGTCGGCGTGGCCCTTCTCGACACGGATGTCAGGCGTGGACATGTGGCAGGTCTCCTACGACTAGGTGCCGCTACTGCGGCGGGTTGCCGTGCTTGCGGGAGGGCAGGTCGGCGTGCTTGGTACGGAGCATCGCCAGGGAGCGGATGAGCACCTCGCGGGTCTCGGCGGGGTCGATGACGTCGTCGACCAGGCCACGCTCGGCCGCGTAGTAGGGGTGCATCAGCTCGGACTTGTACTCCTTGACCATGCGGGCGCGCATGGTCTCGGGGTCCTCGGCCTCGGCGATCTGCCGGCGGAAGATCACGTTGGCCGCGCCCTCGGCGCCCATCACGGCGATCTCGTTGGTCGGCCAGGCGTAGGTGAGGTCGGCGCCGATGGACTGGGAGTCCATGACGATGTAGGCACCTCCGTACGCCTTGCGCAGGATCAGCGAGATCCGCGGCACGGTGGCGTTGCAGTACGCGTAGAGCAGCTTGGCGCCGTGCCGGATGATCCCGCCGTGCTCCTGGTCCACACCCGGAAGGAAGCCGGGGACGTCGAGGAGCGTCACGATGGGAATATTGAAAGCGTCGCACATCTGGACGAAGCGGGCAGCCTTTTCGCTGGCCTCGATGTCCAGGACGCCGGCGAGGGCCTGCGGCTGGTTGGCGACGATGCCGACGACCTGGCCGTCGAGGCGGGCGAGCGCGCAGATGATGTTGCGGGCCCAGCGCTCGTGGATCTCCAGGTAGTCGCCGTCGTCGACGAGCTCCTCGATGACCTTGGTCATGTCGTAGGGGCGGTTGCCGTCGGCCGGGACCAGGTCGAGCAGGACGTCGCCGCGGCGGTCCGCGGGGTCGTCGCAGGCGACGGTCGGCGGGTTCTCGCGGTTGTTCTGCGGGAGCAGCGAGATGAGGTAGCGGACCTCGGCGATGCAGGTCTCTTCGTCGTCGTAGGCGAAGTGGCAGACGCCGCTCGTCTCGGCGTGCACGTCGGCGCCGCCCAGGCCGTTCTGGGTGATCTCCTCGCCGGTCACCGCCTTGACCACGTCGGGTCCGGTGATGAACATCTGCGAGGTCTCACGGACCATGAACACGAAGTCGGTCAGCGCCGGGCTGTAGGCCGCCCCGCCCGCGCACGGGCCGAGCATCACGCTGATCTGCGGGATGACGCCCGAGGCCTTGGTGTTGCGCTGGAAGATGCCGCCATAGCCGGCGAGCGCCGAGACGCCCTCCTGGATCCGGGCGCCCGCGCCGTCGTTCAGCGAGACCAGCGGGGCACCGGCCGCGATGGCCATGTCCATGATCTTGTGGATCTTCGTGGCGTGGGCCTCGCCCAAAGCGCCGCCGAAGATCCGGAAGTCGTGCGCGTAGACGAAGACCGTGCGGCCCTCGACCGTGCCCCAGCCGGTGATCACACCGTCCGTGTACGGCTTCTTCGCCTCCAGGCCGAACCCGACCGCCCGGTGCCGGCGCAGCTGCTCGACCTCGTTGAACGATCCCTCGTCGAGCAGCAGCTCGATCCGCTCGCGGGCCGTCAGCTTGCCCTTGGCGTGCTGGGCCGCGGTCGCCTTGTCGCTCGGTCCGCGCAGGGCCTGCTCACGGATCGCGTGCAGCTCGGCCACCCGCCCGCGGGCGTCGGTGGGCTCGTCCCCAGGTGCGGAGGCGGTGTCGTCCAAAACGGTCATGTAGTGACCTTACGAAGCCGACCAAGGAAAACGGACCGTCGACTTCGCACAGTCTCCGGCTCGTTTTCCTGGTAGCCCTGAACAGAACCTGGTCCGTATGCGGCCGAAGGTACTGCTCAGGGCCCCTCCCGCTTGTAGAGGTCGCACAAAGGCGGGGCGTGAGAGTCCTGTCACACTCCGCTGTGGGGGCGCCCCGCGTAGACGGCGGTCGCGCCCAGTTCCTCCTCGATGCGGATCAGCTGGTTGTACTTGGCCGTGCGGTCGGAGCGGGAGAGGGAACCCGTCTTGATCTGGCCGCAGCCCGTGGCGACCGCCAGGTCCGCGATCGTCGTGTCCTCCGTCTCGCCCGAGCGGTGCGAGATGACCGTGGCCCAGCCGGCCCGCCGGGCGGCCGCGACCGTGCCGAGCGCCTCGGTCAGGGTGCCGATCTGGTTGACCTTGACCAGCACCGCGTTGCCGACGCCCGTCCTGATGCCCTCCCTGACCAGTGCCTCGTTCGTGCAGAACACGTCGTCGCCGGTGAGCTGGCAGCGGTCCCCCACCCGGGCGGTCAGCTCCCGCCAGCCGTCGAGGTCGGTCTCCGCCATCGGGTCCTCGACGGACACCACGGGGTAGGAGTCGATCAGCTTGGCCAGGTAGTCGACCTGCTCGGCGGAGGTGCGGCGGACCCCTTCGCCGGTGTACATGTACAGCCCGTCGCGGTAGAACTCGGAGGACGCCGGGTCCATGATCAGCCCGATGTCCGTACCCGGCCGGTACCCAGTGCGTTCGATGGCGGCCATGACGAAGTCGAGCGCTTCCTCGGCCGTGCGCAGCGCGGGCGCGAAGCCGCCCTCGTCGCCGACGCCGGTGGAGTGACCGGCGGCGAGCAGGTCGCGGCGCAGGGTGTGGAAGACCTCGGAGCCCATCCGGACGGCCTCGGCGAAGGTCGCCGCGCCGACCGGCGCGATCATGAACTCCTGGAAGTCCAGCGGATTGTCGGCGTGTGCGCCGCCGTTGACGATGTTCATCATCGGCATGGGCAGGACGCGGGCGTCCGCGCCGCCGAGGTAGCGGTACAGGGGCAGGCCGTGCGCGGTGGCGGCGGCCTTGGCGGCGGCGAGGGAGACACCGAGCAGCGCGTTGGCGCCGAGCCGGGATTTGGCGGGCGTGCCGTCGAGTGCGACCAGGGCGGCGTCGAGACCCGCCTGGTCGTCGGCGTCGCGCCCGGTGACGGCGGCCGCGATCTCGCCCCGCACGTGCGCCACGGCGCGGTCGACGCCCTTGCCGTGCCAGCGCCGGGGGTCGTCGTCGCGCAGTTCGACGGCTTCCCGGGCGCCGGTGGAGGCTCCGGAGGGGACGGCGGCGCGGCCCAGGGATCCGTCGGCGAGGACGACGTCGACCTCGACGGTGGGGTTGCCCCGGCTGTCGAGAACGGCGCGGGCTGTGACGGTACGGATGGTGGGGTCGACTACCGATGCGGGCATGGGTGTTCCTTCGCCTCGTCGCGTGCCGGGCCCCGGCTGCGACGACGCTGGCGCTGAGCCCGACGCGAAAAACTCTACAGCACTGCTGTTCAGTTCAGCTGTTCAGTTGCGCTGTTCAGTTGTGCTGTTCACCCGGGCCCCGCAGGTCAGCCGCGCGGTCCCGCCGGAAACCGCCGGGTTAAAGTTCCGTATGCCCACCCCGGAATCCGCCGCCGTCGCCGCCGAACTGCGTACCGCGATGGGCAAGCTCACGCGGCGCGTGAAGCACGAGGACCGGATTCCGCTCGGGCAGGTCGCCGTGCTCGGCGTCCTGGACCGCGACGGCGCCATGACCACCAGTGACCTCGCCACGGACCAGCGCGTGCGCCCCCAGTCGATGGCCCGCGCCGTGGGCCTGCTGATGGAGCAGGGCCTGATCACGCGCCGCCCCCACCCGACGGACGGCCGGAAGTCCCTGGTGGAGCTCACCGACGCCGGGCGCGCCGCACTCGAGACGGAGCGCGGCCGCCGGGCGGGCTGGCTCGCCCAGGCCATCGAGGCTGAACTCACCGCCGAGGAACGGGAGTTGCTGGCGCGCGGCGCCGCACTGCTGGAGCGCCTCGCCGCGCGCTAGCCCTGCCCGCCGAAGTACCTAGCAGCCGCCGCAGTTGTAGTAGAGGACGTCCCAGTGGTTGCCCTCGTCGGCGTAGATGTTGCCTGAGCCGGACTTGTACTGGGGAGCGCCGTCACCGCGCAGCCCTATGTAGGTGAAGGTGTTCTTTATGTAGTTCGTGACGCAGGTGTTCTTGCCGTAGTCGAGCTTGTATCCGTTCCAGTGCGAGTACGTGCCGCTCGCGTGGCCGGTCTCGGTGCCGCCGGTGATGTTGAGGGCGCAGCCGGTGGCGCGCTTGAGGGTCTGCGCGCCCTGGGCGGTGGCCAGGTTGAGCTGGTCGAAGGACGTACAGGTGCTGTTGTTGCGGTTCGAGCAGCCGCCGGAGGACGACCAGGTGACGCCGACCGAGCTGAACATCGAGGTGGCGGTGGTGTGACTGATCTTCGTGGCGGCGGAGGCGGCGGTCGCGGTGGTGAGGACACCGAAACCGGGGGCGACGAGTGCGCCGGTGGCGAGCGCGAGCGCGGTGAGCGCCGAGCGGATGCGCATGGGGGGATTCCCTTCCTGCTGTTGACCGTGCTGACGGTGAGACGCCTGGTGCAGGTGGAGCAGGTAGATGGTCCCCGGTTCTACGCGCGTCCGGAAGAGTGCACGCGTAATCTACTCGGCGTAATTGCTTGAACACGTAGCGCTTGATGTTGAAAGTTGAACATTATCGCGCTACAGTCGGATCCAGTTGATGGTTCAACGTTCAACATAACCGTCGGCACCCACCGTGCCGACCGTCCCCAAGGAGCACGTCATGGGCATCTTCGGCCGCAAGAACGAGACCGACACCACCGCAGCGACCGCTGCCACCACCGGCGCCCCCGCCGTGGTCGACCCCGGCCTGGCCGCTGTCACCGGCGACTACACCGTCGACCCGGCGCACACGACCCTCGGCTTCGTCGCCCGGCACGCGATGGTGACGAACGTGAAGGGCGGGTTCACCGACTTCACCGGCGAGCTGCACCTGGACGGCGCGGACCCGGCCAAGTCCACGGCCTCGTTCGACGTGCAGATGGCCAGCATCGACACGGGCAACGCCGACCGCGACGGCCACCTCAAGAGCGCCGACTTCTTCAAGATCGACGAGTTCCCGACGATGACGTTCCGCTCGACGTCCGTCGAGTCGCTGGGCGGCACCGACTACCGGATCACGGGTGACCTGTCGATCCTGGGCACCACCAAGCCGCTCACCATCGACCTGGAGTACAACGGCTCCGCGAAGGACCCGTTCGGCAACGAGCGCGCCGGGTTCGAGGGCAAGGCCGAGATCCTGCGCTCCGCGTGGGGCCTGTCGTGGAACGCCGCGCTGGAGACCGGCGGCGTCCTCGTCTCCGACAAGATCAAGCTGAACTTCGACATCTCGGCGATCAAGAACGCCTGACCAGTCGGAACCGGGGTGTGCGGCAGCGAGTTGAGGCGGTCACGGTTTACGTGGCCGCCAACTCGTCGTGCGGTCAGCCCTCGGAGCGCGGCGGCACCGTGATCAGCGGCCGGTACTCCTCGGGCTGTGCCCCCTCCCCCACGATCCGGTCCTCGGCCTGTACCCAGGCGTGCGGGGCGAACGGTGGGGCGGCGCGGACGCCCGCGTGCCAGGTGGGCCAGGTGCCCGACATGCGGCACAGCAGCGCGACCGCGACCGAGCGCGGCAGGCAGCCGTACCAGCCGGCGCAGCGGCGGCTGGTGGCGACGACCGACTCGTAGGCGGCGAGCGCGGTCTCGTACGGGGCGGGGCGGGCGCCGCGCCCGACGAGGGTGAGCAGGCGCCGCAGCCGGTCGGGGCGCAGCCGCGCGACGAGCAGGGCGGCGCCGACCGCGGCCCGCACCTTCAAGCCGCCCCGCATACCGGGCCTCGTGCGCGGTCCCGGCATGGTCATCTCGGTGCTCATGGGGTGGCCATCCTGGCGTCGACGAGCTGCCGGGTGAGTTCGGCGACGTCGGCCTCGGCCTGGGCGCGGTCCACGTCGAAGGCGGCGACGAGCCGCTCGACGGCTTCCTGCGTTCCCAGCCCGTCGGCGAGGGCGGTGACGACGACGGTGCCGGATTCGTTCAACTGCCAGTAGGTACCGGCGCGTTGGTCGAGCAGTACACCGCCGAAGTCGGTACTGGTGACCGCGATGCCGTCTCTGAGTCTCACGGGGTCAGGGCCTCTCTGTGCGCGGGGGCGGCGGCGCGCAGCCACATCTCGCAGGCGACCGCCGAGTCGATGGAGTGCCGGGTGTGCAGCGGCGAGTACGGGTCGGCGGCCAGCGCGTCCAGCTGCCGTACGTCCACGAGGCCGAGGGCGGCCAGGCGGGACGCGCCCGCGTCCCACAACTCCCGCAGCTCGTCCGCGTGTTGGACGAGGCCCTGGGTGTGGTCGCCGTTCATGTGGTCCTTGGTGGTGCGGGCGAGCAGCGGCGCGGGCACGGTGTCCCGGACGGCCTCGGCGAGCAGCGGCTTGTAGCGCGCGGGGTCGATGCGGTCCGCGAGGCGTACGGCGAGGGTGGCCTCGATGACGTGGTCGGCGTACAGGGGCGCGGCCACGGGCAGCCCGAGGCCGAGCCCGTACGTCTCCATGGCCTGGAAGTGGCGGGCGCCGATGTGGACGGTGTCGAGGTCGAGATGGCGGCCGGGGCGCGGGGCGAGCGGTTCGGCCCCTTCGGCCGCCGCCGAGCGGAACGCGGAGCGTACGAGGGCGCGCGCGTCCGGGGTCAGCCAGGGCGGCAGGGTCTGCCGGACGCCCCAGGACAGTTGCGGGGTCCGGGCGGTCGGCGCGGCCTCGTCGGTCACGGCGCCGGCCAGCCAGCGGGCGAACGAGGGCCGGGTGAGCAGGGCGCGGGTGGTCGCGGCGAGGGGCCAGCCCAGTTGATGGCGGACGGCGCCGATCCGGTTCCAGGCCGCTAGCGGGTGGCGGGGGAAGAGGTCGCCGGAGGCGGCGGGCAGGCCCATGAAGAGTTCGTCGCCGCCGTAGCCGGTGAGGTGGCATTCGGAGCCGGCGGCCGCTGCGCGGGCGAGGAGCAGCCGGGCGCGGGCGCGGGCGGGCGCGACGGGCAGCGGCTCGTCGGTGAGCGCGTCGCCGGGGGCGGCGGGGGTGCTGACGCCCGCGTAGAAGAGGGGTGCCTCGTCGGCGGGGACGATGTCGTGTGTGAGCCTCGCCGGGCCGGATTCCGGATCAGGTCCCGTTTCGGCGCGGGCGAGTTCGGCGGCGTGGCGGGCCCAGGTCTCGTCCTCCGCGTGGCGCTCCCGGGAGGCGACGGTCAGCAGGGCGAGCCGTTCGGGTTGCGTGCGCCGGGCGAGGAAGGTGAGGGACGTCGAGTCGAGCCCGCCGGAGAGCTCGCAGCTGATGCGGGACCGCCCCGCGAGATGAGCACGGACGGAGCGGTCGAGCGCGTCGGCGAGGTGTGACGCCCCTTCGCTCAACGGCAGTTCGGCGCCGGGCGCATGCCACCAGCGGCGGGTCGTGGACGTTCCGTCGGCGCGCAGGACGAGTGCGTAGGCCGGATTGGTCTCGGTGATGCCGTGCCACACGGGCCGCGCGCCGAGCGGATGCGGCAGGAAGTCGAGGAGGCGCAGGGCGAGTGCCGCCTCGTCGAGCGCGGCGCCGGTGAGGCGGGCGAGTACGCCGGGCCGGTCGGAGATCAGGCGGGGCCCGGACCCGGTGGTGACGTACACCCGGCGCAGTCCGGAGGCGGTGCCGCGTACCCAAGTCTCCTTCCCCGTATGGGATGTACGGGATATGACGTGATGGAGGCCCGGGAGGCGGCGGGCCAGACGGCCGTGGAGCCCGGCGTCGTCGCGCGCGGCGCGCAGATCGGCGGCGAGCTCGCTTTCGGGTATCGCGTCGGGCCCGATGAGTACGACGGCGCGGTCCGGCCCGGCGGTGGCGGCGCTGACCCGGCGCAGCGGGGTACGGACGAGCAGCCAGGGGCGCCCGGACGGGTACCGGAACACCTGGACCCCACCGGGACCGTGACCGTCGCGGCGGAGAAGAGGTCCGGCCGCCGCCCGGCCCGCATCGGTGTCGGGCAGGACGACGAAGCAGTCGCGCTCGTGGTGCGGCGGCGCGGGCGGTGCGGGGCGGCCGGACATCTTCACTCTTCCTCGGTCGTGCGGGGCTTTCGCGGTGCTCGGACCCGTCAGGTGAAACGGCGGGTGATCCACTCCGAGTAGGCGCCGACGAAGTACCCGGCCGTGGTCTTGGTGAAGTCGCCCTGCTCGACCATGGCGGGCTTGGCGTAGCTCTTCTTCGTGTCGTGCGTCTGCTGCGTCTGCTTCTTCATGAGGCCTCTCCCTGGCGTGTACGTAACGGATGTGACTGGTGTTCAGCGTGTGCAGCGTGTGAACACCACGCCCATACATAGCCAGTTCGTGAGCAGGCATACGCGGGGAGCGACCGATTCGGATCTTTGACCTGATCACTTCAAGGTCGAATCGGACTTGTCACGACGGGACGCCGGAAGTCGGGCCGGGTAACCGCCGGTAAGACCGGCATTCGGGCCAGCGGTTGAACCCGGAACGGTCGATTCGGGTGACGTGGCTCACAAAGCGCGCCCCCGATGTCACATTTCAGCCCTCCCCGACTGTCTCGATGGTGAGCACTCACGGGAGGCAGTCATGTCCGACAGCACCACCGGCGCCGGGCGGCAGCAGGCGCCCGCGGCGGGCGAGCGGGTCGCCGGCTGGGTCGACGGGCGGCTGGGGATCTACGGCCTGGGCCGCAAGTACCTGCGGAAGGTCTTCCCCGACCACTGGTCGTTCCTGCTGGGCGAGGTCTGCCTCTACACGTTCATCATCCTGATCCTGACCGGCGTCTATCTGACGCTCTTCTTCCATCCCTCCATGAACGAGGTGGAGTATCACGGCAGTTACGTGCCGCTGAGCGGCGTGCGCATGTCGGAGGCGTACTCCTCGACGCTCGACATCAGCTTCGACGTACGCGGCGGCCTGCTCATCCGGCAGATCCACCACTGGGCGGCGCTGATCTTCGTCGCGGCGATGTTCGTGCACATGATGCGGCACTTCTTCACCGGCTCGTTCCGCAAGCCCCGCGAGCTGAACTGGGTCTTCGGCTGGCTGCTGCTCTTCCTCGCCCTGTTCGAGGGCCTGCTGGGGTACTCGCTTCCCGACGATCTGCTGTCCGGCGCGGGCATGCGGCTGATCGAGGGCATGACGCTCTCCGTCCCGATCGTCGGGACGTACCTGGTGTTCTTCCTCTTCGGCGGCGAGTTCCCGGGCGACGACATCGTGGCCCGTTTCTACTCCATCCACGTCCTGCTGCTGCCCGGCATCATGGCGGCCCTCGCCGTGACCCACCTGATCCTCGTCGTCTACCACAAGCACACCCAGTTCCCCGGGCCCGGAAAGACCGAGCGCAACGTCGTGGGCCCGCCGTTCTTCCCCGTCTACGTCGCCAAGGCCGGCGGTTTCTTCTTCCTCGTCTTCGGGGTCGTGACGGTGATCGCGGCCATCGCGTCGATCAACCCCGTCTGGGTCTACGGGCCCTACCGCCCCGACCAGGTCTCCACGGGCGCCCAGCCCGACTGGTACCTCGGCTTCGCCGAGGGGCTCGTCCGCGTCATGCCGGGCTGGGAGATCACGTTCGGCGGCCACACTCTCGTGCTCGGCGTCCTCATCCCGCTGATCGCCTTCCCGCTCTGGCTCATCCTGATCGGCGTCTATCCGTTCATCGAGTCCTGGATCACCGGAGACCGCCGCGAACACCATCTCCTGGACCGGCCTCGCAACCGGCCCGTCCGCACGGCACTCGGCGCCGCCTGGCTGACCGGCTTCTTCGTGGCCCTCGGCGCCGGCGGCAACGACATCCTGGCCACGCACTTCCATCTCTCCGTGAACACCATCACCTGGTTCGCCCGGATCGCGCTCGTCGTCGGCCCTGTCCTCGCCTTCATCGTCACCAAGCGGATCTGCCTCGGCCTCCAGCTGCGGGACCGCGACAAGGTGTTGCACGGGCGCGAGACCGGTCGCATCAAGCGGTTGCCGCACGGCGAGTACGTGGAGGTCCACGAGCCGCTCCCCGAAGGGGAGTTGTTCCGGCTGACCCAGCACGAGGAGCCAGCCGCGCTTGAGGCCCTGCCCGAGGACGAGGGGGTGCGACGTCGGGTGCGGGTCGCTCTGTCGCGGTGGATGTACGGCGAGGGGACGCGGATCCCCAAGCCCCAGCGGGAGGAACTGGAGTCCGGGTCCTCGCGTCATTGAACCCCGAACTCGCACCACACGCTCTTCCCGGGATCCCGCTCCCCCACGCCCCACTTGTCCGCCAGCGCGGCGACGAGATGCAGCCCGCGGCCTCCTTCGGCCTCGGGCTGCGGCATGTTCCGCGCGACCGTGCCGCCGCCACTGTCGTGCACCTCTATCCGGACGACCCGGTCCTCACACATCCCGATGTGCAACCGGAAACCCCGCCCAGGCGGTGCGCCGTGCAGCAGCGCGTTGGTCGCCAGCTCGCTTACGCACAGAAGTACATCGTCGAGGCGTTCGATTGCATGCCAGTCATGCAGGGCCCAGGCTGTGAACGCGCGAGCCGCGGGGATCGATTTGCGTTCGCGTCGATAGAACGCCTCGCGTTCGTATGGCAGTTGCTCCATGCGGCGACTGTCGTACGGGTGCGCTTCATGGGGGCAGCGCGACAGGTCGTACATCTGCATTTGTACGAGTCCCTGCCGGTCGGGGTGGGTTGAGGAGGGGAACGGTCCGCGTATGAAGAAGCAAGTGACTTCCTGGCATGCCATTGGGGCTCAGATCGCCAACTATCGGAAGTTCGCCGGGATGACGCAGGTCGATCTGGCTGACCGGATGCGCGTGAGCCAGGACAAGATGGCGTCCATCGAGCAGGGAAGGCGACCGGTGAGCCTGGCGTTGGCTGAGGCCCTCGACGAGCTCTTCGAGACCCGGGGGACGTTGCTGGTCGCGGTGGCCAAGATCCCGGCTCGGGAGAAGTTCCCGCTGCTCGTAGCGGACCTGGTGGAACTGGAGCAGAAGGCTCGCGCGATCCAGACCTACGAGACCCAGGTCGTGCCCGGGCTCTTGCAGACACCGGAGTACATGCGTGCTGTATTCGACTCCTGCTATCCGCCCATCGAGGACGAGACGCTGGAGGACTGGCTCGCCGGGCGTTTGGAGCGGCAGGCTCTTTGGGAGCGCGAGCACCCACCCTGGTGCAATTTCATCATCGAGGAGGTCGCGTTCCAGCGGCCCGTCGGCGACCCGGAGGTGATGAGGGCGCAGGTCCGTCGAGTTCTGGAACTCGGTGAACTCCACTGCATGGGCATCCAGATCATGCCTACTGTGCGGCGGCCGCACGCCGGACTCAGCGGCCCGATCGTGCTGGTCGAGACTGTCGACCACGACAGCGTGGCCTACCTGGAGGACCAGTGCATCAGCGGCCTCGTCGAGGACGCGGACGAGGTGCGGACGCTCCAGCTCAAGTATGGAATGCTGCGGTCACAGGCACTATCTCCAGCAGAGAGCGCACGATTGCTGGACACACTGCTAGGAGCCTCATGAACACCGCAGCACCCATGGAACTCGGCTGGTTCAAGTCCAGCTACAGCGGCGACAACGGCGGCAACTGCCTCGAAGTCGCCTGCGACTGGCGGAAGTCGACGTACAGCAGCAGCGAGGGCGGCAACTGCCTGGAGGTCGCCACCCATCCCACCGCCATCCACATCCGCGACTCCAAGAACAACCCCTCCACCGGAGCCGTGCTCACCGTCACCCCCGACACCTGGACCGCGTTCCTGCGCACCCATGTCGCCCGCCCCTGAGCGGAGCGTAGACGCCGATGTCGTCAGACGGGAGCTTCTCGATCCGGACGCCGGGTCCGACCCGTACATACTGACCGGCGTCCACATCCGCGGAGCGCTCGCCCTGGACGGGGCCGAGATCAGGCGGCTCGTGCGGTTCGAGGAGTGCCGGTTCGACGGGCCGATGACGCTGGAGGGCGCGAACACGCTCGCGTTCTCCGTGACGGACTGCGAGCTGCCCGGCTTCGTGGCGCCGACCGCGCAGATCGGCGGGCGGCTCGACCTGCGCGGGTCCACGATCACCGGCGGACCCCGGGGCGCCGTGAACGTCACGCTCACGCACATAGCGGGCGGGCTGATACTCGACCGGGCCCGTCTCGTGGCGACCGAGGGCATCGCCCTGCACGCGGGCGGGCTCGTCATGCAGGGCGGCGTCTTCTGCAAGAACGGGTTCGTCGCGCATGGCCAAGTGCTGTTTCCTGGAGCTGAGTTGCCCGGCGGGCTGTGGATGGACGGGGCGCGGATCACGGTGCCCGACCCGGCGGAGATCGCCTTCAACGGAGATGCGCTGCGGGCGTCGACGGTCCGGCTGCATCAGGGGTTCCGGGCCGAGGGGCGGGTGCGGTTGCGCGGGGCGCGGATCGACGACCTGCTGTCGTTCCATGAGGCCGAACTCAGTGGCGTAGGTACGTCATTGATGGCGGTCGGGGCTCAGGTGGAGGCGCTCGACCTGCGGTTCGCGCGGCAGCCCGCGGGCGGTGTGAACCTGAGCAACGCGCGGGCGACCCGCATCCAGGACCGGTCGGCCACCTGGCGCGCGCCGCTGGGTCTGGACGGGCTGCTGTACGACTGGATGGAGATGTCGGCGGCCACCCAGCGCGAGGACACGGCGAACCGGCTGGCGTGGCTGCGGTTGCAGTCGGCGTTCACACCGCAGCCGTACGAACAACTGGCCGCGTACTACCGCAGGTTGGGGCACGAGGACGAGGCGCGCCGGGTCCTGCTCGTGCGGGAACGCAGGCGGCGGAACACCCAGCGCCCCCTCGGCCGTGTATGGGGCTGGCTGCTCGAAGCGACCGTCGGGTACGGCTACCGGCCCTGGATCGCGGGGGTCTGGCTGGTCGTGCTCACCCTGCTGGGCTCGGTGGTCTTCCACACCCACACACCCCTGCCCAACAAGCCGGGCGAGGGCGCGCCGTTCAATCCGGTCGCGTACACCCTGGACCTGCTGATCCCCGTCGGCGGGCTCGGCCAGCGGGAAGGCTGGCACTGGGCCGAGGCCGGTGTCCAGGGGCTCGCGTACGTGATGATCGCCCTCGGCTGGGTGCTGACCACGACCGTGCTGGCCGGCGTGACACGGGCACTCAGCCGCGCCTAGGACCTGTCTTCAAACTCCCGTCTGCCCCGCGACGCCTGCCGGGCGACGACGGGAGTTTGAAGACAGGTCCTAGGCGTCAGGGCGTCAAGGGGTCACCAGGCCGTGGGCGGCGGTGAGGATGCCGACCACGCGAGGGAAGTCCTTGAGCTGGCTCAGGAGCGAGTCCAGCGCGGGAAGCAGGCACCGCGGCGGGACGTCGCGGGCCGCCAGGATGCCGGCGGTCCACGTGACGAACCTGTGGAACAGGGGCGGGTCGTCGACGTACACGGCCGTGGCGAGGTAGCTGACGATGAACTCGATGTCCTCGACGGTGCGATCCAGCTGGAATTCGCTGTACCCACCCATCTCGGGGAAGCCCATCTCGACGTCGGCGAGGGTCTGCTTGGTCAACTGCAGCCTGGACCGGCGGATCATGGTGTACTCCTGGTCGCCCAGGTGCGGCAGGTCCAGGTCGGGCGGGCGGGCCGCGGGTGCACCGGCCGCCGTCAGGTTCCTGCCGAGCACGGTGGCCGCGCCAGACGCGTCCTCGGCCCACTCGGCGCGCATCAACCGCGCATAGCGGCCCTGCGGACCGAACGCGGCTCCTCCGGCGATCACCGGCACACCGATGCCCTGACATGCGGTGATCGCGTTGTGGGCGCCGGGCAGCAGCGTCGGGATGGACGAGGACAGCAGCACCGCCTGTGCACCGGTGTGCCGCGCATGCGCGACCAGATGCTCGGTGGGCACGTGCGCCCCGAGATAGTCGACCCGCCAGCCACGCAGCCGCAGCACCTCGCTGACCAGACGCGCGGGCAGGGCATGCCACTCCCCGTCGACACACGCCACCAGGACCCGGCCGACGAACGGGCCGGACGTTGCGGTCGCGGCGGCAGCGGCGACCGCTGCGATGCACCGCTCACTGATCGCCGTGGCAGCGTGTTCCTGCCCCACCGTGATCTCGTTGGCCGCCCAGGCCAGTCCCACCCGCTCCTGGGCCGGTCCGATCAGTTCGAGCAGGACGCGCTCGCCCGCCGCACGTGTCCCTTCCGCAGCCGAAGTGCCACCGGCGGGCGCCGATCCGGGTTCTGCCGTGTCGAGCGCGCGACGCACGACGGCGACGGCTCGGGTCTCGTCGCACTCGCCGAGCGCTTGCCACAGTTGGTCACTCAACTCGGCCATGGGGTTGGTGTCGTTGCCACCGTTCACGCCGTTCACCTTCTAGGGGTCGACTCGTTCACAGTTGTCAGTCGGTTGTCATGGGGCGCGCCGATCGCCAGAACGGCCATGTCGTCATGCCGCCCCTCACCCACCCACTGGGCGACGATCATCTGCACGCGTTCGGTGACCACCTCGGCCGGCATCCCGGCACACTGGGCCAGCACGGTGCGCAGCCGGTCCTCGCCGAACATCACGTTCCCCAGCGGCCCACCACGCGCCTCGGTGATCCCGTCGGAGAACAGCAGGCAGACATCGCCCGGTTGCAGGGCGACCTCGGCGGTCTTGAACTCGATGTCGGCGAACACGCCGATCAGAGTTCCGGCGGTCCGGGCCTCTTCGACCTGGCCGGTGGCGCGCACGATGAGCGGGGCGGGGTGGCCCGCGCTCGACACGCGCAGCCGTACCCGTGCCTCCTCGCGTACGGCGGTGGCCAGGACCAGTGTCACGAAGGGCGACCGGTCCGAGGACAGCAGCACGCCGTTGAGGAGGGTCAGTAAGCGGGTGTGATCGGCGGCGAACGGCAGCAGCGCCTGAAGTGCGACGCGCATCTTGCCGGCGGTGACCGCGGCTTCCAGTCCCTTGCCGCACACGTCACCCAGCACCGCGACGGTCTCGCCTCCCGGCGTGGCGGCGGGGTACAGATCGTAGAAGTCGCCGCCGACACGTTCGCCTGCCACCGAGGCGCGGTAGCGGGCGGAGAAGCAGATGCCGTCCACCCGTCCGAGGTCGGGGGGCAGCAGGTCGTGCATCAGCACCTCGGTGATGTGCGCCTGGAGGGCGTGGCTGCGGGCGATGGACAGGGCGGCGCCGGCGCGCGCGGCGAACAGCCGGGCGAAGGACTCCTCGCCGGGGGTGAACGTCGCCTGCTGCCGGCGGCGCAGCAATATGAGGCAGCCGACCGGCACACCGTGCCCCGGCAACGGCACCACGACCACCGACCCGACATCGGCGGCGTCGTCCACGAAACCGTCGGGCATCGCCCAGGACGGCACCTGCTGGGGATCGATCCAGCGGGAGGACACCGCTGGAAGCCCCAGCAACGCCTCGGCCAGGCCGGGCAGTTGTCCGGGGTTCAGGGCGATCCGCTCCTGCTCCACCGGCCCGTGGGCGGTGCACCGCGTCACCGGGAAACTTCGTCCGTCGCCCGTACCGACGATGACCGCCGCGTCCGCCAGATTCCGCGCCGCCCGCTGCACGGTCACCGCCGTGCACCGCTCGACGTTCATCGAGGCGAGCAGATCTGAGGTGAGCTCCTGCAGCAGACCGGCTCTCGCCCGCTCGCGCGCCAGCTCCTGCGCGGCGCCCGCCGGAGCGCTGTCACCGACCAGCCACCAGGTCACCTCGCCGTCCACGACCGGCCCCGCGAGCGCCTTCACACGGCGCCCGCCGATCTGGCCGGCCGCCCACGCCGACGATCTCTCCCCCGCACCGCTGACATGCCGCAGGTGAGCCTCGACCAGCCAGGTGGGCGCGATCCCGGCCAGCTCGGCACCGACGGCTATCCGCGCCAGCACCCCACCTGCCTGGTCGTTGTGGCATACCACGATGCCGACCGCATCCACTGTCACCACTGGATACGGGTCGCCGTGCTGCGCCACGGTTCTTACACCACAGGGGCTTTTCTGCTCCGGCAAGGAGACCATCGATATGGGACCCACGGGCGCGGGATCCGCACCACCTATCCGCTCGAAGGCAGGTAAGTGCCACTTTACCGACGGCATATGACTATGGGCAGTACTTCGTCATTCCTCTGACATCCTCGGCCTGACTGCTGCACAATCCGCCCAGCACAACAGCCGCCGCCGGTACCCGGTGACGGTTCCGGTCAGAAACCGCCGCCGCCGAAGTCGCCTCCGCCGCCGCCCCCGCCGAAGTCACCGCCGCCGCCTCCGTCGCCGAACCCGCCGCCGAAGTCCGACGAGTCGAAGTCCGCCCCGGAGTAGTCGCCGCCACCGAAGTCGCTGCCGCCGCCGAAGTCGCCGTATCCGGAGCCGTAGTCCGCCGCGTAGGCCGGGCCCGCCATCATCGAGCCCAGCAGGGTGCCGACCAGCAGGCCGGGCAGGATGCCGCCGCCGAAGTAGCCGCCGGCCCAGGGTCCGTACATCGGGCCCGCGTCGTAGTACGGGCGGCGCTCGCCCGCCCCCGCGTCGACCGTGCGGACCATCGGCTCGACCCCGTCGCGCAGCCGGGTCGCGTCCGCCGCGCACACCGGGACCTCGCGGGGCGCTCCGCCGGCCGGGGTCCACTCGGCGTCCTCGACCGACGGGCCGTGGCGCGGGTCGAAGAAGCAGGGGGCCCGGCGCTCGGGCAGCGGGCGGCCCTCGCGGCGAGCGGCCAGCAGCGCGAGGGAGAACCGGCCGTCCTCCAGCGCCTGCGTGACACCCCGTACGTCCTCCGGCCGCCGGGCCGCGGCCATGTACTGCTTGGCCTTCTCGTACGAGTCGAGCGCCCGCTCGTAGTCCGCGCGCATCGCGTCGTCGGCGCCCGCCTCCGCCGGATGGAAGTCGAGCCGGTCCAGTTCCTCGCCGAACGCCGTGATGTCCTCGTCGACCACGACCCGCAGCCGGTCGAGGGCCCGGCGCTGCTCCTCCTCCTTGCGGCGCCGGTTGCGGCGGGCCAGGGCGTACGCGCCCGCGCCGCCGGCCACGACGACCGCGCCGATGCCGATCAGCGGGCCCGCGGAGACCCCGTCGTCCGTACCGCCCGCACCGTCCCAGGACGAGGGCGCCGAACCGCGGGCCGTGCGGACCGCGGTGGAGACGAAGTCGTCGAGCTGCTGCCGTCCCGACTCGCCGCGCACGCTCGTCGTCAGGTTGTGAACGGCGTCGTTGGACATGACCTGGTGGTCGGCGCGAGCGTCGAAGGCGTCACCGAGCCGCACCCCGTACACGCCGACGATCCCCGTCTTCGTACGCAGGTCGTTGAAGAGGTTCTGTTTCGGGAAGTCGGAGGGCAGGACCGCCACCATCACCGGCTTGCCCGCGTCCTTGATCCTTTTTTCGAGCGCGTCGACGTCGGCCGAGGTCAGATCCCCGGCCACGGCCGGATCGACGTACACCGGACTCTTCTCCAGGGCGTCCGCCACGGTCGAGACGTCCGACGCGGCGAAGGCGGGGGGCGTGACGGCGAACGTCGCGGCGAGAGCGAGCAGCGGAGCGGCGAGGGCCGCGAGGGAGGGCCTCATACCTCGACGCTAACCCAGGCGGGGTGTGAATGACGGGTCGGGGTGTTCGCGACGTGAAGTCTTGACGCCGCCATGGAACGCCCTTTAACTCACGTCTTGAACTAAGCCATGAGAGTTGACTGTTGGGACACAGGAGGCATCGTGCGCACCCCCACAAGACGCACCACCGTGCTTCGGCTGCTGCTGGCCGGAGCCCTGACCACCGCCGGACTCGCCGGAGCCGGCGTCACCACGGCCCATGCCGCGGGCGAGCAGGTCACCGTGTATCTGACCACCACCGACGACAGCGGCGGCCGCCATGTCACGCGGGGGCTGCAACAGCAGGCCCCGGTCTCGTTCCAGGCGGGGAACGGCGGCAGCGGTACCGCGATCACCGTCGACGAGAACACCCGCTATCAGACGTTCACGGGCGGCGGCGCGTCCTTCACGGACACCGCGGCCTGGCTGATGAACAGCAGCGGCGCCCTGTCCGGGGCCACCCGTGACGCCACGATGAAGAAGCTGTTCTCGCCGAGCGACGGCATCGGGCTCTCCTTCATCCGCAACCCCATGGGCGGCTCGGACCTCGCCCGCTTCGGATACACGTATGACGACGTACCGGCCGGGCAGACCGACCCGTCCCTGGCGAAGTTCTCGATCGCGCACGACCAGGCCGACGTGCTCCCCCTGACCAAGCAGGCCAAGCAGCTCAACCCGGCCGCCACCGTGATGGCCTCGCCGTGGACCGCGCCCGCCTGGATGAAGGACAACGGGCAGCTCAACGGCGGCTGGCTGAAGGCCGAGAACTACGGCGCCTACGCGAACTACTTCGTGAAGTACGTCCAGGCGTACCAGGCGGCCGGTGTCCCCATCGACTACGTCACCGCGCAGAACGAGCCGACGTGCTGCTCCGGCTATCCCTCGATGAGCTGGAACGGTTCCGGGCTCGCCTACTTCACCAAGAGCGAGCTGCTGCCGAAGCTGGCCGGCGCGAACCTGAAGACCAAGGTCATGGCCCACGACTGGAACTGGGACACCTACGACGCCTACGCGGCGCCGACCGTGGACGACGCGGCCGTGCGCTCCCACCCGAACTTCGGCGGGATCGCCTGGCACGGCTACGGCGGCGACATCGCCAAGCAGACCGAGATCCACAACAAGTACCCGCAGCTGGACGCCTTCCAGACCGAGCACTCCGGCGGCACCTGGATCGCCAACCAGCAGCGCGAGGACATGATGAACATCATCGACTACACCCGCAACTGGGCGAAGTCGGTGACGAAGTGGTCGCTGGCCGTCGACCAGAACCGGGGGCCGCACAACGGCGGCTGCGGGACGTGCGACGGGCTCATCACCGTCCACAATGGTGACTCGCGCAGTGGGCAGGTCGACTACAACATCGAGTACTACACGATGGGCCATCTGACGAAGTTCGTCCGGCCGGGGGCTTCGCGGATCGCCTCGACGGGGTCGAGCGCCGTGCCGAACGTCGCCTGGCGCAACACGGACGGGGCGAAGGCGGTCATCGCCTACAACGACGCGTCCGGTGCGAAGGACGTCACCCTCAACTGGGGCGGGCAGCACCTGACTTACTCCCTGCCGGGTAAGACGTCGGCGACGTTCACGTGGAGCGGGACGCAGGCCGGGGGCACGGACCGGGTGGGTGCCTTCCGTGGGCTCGGCGGGAAGTGCCTTGACGTACGGGACGGTTCCACGGCGAACGGAGCCGTCGCCCAGATCTGGTCCTGCGTCTCCGGCTCCGCGAACCAGGCATGGACCGTGAAGGCCGACGGGTCCGTGCGGGCGCTCGGCAAATGCCTTGACGTGAGCGGGGGGTCGACCGCCGACGGGGCGAAGGTGCAGCTCTACGACTGCAACGGGAGTGCGGCGCAGCAGTGGCGGTACGAGTCGTCCTCCGGGGACCTGGTCAATGTCGGTGCCGACAAGTGCCTTGATGTGACCGGGAATTCGAGCGCGGACGGGGTTGCTACGCAGGTCTGGTCGTGCACGGGGGCCGGTAACCAGAAGTGGACGCTGTCCTAGCTCAGGACACGGGACTCTGCCCCGGACCCCGCTCCTCAATCGCCGGAGGGGCTAGATTTGGGGGCTTGATCTGAGCCCGAGCCCCTCCGGCAATCTCAGCTACTACTCGACCGGCTCGACGCCCGCGCGGAGCAGGCCGTAGGTGTACGCGTCCTCCAGGGCGCCCCACGACGCGGCGATGACGTTCTCGGCGACGCCCACCGTGGCCCATTCACCGGCGCCGTCCGTCGTGGAGATCAGGACGCGGGTCGTGGAGGACGTGCCGTGCTTGCCCTCCAGGATGCGGACCTTGTA
Source organism: Streptomyces kunmingensis (assembly GCF_039533535.1). NCBI lineage: Bacteria > Bacillati > Actinomycetota > Actinomycetes > Kitasatosporales > Streptomycetaceae > Streptomyces > Streptomyces kunmingensis. The sequence continues at coordinate 244,054 of NZ_BAAATS010000019.1, forward strand.
GTCGACCAGTTCCATCTTGGCGAGCTGGGGGTAGATGCGCTCCAGGCCGACGCGCAGGGCGCGGTCCAGGGCGTTGACCGGGCCGTTGCCCTCCGCCGTGGCGACGATGCGCTCGCCCTTGGCCCACAGCTTCACCGTCGCCTCGTTGGCGTGGGTGCCGTCGGGGCGGTCCTCGACGATGGCCCGCCAGGACTCGACGCGGAAGTAGCGGCGGGCCCGGCCCTCGGCCTCCTCGCGCAGGAGGAGTTCGAAGGAGGCGTCGGCGGCCTCGTACGTGTACCCCTTGAGCTCGCGCTCCTTTACGCGCTCGACGACGCGGCCGACCAGCTCGCGGTCGCCGGAGATGTCGACGCCGAGCTCCTTGCCCTTGAGCTCGATGGAGGCGCGGCCGGCCATGTCGGAGACCAGCATGCGGATGCGGTTGCCGACGAGGTCGGGGTCGATGTGCTGGTACAGGTCCGGGTCGACCTTGATCGCGGAGGCGTGCAGGCCCGCCTTGTGGGCGAACGCGGAGACGCCGACGTAGGGCTGGTGCGTCGACGGGGTGAGGTTCACGACCTCGGCGATGGCGTGCGAGATACGCGTCATCTCGCTCAGCGCGCCGTCGGGGAGGACCTTCTTGCCGTACTTGAGCTCCAGGGCCGCGACGACCGGGAAGAGGTTGGAGTTGCCGACGCGCTCGCCGTAACCGTTGGCCGTGCACTGCACGTGCGTGGCGCCCGCGTCGACGGCGGCGAGCGTGTTGGCGACGGCGCAGCCCGTGTCGTCCTGGGCGTGGATGCCGAGCCGGGCCCCGGTGTCGTCGAGGACGGTGTGCACGATCGCCTGGACCTGGGCGGGCAGCATGCCGCCGTTGGTGTCGCAGAGCACGACGACGGAGGCGCCCGCCTCGTGCGCGGTGCGTACGACCGACTTCGCGTAGGCCGGGTTGGCGCGGTAGCCGTCGAAGAAGTGCTCGCAGTCGACGAAGACCCGGCGGCCCTGGGCGACGAGGTGGGAGACCGTGTCGCGGACCATCTCCAGGTTCTCGTCGAGGGTGGTGCGCAGGGCCAGTTCGACGTGCCGGTCGTGGGACTTGGCGACCAGGCAGATCACCGGAGCACCGGAGTTGAGAAGCGCCTTGACCTGCGGGTCCTCCGAGGCCTTGGCGCCGGCGCGGCGTGTCGCGCCGAAGGCCACGAGCTGCGCGTGCCGGAAGTCGATCTCTTCCTGCGCGCGGGCGAAGAACTCCGTGTCGCGGGGGTTTGCGCCGGGCCAGCCGCCCTCGATGAAGCCCACGCCGAAGTCGTCCAGGTGCCGTGCGATGGTCAGCTTGTCCGCGACGGTGAGGTTGATGCCCTCGCGCTGCGCGCCGTCGCGCAGCGTGGTGTCGAAGACGTGGAATGAGTCGTCGAGTACGCCGGTGCGTTCGCGTTCGTCGGTACGTTCGCTGGGGCTGCTGCTCATGCTGATCTGGCTCCTGTATGGGATCTCGGTCTACCGGAATGACCGGTTCCACCGTCCGGCTATGATCCCGCGCGCGCTCTCCGCCTGGCATGGGGTGGGCCAGAAACGAGAAAAACCTCTCGCGGGTGCGAGAGGTCTGCGCGCGGGTCGAGGACGACGGTGTCCGCCCGTACGTGGTCGTACGAGACGGTCACTGCGGACCGGCGCGCCTGCTGCCAATAATCATTGCCAACGAGAGCACGCCCGCAGTCTGCCACAGCCCGGACGGGGCCCGGACCGTGGTCTCACGATGCGAACAGTGGATCTCAGCGAGCCCCGGGCAGGCTCTCAGACGGCGGGCTCCATGGTGGCGGCCTCCTGCGACTTCACCCGGTTGAGGTCGATGTCGCGGGTCTCGCGCATGCTCAGGTAGACGATCAGCGACACGGCCGCGCAGCCGGCGACGTACCAGTAGAAGCCGGACTCCATGCCGCCGTCCTTGAACCACAGGGCGACGTACTCGGCGGTCCCGCCGAACAGGGCGTTGGCGATGGCGTACGGGAGCGCGACGCCGAGGGCGCGGATGCCGGTCGGGAAGAGCTCGGCCTTCACGCACGCGTTGATGGACGTGTAGCCGGTGACGATGACGAGCGCCAGCAGCGACAGGCCGAGCGCCGGCCAGAACGAACCCGCGTGCTGCAACAACGTCATGATCGGCACCGTCAGGAAGGTCGAGCCGACGGCGAAGGTGATCAGGAGGGGGCGGCGGCCGATGCGGTCCGACAGCGCGCCCGCGAGCGGCTGGAGGCAGGCGAAGACGATGAGCGCGCAGAACGAGACGAGGGTCGCCGTCTGCTTGCTGAGCCCGGCGGAGTTGGACAGGTACTTGGTGAGGTAGGTCGTGTACGTGTAGTACGCCACGGTGCCGCCCATGGTGAGCGCGATGACGAGGAACGCCTCGCGCCTGTGCGCCCACAGGGCCTTCATGCTGCCCTTGTCGTCACCGGTCACGGGGCCGTCGTCGGCGGACTCCTCGTAGACCTCGGTCTCCAGCATGTTGCGGCGCAGATAGAAGATGACCGCCGCGCCGAGCGCGCCGACGATGAACGGGATGCGCCAGCCCCAGCCGTGCAGGGCGTCGTCGGACAGGGTGCGTTGCAGGATGATCAGGAGCCCGAGGCCGACGATCTGACCCGCCGTCATGGACACGTACTGGAAGCTGGAGGCGAAGCCGCGCCGCTTCGGGTCGGAGGCCTCGGTGAGGTAGGTGGCGCTGGCCGCGTACTCGCCGCCGACCGACAGTCCTTGCAGGAGCCGGGCGACGAGGAGTACGGCGGCGCCGCCGTACCCGGCGACCGCGTAGGTCGGCGCGATCGCGATGAGGACCGCGGACGCCGACATCAGCGTCACCGTCAGGGTCAGCGCCGCCTTGCGGCCCTTGCGGTCACCGACCCGGCCCAGCAGCCAGCCGCCGACCGGGCGCATGAAGAAGCCGACGGCGAAGATGCCCGCGGTGTTCATCAGCTGCGCGGTCGGGTTCCCGTCGGGGAAGAAGGCCCCCGCGAAGTACGTCGCGAAGCTCGCGTACACGAACCAGTCGAACCACTCGACCATGTTCCCGGCCGATCCGACCAGGACTTTCTTCCATTGCTCTCGTCCCATGGGGGGCCACGATGGGGGGTCGCCGCGGGGCGTGACAAGGGTGTACCGCGCAACGATCGCGCGTACTTGCGTTCATTGCGTTCACGGCCGGGGGTGTGCTTCTGGTGTCAGGCGGGGCGGGCCAGCTCCGCGAACGTGGCCAGCCAGTGGTCCGTGGTGAAGTCGCCGCTGTCCACGGCGGGGAGACCCGCCGCGAGGTGGGCGTCGGCGGCCTCGGTGAGACGGGTCCGCACGGGACCGTCCGGGAGGGCTCCCGCGATCGAGCGCAGGGCGGCTGCGCGGGACAGGGCCAGGCCCAGGAGGTGGCCGATCCACGGGTCGGCGTGGTCGGAGACGACCGGCACGTCGAGCAGGGCGCAGGGGGCGCCGGTGCGCAGCCCGGGCAGGAACCGGTCGAGCCAGCGCTCGAACTCCGGCGCGTCCAGGACCCTGCGCATCGCGTCGGCCTCGCTCAGCGCCGGCGACAGGAAGTCCTGGCCCGAGGGCTCCCAGTGGGCGGGCGCGTCGTGGTCGTCGGCGAACCAGGTCCGCAGGCGGTCGCGGACGCGGTCGAGGGTGGCGTCCTTCAGGCCCGCCACCGCACCCGTGTCCAGGATCAGGCCGAGGGAGAACGCGCTGTTGGTGTGGATGCCGTGCCGTACGGGATACGTGGCCTTCGGCAGCCAGTCCGTGAGCAGGCGCTCCACGGCGTCCACGGCCGGCCCGAACGCGGGGCCCCACGGGGTGTTCCGGGTCTCGGCGGCGAGCGCGGTCAGCCAGGCCCAGCCGTAGGGGCGCTCGAAACCGGGCCTGTCCAGGAGGTAGGCGGCCTCTGTGGCGAGGTTTGCGGGGGTCAGGTGCCGGTCCAGTACGGCGGTGTACGTCTTCGCCGACGCGGCGGGGAGGTTCGGGAGGGTCCGTACGAGCAGCCAGTGCATGTGTACGGAGGAGTGCCAGTCGTAGGCGCCGTAGAAGGCGGGGTGCAAAGTGCTGGGGCGGGTGTTCTCGGTGGCGGCGGTCACCAGGTGGGCGGGGAAGTTCGGGAACTCCCGGGTCACGTTGGCTGCGGCCAGCGTGGCGGTTTCCTCCGGGGTGAGCATGTGCGTGCCTCTCGGGTGGCGGGATGGGAGTACGGGGGGGTAGGGGGGCGGGCCTCTATAACCTGTCGCGCAGTTCCCCGCGCCCCTGGATGGGTTACTTACATGTGCGGCCCGGTGGGGGCTGGTCGCGCAGTTCCCCGCGCCCCTTAATAGGTCCGTTCACACGTGCGAGTCCGTCGTGGTTGCTCGCGCCGTTCCCCGCGCCCCTTATCGACCGCTCCGCCGGTGCAGGTCTCGTCGTGGCTGGTCGCGCCGTTCCCCGCGCCCCTGAAGCTTGCGGCTTCGCCTCAGCTTCATAGGCCGCGTCGCGCGTCGCTTGAGATGGCGCACGAAGTGCGCATCTCAGGGGCGCGGGGAACTGCGCGAGTGAGCCCCACCGGCCCGCAGGCGATGGAACGCCTCAGCAGGGGCGCGGACAACTGCGCAGGCTGTTCGGGGGCGCGCCCCGTTGCCCGCCTGCCCCCACGGCTAGTGAGTCGCCCCTTCGGTAACCCGCACATCCGTCACAGTCGTCGCCGCCGCAGACAGCAGGGCCCGGACTCCGACCGCCACGACCTCCGCCGGGACGGACGCCGCGGAACCGTCCGGGACCTGGGCGGGGGCCCAGGGGACGTGGACGAAGCCGCCCCGGACGCCCGGGAACTCGGTGGCGAGGAGGTGCCCGAGCCCGTACGCGACGTGGTTGCAGACGAACGTGCCGGCCGTGTTGGAGAGCGCCGTAGGAACCCCGGCCTCCCGCATCGCCGCCACGCACGCCTTCACGGGCAGCGAGGAGAAGTACGCCGCCGGGCCATCGGGAACGACGGGCTCGTCGATCGGCTGGGCACCCGCGTTGTCCGGGATCCGCGCGTCGTCGACGTTGATCGCGACGCGTTCGACGGTGACGCCGGGGCGCCCGCCCGCCTGCCCGAGGCAGACCACGAGTTCGGGCCGCACCCGCTCGACGGCAGCCCGCAGGGCGGCAAGCGACTCCCCGAAGACGCACGGGAGCTGCACCGCGGTGACGGCGAGTCCCTCCGGCGGCGCGGCGGCGACGAGCTCCGCCGCCTGCCAGGACGGGTTCACCGTCTCCCCGCCGAACGGTTCGAAGCCGGTGACCAGTACGCGGGTCATGGCTGCTCCTTCCCAGAGGTTCCAGTGGCTGCTAGATGGCTGCTAGACCGCGAAAACGGCCATGATCACGATGTTGCAGACGAGCAGCGCGAGCGCCGTCGGCAGCTGTGCCTTGATCGGCCCGTACTGATCCTTCAGTTCGAGCAGCGACGCGGGAACGATGTTGAAGTTGGCCGCCATCGGCGTGCAGAGCGTGCCGGCGAACCCGGCGAGCATGCCGATGGCGAGGACTCCGGCCTCGTTGCCGTGCATCTGCTGGATGAGCACCGGCCAGCCGATCGCCGCGGTCATCACGGGGAACGCCGCGAACGCGTTGCCCATGATCACGGTGAACAGGAACATGCCGACGCAGTAGGCGATCACGGCGAAGTACTTGGAGTTGTCGGGCAGGACATCGTTGACGATGTTGCCGACCTGGGTGCCGACCCCGGCGACCGCGAAGATCGAGCCGAGCACGGAGAGCAGCTGGGGCAGCAGCAGGGCGGAGCCCATCGCCTCCAGCATCGAGCGGCCGGAGTGGATCGGGACGGAGACCTTGCGCTCGCCCGTCACCAGCATGCCGACGATCAGCGCCACGATGCAGCCGAGGCCGAGCCCGATGAGCGTGGCCTTGCCGGTCTCGAAGAGGCCCGACTCGTCGAGGAAGGACGCGCAGATGATGGCGACGATCGGAATGGTGACGGCCGGGATGAAGAGCTTGTTCCCCAGCCGGGCAGCGGAGACCTCACGCTGTTCCTGCGTCGTCGTGACGGGGACGCCCTTGCCGATGAAGTTGAACCCGGCGAGCACGATCAGCCCGAGGACGGCGACGCCGAGCGGTTCGGCGGGCAGGGACCAGCTCGCACCGCCCTCGACGACTCCGGTGCCGTAGGGGAAGGTCAGTCCGAGCAGTCCCCAGAACGCGGCGGACGTCCACCGCTTGGGGTTGCTGGCGTCCCGCGCCATCTGGACGGCCATGACGACGAAGACGAGACCGATGAGCCAGTAGAGCCATTCGACCTTGATCACTTGGCGGACTCCTCACGGCTCTGGCCCGGCGTCTGCGGCGGCAGCGGCAGGTCGTTCTCGGCGGCGGCCAGCGCCATCTCGCGCTCCAGCTGCTTGTCGAGCAGCAGCAGGCGGGCGCCGTGGATGACGAAGGCGCAGACGGCCAACGGGATGGCCCACAGGGCGAGTTGGGTCGGCTCGAGCTGCTCGTGGTAGGTGGAGTTCACGAAGCCGGTGATCAGCAGGATCGAGCCGATCGCGATGAAGCAGTCCTCGCCGAAGAAGAGACCGACGGTGTCGGCGGAGGAGGAGTAGGAGCGGACCTTCTCACGCATCTTGTCGGGGAGCTTCGCCCCGGCGGTGCGCTCGGCGGCGGCCTCCGCCATGGGTGCGACGAGGGGGCGCACGGTCTGCGCCGGGCCGCCCAGGTTGTTCAGGCCGAAGGCGGCCGTGACCTGGCGGACCAGCAGGTAGACGGTGAGGAAGCGGCCGGCGCTGAGCTTGCCGAGCTTCCCGATGAGGGTGCGGGCCTGCTCGCGCAGTCCGTAGCGCTCGAGGAGGCCGATCACCGGCAGCACGATGGCGAAGACGGTGACGGACCGGCTGTCGGCGAACGCCTTGCCGAAGGCGGCGAGGATCTCCTGCGGGTCCATCTTGCCGAGCAGTCCGGTGGCGATGCCGGCGACACCGACCACCAGGACGGGATTGCGGCGCGTGACGAATCCGAGGATCACCACGAGCACGCCGAGAAGCACGATCATGCGGCTGCCTTCTAGAGGAGGGCACTGGAAGCACTGGGCGGCATGGAAGCGGAGAGTCCTCTTCTTCCATGGGGGATGCACGGACCCTAGGTGATCGTTGAACGATCGAACAAGAGGTTGTGGCGCATCACCCATCAAATCGGCCCCTTGTCGGATTGTTGAACGATCGCTTACGTTGAGCGGGTGATGCAGGAGATCCAAGACGACACCCCAGGCGCGAACGACCTTCCCGGCGCGAACGGCCTGCCGGGCGTCATCGACCTCAACGCCGACCTCGGCGAAGGCTTCGGCCGCTGGTCCCTCACCGACGACGAGGCCCTCCTCTCCGTGGTGACCAGCGCCAACGTCGCCTGCGGCTTCCACGCAGGCGACCCCTCCGTGATGCGCAGGGTCTGTGACCTGGCCGCCGAGCGCGGCGTGCGGATCGGTGCGCAGGTCTCCTACCAGGACCTCGCAGGGTTCGGCCGCCGCGCCATGGACGTACCGCCGGACGAGCTGGCCGCCGAGGTGGCGTACCAGATCGGGGCGCTGCGGGTCTTCGCCCAGGCGGCCGGGGCCGAGGTGACGTACGTGAAACCGCACGGCGCGCTCTACAACCGGACGGTGCACGACGACGCGCAGGCGCACGCCGTGGTGGCCGGGGTCCAGCTCGCGGGCGGCGCCCTTCCGGTGCTCGGCCTCCCCGGTTCGAAGCTGCTCGCCGCGGCGGAAGAAGCGGGCCTGGACCCGGTACGGGAAGCCTTCGCCGACCGCGCCTACACCCCTCAGGGCACGCTGGTGTCGCGCCGCGAACCGGGTGCGGTCGTCGAGGACGCGGACGCCGTGGTGCGCCGGGCCGTCGGCTTCGCCGTGGACGGCGGGGTCGACGCGATCGACGGCACGCGCGTCACGGTCGCGGCCCGCTCGCTGTGCGTGCACGGCGACACCCCGGGCGCGGCCCGGATCGCCGCGCGGGTCCGGGCGGCCCTGGCGGAGGCCGGTGTCACGGTGGGTGCGTTCACGTGAGCGCGGGCCTCGTGGCGCGTCCGGCCGGGCGGCACGCACTCCTCGTCGAACTGCCGGACGCCGAGCGCACCGGCGCCTTCCACGCGGAGCTGCTGCGTCGCCGGGCGGCGGGCACGCTGCCGCCGGTCACCGAGATCGTGCCCGGCGCCTGCACGGTACTGCTCGACGGAGTTCCCGACCCCGCCGCGCTGGCCCGGCGGCTCACCACCTGGGAACTCCCCTCGACGCCGCCGGCCGACGGCGACGTGGTGACGATCCCGGTCGAGTACGACGGCCCCGACCTCGCCGAGGTGGCCGAGCTGTGGGGCGTGTCCGAGGACGAGGTGGCGGCCCGCCACGCCTCGTACACCTACCGCGTCGCGTTCTGCGGCTTCGCCCCCGGCTTCGGCTATCTGACCGGCCTGCCGCCGGAACTGCACGTCCCGCGCCGCGCCACCCCGCGCACCCGGGTCCCGGCGGGCGCGCTGGCCCTCGCGGGCCCGTACTCGGCGGTGTACCCGAGGGCGACCCCGGGCGGCTGGCAGATAATCGGCACGATGCCGGACCCGTCCCGTCTGTGGGACACGGAGAGGGAGCAAGCGGCCCTCCTCACCCCTGGAACACGGGTGAGATTCACCCCGCCAGGGGCGCGGGGAACGGCGCGAGCAACCACACACAACGATCAGTCGGCGTCCGACGGGACCCGCCACGGCACCCAGCCGAAACCGAACGAGCGATGACGACAAAACTGCAGGTCACCCGTCCCGGCGCCCTCACCACGATCCAGGACGCCGGCCGAACCGGCCACGCCCACCTGGGGGTCCCCCGTTCAGGCGCCCTGGACGCCCCTGCGATGGACCTGGCCAACAGACTGGTCGGCAACCCGCAGGGCACCGCCGTACTGGAGACGACCCTGACGGGCTGCGCCCTGCGCCCCGACACGGACGTCACCCTCATCGTCGGCGGCGCCCCGTGCCCGGTCACCGTGGACGGCCGGCCGGCCCCCTGGGGCACCCCGGTCCACGTCCGGGCGGGAGCCACTTTGGACGCGGGCCCGGCGACATCCGGCATCCGCTCCTACGTGGCCGTCGCCGGGGGCCTGGCCGTCCCGCCCGTGCTGGGCAGCCGCTCCACCGACCTCCTCTCGGGCCTCGGCCCGGCCCCGCTCGCGCAGGGCGACCTGATCCCCGTCGGCCGGGCCGCCGAGGCCCCGGCGCTCCCCGTCGCGCCGCCCTGGCCCGCGCCGCCCGCCGAACTGGTCCTCCCGGCCCGGCTCGGCCCCCGCTCCGAGTGGTTCACCGCGGCGGCCCTGCGCACCTTCCTGACCGCCACGTACACGGTCTCGGTGCACAGCAACCGCATCGGCCTGCGGACCGAGGGCCCGGCCCTGGAACGGGCGTCGGAGGGTGAGCTGCCCAGCGAGGGCATGGTGCTCGGCGCGGTGCAGGTGCCGCCGGACGGCCGCCCGGTGGTCTTCCTGCACGACCACCCGACGACCGGCGGCTACCCGGTGATCGCCGTGGTCGCCGAGGAGGCCCTGGCCGCCGCGGCCCAGGCCGTCCCCGGCACCCCGGTGCGCTTCACCCGCGGCTGAGCCGCCTCCTCTCGTTTCAGGAGCGCTGGTTTCCGGAACCCTGGTTTCAGGAGCCCTAAGAAACCAGCCCGTCGGCCAGGAACTCCCGTACATGGACGAGGACTTGCTCCCGGTCGGCGCCGCGCAGGCCGATCGCCACGTGGATGGAGAACCCGTCGAGCAGCGCCCGCAGCCGCGCCGCGAACCGGTCCGGGTCGACCGCGCGGAACTCGCCGCGCGCGATGCCGTCGGCGAGCAGAGCCACGAGGTCACGGTGCCAGGCGTGCTCGATGGCGGACTGGCGGGCGCGGGCGGAGGTGTCGGCGGCGGCGCTCTGCGAGCGGTTCCACACCTCCAGCCAGAGCGTCCAGTGCGGGTCGCGGTGCCCGTCGGGCACGTACAGGCCGACGTAGGCGTCGAGACGCTCGCGCGCGCGCTCCTCCCGGGCGAACAACTGCCGCCGCTCCTCGCCGAGTTGCCCTTCGCTCCACTCCAGTGTCCGCAGCAGCAGTTCGTCCTTGGACCCGAAGTGGTACGCGAGATGCCCGCTGCTCATGCCGACCTCGCGGCCGAGCGCGGCCATGGTGAGCCGCTCCAGGCCGCTGTCGGCGATCATCGCCATGGTCGCGGCGAGCACGGTGTCGAGCGGCGGGGCGGGGGTGCGGCGACGGTTCACGTCAGAACCCTGCCACGGGCTGCTGCTGCGTGATGCAGTGGATGCCGCCGCCGCCCGCGAAGATCGCCCGCGCGTCGACGACGGTGACCGTGCGGGACGGGAACAGGCGGCGGAAGAGCGCCGCGGCCTCCGCGTCGCGCGGGTCGTCGAAGCCGCACAGGACGACGCCGTCGTTGCAGAGGTAGTGGTTGATGTAGGAGTGGTCGAGCCAGCCCTCGTCGTCCGCCAGCACGGTCGGGGCCGGGACCTCGACGATCTCCAGGGGCCTCCCCTGCGCGTCGGTCTGCCCGGTGAGCAGGCCGATGATCTCGCGGCTCACCTCGAAGTCCGGGTGCGCCGGGTCGCGCTGCGCGTGCACGAGCACCACACCGGGCGCGGCGAACGCGGCGACGATGTCGACGTGGCCCCGGGTGCCGAACTCGCCGTAGTCACCGGTCAGCCCGCGCGGCAGCCAGATCGCCTTCGAGGTGCCGATCCGGGCGTGGATCTCGGCCTCGACCTGCTCCTTCGTCCAGCCCGGGTTGCGGTCCGGGTCGAGCTGCACCGTCTCGGTGAGCAGGACCGTGCCCTCGCCGTCGACGTGGATGCCGCCGCCCTCGTTGACAAGGGGCGAGGAGTGCGCGGGTACACCGGTGAGGTCGGCGATGTGTCGGGCGATCTTGGAGTCGTGCTCCCAGCGGGCCCAGCCCTGGGCGCCCCAGCCGTTGAACGTCCAGTCCACGGCCGCCAGTTCACCACTGCCCCGGTCCTTCACGAAGGTCGGGCCGATGTCGCGCATCCACGCGTCGTCGAGGTCGCGCTCCACCAACTCGATGCCGGCGGCGCGGAGTTCGCGGGCCGAGTCGAGCCGGCCCGTGCCGACGACCATCGTCAGCGGCTCGTACCGGCGTACGGCGCGGGCGACCGCGGCCCAGGCGGCGCGCGCCTCGGCCAGCTCCCGTTCGTCGGCGAAGGTGGGGTTGGGGCCCGGCCACGCCATCCAGGTGCGCTCGTGCGGCGCCCACTCGGCCGGCATCAGATACGTCATGGGGTCCTCAGAGGAAGTAGAGACGGTTGAGGGAGACGGAGTCGGCGGGCTCGGAGCGCAGCGGTTCGCCGTCGAGGGTGACGAGGCCGGTGCGCTGGTCCACGTCGACCGCTCCGGTACGGGAGTTGCGGCGCAGGTCGGCCGGGCCGATGCTCCGGGTGCCGCGCACGGCGACGCGGCGCCTGCGCGTCGGCATCCCGTCGTTGCCCCGGTCGACGGCGGCCTGCGCCACGAACGCGACGGACAGCTCGGCGGCGGTGGCGCCGTAGGCCCCGAACTGGGGGCCTATGACGAGGGGTTCGCAGGTGTCGGTGGCCGCGTTCGGGTCGCCGACGACGCCGTACGCGGGGAACCCGGACTTCAGCACGAGCTGCGGCTTCGCGCCGAAGAACTCGGGGCGCCACAGCACGATGTCGGCCATCTTGCCGACCTCGACCGACCCGATCTCGTGCGAGAGGCCATGGGCGATGGCGGGGTTGATGGTCAGCTTGGCGATGTAGCGCAGGACGCGCTCGTTGTCGTGGCCGAGGCCCGGGTCGCCCAGCTCGGCCTTCATCTTCCCGGCCATCGCGAACGTACGGCGGACGGTCTCGCCCGCCCGGCCCATGCCCTGCGCGTCGGACGAGGTGATGCCGATGGCGCCCAGGTCGTGCAGGACGTCCTCGGCGCCCATCGTCCCGGCCCGGATCCGGTCGCGGGCCATGGCCGCGTCGCCGGGCAGGTCGGTCTTGAGGTCGTGAACGGAGACGATCATGCCGTAGTGCTCGGCCACGGCGTCCCGGCCGAAGGGCAGGGTGGGGTTGGTGGAGGACCCGATGACGTTCGGGACGCCCGCCATCTTCAGCACGTTCGGTACGTGACCGCCGCCGCACCCCTCGATGTGGAAGGCGTGGATGGTCCGCCCCTCAAGGACTCTCAGGGTGTCCTCGACCGACAGGCACTCGTTCAACCCGTCGCTGTGCAGGGCGACTTGGACGTCGTACTCCTCGGCGACGCGCAGCGCGGTGTCCAGCGCGCGGGTGTGCGCGCCCATGTCCTCGTGCACCTTGAACCCGCAGGCCCCGCCCTCGGCGAGCGCCTCCACCAGCGGCGCCTCGTGCGAGGACGAACCCCGGCCCAGGAAGCCGATGTTGACCGGCCAGGCGTCGAAGGCGGAGAAGGCGTGTCCGAGCGCCCAGGGCGAGTTGACGCCGACGCCCCAGACCGGGCCGAACTCCTGGCCGATGATCGTGGTGACCCCGGAGGCGAGCGAGGCCTCCATGATGCGCGGGGACAGCAGGTGGACGTGGGTGTCGACGGCGCCCGCGGTGGCGATGAGCCCTTCGCCGGAGACGATCGAGGTGCCTGTACCGACGACGACGTCCACTGCGTCGAGCGTGTCCGGGTTCCCGGCGCGGCCGATCGCGTGGATGCGGCCCTCGCGGATCCCGATGGACACCTTGCGGATGCCGAGCGCGGCGTCGATGACGACGACGTTGCTGATGACGACGTCACAGGTCTCGCGGACGGCGGCCGCCTTCAGGTGCAGCCCGTCGCGCGCGGTCTTCCCGAACCCCGCGAGGAACTCGTCCCCGTACGCCTGGGAGTCGGACTCCACCTCGATGGTGAGCCCGGAGTCGCCGAGGCGGAGCCGGTCGCCCGCGCGGGGCCCGTGCGTGCCCGCGTACTCGTACGGGGTGAGGCGGCGGGGTTCGGCGGGGTGCCCTCCGGGGCGGCTCATCGGTCTGCCTCCTTGTCCCGCACGCCCAGATAGCCGCAGGCCGCGGCGCGGCGCAGTGCCTCTTCGCGGGCGCCGGGGGCGTCCAGCGGACCGTCCACGAGCCCGGCGAAACCGATCGCGACCCGGGCGCCGCCGATCGGCACGAGCCCCACCTCGTGGCTCTCCCCCGGCCCGAACCGCACCGACGAACCGGCGGGCACCGCGAGCCGCATCCCGTACGCGGCGGCGCGCGGGAAGTCGAGGCGCGGGTTGGCCTCGAAGAAGTGGAAGTGCGAGGTGACGGAGACCGGGACGGTCGCGGTGTTGGTGACACTGAGCGTCGACTGCGGTGCGGGATCGGCGTGTTCGGGGCCGGGCAGCAACGCGCCGGGCGCCAGGTCGCCGAGACCGGCGCCGATCGGATCGCTGACCACCGCGAGCCGCGAACCGTCGTCGAAGACGGCCTCCACATGCACCTCGGTGACGACATCGGCGACCCCGGGCAGCACATCGTCCGGGCCGAGCACGGAGCGCGCCGCCTCGATCGCCTCGGCGAGCCGCCTGCCGTCCCGGGCCGCTTCGCAGACGGTGTCCGCTATCAGCGCGGTCGCCTCGGGCACGTTGAGCCGCAGCCCGCGCGCTCTGCGGGCCCTGGCCAGCTCGGCCGCGCCGAACAGCAGCAGCCGGTCGCGCTCGGTGGGGGTCAGTCGCACGCCGCGCACCTCCTCATGGTTCCAACGGTTGATTTGAACGGCGTTCTAAAAGTTTGAACGCCACTCTAAACACCTGTCCCGCGCGGCGGCTACCGTGGCCCCCGTGAACAGCGCCGACCCGACCGCCGCCCCGACCCCCGCTCCGCGCAGCCGCCGCGAGCGGCCCGCGAAACCCGCCCTGAGCAGGGACGGCATCGTCGCCGCCGCCGTGCACATCCTGCGGACCGAGGGGCTCGGCAAGGTGACCATGCGCCGCCTCGCCCGCGAGCTCGACACAGGCCCCGCCTCGCTGTACGTGTACGTCCGCAACACCGACGAGCTGCACGCCGCGGTCCTCGACGCGCTTCTCGCCGAGGTGGATCTCGCACCGGCGCGGGACACGTCGGCGCCCTGGCAGGACCGGCTGACCGCGCTGCTGACCTCGTATCTGGACATGCTGTTCCGCCACCCGTCGCTGGCCCGGTCGGCGCTGACCGTGCGCCCCGAGGGCGAGCACTATCTCGATCTGGTGGAGGCGGTGCTCTCGCTGCTCATCGCGGGCGGCGTCCCCGACGCGCGCGCCGCCTGGGGCGTGGATCTGCTCCTGATGTACGCGACGGCCACCGCGGCCGAGCACGCGGGCGGCGAGGCCGACCACATGGACGCCACCGCCGCGGCGCTCGCCACCGCCTCCCCCGCCCGGCACCCGGAGCTGGCCCGCCTCTCCTCGACGCTCGTCGCCGGCGCCCCGCAGGCGCGGCTGAGCTGGGGATTCGCCGCTCTGATAGCGGGCATCGCGGCCGCGCCCGAGCCACCCACAGCCACCTCCTGAGAGCAGCCACCGGAGACTCCCGAGCCTTCACACCGTCCAACGAACTTGTTCGTTACGAACATGTTCGTTACGGTTGAGGGACACCATGGACCGAGGAGGCCACCATGAACACCGCCGCGAACACCCCCACCCCGCACCACCCCATCGCCGTCATCGGCGCCGGACTCGGCGGCCTCACGCTCGCCCGGGTCCTGCACGTGAACGGCGTCTCCTGCACCCTCTTCGACCTCGACGCCTCGGCCGACGCCCGCCACCAGGGCGGCATGCTCGACCTGCACGAGGAGACGGCGCAGGCCGCTCTGCGCGCGGCCGGCCTGTACGAGGAGTTCCGCGCGATCGTCCTGCCCGGCGGCGAGGAGAGCCGGATGATCGACCCGGACGGCACGCTGCGCCGGCACGACACGGACGACGGCGAGGGCGGGCGCCCCGAGGTCAACCGCGCCGACCTGCGCCGCATCCTGCTCGACTCACTGCCCGAGGGCACGATCCGCTGGGGCGCGAAGGTCACCGCCGCCGAGCCCGCGGACATTCCCGGCCGCCATCTGGTCACGCTCGCCGACGGCAGCCGCTTCACCACGGACCTGCTGATCGGCGCCGACGGGGCCTGGTCCCGGGTGCGGCCGCTGCTCACCGGCGCCCGGCCCGCGTACACCGGCATCTCGTTCGTGGAGACCGACGTCATGCCGGGCACGGAGCGCTACGAGGAGCTGGCCGCGTTCATCGGCGGCGGCAGCTCCTTCACCCTCGGCGACGGCAAGGGCCTGCTCACGCACCGCGAGGGCGACGGCCGCATCCACACCTACGTCGCGGTGAAGGCACCCGAGGAGTGGCTCGGCACCCTCGACTTCACCGGCACCGGGGCCGCGCGCGCCGCCGTGCTCGCGCTCTTCGACGGCTGGGACGAGCGGCTGCGCGCGCTGATCGCGGACGCCGCGGGAGAGCTGACGCCGCGCCTGATCCACGCGCTGCCGGTCGGCGCCGACTGGGACCGGGTGCCGGGTGTCACGCTGCTCGGTGACGCGGCGCATCTGATGTCGCCGTTCGCGGGCGAGGGCGCCAACCTCGCCATGTTCGACGGCGCCGAGCTGGCCCGCGCGATCGTCGAACACCCCGGCGACCCGGAGGCGGCGCTCGCCTCGTACGAGAAGGAGCTGTTCCCGCGCGCCGCGGAGACGGCGGCCGATTCGGCGGACAACCTCACGCTGATGTTCGGCCCCGACGCGCAGCGGAAGCTGCACGACATGTTCGCGGGGTTCGACGCCGCGCAGGCCTGAGAGCCGGACTCGCAGGCCTGCGCGGCGACGGGACGGTTCAGCCCAGCTGGTGCATCCAGCCGTGCGGGTCCTTCGCCGTGCCGCGCTGGATGTCCAGGAGCGCGTTGCGCAGCTTCATGGTGACCTCGCCGGCCTCGCCGCCCGACTGCTGCCACTCGGCGCCCGCGCGCTTGACCGTACCGACGGGCGTGATGACGGCGGCCGTGCCGCAGGCGAAGACCTCGGTGAGCTCACCCGAGGCGGAGTCGGCCTGCCACTGCTCGATGGAGACGCGGCCCTCCTCGGACTTGTAGCCGAGGTCCTCGGCGACCGCGAGGAGCGAGTCGCGGGTGACGCCCGCGAGGAGCGATCCCGTGAGGCCCGGCGTGATGATGCGGTCCCCGTACACGAAGTACAGGTTCATGCCGCCCAGTTCCTCGACCCACTTGTGCTCGACGGCGTCGAGGTAGGCGACCTGGTCGCAGCCCTTGGCGGCGGCCTCGGCCTGCGCGAGCAGGGACGCGGCGTAGTTGCCGCCGGTCTTGGCGTCGCCGACGCCGCCGGGGACGGCGCGGACGCGGTCCTCGGAGAGCCAGATGGAGACGGGCTTCACGCCGCCGGGGAAGTACGCGCCGGCCGGGGAGGCGATGACGATGAAGAGGTACTCGTTCGCGGGCTTCACGCCGAGGCCCACCTCGGTCGCGATCATGAACGGGCGCAGGTAGAGGGACTCCTCGCCGCCGTGCGCGGGGACCCAGTCGCGGTCCTGCTGGACGAGGAGGTCACAGGCCTCGACGAAGGTCTCGACCGGCAGCTCGGGCATGCCCAGGCGCCAGGCCGAGTGCTGGAAGCGCTTGGCGTTCATGTCGGGGCGGAACGTGGCGACGGTGCCGTCGGGCTGGCGGTATGCCTTGAGTCCCTCGAAGATCTCCTGCGCGTAGTGCAGGACGTTCGTCGCCGGGTCGAGGGAGAGCGGACCGTAGGGCACGAGCTGCCCGTCGTGCCAGCCGCGGCCCTCGGTCCAGCGGACCGTCACCATGTGATCGGTGAAGTGGCGGCCGAATCCCGGGTTGGCCAGGATCGCCTCGCGCTCCGCGGCGGACAGCGGGGTGGCAGTGGGCTTGAGCTCGATCGTGGGCGTCGTCATGGTTGCGTGTCCTTCACCGTTGGTTGTGACGGACCGCGCTCACGCCTGCACTCCCTGTACTAGGACGTCCGAGCTTTTCTACGTACTTCGCGGCCCCACGTTCGATTATCGCGCGTGGGACGGTGTGCTCGAAACGGGCCTGGTGGGTGCGGTGTGGTGCGGCCCGGGGTCTGTCGTCCCACTCCCGTCGTCGCCCGGAGGGCGGCCCCGCGGGATCTGGTGCGTGCGACCGCAAGGCGCCGGAAAGTTCTCGTAGCGGAGCTACTAGGGCTTTTCGGCAACGCCGCGAGCGCGCGTGCCAGGTCCCGCGGGGCGGACGGGAGTGGGACGACAGACCTCATGGGCTGATAGTGGCACCCGGACCGCCAATGCAGAAGCCGCCGGGTGCGTGATGCGACCCGGCGGCTTCTGCTGTAGAGAGGTGAGCGCCGGGTCAGCCGGCTACTCGGCCGGCGAGCGCGTCGCCGATCTCCGTGGTGGAGCGGACTGCGGTGCCGCGCTCGCCGAGGTCGGCGGAGACGGCCGTCTCGATGCGCGCGGCCTCGGACTCGTAGCCGAGGTGACGCAGGAGCAGCGCGACGGACAGGACGGTGGCCGTGGGGTCGGCCTTGCCCTGGCCCGCGATGTCCGGGGCCGAGCCGTGCACGGGCTCGAACATCGAGGGGAACTCGCGGCTCGGGTTGATGTTCCCGGAGGCCGCGACTCCGATGCCGCCGGAGACGGCCGCGGCGAGGTCGGTGATGATGTCGCCGAAGAGGTTGTCGGTGACGATCACGTCGAAGCGGGCGGGGTCGGTGACCAGGAAGATCGTCGCCGCGTCCACGTGGATGTAGTCGGTGGTGACCTCGGGGAACTCCTGCGCCACCTTGTTGAAGACGTTCGTCCACAGGTGGCCCGCGAAGGTCAGCACGTTGTTCTTGTGGACCAGCGTGAGCTTCTTGCGGGGGCGGGCCTGGGCGCGGGCGAAGGCGTCCCGGACCACGCGCTCGACACCGAAGGCGGTGTTGACGGAGACCTCGGTGGCGACCTCGTGCTCGGTGCCCTTGCGGATCGTGCCGCCGTTGCCCGTGTACGGACCCTCGGTGCCCTCGCGGACGACGACGAAGTCGATCTCCGGCTGGCCCGCGAGCGGCGTCGCGACACCCGGGAGCAGCTTGCTCGGGCGCAGGTTCACGTGGTGGTCGAAGGCGAAGCGGAGCTTGAGCAGGAAGCCGCGCTCCAGGACGCCGGACGGCACGCTCGGGTCGCCGATGGCGCCGAGCAGGATGGCGTCGTGCTTCTTGAGGGCGTCGAGGTCGGCGTCGGTGAGCGTCTCACCCGTCGCGTGGTACCGCTTGGCGCCGAAGTCGAACTCCTCGGTCTCCAGCTTCACATCCTGCGGAAGCACGGCGGAGAGGACCTTCAGACCCTGGGCCACGACCTCCTGGCCGATGCCGTCACCGGGGATCACTGCGAGATTGATGCTGCGAGACATGTCGGCACCGTATCCCCTTGTCCCATGGGATGACACAACGTGTCCAGAATGCGGACAGGTCGACGCGCCGCCGTGTTCTGTTCACCCTTACGTACGACGGGTGTTGGGTCTCAGCGGGAAACAACCCTTCATGAGTCCTGCCCACGACACCCCCGATGTCGGCATCCCGGAGCCGCTCGCCCGCCGGCTGAGCATGCCCGAGCAGCACGAGTACCTCCGTACGAAGTTCAGCAGGCGGCGCGCCCTGTCCGGGGCGGCGGCCACAGTGGGCGGGGCGGCGCTGCTCGGCGGCGGCGCGGCGGCGTCCCCGGTCCGGGCGGCGCCGTCCGTGCACCGGTCCGCGGTGCGGGTGGACGGGTCGATGGTCGCTCCGTTCGGGCGGCATCTGGCCTTCGGCGCCGATCCGCGGAGCCAGATGCGGGTCTCCTGGCAGGTGCCGCTCGCCGTGCGCCGCCCGTATCTGCGCGTGGGGCTGAAGCCGTGGGAGCTGAGCCGCAAGATCGAGGCGGAGGTGCGCTCCCTGCACACGCCGTCGCTGTCGAAGAAGCTGCCGGCGGTCGAGCAGCACTATCTGCATGTCGCCCTGGACGGTCTGCGACCTGGCACGACGTACTACTACGGCGTCGGCCACGACGGCTTCGACCCGGCGAGCCCCGAACGGTTCGGCACCCTCGGCACGTTCCGCACCGCCCCCGCCACCCCCGAGACGTTCGTCTTCACCGCCTTCGGCGACCAGGGCGTGAGCTATGACGCGCTCGCCAACGACCAGGTGATCCTGGGCCAGAACCCCTCGTTCCATCTGCACGCGGGCGACATCTGCTACGCGGACAGCTCGGGCCACGGCAAGGAGGCGGACACCTACGACGCGCGCGTGTGGGACCAGTTCCTCGCGCAGACGGAGACGGTCGCGAAGTCCGTGCCGTGGATGGTGACGACCGGCAACCACGACATGGAGGCCTGGTACTCGCCGAACGGGTACGGCGGACAGAGCGCCCGCTGGACGCTGCCGGACAACGGGCCCGACCCGCACGGCGCCCCGGGCGTCTACTCGTTCGTCTACGGGAACCTGGGCGTGGTCGCGCTGGACGCGAACGACGTCTCGTACGAGATCCCCGCCAACAAGGGCTGCACGGACGGGAAGCAGACCGCCTGGCTCGACCGGCGGCTCGGGGAGCTGCGGGCGCGCGACGGCATCGACTTCGTCGTCGTCTTCTTCCACCACTGCGCGTACTCGACGTCCCGGCACGCCTCGGACGGCGGGGTGCGCGACGCGTGGGTGCCGCTGTTCGCCCGGCACCAGGTGGATCTGGTGATCAACGGACACAACCACGTGTACGAGCGCACGGACGCGATCCGGGGCGCGGGCGGAGAGGTCGGCAGGCCGGTGCCGGTCGGCGCGTCGACCGATCCGACGCGCGACGGCATCGTGTACGTCACCGCGGGCGGCGCCGGCAAGGACCTCTACGGCTTCGGACCGGGCGTGCCGGACAGCTACGAAGGCCACGAACGCGAGCGCGACGCGATCGACACCTTCCGCTGGACGGCGTCACACCAGCGCGACGCGTCGGCTCCTGTCGAGGAGGTCGTGGAGTGGTCCCGGGTGCGCTACACCGGCTTCTCGTTCCTCGCGGTGGAGGTGGAGGCCGGGGCGGCTCCCCGGATGACGGTCTCCGCGCTCGCCGAGAACGGCACGCGCATCGACCATTTCGAGGTACGGCGGGGTGTCTGACGGGGTGGCGAGCCGGTCAGTGACCGGTCTCTCCCCCGTTGTCCCTGCGGTCCAGGGAACGCTGGAGGGCTGCGGCGGCGATCTTGGCGGCCTGCCGGTCGGCTTCGCTCGACGGGGAGACGTGGCGGACGCGGCGGCGGACGGGCGTAGCAGTGGCCATGACGGATCGACTCCTTGAGATCATGGGGATTTCTCAGGGCCGGAAGGGGCGGAGAGCGGGAAGCTGCAGGGGTTGCCTGCGGGGTGCTCCGGCTCGCGACCGCCATTCGCCAGGTAAGCGATTCGTTCGGCTCCTACAAAGTTAGGACAGGTCGCTGCTTCTGTCTCCACAATTACTCGGACTTCCTACTATCTGAGACGGCTTTCTGTCCGTGCCCCTCGGGGCGCAGCTCAGAGCAGGTCCCCCTCGCGCCAGTCGAAGAGCAGCTCGAAGGCCGGATCGAGGCCCCGGGCGGCCAGTGCGGGGAACAGGAACGGCGGGTCCTCGTCGGCGGGCAGCCGGATGGTCCCGCTCGGGCCGTAGGCCGCGAACGGGCCGGTCCACGCGGTCCAGCCGCGCGCCAGGTACAGCTCCTCGCCGTCGGAGGACGCGGAGAGCGCGCCGAGGTCGTACGCGCCGACGATCACCCGCTCCAGGGCGCCCATCACCCGGCCGCCGAGCCCGGTGCGGCGCACGTCCGCACGGACCGCGACGGCCTCCACGTATCCGACGCGCAGCGTGTGCCCGTCGTGGACCGCGCGACGCTGGGCCACGGAGCCGTGGGCGAGCAGCGCACCGGAGTCGTCGTGCACCAGGGCGTGGACGCCGCCGAGGCCGTGGGCCCAGTCGGCGTCGGAGAAATCACCGTCGAAGGCGTCGTCCAACAGGGCGCGGGCGGCGGCCAGTTCGGCCACGGTGAGGTCTGCGGTCTGGGCGGTACGCAACGTGGTCACCCGGCCACGGTACAAAAAACAACACCGCCCTCGGCCGGGGTGGGGCCCGTGGCCGAGGGCGGGGTCAGGGGGTGGACAGGAGCCCACCGGGCGGGCGTCAGCCCATGTGCGGGTACGCGTAGTCCGTCGGCGGGACCAGCGTCTCCTTGATGGCGCGGGTCAGCGTCCAGCGCATCAGGTTCTGCGGGGCGCCGGCCTTGTCGTTGGTGCCGGAGGCGCGGCCGCCGCCGAAGGGCTGCTGGCCGACGACGGCGCCGGTCGACTTGTCGTTGATGTAGAAGTTGCCCGCGGCGTAGCGGAGCTTCTCCATCGTGTACGCGGCGGCGGCGCGGTCGTTGGAGATGACCGAACCGGTGAGCGCGTAGTCGGACGCCGACTCCATCTGCTCCAGCATGGCGTCGTACTGGTCGTCCTCGTAGACGTGGATCGCGAGGATCGGGCCGAAGTACTCGGTCGTGAAGACCTCGTTGGCCGGGTCGGTGCACTCGATGACGGTCGGGCGCACGAAGTAGCCGGTCGAGTCGTCGTACGTGCCGCCCGCGACGATCGTGCAGGAGTCGTCGCCCTTGGCACGGTCGATCGCGGCCTTGTTCTTGGCGAAGGACCGCTCGTCGATGACGGCGCCGATGAAGTGCGACAGGTCGGTGACGTCACCCATGGTGATGCCGTCGACCTCGGCCGCGAACTCCTCCTTGAAGCCGTCGTTCCAGATGGAGGCCGGGATGTAGGCGCGCGAGGACGCGGAGCACTTCTGGCCCTGGTACTCGAAGGAGCCGCGGGTCAGCGCCGTCTTGAGGACGGCACGGTCGGCGCTCGGGTGGGCGACGACGAAGTCCTTGCCGCCGGTCTCGCCGACGAGGCGCGGGTACGTGCGGTACTTCTCGATGTTGTTGCCGACCGTCTTCCACAGGTGCTGGAAGGTCTTGGTCGAGCCGGTGAAGTGGATGCCGGCGAGGTCGCGGTGGTTGAGGGCGACCTCGGAGACGGCGAGGCCGTCACCGGTGACGAGGTTGATGACGCCCTTGGGCAGACCGGCCTCCTCCAGGAGCTGGAGGAGCAGGACGGCGGCGTGCGTCTGCGTCGGGGACGGCTTCCAGACCACCACGTTGCCCATGAGGGCGGGGGCGGTGGGCAGGTTGCCCGCGATGGCCGTGAAGTTGAACGGCGTGATCGCGTAGACGAAGCCCTCCAGCGGGCGGTGGTCCATGCGGTTCCACACGCCCGTGGAGTTGGCCGGCGGCTGCTCGGCGAGCAGGTTGCGGGCGTAGTGGACGTTGAAGCGCCAGAAGTCGACCAGCTCACAGGGAGTGTCGATCTCGGCCTGCTGCGCGGTCTTCGACTGGCCCAGCATGGTGGAGGCGGCCAGCGTCTCGCGCCACGTGGTGGAGAGCAGCTCGGCGGCGCGCAGGATGATCGCGGCGCGGTCGTCGAAGGCCATCGCGCGCCAGGCCGGGGCGGCGGCCAGGGCGGCGTCGACCGCGTCCTGGGCGTCCTGCTCGGTGGCGTTGGCGTACGTACCGATGACGGCCTTGTGGTTGTGCGGCTGCACGACGTCGAAGCGCTCGCCGCCGCCCATCCGACGCACACCGCCGATGGTGCAGGGCAGGTCGATCGGGTTCTCGGCCAGCTCCTTGAGCTTGGCCTCCAGGCGGGCGCGCTCCGGCGAACCGGGGGCGTAGCCGTGCACCGGCTCGTTGACCGGGGCGGGGACTCGGGTCACGGCGTCCAGCGTCATGGGTCCGTATCTCCTTCGAGGGGTCGGGGAGTTGTCGGGAAGTCGGGGGCCCTGCGAAAGGCCGAGCGGGCCGCTCAGTCCTTGGTGAGGATCGAGCGGGCGAAGAAGAGCAGGTTGGCGGGCTTCTCCGCGAGGCGGCGCATGAAGTACCCGTACCAGTCGGTGCCGTACGCGGTGTAGACACGCATCCGGTGTCCTTCGGCGGCGAGGCGCAGGTGCTCGTCACTGCGGATGCCGTACAGCATCTGGAACTCGTACTCGTCCAGCTTGCGCCCCGCGGTCCGGGCGAGCTCCTGTGCGATGGAGATCAGGCGCGGGTCGTGGGACCCGATCATCGGGTAGCCGGAGCCCTCCATGAGGATGCGCATGATCCGCACGTACGCCTTGTCGGTCTCGGCCTTGTCCTGGTACGCGACCTCGGCGGGCTCCTTGTAGGCGCCCTTCACGATGCGGACGCGGCTGCCGGCGGCGGCGAGGCGGCGGGCGTCGGCCTCGGTGCGGAAGAGGTAGGCCTGGATGACGCAGCCGGTCTGCGGGAAGTCCTTCCGCAGCTCCTCGTGGATGGCGAACATCGAGTCGAGGGTGGTGTGGTCCTCGGCGTCCAGGGTGACCGTGGTGCCGATGGCGGCGGCGGCCTCGACGACGGGCCGCACGTTGGCGAGCGCCAGCTCATGCCCGTCGGCGAGCGCCTGGCCGAACATCGAGAGCTTCACGGACATCTCGGCCTTCGTGCCGAGGCCGAGCTCCTTCAGACGGCCGATCAGCTCCAGGTAGGCGTCGCGTGCGGCGTGCGACTGCTCGACGGTGGTGATGTCCTCACCGACGACGTCGAGGGTGACCTCGAGCCCCTTGGCGGCCGCGTCCTCGATCACCGGCACGACCTGGTCGACGCTCTCACCGGCGATGAAGCGGTCGACGACCTGTTTGGTGCCCGGCGCCGCCGACACGAACGAGCGCATCTTGTCACTGCGCGACGCGGCGAGGATCAGGGGAGCCAGCACGGGGCACCTCCACGGAGCATGAGTTGAGGAGTGGCCGAACCACCACAAAGGGGGAACGGCACGGGGAACCACCGTGAAATCTAAGGATCCCTCCGATCCTGTGCCATCGACAGCTGTCACGCATCTGTGGTCGCCACCTCAGACACCTGTATGAAGAAACGTGTGGGGTGCGGGAGAATGGCGGGGTGAAAGGCGACTATCAGGAACTGGTCGACGAGATCTCGGCGCTGCTCGGCGCCCCCGCGACCCTGGAGAACCGCGACTTCCGGCTGATCGCGTTCGGCGCGCAGCTCAGCGACGGGGACGCCGACACGGAGTTCGACGCGTCGGCGCTCGACCCGGTCCGCACGCGGTCGATCCTGACGCGCAGCTCCACGGCGGCCGTCCGCACCTGGTTCGAGGGCTTCGGCATCGCCCGCGCGACGGAGCCGGTCCGCATCCCGGCGACCCCGGAGGCCGGGGTCTACCGCGGCCGCGTCTGCCTCCCCGTACGCCACAGGGGCATCGTCCTCGGTTACGTATGGCTGCTCGACGACGATCCGGGGCCCACCCAGGAGCAGCTGGACGCGGCGATGGAGGTGGCCGGGCGGATCGGCGCGCAGCTCGCGGACGAGGCGCAGGCGGGGGCCGATCTGACCCGCGAGTTCCACTCCGTCCTGACGGCCGAGCGCGGCTGGCAGCGGGACATGGCGGTGGCCGCGCTGCGCACGGCGCTCGGCAGCCGCGCGGACGGACTGCACGCGGTGGTCTGCGTCGCGCCCTGGCCGTCCGCAAACCCGGACGACGCGCCCTCAGTCCGATCCCTCCCGGCGGCGGACGCACTGTGCACGGTGCCGTGGGGAGTGACGGGCCAGTGCCTGGCGCTCCTGGTACGGCTGCGCTCGGCGGAGGTCCTCGCCCCGGCGCTCAACGCGGCGGCGAAACTGCGGGCGCGGGCCGGCACCGATCCGGTCGCGGCGGGCATCGGCGCTCCCCGCAACGACCTCGCCGAGCTGGGGGCGGCCTGGCAGGAGGCGACGGCGGCGGCGCGCACGGCCCTGGCCAACCCGCGGCTCGGCCCCGATACGCAGTGGTCGGCGATCGGCCCGTACCGGCTGCTCACCGCGCTGCCCGCGGAGGCCGCGCACGACCCGGCGGTGGCCCCGCTGCTCGCCCCCGCGCACCGGCAGCTGGCACGCACCGCGGAAACGTTTCTCGACTGCGCCGGCCAGGCAGGACGTACAGCAGCGGCGCTCGGCATCCACCGACAGACCCTCTACTACCGCCTCTCCCGGGTCGAGCAGCTCACCGGCCTCGATCTGGACGAGGGCGAGGACCGGCTGCTGCTGCACATGGGGCTGAAGGCGGCGCGGCTGTGACGGTGCCGCTTTTCAGGGCGACGGCTGCGCCGCTGCCAGCAACCGCCGCAGCCCCTCGGTGAGTTCCTCCGCGCTCGGCGAGAACTCCGCGTCGAAGGTGTGCTGGGCGATCAGCCCGAGGACCAGTACCGAGAAGAACTTGCCCAGGGTGTCCACGCTCGGATCGTCGGCGGGCGGCTCCGCTCCCCCCATGATCATGCCGATGAAGCCGCGGCCCGCCTCGCGCTGAGCCGCCGCCAAGTGCTCCCGTACGGCCGGGAGCTTGTCCCCCATCGTCACGAGCTCGATGCTCAGGTGCCAGATGGAGCCGGGCTTGCCGAGGCTGTCGGTGATGCCCGCCATGACGGCGCCGAAGCGCTCCAACGAGCCGTCTGCGCCCGGCAGTTCCTGCGGCTCGCCCCACTCCTCCGCGGCGTTCTCGGCGAGCGCCACGTACGCCTGCGCGAGCAGCGTGTCCTTCGAGCCGTAGTGGTAGCCGATGGACGCCAGGTTCGTCCCCGACTCCCTGACGATGTCGCGCGCGGTCGTGCGCACGAACCCCTTCTCCAGAAGGCAGCGCTTGGCGCCTTCGAGCAGATCCTCGCGATGTCCCATGACCCCACCCTACCCAGGATCCAGACGTCTGTCTTATACGGCCGTACTAGACAAGCGTTTAAGACGCTCGTACAGTTCCTGCCATGACGAACCCGCCGAGCTCCACCCCACCGCTCGACTCCCGTGCCGGGCGCCGCGAATGGACCGCCCTGGGCGTGCTGATGCTGCCGCTGCTCCTGGTGTCGATGGACGTCTCCGTCCTCTACTTCGCGGTCCCCGCGATCAGCGCGGACCTGGCGCCGAGCGGCACCCAGCAACTGTGGATCTTCGACATCTACGCGTTCGTGCTCGCAGGGCTGCTGATGACCATGGGCTCGCTCGGCGACCGGATCGGCCGCCGCAAACTGCTCCTGATCGGCGCCGCCGCCTTCGGCACCGCCTCCGTGCTGGCCGCCTACGCCGACAGCGCGGAGACGCTCATCGCCGCCCGCGCGCTCCTCGGGATCGGCGGCGCCACCCTCATGCCGTCCACCATGGGCCTCATCCGCACGATGTTCACCGACCCCGGCCAGCGCGCGAAGGCGATCGGCCTGTGGTCGGGCGTCATGACCGGCGGCATCGCGCTCGGCTCGGTGATGAGCGGCGTCCTCGTCGAGTACTTCTGGTGGGGCTCGGTCTTCCTGATCAACCTGCCCGCGATGGTGCTGCTGCTGGTCCTCGGCCCCCTCCTGCTGCCCGAGTCCAGGAACCCCGAGCCCGGCCGCTTCGACCTGATCAGCGTGCCGCTGTCGCTGGCCGCCGTACTGCCCGTGATCTACGGCATCAAGGAGATCCCGTCCGAGGGCTGGAACGTGCGGTACGTCGTCTCGATCACCGTGGGCCTGCTGTTCGCCGCCCTGTTCGTGCACCGCCAGCGCACCGCGAAGTCCCCGCTGATCACCCCCGCCCTGTTCCGCGGCAGGGGGTTCGCGCCCGCCGTCGTCCTGAACCTCGTCTCGTCGTTCGGCATGATGGGCTCGGCGTTCTTCACCACGCAGTACCTCCAGTCCGTACTCGGCAAGAGCTCCATGGCCGCCGCGCTCTGGTCGTTGCTCCCGACCGTCATGGTCGGAGTGGCGGCGCCCGTCTCCGCGCAGCTCGTCGAGAAGGGCGTGCACCGCGCCCATGTCGTCGCCGGCGGCTTCACCGTCGCCGCCTGCGGATACGCCCTGCTGGCCTTCACCGGCACCGACTCGCTCTGGCTGGTACTGGCCGGCGCCGGTGTCCTCGCCTCCGGGATCGTCACCGTGATGTCCCAGATGATGGACCTGGCTCTGGGCACCGTCCCGGTCCGCCACTCGGGCTCCGCCGCGTCCCTCCTGGAGACGGGCGCCGAGCTGGGCGGCGCCCTCGGCATGGCCGTCCTGGGCTCCATCGGCACGGCGGTCTACCGCCACGACATCCCGGCCGGCGCCCCGGCCGCGGCCCACGAGACGCTGGGCGGCGCCCTCGCGGTCGCGGCCGAGCTGCCGGGCGACGCGGGCCGCGCCCTGACGGCCGCCGCACGGGAGGCCTTCACCCACGGCATGCAGGCGGCGGCGATCGCCGGGACGGTCCTGCTGCTGGGCGCCGCGGTTCTCGCCGCGCTGACCCTGCGCAAGGCAGTACAGCGCGACCCCGCGACGGCAACGGCTCCTGAGTGCCTGTCTTCTTCCGACGCGGCCAAGGCCTGACCTCCTGGGTCCGGGCTCCCGCCGGAGCCCGGACCCACGGGCGACCCCGGCCGCGCGTGCCAGGATGGCCGCGTGGCACAGACATTCGACACGCCGTTCATCGGCCGGGCGGGCGAACTCGCCCAACTCACCGGCGTTCTCGAACGGGCCGCGGCCGGCGATCCGCGCGCCGTCCTGATCGCCGGGGACGCCGGCGTCGGCAAGACCCGGACGCTGACCGAGGCCGCGGCACACGCCGCGGCCACCGGCATGACCGTCCTGACCGGCCACTGCGTGGACCTCGGCGACGTGGGCCTGCCCTACCTCCCCTTCACGGAGATCCTCGCCGCGGCCGCCGCCGACGAGCGGCTCGCGCCGGCCTTCGCCGGGCGCCCCGCCGTGGACCGCCTGATCGGCAGAGCCCCGGGCACCGGCCCCGAGACCGGCAGCCGCCTCCAGCTCTTCGAGGGCGTCGCGGGACTCCTCGCCGACCTGGCCGCACTGACCCCGCTCCTCCTGGTCATCGAGGACCTCCACTGGGCGGACCAGTCCTCCCGGGACCTGCTCCGCTTCCTGCTCAGCCGGGGCGTCCTCCAACGGCCCACGCCCGGCGGCCCGCCGCACCCCCTCGCGGTCCTCGCCTCGTACCGCGCGGACGACCTGCACCGCCGCCACCCCCTGCGGCCCCTGCTCGCCGAGCTGGTCCGGCTGCCCGCCGTCGACCGGCTCGAACTGCGCCCGCTGGCCGACGCGGACGTGGCCCGGCTCGTCCGCGCGCAGCGCACCGGCCCCGTCCCCGACAGCACGGTCCGCCGCATCGTCGACCGCGCCGAGGGCAACGCCTTCTACGCCGAGGAACTGCTCGCCGCACTGCCCGGCGACGACGGCCCCGGCTCCCCCGCCATGCCCAGCGGCCTCGCGGACGTCCTGCTCATCCGCATCGAGCAGCTGACCGAGACCGCCCAGCAGGTCCTGCGCACGGCGGCCGTCGCAGGGCGCCGGGTCGGGCACGATCTGCTGCGGGACGCCGTCCAACTGCCCGAGGAGGAACTGGAGTCGGCGCTGCGCGAAGCGGTCGGACGTCAGCTGCTGCTGCCCGGCGACGACGCGACGTACTCGTTCCGGCACGCCCTCACCCGCGAGGCCGTGTACGCGGATCTGCTGCCCGGCGAGCGGGTCCGGCTGCACGGCCTCTTCGCCCGGCTCCTCGCGGCGGAAGGCCGCTCGCCGGGCAGCGCCGCTGAGCGCGCGCATCACTCGCGCGAGAGCCACGACCTGGCCGACGCCCTGGCCGCCTCCCTCGAAGCCGCCGACCACGCCCAGCGCGTCGGCGCCCCCGCCGAGGAGCTGCGCCATCTGGAGGCCGCACTCGAACTGTGGGCCGTCGTCGACTCCGCCGCCCGCCCCGAGAGCGGCAACACGATCACCCTCACGCTGCGCGCCTCGGCCGCCGCCGCCCGCGCGGGCGAGCCCCACCGAGCCGTCCAGCTCACCCGCTCCGCGCTCGCACGGGCCGGCTCGGACGCCGACTCCGAACTCGCCGCACGGGTCCGCTACACCCTGGCCGGCAACCTGATGCGGATCGACGACCTGGAGGCCGCGTTCACGTACAGCAGCGAGGCGCTCGCACTGATCCCGGCCGAACCGCCCTCGCCCACCTGGGTGTGGGCCGCCGCGACCCACGTCATGGCCGCCCGGTACGTCGGACGCGACGAGGACGCCGAACGCGTCGCCCGGCAGGCCCTGGGCGTCGCCGAACGGCTCGGACTCACCGACGCCCAGGCCGATCTGGCGATCTCACTGGTCGGCCTCGAAGCGCACAACCGGCGTACGGCACAGGGCCGCGAGCGCCTGGTGCACGCCCGCGAACTGGCCTCCGCCGCCGGAAACCTCGCGGTCGAGATGCGGGCCCTCTACAACCTGGGGCTCGGCTGCTACGAGTCCGGTGACCTGGACGCGAGTCTGACCTGGCTCGCCGACGGCCTCGACCGCGCCCGCCGCGCCGGGCTCCTCTCCTCCCCGTACGCCCTGGAACTGCGCTACCTCCAATCCGTCCTGCTCTACACGCTGGGCCGCTGGGACGAGTGCGCGCGAGCGGCCACCTCCGACGCCGAACTGCTCCCGGCCGCGGTCGCGTTCACGACCGCGCCCGCGCTGTACGTCGCCCTGGCGCGCGGCGCGTACGAGACGGCCGTCGCCGGGGCCCGCGCGCTGCTCGGCCCTTCCGCCGACTGGATGGCGGCGCTCGTCGCCAGCCTCGTACTGACCGACGAGGCGGCGCTGCGCGGCGACGCCGGGGACTGCGTACGTCAGATGCGGGCCTCGGTCGAGCGGCTCATGGAGGGTGCGGGCTCCGAGCGGCCCGACGCCTTCGTGCGGCTCGCCGCACTGACCTTGTCGGGGGTCGCCGACGCGGCGGAGGAGGCCCGGCGGTCCGGCGACGCGAGCGCCGTCGAGCGCTGGACGCCGATCGCCACCGAGCTGGTGGAGCTGGCCCGCGGCACGGCGGCACAGGGCGAGGACGGCACCGAACAGGGGCCCGAGGGGCTGGCCTGGCTGGCCCGCGCCGAGGCCGAGGCGGTGCGCGCCGCGACCGGCCCGTCCGTCGAGGCGTGGGAGCGGGCGGTGACGGCGTTCGGCTACGGCGAACCGTACGAACTGGCCCGGTGCCGACGGCGGCTCGCGGAGGCCCTGCTCATCGCCGACCGCCGCGAGGAGGCCGCCGAGCAGGCCCGCGCGGCCCGGACGGTCGCGGAGCGACTGGGCGCCGTGCCGCTGCGCGAGGCGCTGGACGCGCTGGCCCGGCGGGGCCGCTTCACCGAGGCGCCGGGCGCCGAGGAACGGATCGCCGCCCTGACCGCCCGGGAGAGCGATGTGCTGCGGCTGCTCGGCCGGGGCCGCACCAACCGTCAGATCGGCGAGGAACTGTTCATCAGCGGCAAGACGGCGAGCGTCCACGTCTCGAACATCCTCGCCAAGCTGGGCGCCGCGAGCCGCACCGAGGCGGTCGGCATCGCCTACCGGGAGGGCCTGATCGAGCGCGCCTCGTCCTGAGAGTCTTCCCGAGAGCCTGACTGTGAGCCTGACTGTGAGCCTGTCTGTGAGCCTCTCTTCGGGACGCACGAGGGCCGGGCCACCCGTGGGTGGCCCGGCCCTCGTGTGTCCGCTGTGCCTCAGACCAGGTTGACGGAGCGCGCCGACGTCGCGCCGATCTCCGCGGCGACCTCGGTGAGGACGCTCTGCGGCACCGTGTCGTCGACGGTCAGCACGGCCAGCGCCTCGCCGCCCACGTCGGCACGGGCGACCTGCATGCCGCCGATGTTGATGCCCGCCTCGCCGAGGACACGGCCCACCGTGCCGACGACACCGGGACGGTCCTCGTAGCGCAGGACGACCATGTGGTCGGCGAGCGCCAGGTCCACGTCGTACTCGCCGACGGCGACGAGCTTCTGCAGGTGCTTCGGGCCGGCGAGCGTGCCGGAGACCGAGACCTCCTGGCCGTCGCTGAGGGTGCCGCGCACCGTCACGACGTTCCGGTGGTCGGGCGACTCGGAGCTCGTGGTCAGCCGGACCTCGACACCCCGCTCCTGCGCGAACAGCGGAGCGTTCACGTACGACACCGTCTCGTCGACGACGTCCTCGAACACGCCCTTGAGCGCGGAGAGTTCGAGCACCTTCACGTCGTGCTGGGTGATCTCGCCGTACACCTCGACGTCGAGGCGGACCGCGACCTCGCCCGCGAGCGCGGTGAAGATCCGGCCGAGGCGCTCGGCGAGCGGCAGACCCGGCTTGACGTCCTCGGCGATGACGCCGCCCTGCACGTTCACCGCGTCCGGGACCAGCTCGCCGGCGAGCGCGAGGCGCACCGACTTGGCGACGGCGATACCGGCCTTCTCCTGCGCCTCGTCGGTCGAGGCGCCGAGGTGCGGGGTGCAGACGACCTGGTCGAACTGGAACAGCGGGGAGTCCGTGCAGGGCTCCTTCGCGTACACGTCCAGGCCGGCGCCGGCGACGCGGCCCTCCTTGAGCGCGGAGTACAGCGCCTGCTCGTCGACGATCCCGCCGCGCGCGGCGTTCACGATCCGCACCGAGGGCTTCACCTTGTGCAGTGCCTCGTCGCCGATCAGACCGATCGTCTCGGGCGTCTTGGGCAGGTGGACGGTGATGAAGTCGGAGACCTCGAGCAGCTCGTCGAGCGAGAGGACCTTCACGCCCATCTGCGCGGCGCGCGCGGGCTGCACGTACGGGTCGTAGGCGACGACCTTCATGCCGAAGGCCGACATGCGCTGGGCGACGAGGGCGCCGATGCGGCCGAGGCCCACGACGCCGAGGGTCTTCTCCGCGAGCTCCACGCCCGTGTACTTGCTGCGCTTCCACTCGCCGCCCTTGAGGGCCTGGCTGCCCTGCGGGATGTTGCGCGCGGTGGCGATGAGGAGACCGCAGGCCAGCTCGGCGGCGGTCACGATGTTCGACGTCGGGGCGTTGACGACCATCACGCCGGCCTTGGTGGCGGCGGAGACGTCCACGTTGTCCAGGCCGACGCCGGCTCGTGCGACGACCTTCAGCTTCTTCGCGGCGGCGACGGCCTCGGCGTCGACCTTGGTGGCCGAGCGGATCAGGATGGCGTCGACGTCGGCGATGGCGGGCAGCAGCTCCGCGCGGTCTCCGCCGTTGCAGTGGCGGATCTCGAAGTCCGGGCCCAGAGCGTCGACGGTGGCGGGCGACAGCTCCTCAGCGATGAGTACGACGGGTTTGCCGGTGTCAGCAGTGCTCACGTGAGTCCTCACAAGTCCCAATGCGGACGGCCGTCCCGACGGCCGCAAGCGGTGGAGGTGGCTAGCCGCGTGAAAGACGCACGACGCTGTGGGCCCAACGCGAATTTAATTCAGCAGTGTAGTGGCGCACGGAAGGCGGTCTTGCGCCTCCCTGGAAGGATCACTCGTCCGTGGCTGGACGCCATGGACAACCATGTGTACAGCCTATGGAGAACGGGGCCGCGGCGTGTGCCGCGGCCCCGCACCCGAGGGGCTTACGCCTCCTCGTTGTCCACCCAGCTCATGAGCTTGCGCAGCTCCTTGCCGGTGGTCTCCAGCAGGCTGCTGGCGTCCTGCTCCTTGTACTCGTTGTACTTCTTCAGGCCCGAGTGGTACTCGTCCATCCAGTTCTTGGCGAAGGTGCCGTCCTGGATCTCGGCGAGAACCTTCTTCATCTCGGCCTTGGTGGCGTCCGTGATGATCCGCGGGCCCGTGACGTAGTCGCCCCACTCGGCGGTCTCGGAGATCGACCAGCGCATCTTCTCCAGGCCGCCCTCGTACATGAGGTCCACGATGAGCTTCAGCTCGTGCAGGCACTCGAAGTACGCGATCTCCGGCTGGTAGCCGGCCTCGGTCAGCGTCTCGAAGCCCGCCTTCACCAGCGCGGCGGTACCGCCGCAGAGCACGGCCTGCTCACCGAACAGGTCGGTCTCGGTCTCCTCGGTGAAGGTCGTCTTGATGACGCCGGCGCGGGTGCCGCCGATGCCCTTGGCGTAGGACAGCGCCAGCTCGAAGGCCTTGCCGGTGGCGTCCTGCTCGACCGCCGCGATACACGGCACGCCGCGGCCCTCTTCGTACTGACGGCGCACCAGGTGACCCGGGCCCTTGGGGGCGACCATGCAGACGTCGACGCCGGCCGGCGGCTTGATGAAGTCGTAGCGGATGTTGAGGCCGTGACCGAAGAACAGCGCGTCGCCGTCCTTCAGGTTGTCCTTGATGGACTCCTCGTAGACCTTGGCCTGGAGCGGGTCCGGGACCAGGATCATGATGACGTCGGCCTCGGCCGTCGCCTCGGCGGGGGTGACCACGCGCAGGCCCTGCTCCTCGGCCTTCGCCTTGGACTTGGAGCCCTCGTGCAGACCGACGCGCACGTCGACGCCCGAGTCGCGCAGGGACAGCGCGTGGGCGTGGCCCTGGCTGCCGTATCCGATCACCGCGACCTTGCGGTTCTGGATGATGGACAGATCGGCGTCGTCGTCGTAGAACAGCTCGGCCACTGGGGTTCTCCTATGTGTGCTGGTGTTGCGTCCCACCGTACGGCGGAAGAAGGACAGGAAGTTTTCAGGTCTCGCAATGCGAGCCGGATGGTGCCGGGATAAGGCCGGTTCAGGCCGTGCGGTCGAGCGCCCGCAGGCTCCGGTCTGTGATGGAGCGCGAGCCGCGGCCGATCGCGATGGTCCCGGACTGGACGAGTTCCTTGATGCCGAAGGGTTCCAGCATCTTGAGCATCGCCTCGAGCTTGTCGCTGGAGCCGGTGGCCTCGATGGTGACGGCCTCGGGCGAGACGTCCACGGTCTTGGCGCGGAACAGCTGGACGATCTCGACGATCTGCGAGCGCGTCTCGTTGTCGGCGCGGACCTTGGCGAGCACGAGCTCGCGCTGGACGGCGGAGCCCGGCTCCAGTTCGACGATCTTCAGGACGTTGACCAGCTTGTTGAGCTGCTTGGTGACCTGTTCGAGCGGGAGTCCCTCGACATTCACGACGATGGTGATGCGCGAGATGTCGGGGTGCTCGGTGATACCGACGGCGAGCGAGTCGATGTTGAAGCCGCGGCGTGAGAACAGGGCGGTGATACGGGCGAGGACACCCGGCTTGTTCTCGACCAGGACGGAGAGCGTGTGCTTGGTGGACATGGCGCTTGTTCCTCTTCCTACAGCTCTCAGTCGTCTTCGTTGTCGCCGAAGTCGGGGCGGACGCCGCGTGCGGCCATGACCTCGTCGTTCGAGGTGCCGGCGGCGACCATCGGCCACACCATGGCGTCCTCGTGCACGATGAAGTCGACCACGACGGGACGGTCGTTGACCGAGTTCGCCTCCTCGATGCACTTGTCGAGGTCCTCGGGGCGCTCACAGCGGATGGCGTAGCAGCCCATCGCCTCGGACAGCTTCACGAAGTCGGGGACGCGCGTGCCCTTGTTGGGCGGCGTGTCGCCCTCCGGGCCCGCGTGCAGCACCGTGTTCGAGTAGCGCTGGTTGTAGAACAGCGTCTGCCACTGGCGGACCATCCCGAGGGCGCCGTTGTTGATGATGGCGACCTTGATCGGGATGTTGTTCAGGGCGCAGGTGGTGAGCTCCTGATTTGTCATCTGGAAGCAGCCGTCGCCGTCGATCGCCCAGACCGGCTTGTCGGGTGCGCCGGCCTTGGCGCCCATCGCGGCGGGCACCGCGTAGCCCATGGTCCCGGCGCCGCCCGAGTTCAGCCAGGTGGCCGGCTTCTCGTACTGGATGAAGTGCGCGGCCCACATCTGGTGCTGGCCGACGCCCGCGGCGAAGATCGTGTCGTCCGGGGCGAGCTGGCCGATGCGCTGGATGACCTGCTGCGGGGAGAGCGAGCCGTCCTCCGGCTGGTCGTAGCCGAGCGGGTAGGTCTCGCGCCAGCGGTTGAGCCCCGTCCACCAGGCGCTGTAGTCGCCGACGTGACCCTCGCTGTGCTCCTTCTGGACGGCCTGCACCAGGTCGGCGATGACCTCGCGGGCGTCCCCGACGATCGGCACGTCCGCGGCGCGGTTCTTGCCGATCTCCGCCGGGTCGATGTCGGCGTGGACGATCTTGGCGAAGGGGGCGAAGCTGTCCAGCTTGCCGGTGACGCGGTCGTCGAAACGGGCGCCGAGGGCGACGATCAGGTCGGCCTTCTGCAGCGCGGTGACGGCGGTGACCGCACCGTGCATGCCCGGCATTCCCACGTGCAGCGGGTGGCTGTCGGGGAACGCGCCGAGCGCCATCAGGGTGGTGGTGACGGGCGCTCCGGTCAGCTCGGCGAGGACCTTGAGCTCGGCGGTGGCCTGCGCCTTGAGGACGCCGCCACCCACGTACAGGACGGGCCGCTTCGCGTTCGTGATCAGCTTCGCGGCCTCGCGGATCTGCTTGGCGTGCGGCTTGGTCACCGGGCGGTAGCCGGGCAGGTCGGTCTGCGGCGGCCAGGAGAACGTCGTCTGCTTCTGCAGGATGTCCTTCGGGATGTCCACGAGGACCGGGCCCGGGCGGCCGGTCGAGGCGATGTGGAACGCCTCGGCGATCACCTTCGGGATGTCCTCGCCCTTGGTGACGAGGAAGCTGTGCTTGGTGATCGGCATCGTGATGCCGACGATGTCCGCCTCCTGGAAGGCGTCCGTGCCGATGGCCTCGGAGACGACCTGGCCGGTGATCGCGACCAGCGGCACCGAGTCCATGTTCGCGTCGGCGATCGGCGTGACCAGGTTGGTGGCGCCGGGACCACTCGTCGCCATGCAGACGCCGACCTTGCCGGTGGCCTGCGCGTAACCCGTGGCCGCGTGCCCCGCACCCTGCTCGTGACGGACGAGCACATGGCGCACCCGGCTCGAGTCCATCATCGGGTCGTACGCGGGAAGAATCGTGCCGCCGGGGATACCGAATACGGTGTCGGCCCCGACCTCCTCAAGCGAGCGGATGAGGGACTTCGCACCCGTGACGTGCTCGACGGGGGCGGACTGCTGTCCTCCGGAACGGGGCCGCGGCTGCGGATGGTGGGCCCCGGTGGCCTGCTCGGTCATCGGCATTCTCTTCTCGATGCTGAGGGTTTTTGCGAGGGTTGTGCAGGGGTCTTGCGGGTTGCGTCCTGTGCCGGTGCAACAAAAAACCCCTCGTGCCGTGAGGCAAGCGAGGGGAGCGCGCCGGGTGCGGTCGCTGGGAATTCAGGTGTTTCCACCAGTGGATCCCAGCTTCAGCCGACGCGCTTTCCAAGTACGAGAATTCGGGTGCGCATGGCCTTGACCCTCCCCCCGGCACGCAGGGCGTGTCAAGTGGGTGGGACGGGAGTCTCATTATGTGAGCGTGGTCCGGGCGCCCCCGCGAGCACCGGTTCGCCCGCCTCCCGCGGCATCGGGTACTCCCCCGAGGTCAGCGCGCGGCGCAGCCGGTACTCGTCGAGCGGCCCGGAGAACGCCATCCCCTGGCCGTGCGTGCAGCCCATCTCCCGCAGCGCGAGGACCTGCTCGGGCAGGTCCACCCCGTCGGCCACCGAGGCGAGTCCCAGATCTCCCGCGATCCGGAGCAGCCCGCTGGTGATCTTGTGCAGCCGTGCGGACTCGACGACGCCCTCGACGAGCGATCTGTCCAGCTTCAGTACGTCCACGGGCAGCCGGCGCAGCGCGGTGATGGCCGCATAGCCGCTGCCGAATCCGTCCAGGGCGATACGGACGCCGAGTCTGCGCAGCGCGGTGAGGCGCCGCTCCAGCTCGTCGAGAGGCACTCTCGGGTCGCTGTCGGCGAGCTCGATGACGAGCGAGCCGGAGGGCAGCCCGTGCCGGGTCAGCAGCGCCTCGATGGAGCTGAGCGGCATGGCCCGGTCGAGGAGTCTGCGGGCGCTCATCCGCACGGCGACCGGGGTCACATGACCGCTCTGGCGGCGGTCCGCGGCCTGCTCGACGGCCTGCTCCAGCATCCAGCGGCCCAGCTCCGCGGTGCGCTCGCCGTCGTCGGCGACGCGCAGGAACTCGGCGGGCGTGAAGAGGATGCCCTGTGACGAGCGCCAGCGCGCCTGCGCCGCGACCGCCGTGATCCGGCCGTCGTCGAGGGCGACGATCGGCTGGTGCAGCAGCGCGAACTCGCCGTCGCGCAGCGCGGAGCGCAGCCGGGTGGCCAGCTCCGCCTTGCGTACGACGTCGGCCTGCATCTGGGGCGCGTACAGCTCGACCCGGCCCTTGCCCGCGGCCTTGGCCCGGTACATCGCCAGGTCCGCGTTGCGCAGCAGCTCGCCCGCCGTGATCTCGGGCTCCGCGAAGGAGACGCCGATGGAGGCGGCGACGC
The DNA here is from genome assembly GCF_039533535.1 of Streptomyces kunmingensis. Taxonomy (NCBI): domain Bacteria; kingdom Bacillati; phylum Actinomycetota; class Actinomycetes; order Kitasatosporales; family Streptomycetaceae; genus Streptomyces; species Streptomyces kunmingensis. The sequence continues at coordinate 281,219 of NZ_BAAATS010000019.1, forward strand.
GTACGTCCTTGTGGCCGTCGATCGTGTACGGCTGGGACAGGGCGATTCTGAGCCGGTCGGCCAGCTCGTATATCTGCTGTTCCCTGGCGGTGTGGTCGCGACCTCCGTCGCCGACGATGAGCGCCGCGAACTCGTCACCGCCGAGACGGGCCGCGGTATCTCCGGAACGTACGGAGTCGGCCAGCCTTCTTGCCGCCTGCACGAGCAGTTCGTCGCCCGCCTGGTGGCCGATCGTGTCGTTGACCTGCTTGAAGCCGTCGAGGTCGATGAAGAGCACGGCGGTGCCCCGGTCGGTGGCCCGCCGCCCGGTGAGGGCCATGCCGACCCGCTTGGTGAACAGTGCCCGGTTGGGCAGGTCGGTGAGCGGGTCGTGCTCGGCGTTGTGCTGTAACTGCGCCTGGAGCCGCACCCGTTCGGTGACGTCTCTGCTGTTGAGGATCAGGCCGCCGTGGTGGCGGTTGATCGTGGACTCCACGTTCAGCCAGGCTCCGGTGCCGGACCGGAAACGGCATTCGATGCGGGTGGTGGGCTCCTCGACCTGGCTCGCGGCGAGGAACCTGCGCACCTCGTGCACCACCCGCCCCAGGTCCTCGGGGTGGATGATCGACGCGAGCTCGGACCCGACGAGCTCGTCGGCCTCGCGTCCGTAGACCCCGGCGGCGGCGGGGCTGACGTATCTCAGGATCCCGTTCGGAGCGGCGATCATGATGACGTCGCTCGAACCCTGCACCAGGGAGCGGAAGTGGTTCTCCTTCTGCGCCAGCTCCTGGGTCAGCGTGATGTTGTCGAGCAGCATGATGCCCTGGCGCACGACCAGGGCGAGGACCACGGTGCAGGCCGTGAAGAGCACGACCCGGTCCACACTGTGACCGTTCAGCACGTTGTAGAGAATCCCCAACGTGCAGACCGCGGCGGCCAGATACGGGGTGAGGGCGGCCAGCGAACCCGAGATGGGCCGGGTGTGACTGACCTGGTAGCGCCCGCCGGGCCCCTGTGCCCGCTCCTCGTAGGACGAGCCGCCCATGGGCCCCACCCAGGGCGCGTACGCGAGCAGCAGCGACCCGGCGAACCAGCCCGCGTCGAGGATCTCCCCCGAGCGGTAACTGGCGTGCAGCAGCGGCGAGGTGAACAGGGCGTCGCACATCACGGTCAGGGCGAGCGCGCCGATCGCGGTGTTCACCGCCGTGCGGTTGCCGGGAGAGCGGCGGAAGTGCAGGGCGAGAACCATGCTGACCAGCGCGATGTCCAGGAGGGGGTACGCGAGCGAGAGCGCGGTGCGGGTGACGCTCTGCCCCTCGGACTCGGCGGTGTGCGCGAGGGCGAGGCTCCAGGAGAGGGTGATGAGCGATCCGGCGATGAGCCACGCGTCGAGGCCGAGGCAGATCCAGCCGGCCTTCGTGACGGGGCGCTTGGCGAGGACGAGGAGGCCGATGATCGCGGGTGGCGCGAAGCAGAGGAAGAACAGATCGGCGAGGCTCGGGGTCGGCACCTGCACCCGCAGGACGACCTCGTACCACCCCCACATCCCGTTGCCCAGCGCTGCCATCAGGGAGGACAGCGCGAACAGGAGCCAGGCAGGTCGAAAGCGGCTGCGTCGGCTGCGCGCGTACAGGAAGTTCGAGACAGCGGCGACGGCGGCGGCGATGCTCAGCCCGAAATCCCCCATGAACAGGGCGATTTCCTCGCTCCCCCAGCCGAGCGCGGATCCCGTGGCGTAGGCCGCGCACAGGACGGTGAGCGCCACCTGGGGGCCCGTGCTGCTCGTGGTGGGCCGCGAAGCGGTCGAGGCGGACGGAGCGTGCAGCGGCACCGAGGCCCTGGCCCGCAGCGGGGCACGCAGGGTCGTCGTCTCCGTCGGCTGGGCGGTCACCGGGCCGCCTCGGTCCGCCGCGCCGCTCCCGTGTCCCGCTCGCCCGGGCCGGTGTGCGGATGCTTTCTGCGGCCGCCACGGGGCCCGCCCCGGTGTGTATGACTTCTGGGGCAGCCAGGACTGCGCCCGCGCATCGGTGCGTGTGTGGGTCGCCGTCGACGGCCCCGCCGCGTCGGATCGTTCACCCATAGGCCGTGCATCGCCCGTCGCCCCCCTCGCAGTCAGTCCGTCACTCATCCCCGGCGCCGTGTACCCGAGTGGCGCTGCCCCAGTCGGGACGATACACCAGTCTCGTCACTCAGGGACATAGCTTCTCTACGCTCCGTGACGACCAGCAGTGATGGTGGCACGCGGTGCGGCCGGACGGGCGCGGAGCGTGTGCGTCCTCGCGCGGGCAGCCGCACGGACGGTGTCCGTGGGGCCGCTGATCCGTCGGTCAGCCGATGGTGTGCACGACGTTGCCGAGCGGTTGCCCGGCCGCGAAGCGGGTGAGCTGGGCGGCGAGAAGCCGCTTGGCGCGGGGCAGGAAGGCGGAGGTGGGACCGCCGACATGCGGGGAGATGAGCACCCCCGGAGCCTGCCACAACGGGTGCTCCTGGGGCAGTGGTTCAGGATCGGTGACGTCCAGGGCGGCAGTGATCCGGCCACTTTCCAGTTCCGCGAGGAGCGCCTTGGTGTCGACTATGGGGCCACGGCCGACGTTCACGAGGAGCGCGCCGTCCTTGAGTCGCGCGAGGAAATCGGCGTTCACCAGGCCGCGGGTCTCGTCGGTGAGCGGGGTGACCAGGATGACGACGTCGGCCTCGGGCAGCAGCTCCGGCAGGTCGGTGAGCGGGTGCACGGGTCCGCGCTCCGTCGTGCGCGCGGAGCGCGCGACGCGCGCCACCCGCGCGACCTCGAAGGGAACGAGCCGGTCCTCGATGGCCGAACCGATCGCCCCGTACCCGACGATGAGGACGTTCTTGTCGGCGAGGGCCGGACGGAATCCGGAACGCCATTCCCCGCGCTCCTGACCGCGCACGAAGTCGGGGATCCCCCGCAGGGAGGCGAGGATCAGGGTGAGCGCCAGTTCGGCGGTGCTGGCGTCGTGCACCCCGCGCGCATTGCACAACTCCACGCCGGGACGCAGGTACTTGAGCCCGCTCTGCACGTGGTCGACGCCCGCGGACAGCGTCTGCACCGCACGGAGGGACGTCATCCGCGGCAGGGGCCGCACGGCGACATCGGCTCCCTTCATGTAGGGGACGACGTAGTACGCGCAGTCGGCCGGGTCCGCCGGAAAGTCCGGCTCACCGTTCCAGAAGCGGTAGTCGAGCCCGTCGGGGAGGCCCGGGATCTCGTCGGCGGGGAAGGGCAGCCATACATCTCCAGTCATGGTCAGGAGGCTATGTCAGCCGCGCCGACGTGCAGAGGTTAGGTTGGTGGCCAAAGACAGGGAGGGTCACGAGCAGGTGGAGCGCAAGGCGATCGGGGCGGCGGCGCTCGAGGTGGGGGCGGTCGGCCTCGGCTGCATGCCGATGAACTGGGCGTACACCGGCTCGCGGCGGCGCGGCGAGGAGTCCTTGCGCACCGTGCACGCGGCGCTGGACCGGGGCTGCGATCTGATCGACACCGCCGACATGTACGGGCCGTTCACCAACGAGCTGCTGCTCGGCCGGGTCCTGAAGGAGCGGCGTGCGGACGCGTTCGTGTCGACGAAGGTGGGGCTGCTCGTCGGCGAGCAGCACATTGTCGCGAACGGCCGCCCGGGCTATGTGAAGCGGGCGTGCGACGCGTCGCTGCGGCGTCTGCAGACGGACGTCATCGATCTGTATCAGCTGCACCGGGCCGATCCGGAGGTCCCCGTCGAGGAGACCTGGGGCGCGATGGCGGAGCTGGTGCGCGCGGGCAAGGTGCGTTCCCTGGGGCTGTGCGCGGTGGGGGCGCGGGCCACGCGGCGCGGTGGCCGTGCCGGGCTGCATGCCGAAACGATTCGCCAGTTGGAGAGGGTCCAGCAGGTGTTCCCGGTGAGTTCGGTGATGGCGGAGTTGTCGGTGTGGTCCCCCGACGCGCTGGAGACGCTGCTGCCGTGGTGCGCGGCGCGCGGTGTCGGGCTCCTGGCGGCGATGCCGCTGGGCAACGGGTTCCTGACGGGGACGCTGACGCCCGGCCAGGGTTTCGAGCCGGACGACGTACGGGCCCGGCACCCCCGCTTCACCGCGGAGATGATGGCGGCGAACCAGCCGATCGTGGCGGGCCTGCGCCGGATCGCCGCGCGCCACGGCGAGAAGGTGACGCCGGCGCAGGTCGCGCTGGCCTGGGTGCTCGCGCAGGGGCCCCACGTGGTGCCGGTGCCCGGCGCCAAGCACGAGCGGTGGGCGGTGGAGAACGCGGGGGCGGCGCACCTTGCCCTGACCGAAGCGGACTTGGCGGAGATCGCAAGGTTGCCGCGGGCGCAGGGGTCCTGGGACTGACGGCGGACGCGGGGTTGCCGGGGGCACAACGACCCGGGACCGGCGGCGGACGCGGAGGTGCCGGGGGCGCAAAGGGTCTGGGACTGATGGCGGTCCGGGGCGTCGGGTTCCGGCCATGGCGTGCGGGGTTCGGTCGTATCCGGCCGCGCCGTCGGGATTCGGCCATGGCGGGTGTGGTCCGGTCGGATCCGGTGACCCGGCCGGATTCCGTCGGCGGAGATCGGGAACCTGCGGGGCGCGAGCGGTGTATGAACGGTAGAACCGTCGCGTCGAAGGGATCCTGATCGTGCAACGTCAAGCTGTGCGGCCCGCGTTGGCCGTGGCCGCCTGTGCCGCGTTCCTGTTCACGGCGGGGTGCTCCTCCGGTGACGACGGGCAGGCGAGCAGAGACAGGACGTCCGCGCCGAGCACGAGCGACGCGGACGCCCCGGCCGCATCGCCGAAGCCCGGTGACGTTCCGCCGGCCAAGGGATCGGTGACCGTCGTGCGCACGGTCACCGAGGGCCTCAAATCGCCGTGGGGGCTGGCCCCGCTGCCCGGTGGCGACCTGCTGGTCTCGTCCCGGGACGAGGGGACGATCACCCGCGTCGACGGGGAGACCGGGAAGAAGACGGAGCTCGGCCCGGTGCCGGGGGTGGCCGCGGCCGAGGAGGGCGGCCTGCTGGGCCTCGCGCTCTCGCCGTCCTTCGCCTCGGACCACATGGTCTACGCGTACTTCACGACGGAGTCGGACAACCGCATCGCGCGGATGCTGTACGACGAGAAGAAGCCCGCGGGCAAGCAGCTGGGCGCTCCGGACACGGTGTTCCGGGGCATCCCCAAGGGCTCGAACCACAACGGCGGACGGATCGCTTTCGGCCCCGACGGCCTGCTGTACGCGGGGACGGGCGAGACGTACCGGACCGAGTTGGCGCAGGACAAGAAGTCGCCGGGCGGCAAGATCCTCCGGCTCGCCGCGGACGGCGACCCCGCTCCGGGGAACCCGTTCGGCGACTCGCCGGTGTACTCGTACGGGCACCGCAATGTGCAGGGCCTGGCCTGGGACAAGGACAAGCGGCTGTGGGCCTCGGAGTTCGGCCAGGACACCTGGGACGAGCTGAACAACATCGTGGCGGGTGACAACTACGGCTGGCCCGACGCCGAGGGCAAGGGCGGCGGGTCCGGCTACCACGACCCGATCGCCCAGTGGCGGACCGACGAGGCCTCCCCCAGTGGCATCGCCTACGCCGAAGGCTCGATCTGGATGGCGGGGCTGCGGGGCGAGCGGTTGTGGCGCATCCCGCTGGACGGCACCAAGGCGGCGCACGATCCGCAGGAGTTCCTCGAGGGGAAGTACGGGCGGCTGCGCACGGTGGTCGCCGCGGGCGGCGACAAGCTGTGGCTGATGACGAGCGAGACGGACACGCGGGGCACGCCGGGTGAGGGGGACGACCGCATTCTGGAGCTGAAGGTGAGCTGACCGCACCCCGGCCAGGGCTGGGCGGACGGTCAGTCCCGGGGCGGCGCCGGGTCCTGCTCCGCCTCGGCGTCCGGCTCGGGCCGATCCGGCACAGTCCGATCCGGCTCGGGCCGATCCGGGGCGCGGACGGTCACCTTGCCGGAGGTGAGGTCTATGGGGCCGCGGCCGGGGTCGCCGTCGTTCAGGTCGACCCGGGTCAGCTCCAGGCGCTTGCGCTCGTCATCGGCGTGCTTGCGGCCGGGCGCGAACAGTTCCTCGAACATGTTGAACACTGCGCCTCCAGGTGGCATGCAGCTGGCACGGCGGCCGAGCCCTCCGTCCAGCGTACGGCGGGGCCCTGCGGACCCGTCAGGCCGAGACGCCGGGCCCCGCCGGAGCCGGCTGGTCCGGGAAGAGGCGCAGCCGGTGGGCCAGGGCGGCCGCCTCGCCGCGGCCCGCGACCCCCAGCTTGGCGAGGATGTTGGAGACGTGGACGCTGGCGGTCTTCGGGGAGATGAAGAGTTCCTCGGCGATCCCCCGGTTGCTGCGCCCGGCGGCGACCAGGCGCAGGACGTCCCGTTCGCGGCTGGTGAGACCGAGCCCTTCGGCCGGGTCGGCCGGGGCGGCCCGGCGCGGCACGGAGGGGGTGAGGCTGAGCCGGGCGCGCTGGGCGAGCAGGGCGACGGACTCGATGAGCGGGCGGGCGCCGAGGTGGTCGGCGACGGCTCCGACGAGGCGGAGCAGTTCGGTGGCGCGGTCGCGGTCGGCCTCGGTGGGGCCGCTGCCGGTGGCGGAGGAGAGAAGCAGGGACTCGGCGAGGCGGAGCCGGGCGCGGGCCAGGTCGTGGGGGCGCCCCAGGGGTTCCAGGGCGGTGACGGTGGCGGACCAGTCGTCGGGGGTGTCTCGGCCCTCGGCGCGCAGGAGTTCGGCCCGGACCCACTGTTCATGGGCGTGCCAGACGGGGACCGGGGTGGCCTGGTGCTTGACGGCGTCCCGGATGCGGGCGATGGCCCCGGCACGGCCGGCGCCGGCGGCGGGCAGGCCGCGGGCGTCCGCCTCCACGGCGGCGGCGGTGCGCAGCAGCGGCCAGATGTAGCGGTGCATGGAGGGCGGCAGGCCGGCGGTGACGATGCGGTCGAGTTCGGCGCGGGCGTCGAGGAGGCGGCCCTGGGCGGCGGCGAGAGCGAGGGAGAGATGGGCGAGCGGGAGAACGTACTGCGGCATCGGGTCGTGGGTGCCGTAGTGCTCCAGGGCGGCGGTGAGATGACCGGCCGCTTCCTGGAGGGCGCCGCGGCCCAGCGCGATGGTGGCGAGGTGCACGCCGGCGGTGCCCCGGGGCTTGCCGCTCAGTGAGGAGCGGCGGGTCAGCTCCGCGGCCTCGGCCGCTTCGTCCCAGCGGCCGAGGGAGAGGAGGGACTCGGCTTTGTTGGAACGGACCCAGCCCTTGGTGTCGGTCAGGCCGTAGCGGCGGCACAGGGCGATGCCCTCGTCGCAGATGCGGACGGACTCCTCGGAGCGGCCGGCGCCTTCGAGGCAGGAGGGCAGGTTGACGTTGACGTTGTTGATGCGGGCGATCAGGCCGAGTTCGACGGAGCGGTCGCGGACCGCGTACATCTCGGCGAAGCCCTGCTCCATGTCGCCGGCGTCGACGAGGAGGCCGCCGCGGATGAGGCGGGCGTGGAGTTCGGTCGCCTCGTCGCCGACCATGCGGGCGTATTCGACGGCGCGTTCGGCGGCGGCGAGGGTCTCGGCGCCGGGGCTGTGCAGCATGCCCCAGGCGGCGGCGTGCGTGAGGACCTGGGCGTGCACGGCGGACGGCGGCAGACCGCGGACCAGTTCCTGCGCGGTGGCTATCTCGTCCCAGCCGTCACCGCGGCCGGTGTGGGAGCTGATCCGGGAGCGCTGGATCCAGAACCAGGCGGCGCGCAGGGGGTCGCCCTCGCCCTGGGCGGCGGCCTCGTCGAGGATCCGGATGGCACGTCTGCTGATCTTCATGGCGCGTTCCCGCTCCCCGCACAGGCGGCCCGCTACGGCGGCTTCGCCCATCAGGTCGAGGTAGCTGAGCGGGGTGGTGGCGGGGTCGCCTTCAGAGGCCGGGTAGGCCTCGGAGTAGTCGCCGAGGCGGAGTGCGGCCCGGATGGGTTCCGGCGCCCCGTCCCACAGCTCCATCGCCCGTTCCAGCAGCCTCAGTTGTTCGGAGTAGGCGTGCCGGCGGCGGGCTTCGACGCAGGCGCCGAGGACGGCGGGCAGCGCCTTGGCGGGGTCGTGGGCGTGGTACCAGTACGTGGCCAGGCGCATGGCGCGGGAGTCGGCGGGGACGAGCGCCGGCTCGGTTTCGAGGGCTTCGGCGTAGCGGCGGTTGAGGCGGGAGCGCTCGCCGGGCAGCAGGTCGTCGCTGACGGCCTCGCGGACCAGGGAGTGGCGGAAGCGGTAGCCGTCGCCGTCCTGGGTGGCGAGCAGGATGTTGGCGCCGACGGCCGCGCGCAGGGCCTCGATGAGTTCGTCCTCGCCGAGCCGGGCGACGGCGGCGAGCAGCGGGTACTCGACGGTGGAGCCGCCTTCGGCGCAGATCCGGGCGACGCGCTGGGCGGACTCGGGCAGCGATTCGACGCGGACGAGGAGGACGTCGCGCAGCGAGTCGGTGAGGCCGGTGGCGCAGCCCTCCGCGGCGGAGACGGCGAGTTCCTCGACGAAGAAGGCGTTGCCGTCGGAGCGTCGGAAGATGTCGTCGACGAGGGCCCGTTCGGGTTCAGCGGCCATGATCCCGGCGATCTGGCGGGCCACCTCGTCGCGGGTGAGGCGGCCGAGTTCGATGCGGGTGACGGTGCGCAGCCGGTCGAGTTCGGCGAGCAGGGGGCGCAGCGGGTGGCGGCGGTGGACGTCGTCGGCGCGGTAGGTGGCGACGACGGCGAGGCGGCCGCTGCGCAGGGTGCGGAAGAGGTACGAGAGGAGGTGGCGGGTCGAGGCGTCGGCCCAGTGCAGGTCTTCGAGGACGACCACGACGGTCCGCTCGGCGGCGACGCGCTCCAGGAGCCGCGCGGTGAGTTCGAAGAGGCGGGCGGTGGCGCTCTCGTCGCCGCGTCCGTCGAGGCCCCGGACCGTCCGGTCGCCCAACTCCGGCAGAAGCCGGGCCAGTTCGTCCTCCTGGCCGGCCGCCGCGGTGTCGAAGTCGTCGGGCAGCTTGCGGCGCAGCGCGCCCAGAGCGGCGGAGAAGGGGGCGAAGGGCAGTCCGTCGGCGCCGATCTCGACGCAGCCGCCGGTGACGACGACCGCGCCCTGCCCGCAGGCCCCGGCGGCGAACTCCTCGATGAGGCGGGTCTTGCCGACCCCGGCCTCGCCGCCGAGCAGCAGCGCCTGGGGCGCGGCGTCGACGGCACGGGCGAGGGCGGAGTGCAGTACGCCCAGTTCATCGGCGCGGCCGACGAACACCGGGCTGACGGACCTGGTTTCCACAGCGCCGAGCATCGCACACGGATACGAGGGCGAGGCGGGGTTTTCGGCGCGGGCGGGCGCCGGGGCCACGGGGAAGGGGAGAACGGCGGGCCGCCCGTCCTCCCCTGTGGATCCCCCTATGGATCGCCCCGTGGATCCCCCCGTGCGGCGCTCCGTGAATCCCCCCGCGGAGCGCCCCGTGTTCGTTCCGCCGGGCCGTGGTGCCGCGCTCATGCTGCGCGCGGGGCACGGTGCCGGCGGGGTCCGTTCGTACTCACCCGCCCTTCGGCCTCCTGGCGGGCCGAGTGACGTGCGGCGCGGCGGGCCTTGAGGGCGGCGCGTGCCAGACGGTAGGCCTCGGCCTGCTGGATGAGTTCGGCGGAGCGGGCCTGGTGCAGTTCGTACTCGAACATCTCGTCTCCCTGGTGACGATCGTCCGCGGTTCTCGCGGACCGTTGGTTCTCGCGGACCGTTCTCCGCGATGCCTCAACTCTCGTTTCCCAGGGGGGTGCGGCACATCGGGAGAGTGCCGCATGTTCGGGGGCGGGGATGCCTTAGGCGGGGCCGGAAACGCCTTAGGCGCCCAAGGCGGCCGGTTACGACCGCCTTAGACGCCCTCGGACTCGACCAGGTACAGGCTCCGGCTCAGCTGGTCTTCGGCAGGCCCAGGAGCAGGTCCGAGTACTTGGCGACGGCGAGCAGCAGGCCGAGGACGCCGAGCGAGACGCCGGCCCACGCCGTCGACTTGATCCAGACCGCCTGCGCCTTGACGGGCGCCCCGAACGCGGGCTTGGCCAGGACGACCGCGCCGACGATGAGGGCGATGAGCGAGAAGACGCCGCCGACCAGGGCGGCGGCGTGCCAGGAGTCGCCGTAGACCTCGGAGACCTGCGTGGCGACGCTCGCGGTCTGCGTGGTGTTGAGCTGGCCGATGAGCGACTCGCGGGCCGAGGCGACCGTGCCGAGCCAGCTGCCGCTGAGGGCGATGATGCCGAGGCCCACGGAGACGATGGCGCCCGCGCCCTGGCCGACACCGGACGGGTGCGCGGCGGCGGCCTCCTTCGCGACGAGTTCATCGTCGAGGGCGTCGTCGTCCAGGGCGTCATCGTCCGTGGCGGCGTCGTTCACGCCCTCCTCGGCCGTGGTGGCCTCGCTCTTGGTAACGGCCGGCTGCTCGGCCGTGCCGGGGGTGTCCGTCGACTCGGTCGCCTCGACGGCCTCCTCGTGCTCCTTCCGCTCGGCGGCGTCGGGCTGCGCATCAGTCTTCGTAGTCATGCTGCGCACCGTACGGACGGAGTCTGAGAGCTTTCTTAATGTTTCTTGTGCGCGTCGCGCGCGCCGCGCCACTCGGGCGCCAGGACGGACCAGATCTCTTCGTCGTGCCGTACTCCGTCGTGGTGGACCGCCCCGCGCAGTACGCCGTCCCGCCGCATCCCGAGGCGGCGCGCGACATTGAGGCTGGCGGTGTTGCCGGCCGCGGCCATCCACTCGACACGGTGGATGCCGCGCTCTTCGATGGCCCAGTCGACGAGGACCCGGGCCGCGCGGGTGATGAGGCCGCGCCCCGTGGCCGCGGGCTCCAGCCAGCAGCCGATCTCGCAGGTGCCGGCCGTGGCGTCGAAGGTCCGGAAGAGGACGCCGCCGACGAGTTCGCCGTCCAGCCAGATGCCGTGCAGGCTGCCGCTGTCCGCGGCGCGCTTGGCCGCGTACCGCTGGATGAGGGCGCGCGCCGAGTCGGTGTCCGTGGCGTCCCTCCCGAACGGGATGAACCGACCGATGAACTCCCGGCCGCGGTCGAAGTGACGGAGGAGCTCCTCCGCGTGCCAGGACTCCAGGGGGCGCAGTTCGGCGCTGCCGTCACCCAGCGGTATCGCGTACATCGGGCTCCTTCGTGGTCACGTCGTCCAGCGCGCCGTCCGCCGCGCCACGCTGCACGGGGATCTTCGCACCCGCGGCGGCCCGGCACTCCGGCGGCTCGATGCTGAGGCGGGGCAGGCAGCGGTCGAGCCACTTGGGCAGCCACCAGTTGGCGCCGCCGAGCAGATGCATCAGGGCGGGGACGAGGAGCGTACGCAGGATGAACGCGTCGACGGCGACCGCGGCGGCCAGGGCGATGCCGAACATCGCGATCACCCGGTCCCCGCTGAGCACGAAGGCCAGGAAGACCGAGATCATGATGACGGCCGCCGAGTTGATCACGCGGCTGGTCTCGGCGAGGCCGATCCGGACGGCCCGCCGGTTGTCACCGGTCTCCAGCCACTCCTCGTACATCCGGCTGACGAGGAACACCTGGTAGTCCATGGACAGGCCGAAGAGGACCGAGACCATGATGACCGGCAGGAACGGTTCGATCGGGCCGGATCTGCCGAGCCCGAGGAGCTCGCTGCCCCAGCCCCACTGGAAGATCGCGACGACGACTCCGAAGGCGGCGGCGACGGCCGCGACGTTCATCGCGGCGGCCTTGAGCGGAATGCCGAGGGAGCGGAACGCGAGCAGCAGGAGGACGCAGCCGAGCCCGACCACGACGCCGACGAACAGCGGCAGCTTGCCGATGATGACCTCGGCGAAGTCGTCGTAGCTCGCCGTGACGCCGCCGACCTGGACCTCCAGCGAGCTGCCCTGTTCGGCGTCGGGGACGACGTCGTCGCGCAGCCGGTCGACGAGCGCGCTGGTCGCGTCGGACTGGGGTGCGGAGGTCGGTACGACGGTGAGGTAGGCGGTGCTGTCGTCGTGGTTGTACGTCACCGGGGAGACGGCGGCGACGCCCTCGGTGGAGCGCAGCTCTCCGGCGAGCCGGCCGAGCGCGAGCTTGTCCTTCGCGCCGTCCACATCGCTGACCAGGGTGAGCGGTCCGTTCACGCCGGGCCCGAAGCTGTCGGCGAGCAGGTCGTAGGCCTGCCGGGTGGTGCTGGACTTGGCGTTGTTGCCCTGGTCGGAGGTGCCGAGGTGGAGGAAGAGGGTGGGCAGCGCGAGGACCGTGATGACGGCGAGGGCGATACCGCCGAGCAGTTTCGGGTGGCGCTCGACGAAGGCGGCCCAGCGGGCGGCGAGCCCGGTCGGCAGTTCCGGTGCGGGCCCGTGCGCGGCGAGCCGGCGCCGCTCGCGCCGTGACAGGGCCCGCATCCCGATGAAGGACAGCAGGCCGGGCAGCAGGGTGACGGAGGCGGCGACGGTGAGCAGGACGGTCACGGACGCGGCGATGGCGACGCCGTTGAGGAAGCTGAGCCGCAGGATCAGCATGCCGAGCAGGGCGATGCAGACGGTGGCGCCGGCGAAGACGACGGCCCGTCCGGTGGTCGCCACGGCCTGTTCGGCGGCGACCGCGACGGGCAGGCCGCGTTTCAGCCCGCGCCGGTGCCGGGTCACGATGAACAGCGCGTAGTCGATGCCGACGCCGAGTCCGACGAGCATCCCGAGCATCGGCGCGAAGTCCGCGACGGTCATGGCGTGGCCGAGCAGCACGATGCCCGCGTAGGCGGTACCGACGCCGATCAGCGCGGTGGCGATGGGCAGCGCGGCTGCGGCGAGCGAGCCGAAGGCGAGGAAGAGCACGACGGCCGCGACGACGACGCCGATGATCTCCGAGAGGTGCCCCGATGTGGGTTCGGTGAGGGCGACGGCGCTGCCGCCGAGCTCCACCCGCAGGCCGTCGGGTCCGTGCGCCTCGGCGTCGCGCGCCGTGTCCACGACGGCCTGCGCCTGGCTCCGCGGGATGTCGTCGGCCTGCCGCTCGAAGGTGACCGTGGCGTACGCGGTGTGTCCGTCGGCGCTGATCCGGCCCGCGCCCTGGGTGTCGTACGGGGTGGCGACGGACGAGACGCCGGGCAGTCTTCCGATCTCGTCCAGCGTGTTGCTCATCGTCGTCTCGACGTCGGCGGCGCGCACGGTGGAGCCGTCGACGTGCCAGACGACGGTGTCACTGTCGCCGCCGAGGCCGGAGAAGCCCTCGTCGAGCAGTTGGGTGGCCCGGCCGGATTCGGTGCCGGGTGCCTCGTAGTCGTTCGAGTACGCGGACCCGGCGACTGCGGCCGCCGCGCTCGTGGCACCGAGCGCGAGCAGCCACAGCAGAACGACGACGAGCCGGTGCCTGACACACCACCGTGCGAGTGCGGCCACGGACGTGCTCCCTGGGGGTTTTGTGGATCTTTACCGGGAGCAGTCGGTGATCGGGTGAAATCAGCTGAACCAGCCCGCAAAGAACACTTGAGCAAGAGCCAGTCACTCTTGCAGGCAGAAGTGATCCTTTGTCGCTTTCGTGGGTTTACTCACAGGCCGAACGCCGGCGGCTCCGGTCAGCCGGAGACGCTCGGCCGTCCGTTCTCGATATGCCCGGCCAGGCGCCGGTGGAACGCGTCGCCGGAGCTGATTTCGACGTCGTACCAGCCGTGCGCCTTCTCCGTCTCGTGCACCACGGTGACGGTCCGGCCGGGCCGGACGACGACCGTCCGCTTCCCTACGGTGAACGTCCTGGCTCTCTCCCCCGTGCCGCGCAGCCGGATGCGCACGACGCGCGCGCGTGCGTCCACGGTCGTCGTGACGTCGGCCCCGAAGTCGGTACGCCCGCGGAACTCGCGCCGGAAACCGTTCGGCCCGGTGACCACGAAGTCGTACGCGCCCTCGCGCACCGGCACGGTCGCGTCGCGGACCACGTCGAAGTGGCGCGGCGCCGCGAACTCTCCCGCGTACGGGTAGAGCGCGAAGTGCGCGCTGGAGCTGCCCTCGTTGACGAGGCTGAGGGTCAGCTTCCCCTCGTGCACGCGCGCGTGGGCGTCCGGCTGGTACGGCAGGGCGCGGGCCCGCCGGGTGCCGGGCTCCTGCACGGGCATCGACTGCTTCAGCGGCGGCTGCGGGGCCCAGCGGCCGCTGAACTCGGGAATGGCGCCGGGCTGTTCGACCTCGGGCTGCCGGTGGCTGTGCCTGAAATCGAAGGCACCGGTCAGATCACCGGTGACCTGACGGCGCCAGGCGCCGATGTTGGGCTCGCGCACGCCGGTCCACTGTTCGAGGAAGCGGATCACGGAGGTGTGGTCGAAGACCTCCGAGCACACGTATCCGCCGACGGTCCAGGGCGAGACGACGAGCATCGGCACGCGCACGCCGAGCCCGGTGGGCAGCCCCTGCCAGTGCTCCTGTGTGACGTCCGGACCGGGTACGGGCGGCGGGACGTGGTCGAAGAACCCGTCGTTCTCGTCGTAGTTGATGAAGACGGCGGTCTTGCGCCACACGTCGGGGTGCGAGGCGAGCGCGTCCAGCACCTTGTAGACGATGGTCGCGCTGTGGACCGGCGAGGAGACGGAAGGGTGCTCGGAGTCCACCGCGGACGGTACGAGGTAGGAGACGCGGGGCAGCTTTCCGCGCGCGACGTCGCGCGCGAACGTCTCGGCGAGCTTCCCCGTCGGCACGCGCCGCAGCGCCCGCTCGAACAGGGACCGCTCGCTCCTGCTCAGCGTCGCGACGCCCTGGTCCAGGGTGGCGAGCAGCGCGGCCCGCTCCTCCTCGTCGGCGGCGTCGCGCACCTTCGCGTAGAAGGCCTCCATGTAGGTGAGACCGGTCCCGGCCAGCACCTTCTTCGCGATGGCCTTGAAGGTGGTGAAGAACTCGATCTGGTTGTCGGTGAAGTTCTCCCACTCGGTGTACGTCTGCCAGCTGACGCCCGCCTTCTCCAGGCGTTCGGCGTACGTGCCCCAGTCGTAGCCGGGGTGCGTGCCCTCGTCGTACGCGTCGTTGCCGACCGCCCGGTCGCCGCCCGGCTCGAAGCCCGTCTTCCCGCTCCACAGGTGGTTGCGGTTCGGGCTGGTCGAGGAGTGGATGGAGGAGTGGTAGGCGTCGCAGACGGTGAAGGTGTCGGCGAGTTCGTAGTGCAGGGGGATGTCCTCGCGCGTGTAGTACGCCATCGTGGCCGCGGTCTTCGCGGTGATCCACCCGTCGTGCCAGCCGTCGTGCCAGGCCTTGGCGCCGCCGGACCAGGAGTGGTCGAGGGCGCCTATGTACTGGAGGTCCTTCTTCTGCGTCCGCGCCGCTTCCCGTACGGGGAACGGCAGGACGGTGCGCAGCGCACCCGGCTGCTCGAAGACGCTCGTGCCGCCGGGCAGCCGGATCGCGTTGCGGTCGCCGAAGCCGCGCACTCCGCGCAGGGTGCCGAAGTAGTGGTCGAAGGACCGGTTCTCCTGCATCAGGATCACCACGTGCTCGATCGCGTCGAGGCCGCCCCGGGGCGGCGTGCCGTGCTCGGCCTGAGCGGCGAGGGCCTGTTGCAGCGAGGGTGGCAGGAAGGATCCGACGGCGGCGGCGCCGAGCGCGCCCCCGCCGACGGCCATGAGACGTCTGCGGGACAACTCAGGGGACTCCGGGGACACGGGACGACCTCCGCACGTAATGGTCTGCAACTGACCCATTGACTGGTTCGGCGGGGACGGTAGCCACGCCAGATGTCCCTGGGAAGTACGAGAACCAGCCGAAACGTAAACGTCCAAGCATCCGGAACAAAGGTCCAACTGCTCTCGGCTGTCAGCCGAGGAGCGCCAGGCCGGCCCACAGGGCCACCGTCGAGGCGAGCAGGGTGGCCGGCACCGTGAGCAGTCCGAGGCGGGTGAAGTCACCGAGCTCGGGCTCCGTGCCGTGGGCGTGCACGATGCGCCGCCACAGCAGCGTCGCCAGGGAGCCCACGTACGTGAGGTTCGGGCCGAGGTTGACGCCGATGAGCGCGGCGAGCACCGGGCCGGGGCCTGCCGGGGCGACGGCCGGCAGCAGGGCGAGGATCGCGGGCAGGTTGTTGATGAGGTTGGCGAGCACCGCGGCCACACCGGCGATCGCGAGCAGCGCGGGCAGCGACGATCCGTCGGGCAGGACGTGCGCGATCCCGTCCCCGAGCCCGTTGTCGGCAACCGCCCTGACCACGATGCCGAGGGCGAGGACGAAGAGGCAGAAGGGCAGGTTGAGGGCTTTGACCAGCTCGCCCGGGGTGCTGCGGCGCCGCGCCAGCGAACGGGCGCCGAGCACGAGCGCGCCCGCGAGCGCCGCCCACAGCGGCTCGATGCCCGCGAACGACGTGACGACGAACCCGGCGAGCGTCAGCGCCAGCACCACGAGCGTGAACACCGGGACGCCGGTCTCCTCCCCGGGCTCTGGCTCGTGCGCGGGCGCCGCGAGATCGTCGGCGAAGTACCGGCGGAACACCGCGTACTCGACGCCTACGGCGACCAGCCAGGGCAGCGCCATCAGCCCCGCGAACCGGCTGAAGGTCAGCCCGCTCGCCGCGAACGCCAGCAGGTTCGTCAGGTTGGAGACGGGCAGCAGCAGCGACGCCGAGTTGGCGAGGTGGGCGCTCGCGTAGAGGTGCGGGCGCGGGCGGGCGCCGATCCTGGTGGCCGTGGCGAAGACGACCGGGGTGAGCAGGACGACGGTGGCGTCCAGGCTCAGCACGGCGGTGACCGCGGCGGCCACGGCGAAGACCCCGCCGAGCATCCGCTTCGGGCTGCCGTGACAGACCCGCGCGACGACGTCACCGGCCGCTCTGAACAGGCCGTCGTCGGCGCAGAGTTGCGACAGGAGCAGGATCGCGGCGAGGAACCCGACGACGGGGAGCAGCTCTTTGGTCTCGGACCAGGCGTGGGCGGGGGTGACGGTTCCCAGGCCGATGGCGATCGCGGCGGCGGGTACGGCGGCGACTGCCTCGGGCCAGTTGCGGGGTCGCAGGACCACGCATGCCAGGGTCGCCAGGAGAAGGCCTGTGGCCAGGATCTCGGCCGAGGTCGTACTCAGTGCGCTGCTCCGTTCCACGGGGCTCCGCCCCGGACCCCGCTCCTCAAACGCCGGAGGGGCTGGAAAAGATCCAGCCCCTCCGGAACAAGAAGGCTCAGCCCTCGCTGACGCCCAACTTCTCCAGGATCAGTTCCTTGACGCGAGCCGCGTCCGCCTGACCCCGGGTCGCCTTCATCACGGCCCCCACAAGGGCACCGGCAGCGGCAACCTTGCCGGACTGGATCTTGGCGACGATCCCCGCGTTCCCGGCGATGGCCTCATCCACGGCGGTGGAAAGCGCGCCCTCATCGGAGACGACCTTCAGGCCGCGCTTGTCGACGACCTCGTCCGGCGTGCCCTCGCCCTTGAGGACGCCGTCGATGACCTGGCGGGCCAGCTTGTCGTTGAGGTCGCCCTTCGCGACGAGCTCGGAGACGCGGGCCACCTGCTCGGGCGTGATGGGCAGCGCGCCGAGGTCGACGCCCTGCTCGTTGGCGCCGCGGGCCAGCTCGCCCATCCACCACTTACGGGCGGAGGCCGCGTCCGCACCGGCGTTGATCGTGGCGACGATCGGGCCGATGGCACCGGCGTTGCGGATCGACTGCATGTCGTGGGCGGTGATGCCCCACTCCTCGATCAGCCGGTTGCGCTGCGCGAGCGGCAGCTCCGGGAGCTCGGCGCGCAGCGCCTCGACCCACTCGCGGGACGGGGCGACGGGCACCAGGTCGGGCTCCGGGAAGTACCGGTAGTCCTCGGCGTTGTCCTTGATGCGGCCCGACGTGGTGGAGCCGTCCTCCTCGTGGAAGTGACGGGTCTCCTGCACGATCGTGCCGCCGTCGTTCAGGACGGCCGCGTGGCGCTGGATCTCGAAGCGCGCCGCGCGCTCCACGGAACGGAGCGAGTTGACGTTCTTCGTCTCCGAGCGCGTGCCGAACTCCTCGCGCCCGTGCGGGCGCAGGGAGAGGTTCACGTCGCAGCGCATCTGGCCCTTGTCCATCCGGGCCTCGGACACGTCGAGCGCCTTGATGACCTCGCGCAGCTCGGCGACGTACGCCTTCGCGACCTCGGGGGCCCGCTCCCCTGCACCCTCGATCGGCTTGGTGACGATCTCGATGAGCGGGATGCCCGCGCGGTTGTAGTCGAGCAGCGAGTGCGAGGCGCCCTGGATGCGGCCGGTGGCACCGCCGACGTGCGTCGACTTGCCGGTGTCCTCCTCCATGTGGGCGCGCTCGATCTCCACGCGGAAGACCTCGCCGTCCTCCAGCTGTACGTCGAGGTAGCCGTTGAAGGCGATCGGCTCGTCGTACTGGGAGGTCTGGAAGTTCTTCGGCATGTCCGGATAGAAGTAGTTCTTCCGGGCGAACCGGCACCATTCGGCGATCTCGCAGTGGAGCGCGAGGCCGATCTTGATGGCGGACTCGACGCCGATCTCGTTCACGACCGGCAGCGCGCCGGGCAGGCCGAGACAGGTCGGGCAGGTCTGGCTGTTGGCGTCCTGCTTCAGCTCCGTGGAGCAGCCGCAGAACATCTTCGTCTTGGTGCCGAGTTCGACATGGACCTCGAGGCCCATGACGGGGTCGTACGTCGCGAGGGCTTCCTCGTACGACACCAGGTCAGTCGTGGCAGTCACGGTGAAACTATCCCTCTCAGCCCAGCAGGACGTCGTCGTCGCCCAGGCGCTTGAGCTCCCGGTAGAGGATCGCCAGGCCGGTAGCGATGGCGGCGGCGGACACGGCGGCGTCGATCAGCCGCAGCGTGTCGTTCTCGTTGCGGGCCAGCTTCGCCTGCTTCGCGACGCTGATCGCGCCGAAGGCGGTGCTGGCCAGCGAGACGTAGACGCCGGTCTTGGACTTCTTGAAGTTCTTGGCCTTCTTTGCCATGGCACTCACAGCGACGGAGCCTCCTCAAGCAGCGGGTGCCCCCACTTTTCCACGAAGGCGGCCTCGACGGCGGCACCCACCTTGTACAGGCGGTCGTCCTTCATGGCGGGGGCGATGATCTGCAGGCCGACCGGCAGGCCGTCCTCCGGGGCCAGGCCGCAGGGCAGCGACATGGCCGCGTTGCCGGCCAGGTTGGTCGGGATGGTGCACAGGTCCGCGAGGTACATCGCCATCGGGTCGTCGGCGCGCTCGCCGATCGGGAAGGCGGTGGTCGGCGTCGTCGGCGAGACGATGACGTCCACGTCCTCGAAGGCCGCCTCGAACTCGCGGGTGATGAGCGTGCGGACCTTCTGGGCGCTGCCGTAGTACGCGTCGTAGTAGCCGGAGCTCAGCGCGTACGTGCCCAGGATGATGCGGCGCTTGACCTCGTCGCCGAAACCGGCCTCACGGGTAAGGGCGGTGACCTCCTCGGCGGAGTGCGTGCCGTCGTCGCCGACCCGCAGGCCGTAGCGCATGGCGTCGAACCGGGCGAGGTTCGAGGAGCACTCGGACGGCGCGATCAGGTAGTACGCGGAGAGCGCCAGGTCGAAGGTGGGGCAGTCCAGCTCGACGATCTCGGCGCCGAGCGACTTCAGCAGCTCGACGGACTCGTCGAAGCGCTGCACGACGCCGGCCTGGTAGCCCTCGCCGCGGAACTGCTTGACGACGCCGACGCGCATGCCCTGGACGCTGCCGTTGCGGGCGGCCTCGACGACCGGCGGGACCGGCGCGTCGATGGACGTCGAGTCGAGCGGGTCGTGCCCGGCGATGACCTCGTGCAGCAGCGCCGCGTCCAGGACCGTACGGGCGCAGGGCCCGCCCTGGTCGAGCGAGCTGGAGAACGCGACCATGCCGTACCGCGAGACGCCGCCGTACGTGGGCTTGACGCCGACGGTGCCGGTGACGGCGGCGGGCTGGCGGATCGAGCCGCCGGTGTCCGTGCCGATGGCGAGCGGGGCCTCGTAGGCGGCGAGGGCTGCGGACGAGCCGCCGCCGGAGCCACCGGGGATCCGGGTGAGGTCCCAGGGGTTGCCGGTCGGGCCGTAGGCGCTGTTCTCGGTGGAGGACCCCATGGCGAACTCGTCCATGTTGGTCTTGCCGAGGATGACGACGTCGGCGGCCTTCAGCCGCTTCGTGACCGTCGCGTCGTACGGCGGGATCCAGCCCTCGAGGATCTTGGAGCCGACCGTGGTCGGCACGCCCTCGGTGGTGAAGATGTCCTTCAGCGCGAGCGGGACGCCGGCCAGCGGGCCGAGCTTCTCGCCCTTGGCGCGCTTCTCGTCGACGGCGCGGGCCTGCGCGAGCGCGCCCTCGCGGTCGACGTGCAGGAAGGCGTGCACCTTCTCGTCGACGGCCTCGATCCGGGCCAGGTGGGCCTCGGTGACCTCGACGGCCGTGAGCTCGCCGGAGGCGATCTTCGCGGCGGTGTCGGCGGCGGTGAGCCTGATGATGTCCGTCATGGTGATTAGTCCTCCCCCAGGATCTGCGGCACCTTGAAACGCTGCTGCTCCTGGGCCGGGGCGCCGGAGAGCGCCTGCTCGGGGGTGAGCGACGGACGGACCTCGTCCGCGCGCATGACGTTCGTCAGCGGCAGCGGGTGGGAGGTCGGGGGTACGTCTTGGTCGGCGACCTCGCTGACGCGGGCGACCGCGCCGATGATGTCGTCGAGCTGGCCGGCGAAGTGGTCGAGCTCTTCGGGCTTCAGCTCCAGACGCGCCAGCCGGGCGAGGTGGGCGACCTCCTCGCGCGTGATGCCAGGCATGCAGCGATCCTCTGGGTGGGAGTGTGTGGTTTGGGCTCAATCCTATGGGTCCCGACACCATGCCCGGTCCCGGGCCCGGCCCCGCCGTCAGTTCAGAGGGCGGGGCTCCTCCCCGGTGACCGCCGGCAGCGCCGCGGACTCCCGCTGCCAGCCGCGGGAACCGCGGGCGCGCAGCCAGGCCGTCGTCTCGTCCGGCGGCATCGCGGCGGCGACGAGCCAGCCCTGCACCGCGTCACAGCCGAGGTCGCGCAGCCGCTCCCACGTCTCGTCGTCCTCGACGCCCTCGGCTACGACGAGCAGGCCCAGCGAGTGGGCCAGGTCGACCGTGCAGCGGACGATCTCCGCGTCCTCGTTGTCCACGGCGAGGCGGGCCACGAACGAGCGGTCGATCTTCAGCTCGCTCACCGGCAGCCGCCGCAGGTGGACGAGGGAGGAGTAGCCGGTGCCGAAGTCGTCCAGGGACATCTTCACGCCGTGGCCGGTCAGCCCGGCGAGGGTGTCCGCGGCCCGCTGCGGGTCCTCCAGGAGCACATGCTCCGTTATCTCCAACTGCAGGGAGCCGGCCGGGACCCCGTGCCGCGCGAGCCGCGCGGCGACGGCGCCCGCGAAGCCGGGGGTGTGCACGTCCCTCGGCGACACGTTCACCGCGACCGGCACGTGCAGCCCCTGCGCCCGCCACCGCGCGACCTGGGCGAGCGCCGTGTCCAGGACGTACTCGGTCAGGTGCGGCATGAGTCCGGACGACTCGGCGATGGCGATGAACTCGTCCGGAGGAACCTTCCCTCGCTCCGGATGCACCCACCGTACGAGCGCTTCGAGCCCGGCGACCTGGCCGTCGAACTGCACCTTGGGCTGGTAGTGCAGCTCCACGTCCCCGGCGTCGAGGGCGAGCCGCAGATCGCCCAACAGGCCGAGCCGGTCGGGGGTGTTGGAGTCCCGCTTCGACTCGTACACCTCCACCCCGCTGCGGTCCCGCTTGGCCTGGTACATCGCGACGTCGGCGCGCCGCAGCAGTCCTTCGGCGTCGAGCGCGTGGTCGGGGAAGACGGCGAGCCCGGCGCTGGCCTCCAGGACGAGCGTCAGCCCGTCCAGGTCGAGCGGTGAGCCGAGCGCGGCGACGAGGTTGCGGGCGACGCGTGACGCGGACGTCGTGGAGTCGGCGACCGGCAGCAGCACGGCGAACTCGTCGCCGCCGATCCGCGCGGCTTCCGCACCGCGCGGCAGAGCGGCTCTGAGCCGATCGGCGATCTGCAACAGGAGCCGGTCACCGGCGAGGTGGCCGAGCGTGTCGTTGACCGACCGGAACCGGTCGAGGTCGATCAGCATCAGCGCGCTGCGTGCCCCGATCCGCTCGGCGTCGTCCAGCGCCGTCCAGGTGCGCTCGAGGAGCCACTGCCGGTTGGGCAGTCCGGTGAGCGGGTCGCGCAGCTGTTCCTCGGCGCGGGCCCGCGCGATCCACAGCGTGGAGTCGAGCGCGACCAGCGGGATCGCGAACAGCGGCAGCAGCACCGGCAGGGCGATCGCCACGACGCAGACCAGGGGCGCGATGCCGAGCAGTGCGACGCCGACCAGTCCCTGGCGCATCAGCGCCGTCCGGGCGACCGTCGGCAGCCCTGAGGGGCGCGGCGCGTGGACGTACCAGAGCAGGGCGCGGGTGATGAGTAAATACGCGGCCGCTACGAGCACGACCTCGGGCACGGCGGCGAAGGTCCAGGTCTCCGGCTGCCACGGGGTCTCGACGGACGGTACGCGGCCGAACGCGGCCAGCACGAGGGCGCCCGCGCCGATCCCGAGGATGTCGATCGCGCCGTGCAGGACGCCCTGTCGCCAGCGGTGCCGGCGTGCGGCGCCGACGAGGACGACGACGGTGAGGCTGACCATCCCGGCGGGCACCCAGCCGTAGAGGAGCAGCACGGCGAGGGTGAGCGCGGCGCCGGAACCGGTGCCGCCCCACCAGCGGTCGCGGCCGAGCGCGACGAGATGGCCGACGATGATCCCGGTCAGTACGGCGAGCGACCAGCCGATCGTGCCGGACGGGAAGAGTGCGTGGTGGCCGGCGAAGGCGCGGTAGAACCCGGCGCCGAGGACGACCGCGGCGAGGGTGACGATCACGCCGGGCAGTAGCGGCAGCGCCGCGGCCCGGGAGGTGCTGTCGGGCTGCCCCGCGTGCTGGTTGCTGGCCGGGGTCGCGACGCCGATGGTGCCGGCCGGGGGCGGTCCCGCGGACGCCGTGCCGTTGGCCGTCCTGGACAGCGGTCCCGAACCGTTCGCGGTCCTTGGGCCTGTCGGGTGGCGCTCGCCGCCGCGCGCGGTCCCGCCGGGGCCGGCTCCGGTGGTCGGAGCTCCGGGGCCCGCGGGCCCGCGGGTCCTGCCGAAGGCTGTCCGGGCCCGGTCTCGGTCGGGGCGGATGAAGCCGCGTCCCGCCTCGCGCCACCAATTGCGCCAGTTCACCACATCACCGCGCTCGTTCTCCCCGCGACCGCTCTCGCTGCTGTCGCCCCCGCCACCGTGCGTCTGCCCGCGCCGCGCGCGTCGGCGCGGACGCAGCCGTGAGTCCGGGGCAGCGCTCTCGGTCGGTTCCATTCCCGTCCCTCTCACAGCCGGCGGTGCCCACATCCACTGCCCGCTCCCCCGGTTTTCCGAGAACCGGAGGATTTGCCCCATCCGCAGCAGGACACGGCAGACGCACACCCTCAACAGTAGGCCGCAGAAGGCTTTCACGGGCACCAGACGGTCGCGCCCGACCGCTGTTGCCCGAATGCGACCTGGCCACCCGTATGCATCTGGTATGCGCCGAACGGGTGGCCTTCAACCGCTACTCCGTGGTCGGTTCTTCTACGGGAAGTGCCACTTCGGCGGCGGCTTCGGGGCCCTGATCGAGCAGGACTTCGAATCCGTCCTCGTCCAGAACCGGAACCTTCACCTGCATGGCCTTGTCGTACTTGGACCCTGGGTTCTCCCCGACGACCACGAACGACGTCTTCTTGGAAACGGAACCGGTGACCTTGGCGCCTCTGCTCTGCAGCGCCTCCTTCGCCCCGTCCCGCGTGTGGTTCTGCAGCGTGCCGGTGACGACGACGGTGAGCCCTTCGAGCGGCCGGGGCCCTTCGTCCTCACCCGCGCCCTCTTCCTCCGTGCGCACACCGGCCTCGCGCCACTTGCGCAGGATCTCGCGGTGCCAGTCCTCCGCGAACCACTGCTTCACGGACGCGGCGATGATCCCGCCGACCCCGTCGGTGGCGGCGAGCTCCTCCTCGGTGGCCTGGTCGATGCGGTCGATGGAGCGGAACTCGCGGGCCAGCGCCTGGGCGGCGACCGGGCCGACGTGCCGGATGGAGAGCCCGTTGAGGAAACGGGCCAGCGGGCGGTCCTTGGCCGCCGCGATGTTCTCCAGCATCGCGACCGCGTTCTTCTTCGGCTCGCCCTTCTGGTTGGCGAAGACCGTGACGACCTTGTCCTCGCCGGTCTTCGGGTCGCGCTTGGGCAGCCCGCTGTCCGGGTCGAGGACGTACGCCTTGATGGGCAGCAGCTGCTCGATGGAGAGGCCGAACAGGTCGCCCTCGTCGACGACGGGCGGCTCGGGCGGCTCCAGCGGGGCGGTGAGCGCGGCGGCGGCGACCTGTCCGAAGTTCTCGATGTCCAGGCACTCGCGGCCACCGAGGTAGAAGAGGCGCCCGCGCAACTGGGCAGGACACCCACGGGCGTTGGGACACCGCAGGTCCTTGTCGCCCTCCTTCATGGCCCGCAGCGGGGTATTGCACTCAGGGCACTCGGCGGGCATCACGAACTCCCGCTCGCTGCCGTCCCGCAGGTCGGCGACGGGCCCGAGGATCTCGGGGATCACATCACCCGCCTTGCGAATGACGACGGTGTCCCCGATGAGCACGCCCTTCTTCTTCACGACCTCCTGGTTGTGCAGCGTCGCGAACTCGACCTCGGAGCCCGCCACGGTCACCGGCTCCACCTGCGCGTACGGCGTGGCCCGGCCCGTACGCCCCACGCTGACGCGGATGTTGACCAGCTTGGTGTTGACCTCTTCGGGCGGGAACTTCCAGGCGATGGCCCAGCGCGGGGCGCGCGCGGTGGAGCCGAGGCGGCCCTGGAGGCGGATCTCGTCGAGCTTGACGACGACGCCGTCGATCTCGTGCTCCACGGAGTGCCGGTTCTCGCCGTAGTACGCGATGAACGCGCGCACGCCGTCGAGGTCGTCGACGACCTTGTTGTGCTTGGCGGTGGGCAGCCCCCATTCGCGGAGCAGGTCGTACGCCTCCGACAGGCGGTCGATGTCGAGGCCCTCGCGGGCGCCGATGCCGTGGACGACCATGTGCAGGGGGCGGGTGGCGGTGACGCGCGGGTCCTTCATGCGCGCGGATCCCGCCGCCGCGTTCCGAGGGTTGGAGAAGGGCTTGTCGCCCGCCTCGACCAGCCGCGCGTTCAGCTCGTCGAACTTCTCCATGGGGAAGAAGATCTCACCGCGGATCTCGACGAGGGCGGGGACGCGGTCGCCCTTGAGGCGGTCGGGGATGTCCGCGATCGTGCGCACGTTGGGCGTGATGTCCTCGCCGACGCTGCCGGTGCCGCGGGTGGCCGCGCGGGTCAGCCGCCCGTGCTCGTACGTCAGGTTGACCGCGAGACCGTCGATCTTGAGCTCGCACAGGAAGTGGTAGCCGGGGGCGCCGACGTCCTTGGCGACTCGCTCGGCCCACGCCGCCAGCTCCAGGTCGTCGAAGGCGTTGTCCAGGGAGAACATGCGCTCGCGGTGCTCGACGGCGGTGAACTCCGTCTCGTAGGCCCCCGAGACCTTCTGGGTCGGCGAGTCCGGGGTGCGCAGCTCCGGGTACTGCTCCTCCAACGCCTCCAGGGAGCGCAGCAGCTTGTCGAACTCGGCGTCCGAGACGACCGGTGCGTCCTTCACGTAGTACCGGAAGCGGTGTTCCTCGATCTGGTCGGCCAGGTGGCCGTGCTCGTCCCGCGCCTTGGGAGGCACGGGGCTCTGCCCGGCGACCTGGTCGATCTTCCCGGCCCGTCCGTGTTCGGCGTTTCCGGCAGCCACCGTCTCGTCCTCCCGTTGCCTTCGGTCCCCGGTCACTCAGGGTTGTCCGCGAGTGATCTTGCTGCCCGGGCGCAGTGGGCG
The DNA here is from genome assembly GCF_039533535.1 of Streptomyces kunmingensis. Lineage (NCBI taxonomy): Bacteria > Bacillati > Actinomycetota > Actinomycetes > Kitasatosporales > Streptomycetaceae > Streptomyces > Streptomyces kunmingensis. Next base: position 306,967 of record NZ_BAAATS010000019.1, read on the forward strand.
AGCGCCGCACGGGCGTACGCGGGTGAGGCGCCCGCGAGTCCGCACGACGGGGTGACCGTGACCGCCTCCGCGAGCGACCCCGGATTCAGCCCCAGCCTGCGCCACAGCGTCCTGACACCCATGACGCTACCGGCAGGGTCTGACAATGGACTGTCGATGCCGGGCACGACACCGGCCAGAAGCTTGGTACCGCCCTCGACCGCTTCACCGATCGTTTCGTCGTCACGCTCGGTGAGCAGGGAGAAGTCGAACGAGATCGCGTCGGCCCCGGCTCGGCGCAGCAGCGCGAAGGGCACGTCGGGGGCGCAGGAGTGGACGACGACGGGGTCGCCCCCGGCCGCCGCCATGACGTCGCGCAGGGTGCTCTCGACGAGCTGGCGGTCGACGGCGCGGTACGTGCGGTAGGTGCTGGCGGTCTTGACCTGTCCGCGCAGGACGGCGACGAGGGAGGGCTCGTCCAGCTGGAGAACGATCCGGGCACCGGGGACACGGCGCCGGACGTCGGCGAGATGGGAGCGCAGGCCCTCGGCGAGCGACCCGGCGAGGTCACGGCAGGCGCCGGGGTCGGAGAGGACGGCCTGCCCGTTCCTCAACTCCAGGGCCGTCGCGAGGGTCCACGGCCCGACGGCCTGCACCTTGACCGGGCCCTCGTACCCCTGCGTGAACTCCTCCAGGGCGTCGAGGTCCTCGCCCAGCCACGACCATGCGCGCCTGGTGTCACGGCCCGGCCGGTCGCCGAGGCGCCAGCCGCTGGGCTCCACGCGCGCGTACAGGTCCACGAGCAGCCCGGCGGTCCGGCCGATCATGTCGGCGCCGGGGCCGCGCGCGGGCAGCTCGGCGAGGAACGGCATCCCCTGTTCGGGGCCCTCGAAGGAACCGGTGACGGTCTTGGCGGCCTCTCGGGCATCGCCGCCGGGCATCGAACCGACGCCTGTGGCCGGCCCCCACCTGAAGTCGCTCTTTTCGCTCACTCAGGAAGGGTACGTAACGTCGGCGTCGGTGTTCTCTGTCAGGTCAGCGTCCCGGGCGCACCGTCAGGTCGTTGACCTCCGCGTCGCGCGGCAGGTCGAGGGCCATCAGGATCGTCGTGGCGACGGACTCGGGGTCGATCCAGCGCGACGGGTCGTACTCCTTGCCCTCCTGCTGGTGCACCTTGGCCTGCATGGCGCTCGCTGTGCGGCCGGGATAGACGGAGGTGACCCGCACCCCGTTCCCGTGCTCCTCGTGGCGCAGCGAGTCGGCGAGGGCCTTCAGGCCGTGCTTGGAGGCGGCGTACGCGGACCATTCGGGCCCGGCGTTGAGGCCGGAGCCGGAGTTCACGAAGAGGACGTGGCCCTGGGCGAGGCGGAGCTGGGGCAGGAAGTGGCGGGTCAGCTCGGCCGGGGCGATGAGGTTGACGTTGAGCTGGTGGCGCCACGTCTTCGGGGTGAGGTCCCCGACGGCGCCCAGGTCGACGACGCCGGCGATGTGCAGCAGCGAGTCGATCCGGCCCGGCAGCGACTGGTGCGAGAACGCCCAGGACAGCTTGTCGGGGTCGGCGAGGTCGCCGACGAGCGTTCTGGCACCGGGGAACTCGGCGGCGAGCTCCTTGGCGCGGCCCGCGTCGCGCGCGTGGAGGAACAGTTCGTCCCCGCGCGCGTGGAGGCGGCGGGCGACGGCGGCGCCGATGCCGGAACCGGCGCCGGTGATCACATGGGTAGCAGTGCCTGTCATAGCCGCCATGCTCGCACTACTCGACCGCTACTCGACGCCCTGCGACTCCTCCAGGTAGGCCACGGCACCGACCGGCTCCTCGGCGAAGAACACCAGGTCGGTGAGGGGGATCGGCAGGAAACCCTCGTCCTCCATGCGCCGGAACTGCTCCTTGAGGCCGTCGTAGAACCCGGCGCTGTTGAGCAGCACGACCGGCATGGTGGTCTTGCCGTGCTTCTTCAGCTCGAGGATCTCGGTGGCCTCGTCGAGCGTCCCCGTGCCACCCACCATGATCACAACAGCGTCGGCCTTCTTGAGCAGCAACGCCTTGCGCTCGGCGAGATCCTTGGCGATCACCATCTCGTCGGGCGCGGTGACGGCACGCGCCTTGGCCGCGAGAAAGTCGACGGAGACCCCCATGAGCCGCCCTCCCGCCTCCTGCACCCCGTCGGCGACGACCCTCATGAGCCCGCTCTCCGAACCGCCCCACACGAGCGTGTGCCCGCCCTTGCCGAGCAGCTCGGCGAACTCGCGGGCGGGACGGGTGTAGCGGTCGTCGAGGTCGGCGGCGGAGAGGAAGACGCAGATGTTCATGGGCTCCACGGTACGGGGCTGTGTTCGGGGAAGAACGGCGGCTTCATCGGCGCTGAACCCCGTATGACTCCTGGACACAAGATCACGATCGAGCACGGTTCGCAGCGGGTGCGCGTGGTGCGGGACGGGCAGGTGCTCGCCGAGAGCGCGCGGCCGCTGCTGTTGCGCGAGACGGGCTGTCCCGTGCGCTATTACCTCCCGGGTGAGGACGTCGCCGTCGACCTCCTGACCCCCTCGGACACGACGACGTACTGCCCCTTCAAGGGAACGGCCTCCTACTGGTCGCTGCCGGACGCTCCCGACGCCGTCTGGTCGTACCCCGAACCGAAGACGGACGTGGCCGCCATCAAGGGGCACTTCTGCTTCTACGAGGTGGAGGTGGTGGGATGAGTTCCTACGGGCCTCTGCGGAGGGGCCAGAGCTAGGAGCTGGGTGGGCGTGACGCAGGGATACGGGCAACAGGGCGGTCCGGTGGGCGGGTTCGGGGCGCCGCCGCCGATGTTCGGGCCGCCGGTGGTGGCGGGCGGGCCGGAATTCGTTGCGGCCGATGAGTTCAACGGACTGGTCGTCGATCCCGAGGGGGTCCACTTCGAAATGGGCCCGCACGGCATCGAACTGCCCTGGTCACGCCTGCGCACGGTGCAGTTCCATCCGCTGGACGGGGGGTTGTCCGTGAGCGCCGTGACGGTCGACGGGCCTGTGTACGAGTGCCGGGTGCGGGCTCGGCGGCGGGCGCAGGTGGGGCGGTGGTGTACGGAGCTGGCGGGTGTTCTGCATCACTATCTGGGGGCTCGGGGCTGAGCGCCGCCCTTCGGGTCGCAATTCACCGCCTTCCGGAGCCAGTTGACGGCTAGCCCATTCGGATGAGGCGCCGCGCCGGGGGTCGGCCAGCGGGCCCTTGCGCCCCGGCCGTCCTGCGCGCCCGTCTCTCCCCTTTGCACGGCCTCTCTCCTTCTCCTCCCTCACTACTGTGCCGCTCCCTGCGATATGCGCTGCCGCACCGAGGAGACGTAGTGACCGCCGAGACGCCGCACCGGCTCGACCGAGCCACCTACATGGACCTGACGGACGACCCCGTCCAGCAACGCCTTCTGCGCCGGGCGATGGAGGTGTTCCGCCGGGGTGACGCGGGCCCCGTCCTGAAGGAGATGTCCCAGGAGGTACTGGCCGGCCGGGTGGGGCTGCGGGAGGCCACGCGGATTTCTGCGTATGCGGAGGCGGTGATTGAAGGGGGTCGGGATTTCCGCTCGCGCTGGGAGGCGATGTCGGATGCGGAGCGGGAGGCGCTGACCCGGGCCGGCGAAGAGCAGACGGCTGCGGAACGGGTCCGTATGCAGGCCGAGCGTGCCCGGCGGAGGCCGGTATGACGCTGGCCGTGAAGTCCGCAGACCTGGTCGGTTACGCGGGCCTCGTCCGCCGGGCGGCCGGCGACTGCGGGACCGCCCGCGCCTACCTCGATCGCAGCACCGCCATCGACTCCTCGCTCATCGGAGAGTTGTGGGACGGGGCGGTTGGTGATCACGAGAAGAGGGTGCGTGAGGCCCGTGACGTCCTGGGCCGTTTCGACGCGATCCTCGACGCCTCGGTGGGCGAGCTGAAGAAGACAGCCGCCTGGTACGACTCGATCGACCTGACACAGGCCCGAAAGCTCGACGCGACCTATCCGGGCGTGACGCCCTCCCACGTCCCCCGACCTCGTCCGAGCGGTGGTACGTCGTTCCGGGACGTCAGCGATGCCGGCAGCCGCCTCAAACCACCGGGCGGAGCGGACGGCTGGCTCCAGGGACATCTGGCGGAGCTCGAGTTCGCGCCCGCCAACAAAGTCGCGGGGACTCTGCTCGACTTCGGCAGTGTGTCCGCACTGGCGAACGAGGGCCTCAAGTTCGCCTTCGGCTACGACATCCTCGGAAACGTCACCAACTGGCTCATGGGTGACTGGCAGAGCTACGCCGATTGTGCTGACGCGTGGGACTGCCTGGGGGGCGCGTGCAGCGACATGGCCGCGAACATTCGACACGGGAATTCCGTGCTCGACGTCACGTGGCAAGGAAATGCCGCGGACGCCGCGTGGAAGTATTTCGACAATTCGGCCGGAAAACTCGACGCGACACGCGATGCCTTTCACGACCTCCGGGATCGGTACCTGAATGTGGCCAGGCTCGTCTTCTCGTTCGCCGAGACAGCGAAGGGTGCGATCGCGGAGATCTGCGACTGGGGAATTCAGGTCGCTGTCTCCGCCGCCGCCTCCACCGCAGTGGCATTCTCCGGGGTCGGCATCGCCCGAAGTTTCGTCGGCGCGGCCTTCGCGGCAGAACGCGTGACCGCCATGGTCAAGCGGTATCGGGAACTCACCGAGCAGTACGACCGCCTGATGGCCGCCGTCAACCTCGCGTTCGCAGCCGTCGGCGGCATGTGCGCGCTTGTCGGCGATATGCGGAAGTTCCCCGTAGTAGGCAAGAGCTACGACAACGCACTGCTGTAAGACGCCCACCCAACCCCAGCAGAGAAGATTGCATGAACCTCGAACAGAGACTGGCCGACGAAGCGCGGGACAATCGTGACCGGCGGTTCACCGCCCTCGCGCTGGCGTTCTTCGCCGCGATGGCGGCTTTCGGAACCGTGACGCACACCATGGAGGGGACACTCCCGCCGCCTATGGTCGGCGCGGACCTGATGTTGTTCTACGGCGCTTATCTGGCGGTTCAGGGGTGGCGCCAAAAAGAGACACGTCTCTCTTGCGCCGCCATGCTGGTGGTGCCCGGGCTCGCCTTTGCCGCCTACCTCGTCAAGTAAGAAAAGGAGGCGTCGCGGGCTACACCCCGGCCGCGACCCGCGACGTCGTAGCGATAGTCGCCGACCCCACCACCCGCGTCCCGTCGTACAGAACGATCGCCTGGCCCGGGGCGACCCCTCGGGCCGGCTCTGTGAAGGTGACGCGGAGTTCGCCGGCGACCAGTTCGGCCGAGACCTCCGTTTCGCCGCCGTGGGCGCGGAGCTGGGCCGTGTAGGTGCCGGGGCCGGAGGGGGCCGCTCCGCACCAGCGGGGCTTGATCGCGGTCAGGGCGGAGACGTCCAGGGCGTCGGCCGGGCCGACCGTGACCGTGTTGTTGACCGGGGAGATGTCCAGGACGTAGCGCGGCTTGCCGTCGGGTGCCGGGGTGCCGATGCGCAGGCCCTTGCGCTGGCCGATGGTGTAGCCGTAGGCACCCTCGTGGGTGCCGAGCTTCGCGCCCGACTCGTCGACGATGTCCCCTTCGGACTTGCCGAGGCGGGAGGCCAGGAACCCCTGGGTGTCGCCGTCGGCGATGAAGCAGATGTCGTGGGAGTCGGGCTTCTTGGCGACGGCCAGGCCGCGGGCCTCCGCCTCCGCCCGGATCTCTTCCTTGGTGGTGACCGTGTCGCCCAGCGGGAACATCGCGTGGGCGAGCTGCCGGTCGTCCAGGACGCCGAGGACGTAGGACTGGTCCTTGGCCATGTCGGAGGCGCGGTGCAGTTCGCGGTCCCCGGACTCGTTCACGATGACCTGGGCGTAGTGGCCCGTGCAGACCGCGTCGAAGCCGAGCGCGAGGGCCTTGTCCAGGAGCGCGGCGAACTTGATCTTCTCGTTGCAGCGCAGGCACGGGTTCGGGGTGCGCCCGGCCTCGTACTCGGCGATGAAGTCGTCGACCACGTCCTCGCGGAAGCGCTCCGCGAGGTCCCACACGTAGAACGGGATGCCGATGACGTCCGCCGCGCGGCGCGCGTCGCGGGAGTCCTCGATGGTGCAACACCCGCGGGCACCGGTGCGGAAGGATTGCGGGTTCGCGGACAGGGCGAGGTGCACGCCCGTCACGTCGTGGCCGGCTTCGGCGGCGCGGGCCGCGGCGACGGCCGAGTCCACGCCGCCCGACATGGCGGCGAGTACGCGGAGGGGACGATCGGCGGGGAGCATCGAGGTCTGCGAAGTCATAGCACTTACAGGGTACGGGGCGTCGGGAACCGAATCCCCCCGGATAAGCGTTGTTGATCTCGTACGGGGACGACGGGGGTGAAAGAGCGGGGGCGTCTTATGGGGGAGCAAGGGGCCGCGAAGGGCGGCCGGGACGGCGGGCGGGCGGTCAGCCGGCGGACCCTGATCATCGGGGGCGTGGCGTCGGCCGTGGGCGTCGGGGTCCTCGCGCGCAGCGATCTGGCGCACATGTGGTGGCAGGTACCGGGCGTCGACAAGCCGCGTGAGGCCGGGGCGGTGGACTACCGGGGCGCGGAGTGGGTGGCGGCGGCCGCGGCGAACTGGCGGCGGGCGGACCGGCCCGCCGACTACACGATCGACCGGGTCATCGTGCACGTCACGCAGGGCAGCTATCAGGGGACGCTGAAGGTCTTCAAGGACCCCTGGCACGGCGCGGCCGCGCACTACGTGGTGCGCCAGGACGGGCACATCGCGCAGATGATCCGGGAGCTGGACGTCGCGTTCCACGCGGGGAACCGGGAGTTCAACGAGCGCAGTGTCGGCATCGAGCACGAGGGGTTCGTCGACCGGCCCGAGGACTTCACCGATGCCATGTACGCGGCGTCGGCCCGGCTGACCGCCGCGATATGCAGACGCTACGGGTTCCCGGCCGACCGTGAGCACGTCATCGGGCACGTCGAGGTGCCGGGGACCGACCACACCGACCCCGGGCCGCTCTGGAACTGGGACAAGTACATGCGGCTGGTCAAGGCTGCCTATGAGAAGGCGGGCGCCGCCAAGGCCTGAGAGCGTGACTTTGCGAGCCTGGCCTCGAACCCCGCTCGCACCCGTACGCGCTCGCATGGGACCTGTTCACGTCAGGCCCGCGCTGCGTGCCCGCTCCACCGCCGGGCCGATCGCCGCCGCCACCGCCTCCACGTCCGCCTCGGTCGACGTATGGCCGAGGGAGAAGCGCAGGGTGCCGCGGGCGAGGTCCGGGTCGGTGCCGGTGGCGAGCAGGACGTGGCTGGGCTGGGCGACGCCCGCGGTGCAGGCCGAGCCCGTCGAGCACTCGATGCCCTGGGCGTCCAGGAGCAGCAGGAGGGAGTCGCCCTCGCAGCCGGGGAAGGTGAAGTGGGCGTTGGCGGGGAGACGGCCGCCGGGGGCCGGGTCGCCGCCGAGGATCGCTTCGGGGACGGCCGTGCGGACCGCCGTGACCAGCTCGTCGCGCAGGGCGCCGATCTCGCGGGCGAACCACTCGCGCCGCTCGGCCGCGATCCTGCCCGCCGTCGCGAAGGCGGCGACGGCGGGCACGTCGAGCGTGCCGGAGCGGACGTGGCGCTCCTGGCCGCCGCCGTGCAGGACGGGGACGGGGCTGTACTCGCGGCCGAGGAGGAGGGCGCCGACCCCGTACGGGCCGCCGACCTTGTGGCCGGAGACGGTCATGGCGGCGAGGCCGGAGGCGGCGAAGTCGACCTCTAGCTGGCCGTAGGCCTGCACCGCGTCGGCGTGCAGCGGGATGGAGAACTCGCGGGCCACGTCGGCGAGTTCACGGACGGGCTGGACCGTGCCGATCTCGTTGTTGGCCCACATGACGGTGGCCAGGGCCACGTCGGCGGGGTGGCGGGCGATCGCCTCGCGCAGGGCGTCGGCGTGCACACGGCCGTAGGAGTCGACGGGCAGGTACTCGACGGTGGCGCCCTCGTGCTCGGCGAGCCAGTGCACGGCGTCGAGGACGGCGTGGTGCTCGACGGGGCTGGTGAGGACGCGGGTGCGGGCCGGGTCGGCGGCGCGCCGGGCCCAGTACAGGCCCTTGACGGCGAGGTTGTCGGCTTCGGTGCCGCCCGCGGTCAGGACGACCTCGCTGGGTCGGGCGCCGAGGGAGGCGGCGAGGGTCTCGCGGGACTCCTCGACGGTGCGCCGGGCGCGGCGGCCCGCGGCGTGCAGGGACGAGGCGTTGCCGGTGACGCCGAGCTGGGCGGTCATCGCCTCGATCGCCTCCGGAAGCATCGGAGTGGTCGCGGCGTGGTCGAGGTAGGCCATGGTGGGCATGATTCTACGAGCCCGCCGGCGGGCCTCGGCCGCCGCGTGGGGTCCCGTCCCACCCGAGGGCTCTCGCCGGGTGTCAGCCGGCGATGCTCCAGGACAGTGTGGAGTCGCCGGCGATGAGGACGGCGAGCACGACGAGGTCGGCGATGCCGAGCCCGAGGCCGAGCAGGGCGCGGCCGCGGCGTGTGGTGCCGCGCCACAGGGCGAGGCCGGCGAGGACGATCGCGATCGGGCCGAGGAAGACGTTCAGGACGAGCAGGCCGACGAGGCCGAGGACGAACGAGGCGACGGCCATACCGTCGGTGTCCCGCCGTCCGGTGGGCCGGACCTCCTGCTCCTCATGTGCCTGCGATGCCTGCTGCGTCTGCCGCGGTTCCTGTGCCGGCTGCGTCTTCTGTGTCCGGTCGGGTGCGGTGAGCTGCATGGTTGGTACCCCCTTACAGATGAAACCTGGTGACTTACCGATGAAACCTGGCGTGGTGGATCAGCTCTGGTGGCGGCGGCCGTAGCGCTCGCGGGCCGCGAAGACGGCCAGCCAGACGGCGATGACGGCGGCGGCGACCAGCGTGAACGAGAGCGGGGCGTGCGCCACGGTGCCGAGCGCGAAGCCCAGCAGGAGCAGAGCCGCTACGAGGAACAGCACGGGAAACCTCTCAGACCGAATCTGGATTACAACTGTTCACTGACTCACTAGTCTATCCCCGTACGCGGTTTCCAAATACGGAGAACAGTTGTTAACTGGATGACATGAGTCACACTCTCGGCATCCGCCAGGCGCAGAAGCAGAAAACCCGGCAGGCACTCCTGGACGCGGCACTGCAACTGCTCGAGGAGCAGAGCCTCAGCAGCCTGGGCCTGCGGGAGGTCACGCGCGCCGTGGGGGTGGCACCGACCGCGTTCTACCGGCATTTCGACAGCACGGCCGACCTCGGGGTCGCGCTGGTCGACGAGGCGCTCGGCAGCCTGCACACGGTGGTCTCGGAACTGCTCACGGCGACCTGGGACAGCGACGAACGGATCGCGCGGACCGTGGAGTTGATCGCCGCGCATGTGCGTGCCCACCCGGCCCATGTGCGCTTCATCGCGCGCGAGCGGCACGGCGGCGTGCAGCGGGTCAGCGAGGCGATAGGGGCACAGCTCGGGCAGTTCGCCGAGGAGGTGGCCGCGGCCCTGAGCCACGACCCGGAGTCGGCGGGCTGGACCCGGGAGGACCTGCTGATGCTCGCCGGCCTGTACGTCGACCACATGGTGATGACGGCGTCGGTCTTCCTCACCACACCTCCCGAGGACTTCGCCCGCGCGGCGGGACTCGCGGAGCGGCAGCTGAGGCTGGTGAGTCTGGGCCGCAGACACTGGCTGGACGTGTCATGAGCAACTAGCCTTACGGTCATGACATCAGCGGACCGGAACACCGACCGGCACCTCGACCGCACCGATCGGCACCTCGACCGCACCGACTGGTACCTCGACCGCACCTACGCCGGACCCTCCGGTGAGGTCCGCTGGGCCGCGCTCGGCCCGGCCGACGCGCCGCCCGTCGTCCTCGTCCACGGCACGCCGTTCTCGTCCTACGTGTGGCGCGGCCCGGCCCGCGCCCTGGCCGCCGAACACCGCGTGTACGTATGGGATCTGCCGGGCTACGGCGCCTCCGAGATGCGCCCCGACCAGGACCTCACGCTGGACACCCAGGCCCGCGTCCTGGCCGGCCTTGTCGACCACTGGGGTCTGACCGAACCGGCCGTCGTCGCCCATGACTTCGGTGGCTGCGTCGCCCTGCGTGCCCACCTGCTGCACGGCGCCGCGTACTCCAGGCTCGCCCTGGTCGACCCGGTGGCACTCGCACCGTGGGGCTCCCCCACGTACCGGTTGCTCGCCGAACACGCGGACGTCTTCCGGCAGTTGCCGGACGATCTGCACGAGGCGCTCGTGCACCGCTACCTCGGTTCCGCCAGCCGGTCGGGCCTGCATCCGGACACGCACGCGCGGCTCGTCGCGCCGTGGCTGACCGAGGCGGGCAAGGACTCCTTCTACCGGCAGATCGAGCAGAACGACCAGCGGTTCACCGACGACATCCAGGGCCGCTACGGGGAGCTGGAGCTGCCCGTACTCGTCTGCTGGGGCGCCGAGGACACCTGGATACCGCTCGCGCGGGGGCACGAGCTGGCCGAGGCGATCCCCGGGGCCGAACTGCGGATCATCGAGGGCGCGGGGCATCTGGTCCAGGAGGACGCGCCCGCCGAACTCACGGCCGCGCTCGGTCGGTTCCTGCGTGCGGGGCTTGCGCGTACAGAGCGGTGATCGCGGCGGCGCAGCGCGCCAGTTCCTCGCGCACCTCGGGCGGTTCGAGCACTTCCAGGTGGTCGGCGAAGGGTGCCAGCGAGCGGGCCGCGCCCAGGACTCCGTAGCCGAGCCTGACCGTGATCCACTCGCTGGCGCCGTCGTCCTCGGGGTGTTCGGTCAGGGAGTTGCCGCACATCCGCAGGAACAGGTCGAAGCGGGCGCGGCGGACCCTGGCGGTGACGTCGATGCCGCCGGGCCGTACCTCGACCTGTCGCTTCAGCACCGCCCAGGCGTCGGCGAGTTCGACACCGTCGCGCCGCCTGACCGGGGCCTCGGTGACCGTCGCCGCGTGCATCCGGTCCGCGCGGAAGAGGCGGGGCACGCCGCGCCGGTCGGCGACCAGGTACCAGACTCCGGCCTTGCAGACGAGGCCGTAGGGGTCGACGGTGTACGTGCGGGGCGCGTCGGCGCCGCTGTGCCGGTAGCGGATCCGCAGCCGGCGGTCGGCGAAGACCGCGTCCTGCAAGGCGCTGACGTCGACCTCGCGCGGGGGCGGGCCCATCCAGCGCGAGGACTCCACCAGGATGCGCCGTGACGTCAGCTCGGCCGCCGGGCGGTGCGGTGCGGGCAGGGCCACCATGACCTTGCGCAGGGCCGAGCCGATCGCCGAGTCGAGGCCGAGGGCGGCGTGGGCGCCCTGCGCGGCGAGGATGAACAGGGCGCGGGACTCGTCCGCGGTGAGTCCGGTGACGTCGGTGCGGTAGCCGGGCAGGAGGGCGATGCCGCCGTGTCGCCCGCGCTCGGCGTAGACCGGTACGCCTGCGCCGCTCAGCGCTTCGATGTCCCGGTAGATGGTGCGGACCGAGACCTCTAGGGCGGCCGCCAGTTCGGGGGCGGGGACGCGGCCGCGGGTCTGTAGGAGCAGCAGGATGGACAGCAGGCGGTCGGACTTCACCAGCCCAGTCTGGCGTGCCGCATTGGTTGTTCGTCGACCGCGGCCCGGTGGGGGGCTGGTCGCGCAGTTCCCCGCGCCCCTGGAGCATGCGGCTTCGCCGCAGCCCCATGGGGGCGCGCTGGACGCGCCGCTTGAGATGGCGCACGCAGTGCGCATCTCAGGGGCGCGGGGAACTGCACGAAAAGCCCCACCGGGCCGCAGCCGGCGGACAACCGGACGCGTCAGCTCAGTCGGACCCTGGCCAGCTGCCGAGACTGAGCCACCAGCCGACCCTCCGCATCCCAGACCTCCGCGTCCTCCTCCAAGAAACCCCCCGCAAGGTTCCGCGTCGTGATGGAGACGCGGAGCGGGCCCGGAGCCGGGCGGCTGCGGACGTGGACGGTCAGTTCGACGGTCGGGACCCAGCCCTTGAGGCCGAGTTCGAACGCGGTCGGCGGCAGGGCGTCCACCACGAGGAGCAGCGACAGCGGATCCGCGTCGCGGCCGTCGGCCAGGCCGAACCAGGCGCGCATCTCGCCCTTGCCGGACGGCGCGCCGAGCGCCCAGCCGAGGGTGGCCGGGTCGAGCTTGAGGTCGAGGCGGTCGGTGATCGCGGAGCTGCCGGGGACCGGGGGCGCGCCCTCGGGTGCGTCGCCCGCGCCGAAGCACTGGTCGATGGGCGGGAACGCGGGTATCTCCGCGCTGGTGCGCACGTCGTCGGGGAGGGCGTCCAGGTCGCCGTAGGAGGCGAGGACGCGGATGCGCTCCACCTCGGTGCCGTCGTCGGCGTACTGGAACAGGGAGGCCTGGCCGGTGGAGAGGGTGCGGCCGGTGCGGACGACGTCGGTGCGGATCACGGCGGGACCGGGGGCCGAGGCCGTCAGGTAGTGCGCCGAGATCGTGAACGGGTCGTGGTGCGGCAGGGCGTCCGCGAGGGCGCGGCCGAGGACGGCGAGCAGGTAGCCGCCGTTGACGGCGTTGATGATCGTCCAGCCGGCGGAGAGGTCGATGTCGTAGACCCCGGGTGCGCGGCGGGTGACGGCGGTGTCGCGGTCGAACTCGCTGTCGCCGATGCGGGCCTTCGTGGATGCCGTGGATGCTGCTTCTGCCATGCATTGAACGTACAACAGGAAATTACTAAGCGGTAGCTTCTGTCTGTGAAGCCCTGGCCACGCGCCTTCGTCACGCGCCCCGGCGCTCGACCTCGTCGCCCTGGTCACGCGCCCTCGTCACGCAACCCGCGCTACGGCGTCTCCTCCGTCACATCCACCGAGGCCGACCTGCGGTTCCACGCGCGGGGCGCGCGCCAGTGGTAGCGCATCGCGAGCAGGCGCAGGAGGAACGCGGTGAGGACCGCGAGGGAGCTGGTGTAGGCGTTCAGCGCGTCGTAGTTGATGCACAGGACGACGGTGACGGCTCCGACCATCGCGGGCACGGCGTAGAGGTCGCGGTCCCAGCGGACCAGGGACGGCACCTCGTTGGCGATGATGTCGCGCAGCACTCCCCCGCCGACCGCCGTGGCGACGCCGAGCGCGGCGGAGGCGGTGAGGCCGAGCCCGTAGGCGTACGCCTTGGTCGTGCCCGTGACGCAGAACAGGCCGAGGCCCGCCGCGTCGAAGACGTTCACCGCGGTCTGGGTCCGCTCGACCTCGGGGTGCAGGAAGAAGACCAGGGCCGCGGCGACCAGCGGCGTCACGAAGTAGCCGAGGTCGGTGAAGGCGGCCGGGGGCACGGCCCCGATGATCAGGTCCCGGAGCAGCCCTCCGCCCAGCGCGGTGACCTCGGCGAGGACGCCGATGCCGAAGACGTCCCAGTTCTTGCGTACGGCCATCAGCGCACCGGAGATGGCGAACACGAAGATGCCGATGAGGTCGAGCGAGTGCTGGACGGAGGGGGTGAACAGGTTGTGGAGCACCCCATGATTGTTACAGCGCGGGTTTCCGGTTCTGCTTCACCCGGGCGGGGAGCGGCGCGAGGGCCCTTTGCCGCGCTCGCCCCCCAGCGGGCTACTTCTTCTTCGGCTCCTCAGCCGTCTTCGGCTCCTCAGCCGTCTCCGGCACCTCGGACGTCTCCGGCACCTCAGGCGTCTCCGGGGCCTCCGGTGCGGCCTCAGGCGCCTCCGGGGCCTCCGCGGCAGCGGGCTCCGCCGGGGCCGGGACCGTCACCACGTCGATCGCCTCCTTCGCCACCGAGAGGAGCTTGGTGTCCTCCGGGGCCTGGTCCGGGGCGTTCTCCGGGTGGTGGCAGGCGACCTGGTGGCCGGTGCCGAGCTGGAGCAGCGGGGGCTCCTTCGTCGCGCACACCTCCGTCGCCTTCCAGCAGCGCGTGTGGAAGCGGCAGCCGGCGGGCGGGTCGATGGGCGAGGGGACGTCACCGCGCAGCAGGATGCGCTCGCTCTTGGCGCCGCGCCGCTTCGGGTCCGGCACCGGCACCGCGGAGAGCAGCGCCTTGGTGTACGGGTGCATCGGCGTCGAGTAGAGGTCGTCGCGGTCGGCGAGCTCCACGATCTTCCCGAGGTACATCACCGCGATCCGGTCCGAGACGTGCCGGATGACCGAGAGGTCGTGCGCGATGATCACGTACGTCAGGCCGAGTTCCTCCTGGAGGTCGTCGAGGAGGTTCACCACCTGGGCCTGGATCGAGACGTCGAGCGCCGAGACCGGCTCGTCGGCGACCACGAGCTTGGGGCGCAGGGCCAGCGCGCGGGCGATGCCGATGCGCTGGCGCTGGCCGCCGGAGAACTCGTGCGGGTAGCGGTTGTAGTGCTCGGGGTTGAGCCCGACGCGCTCCAGCAGCTCCTGTACGGCCTTGCGTACGCCGCCCTCGGGCTTGACGCCCTGGATGGTGAAGGGCGCGCCGACGATCGTGCCGATGTTGTGGCGCGGGTTCAGCGACGAGTACGGGTCCTGGAAGATCATCTGCACGTCGCGGCGGAGCGGACGCATGCCGCTGACGCCCAGGTGCGTGATGTCCGTGCCCTCGAACTCCACGCGCCCGGCGGTGGGTTCGAGCAGCCGCGTGATCAGCCGGCCCATGGTCGACTTGCCGCAGCCGGACTCGCCGACCACGCCCAGGGTCTCCCCCGAGCGCACGTCGAAGGTCAGCCCGTCGACCGCCTGTACCGCGGCGACCTGCCGCTTGAGCAGGCCCTTCTTGATGGGGAAGTGCTTGACCAGGCCCTCGACCTTGAGCAGCGGCTCACCCTTGGCGGGATCCGGCGAGGTGGCCGGCGAGTCACTCGTCTGCTGAGGGATCGTCATCTCGGGTCCTTTGGCGTCCGTCACAGCTTCGGCGCAATCTCTTCGGTCCAGATCCGCTCCCGCTGCTCGGCCGACATGTGGCAGGCCGAGTAGTGACCGGAGTCGATCTGCTGGAGTTCGGGGCGCTCGCGACGGGTGATGTTGTCCTTGGGGATGTCCGCGTACGGGCAGCGCGGGTTGAAGGCGCAGCCGGTCGGCAGGTTGATCAGGCTGGGCGGGGAGCCCTTGACCGGGGTGAGCCGCTCGGTCTGCTCCCGGTCGATGCGCGGCATCGAGCCGAGGAGGCCCCAGGTGTACGGGTGCTGGGGCGTGGAGAAGACCTGGGTCGCCGAGCCGCGCTCGACGCAGCGGCCGCCGTACATGACGAGGAGCTCGTCGGCCATCTCCGCGACGACCCCGAGGTCGTGCGTGATCATGATGACGGCCGAGCCGAACTCCTTCTGCAGATCCCGGATCAGGTCGAGGATCTGGGCCTGCACGGTCACGTCGAGAGCCGTGGTCGGCTCGTCGGCGATCAGCAGCTCGGGGTTGTTCACCAGCGCCATCGCGATCATCGCGCGCTGGCGCATACCGCCGGAGAACTCGTGCGGGTAGGCGTCCACCCGCTTGTCCGGCTGGGGGATCCCGACGCGGTCGAGCATCTCGATGGCCCGCTTGCGCGCCGTCTTCTTGTCGACGTCGTGGTGGACGCGGTACGCCTCCACGATCTGCTTGCCGATCGTGTAGTACGGGTGCAGCGCGGAGAGCGGGTCCTGGAAGATCATCGCCATGTCGCGGCCGCGCAGCTTGCGGACCTTGTCCTGGTCCGCGGTCAGCAGTTCGGTGCCGTCGAGCCAGATCTCACCGCTGATCTGCGCCTTGCGCCGGCCGTACTGACCGGCGGTGTGCAGGCCGAGGATGCCGAGCGAGGTGACGGACTTGCCCGAGCCGGACTCGCCGACGATGCCGAGCGTGCGGCCCTTCTCCAGCTTGAAGGAGAGCCCGTCGACGGACTTGACCACGCCGTCGTCGGTCGGGAAGTGCACCTTGAGGTCGCGGACCTCGAGGAAAGCGCTGGGAGCGGCCGAGGCGGTGGTGTCGGTGGGCTCACCGACCGCCGCCCCGGTCTTGTGCAGTTCGGTCATCCCAGCCTCACTCGCGGGTCGATCACGGCGTACATAAGGTCCACGACGAGGTTGGCGACGGCGATCGCGAGAGCCGCGAACAGCGTCACGCCGAGGATCACGGGCAGGTCCTTACTGCTGATGGCCTGGACCGCCGCGAGGCCGAGGCCCGGCAGGTTGAACGTGGACTCGGTGAGCACGGCGCCGCCGAGCAGCACACCGAGGTCGAGTCCGAAGACGGTGAGGATCGGGGTCATCGCGGAACGCAGGGCGTGCCGGGTGATGACCGCGGACTCACCGAGTCCCTTGGCGCGCGCGGTGCGGATGTAGTCCTCGCCCAGGATCTCCAGCATGGTGGCTCTGGTGAGACGGGCGTACATCGCGGCGTTGAGGAAGGCGAGCACGATCCACGGCAGGATCAGCGTCTCGAACCAGACGCCGATGGAGTCCTCCGTGGAGAGGCTGTCGGCGATGTGCACCCAGCCCAGGCTGTGGACGAAGATGCCCATCGCGACCATGCCGGTGAAGAAGACCGGCAGGGAGACACCGCCGAGGGCGATGGTCATGGCGGAGCGGTCCCAGAAGGTGCCGCGCTTGAGAGCGGAGAGCACACCGGTGGCGACACCGGCGGCCAGCCACAGGACACAGGCACCGGCGGCGAGCGCCAGGGTGACGGGCAGCGCGTCCTGGAGGGTGTTCCAGACGGGTTCCTCCGTACGGAAGGAGTACCCGAAGCAGGGGGCGGAGCAGTGGGTCACGTCGGCGCCGTTGACGTAGTCGCGGCCCAGCGGGATGCCCTTGACGAAGTCCCAGAACTGGACGAGCACGGGGTCGTCCAGGCCGAGCTTGATCCGGATACCGGCGAGCGCCTCGGCACCGGTTGCCTTGCCGGCGAAGAGGACGGCCACGTCCTGACCCGCCCATTTGGGCAGCATGAAAAAGATGGTGAAGGTCGCCAGGAGAACGACGAGCACCATGATGACAACGGCGAACAGGCGCCGGATGAGATAAGCAAGCACTGTGCGCGGCCCGGCGGTGGCCGGGAACCCTTCGTGGGGGTTCCCGGCCACCGCCCGGGGCCATCACCTGCCCTTCGGACTGGCGGGTTTCGGCGGCTGGAGCGGAAGAAGTCCGGACGACGGATCAACTCCGTCGCCCGGACGGGGTGTTACTTGACGACGCCGAGGGAGACGTAGTCGTAGCGACCGCTGTACGCGTCGGACATGTACACGTTGGTCAGACGCGGGCCACGCCAGGTGATGTTCTTCTCGTAGATGAAGGGCATCCAGTCGGCCTGGTCCAGGATCCGCTTGTCGAGCTGCTCGTAGATCTTGCCGGCAGCCTCGGGGTCGGTCTCGGCGATCGCGTCGTCGAAGAGCTTGTCGATCTTCGGGTCCTTGATCTGCGACTCGTTGTAGTTACCCGTGTCGAAGAGGAAGCGGCTGTCCCACAGCGGCTGGCCGAAGCCCTGGCCGGACGGGAAGTCCGGGCCCCATCCACTCATGGTCATGCCGTAGCCGCGCTCCTTGACGACCTTCGGCGAACCGGTGATCGAGGAGATCTCGGCGCCGTCGAGGGAGTCGACCTCGACCTTGATGCCGACCTTGCCGAGCTGCTCCTGGAGCGCCTCGGCGGTGTCGACCTCACCCGGGTTGTTGGTGCGGGCGGTGAGCTTGGTGGAGAAGCCGCTGGGCTTGCCGCACTCCTTCAGCTCGGCCTTGGCCTTGGCCGCGTCCGGCTTGCCCTTGCGGGCGATGACGCCGTACGGGTCGTACTTGGTGTGACCCTTGATGGAGGTCGGCAGCGTGGAGTTGGCGATGTCGCCACCGGCCAGCTCGCCACCGCGGGTCTGCTGGAGACCGGCGAAGTCCGTCGCGTAGAACACGGCCTTGCGGCAGTGGACGTTGTCGAACGGCTTGGCGGAGTGGATCAGCGCGACGTAGCGGACGAAGGAGGTCCGCATGTTGTCGACGCTGTCACGGTGGTCCTGGACGGCGGAGACGCGACCCGACTGGGTCATGCCCGTGCCGTTCAGGTCGACGTCGTAGTCGCCTTCCATCAGACGCTTGTCGTTCTCCTCCAGGTTGGCGGAGATCGTCACGTCGATCTTGTCGGGCAGCGCGGCACGGATCGGGTCCGAGGCCTTGTTCCACTTGTCGTTGCGGACCAGGACGATCTTCTTGCCGGCCTTGTACGACTGGAACTTGTACGGGCCGGAGGAGAACGGGCGCTGGGTGTACTTGTTGGCCGTGTCCTCGGACTGCTTGACCGGCGTGCCGGACGGCATGGCGAGGAACTGCTCGAAGTCACCGTTGGGCTTGGGCAGCTTGAAGACGATGGTCTTCGCGTCCGGCGTCTCGATGGCCTTCAGGCCGAGCTTGTCCTTGGACTTGTCCTTGTAGGGGCCCTTGTACTCGCCCTTGGGGTCCAGGTTCTGCTTCAGGTACTGCGGACCGCCGGTGATGACGTCGGAGGCCCAGGCACGCTCGATGCCGTACTTGACGTCCTGCGCGGTGAGCGCCGAGCCGTCCTCCCAGGTCAGGCCATCACGCAGTTCGTACGTGTACGTCTTGCCGTCGTCCGAGATCTTCGCGGTCGACTTGGCGAGGTCACCGACGAGCTCGGTGGACGCGGCGCCCGGCTTCGGCGCGAACGACACGAGCTGACGCGTGTAGAACCGCATGAAGTCCCACGACATGCCGTAGTAGGCGCGCTGCGGGTCGGCGGAGTCCAGGTCCTGCTTGCCGACCATCTTCAGCGTGCCTCCCTTCTTCGTGGAGGCATTGGCGACCTTGTTGTAGGCCGCGTCGTAGCCGGCGCCCTTCGACGAGTCCTTGGAGTCGCCGTCACCGCCGCCGCACGCCGTGGTCGACACGAGCGCCGCGACAACGAGGGCGGCGCCGGCGGCGAGCCGTCGTTTCGAGGAACCTGTGGGCATTTTCTCGTAACCTCCGAGATCGCGGTCCCGGGCTGCTGCCGGAGAACCATGGAGTAGAGCCACCTGACAGTGCGGCAGGGGCAGTTCGGTACAGACCGGTCGGGCCTGAGGCTTTACCGGGTCCCCTTCGGGTCGAGCGCGTCGCGCAGCCCGTCGCCGAAGAGGTTGAACGCGAGGACGGTGATGAAGATCGTGACGCCCGGGAAGACCATGAACATCGGGTCGTGCTCGTACGTCTCGAGGGCGTCGCGGAGCATGCCGCCCCAGGACGCCGTGGGCGGCCGGACACCGGCACCGAGGAAGCTGAGCGCCGCTTCCGTGAGGATGTTCGTCGGGATCATCAGCGTCATGTAGACGACGATCGGCGCGACGAGGTTCGGCAGCAGCTCCTTGAAGAGGACGTGGCGCGAGCCGCCGCCCAGTGACCGGGCCGCTTCCACGTACTCGCGCTCGCGCAGTGACAGCGTCTGGCCGCGGACGATGCGGCCGATGTACGGCCAGCCGAAGAAGCCGATGACCATGACGAGGACGGCGATGCGTACCCCGCTGCCGGTCAGGCCGAGCAGGTCGTCCGGGAGCACCGAGACCAGGGAGATGATGAAGAGCAGCTGCGGGAACGAGAGCAGCACGTCCATGACGCGGCTGATCAGCGCGTCGACCCAGCCGCCGAAGTAACCGGCGATGATGCCGAACAGGGTGCCGAGGGCCACCGCGACGATCGCCGCGAGGAAGGCCACGAGCAGGGAGATGCGGGCGCCGTAGACGATGCGGCTGAACACGTCGCGGCCCTTGTTCGGTTCGACGCCGAACAGGAAGTCGCCGCTGACGCCGCCGAGGGACCCGCTGGGCAGGTTGGTCAGCGGGTCGAGCTTGTCCTGGTGGAACTGGTTCGGCGGGTGGCCGAGCAGGCTCACGATGAGCGGGGCGAAGACCGCCACCAGAACGAGGAAGACGACAACGATGCCACCGGTGAGGGCGACCTTGTCCCGCTTGAGGCGGTTCCAGGCGATCTGCTTCAGCGACCGCCCTTCCACCTTGCCGCCGGCGCCGCTCGCGGCGGCGTCGACCGGGGCGGTCGGCTCCGTTTCCGCAGTCGTGTCGTGCAATGGTGCCGTCATCGTGGCAGGGACCCCTCTCAACCGGCGGTGACCGGCCCGCACTTGCCGCGGTAGCGGCGTCATTCAGTCCGTCGTACACAGAGGCGAAGCCCCCTGCTGCGGGAGTCTTCAACCTGTGTGCGATCTGTTGCCAGACCCGACGGGGAAAGGATGCCTAAACGTGATGCGGTCAGGGGTGTTCCGTTATCCGGACAGCTGTGAACGGGGTGCGAACGTTGGGCAGTTGGGGCGGAAGTGTTGCTGGTCCGGACATTGGGGCCACAACGGTTCGTAGTCCTATGCAAGTTGCGGTTCCGGCTTATCGCCCGAAAGGCTCGTCCTCAATCGCCGGACGGGCTGGGGGTGGCGATGGAGGACATCGGTTCAGTACGACGCGCCGTACGGCGGCGGGTAGCCGTAACCCCCGCCGGCCGGAGCTGCCGGAGCCGCGTGGGACTCCCGGTCGTAGAACGGCCGCGCGTTCGCCCGCAGCCACATCGCCACCGGGTCGTACTCGTCGGACATGGCCACCGTGGACACCGGCAGCCCGTCCGGGACCGCCGCGACGGACTGCTGCATCATCGCCCGGACCGCGTCCACCGACGCGGGCGCCGTGTCGTAGACGTCGAGGCCGATCGCCAGGTACGGCGCCCCGACCGCGGGCTGCACCCACGCGCGGCGCAGGGACCGGATCGCGGTGGTGCGGTGCGCGTTCTGCGCCAGCAGCGCCCAGAACTGGGGGATCTCGATGGCCGGCTCGGTCAGCCGCAGCGGACCGGCGGGCTGCCGGTCGAGGCCGCCCGCGATCCGGCGCAGGTCGAGCCAGGGCACCCCGACGCCGCCGCCGGGGGCGTGCGGGTTGAGCCAGAGGCCGTAGTGGTCGGGGTAGAGCGTGCGGGCCGCGTCGACGCCGCTGACGACTTCGTAGGCGCGGGACCAGCCGGACGCGGAGAGCTCCTGGGCGGAGGTGACGCAGGGGGCGTAGGAGAAACCGTCCACGTCCATGTTCCCGAACTGGGCGTCGGGCGAGCCTGCCTGGCCGTGCCAGAGCAGCATCCAGACCTGTCCGGCGGCGAGGGCCGCGAGGAGCGCCTCGTACGCGTCGTAGCGCCCGGGAGTCACCTGGCGCAGCATGTGCTCGACCTGTCCGGCCGCGGCCGTGCCCGACGCACTCACCCGTAACCGCCCCTTCGTGAACGTCCGTGTTCCGCCCGTGACCGGAGGGCACAGTGCCGCCCGGTCACGTCATGAAACCAGCTTAAGCGGCGTTCCTGACACCGACTTGACGGACGGTGTCACCGTTCCCGTACATAGAACGGACGTACGCGGGTGCGCAGGAAGTCGGCGACCGGGTCCTGGGTGACGTCGAGGAAGACCAGGTTCACCGGCCAGGCGGCGGGTGACCGGCCGAGCGCACGGCCGAGCGCGTCCAGCGGAAGGTCGCGCGCGGCGCCCTCCCACTGGGTCAGCTGTACGCCGATGAACAGCGACGGAGCCCCGTCCTCGACGACGGCGAGACAGCGGTGGGCGGACAGTACGGTGCCGGTCGCCTCGAACTCCTCGCGCACCGCCGCCAGGAAGTCCACCGGGTCCTGCTGCCAGTCCGGCTCGGAGAGCACGACGCGGCCACCGGTCGCCGGTCCGTCCAGCGGGGTGCGGCCGCTGCGGGCCAGTTCGGCGACGGCGGGCGGGGGCAGCGGGATGCCGATCGCGCCGTCCGGGTTCAGGGCGAGCCCGACCTGCGCGGGCAGCCCGCGCGCGAACTCGACGGCCGGGGCCACCGTGCAGTGCATCCGGCCACCGGTGACCTGCATGAACTGCTGCTCGGAGCTGAAGACGGGGACGAAGGCCTGGCCCTCGATCTCCAGCGTCGGCAGATCGAGGTCGCGGCTCTCGGTGCTGCCGCCCTGGGGCAGCGGAATCCAGATCGGGCTGCGGCCGAGGACCTCGACGATGCGGCCGCCCGCGCCCTCGACGCCGACCGCCGCGGCGAGGACCTCCTCCAGCTCGTTCGCCGGCCAGGCCTGTGCCGGGTGGGGGTGGGGGTGCGCGTCCTCGTGAAATGCCGGGTGTTCCATAGCCGCCGACGATAACGCCTGGGGTTCAGCCCCTGAACGTGATCCCGCCGAGCGCGTCGGTCGCCGCCCGGTCGAGGAGCACCGCCGATTCGATGCCTGCCGGCAGCTCGCCCCGCTCCGTCGACGTCACCAGCGCGCCCACCGCCCGCCGGTGCCGGGCGAACGCGTACCGCGACACCCCCCGGCCCCGCTCCAGCTGCCCTTCGAGCGCCGTGTCCGGGGGGACGTCGAGGAGCAGCAGGTGGACGGAGGCGCCGCGCCGCCGGGCCGCTCGCGTCACCCAGCGGCGCACCCACGCCTGGGTGCCGCAGTCGTGCACGACGACGCTGGCGCCGGAGCGCATCGCCTGGTGCAGGCCCACGTAGTGCGCGATGCGCACCAGCGGCCGGTAGAGCGCGTACGGCACGCCGCGCGGCAGCCGGGCGGCCCAGCGCTCGCGGGTGTCCTGGGAGTCGATGCGCACGACCGTGACGGCCCGTCGCATCAGGGTGGACTTGCCGCTGCCCGGCAGCCCCGAGAGGACGACGAGGTCGCCCGCCGCGAAGCCGATGAAGCGCGGTGTGCGGCCACCGCGCCCGCGCAGGTCCCGCACCGAACGCTGCCCGGGAATGCGCACCCCGGGCACCACCGTGGACGCGGCTGACGCCGCTGTCGCGTACGCCCCCGCGATCGCCTTGCGCACCGTGATCGTCCTCCCCGTCCCGCCCACTTACCCTTGCCCGCCAAGTGTAAAGAGAAGGTAATGCCCGCCGTGGGGTTTCCCCGTTCCACGGGCGTGCAATGATGTGCGCGCCACAGGCACACAACCGCATACCGGCCGCTTGAATCCGCGCGGGAGAGTTCCGGACACGTATGTGGGCCCGGACGCCGAAGGAGCAAGTTCCTCCCTTGAATCTCTCAGGCCCCGTACCGCGCGGGCGAGGCACATCTGAAAAGCGGGCCGACCGTCCAGTACGGCGGCCCCACCCAAGGTGCAAGCCATGACCATGAGTACGTGTGGTCGGGGCGAACCTCTCAGGTTCCGATGACAGATGGGGAGGGCCTCCGCCACGGGGGACCCCTCGCCATCGCCGTCACGCCCGGGAGCACCAGCCATGACCCGTACCCCTCGTACGACAGCCCTCGACGCCCTGCACCGCTCGCTGGGCGCCACGATGACCGATTTCGCCGGCTGGGACATGCCGCTGCGCTACGCCAGCGAGCGCGACGAGCACAACGCGGTGCGTACGAAGGCCGGGCTCTTCGACCTGTCCCACATGGGTGAGATCACGGTGTCCGGACCGGACGCGGTGGCGCTCCTGAACTTCGCGCTCGTGGGCAACATCGGCACGGTCGGCGTCGGCCGCGCCCGCTACACCATGATCTGCCGCGCGGACGGCGGCATCCTCGACGACCTGATCGTCTACCGCCTGGCCGAGACCGTGTACATGGTGGTCGCCAACGCGGGCAACGCGCAGACCGTCCTCGACGCCCTGACCGAGCGGGCCGCCGGGTTCGACGCCGAGGTCCGCGACGACCGGGACGCGTACGCGCTGATCGCCGTGCAGGGCCCGCACTCCCCCGCCATCGTGAAGTCCGTCACGGACGCCGACCTGGACGGGCTGAAGTACTACGCGGGTCTGCCGGGCACCGTCGCGGGCGTCGAGGCGCTCATCGCGCGCACCGGCTACACCGGCGAGGACGGCTTCGAGCTGTTCGTCGCGCCCGCCGACGCGGAGAAGCTGTGGCAGGCGCTGACCGAGGCGGGCGCGGAGTACGGCCTCACGCCGTGCGGCCTGTCCTGCCGCGACACGCTGCGCCTGGAGGCGGGTATGCCGCTGTACGGGCACGAGCTGACCACGGAGCTGACGCCGTTCGACGCGGGGCTCGGCCGGGTCGTGAAGTTCGAGAAGGACGGCGACTTCGTGGGCCGCGAGGCGCTGACGGCCGCCGCCGAGCGCGCCGAGAGCGCCCCGCCCCGCAAGCTCGTCGGCCTGGTCGCCGAGGGCCGCCGCGTCCCGCGCGCGGGCATGCCGGTCGTCCACGAGGGACAGGTGATCGGCGAGGTCACCTCCGGCGCCCCCTCCCCGACCCTGGGCAAGCCGATCGCCATGGCGTACGTGGACGCCGCGCACGCCGGGCCGGGCGCGGCGGGCGTGGGTGTGGACATCCGCGGTACGCATGAGCCGTACGAGGTCGTGGCGCTGCCGTTCTACAAGCGCCAGAAGTAACGCTCGTATCCCGGCGCCCTCCCCCACTGTCATCAGCACCGCCTCGCGTACAGGAGAATTCGACTCATGAGCAACCCCCAGCAGCTGCGTTACAGCAAGGAGCACGAGTGGCTGTCGGCCGTGGAGGACGGCGTCGCCACGGTCGGCATCACGGAGCACGCGGCCAACGCGCTCGGTGACATCGTCTTCGTCCAGCTCCCCGAGGTCGGCGACGCCATCACCGCGGGCGAGACCTGCGGCGAGCTGGAGTCCACCAAGTCGGTCTCCGACCTGTACTCCCCCGTGTCGGGCGAGGTCACCGAGGCCAACACGGACGTCGTCGACGACCCGTCCCTGGTGAACTCGGCGCCCTTCGAGGGCGGCTGGCTGTTCAAGGTCCGGATCTCCGAGGAGCCGAAGGACCTGCTCACCGCCGACGAGTACACCGAGTTCTCCGGGAGCTGACCCGATATGACCGACAAGTCCGCAATGAACCAGTCCCTGCACGAGCTCGACCCGGACGTGGCCAAGGCCGTCGACGCCGAGCTGCACCGCCAGCAGTCGACCCTGGAAATGATCGCGTCGGAGAACTTCGCGCCGGTCGCCGTCATGGAGGCCCAGGGCTCGGTCCTCACCAACAAGTACGCCGAGGGCTACCCCGGCCGCCGCTACTACGGCGGCTGCGAGCACGTCGACGTCACCGAGCAGATCGCGATCGACCGGGTCAAGGAGCTGTTCGGCGCCGAGTACGCCAACGTGCAGCCGCACTCGGGCGCCTCCGCGAACCAGGCCGCCCTCTTCGCGCTCGCCAAGC
The DNA here is from genome assembly GCF_039533535.1 of Streptomyces kunmingensis. Classification (NCBI taxonomy): domain Bacteria; kingdom Bacillati; phylum Actinomycetota; class Actinomycetes; order Kitasatosporales; family Streptomycetaceae; genus Streptomyces; species Streptomyces kunmingensis. The sequence goes on from NZ_BAAATS010000019.1 coordinate 331,923, forward strand.
CCGGCGACACGATCCTCGGCCTGGACCTGGCGCACGGCGGCCACCTCACGCACGGCATGCGCCTGAACTTCTCCGGCAAGCAGTTCGACGTGGTCGCGTACCACGTCGACGACAACGGCCTGGTCGACATGGCCGAGCTGGAGCGGCTCGCCAAGGAGCACCGCCCGAAGGTGATCATCGCCGGCTGGTCGGCGTACCCGCGCCGGCTGGACTTCGCCGAGTTCCGTCGCATCGCCGACGAGGTCGAGGCGTACCTGTGGGTCGACATGGCGCACTTCGCGGGCCTGGTGGCCGCGGGCCTGCACCCCAACCCCGTGCCGTACGCGGACGTCGTCACGTCCACCACGCACAAGACGCTCGGCGGTCCGCGCGGCGGCATCATCCTCGCCAAGAAGGACTTCGCGAAGAAGCTGAACTCATCCGTCTTCCCGGGCTTCCAGGGCGGTCCCCTGGAGCACGTGATCGCGGCGAAGGCGGTCTCCTTCAAGGTCGCCGCCAGTGAGGACTTCAAGGAGCGCCAGCAGCGCACGATCGAGGGTGCCCGTATCCTCGCCGAGCGCCTGACCTCGGAGGACGCCCGCGCCCACGGCGTGAACGTGCTCTCCGGCGGCACGGACGTGCACCTCGTCCTGGTCGACCTGCGCGACTCCGAACTGGACGGCCAGCAGGCCGAGGACCGCCTCCACGAGGTCGGCATCACGGTCAACCGCAACGCCGTCCCGAACGACCCGCGCCCGCCGATGGTCACTTCCGGCCTGCGCATCGGCACGCCCGCGCTCGCCACCCGCGGCTTCACCGCCGAGGACTTCACCGAGGTCGCCGACGTGATCGCCGAGGCCCTCAAGCCGTCCTACGACGTGGACGCCCTCAAGGCACGGGTGACCGCATTGGCCGAGAAGCACCCGCTGTACCCCGGCCTGTAACGGTTCCGCTGGAGTTACGTACCCTTTCGTACATACGTCCTTACGGGGCATCGCGCACACTGGACCCACCAGGTTTCAGTGGGCACGGTGCCCCGCCCCGTGCCCCCGGCAGACAACGGCGTCTACCAACCATCTTTGGAGTTCCACCGTGGCCATCTCGGTCTTCGACCTGTTCTCGATCGGCATCGGCCCGTCCAGCTCGCACACAGTCGGCCCGATGCGCGCGGCGCGCATGTTCGCGCGCCGCCTGAAGAACGAGGGCCTGCTGGCCCACACCGCCTCGATACGCGCCGAGCTGTACGGCTCCCTGGGCGCGACCGGCCACGGACACGGCACCCCGAAAGCGGTCCTGCTCGGCCTGGAGGGCGAGTCCCCGCGCACCGTCGACGTCGAGCACGCCGACGAGCGGGTGGAGGAGATCAGGTCGTCGGGCCGGATCAATCTGCTCGCCGTGCACGACATCGCCTTCTCCTACGACGACGACCTGGTCCTGCACCGCCGCGAGACCCTGCCGTACCACGCCAACGGCATGCGCCTGTGGGCGTACGACGCCGAGGGCGCCGAGCTGCTGACCAAGACGTACTACTCGGTCGGCGGCGGCTTCGTCGTCGACGAGTCCGTCCTGGCGGCGGAGGGAGCGGCAGGCGAGAACCCGGTCGTGCCGGACGACACCGTGCTGAAGTACCCCTTCCGCACCGGCGACGAGCTGCTGCGCCTCACCCGGGAGACGGGCCTGTCCATCCCGGCGCTGATGCTGGAGAACGAGAAGGCCTGGCGCACCGAGGACGAGATCCGCTCCGGGCTCCTCGAACTGTGGCGCGTGATGCAGGCGTGCGTGTCGCGCGGCATGTCCCGCGAGGGCATCCTGCCGGGCGGCCTCAAGGTCCGCCGCCGGGCCGCCGGTTCGGCCCGCAAGCTGCGCGCCGAGGGCGAGCCGCTGGCGCACGCCATGGAGTGGATCACGCTGTACGCGATGGCGGTGAACGAGGAGAACGCGGCGGGCGGCCGGGTCGTCACCGCGCCGACGAACGGCGCGGCCGGCATCATCCCGGCGGTCCTGCACTACTACGTGAACTTCGTGCCCGGCGCCGATGAGGAGGGCGTGGTCCGCTTCCTGCTCTCGGCCGGCGCGATCGGCATGCTGTTCAAGGAGAACGCGTCGATCTCCGGCGCCGAGGTCGGCTGCCAGGGCGAGGTCGGCTCGGCCTGCTCGATGGCGGCGGGCGCGCTCGCCGAGGTGCTCGGCGGCAGCCCGGAGCAGGTCGAGAACGCGGCCGAGATCGGCATGGAGCACAACCTCGGCCTGACCTGCGACCCGGTCGGCGGGCTCGTCCAGATCCCCTGCATCGAGCGCAACGGCATGGCGGCCGTGAAGGCCGTCACCGCCGCCAAGATGGCGATGCGCGGCGACGGCTCCCACAAGGTCTCCCTCGACAAGGTCATCAAGACCATGAAGGAGACCGGCGCCGACATGAGCGTCAAGTACAAGGAGACGGCGCGGGGCGGGCTCGCGGTGAACATCATCGAGTGCTGAGCCGCCGCGCTCGCCTCCCGAGGATCTACAGCGTCGCGCTGGTCCCCGCGCCGGACGCGCTGCCCGCGAGCCACTGGTCCCAGCTCACGTTGAAGGCCGCGTAGCCGTTGTCGGCCGGGGCCTTGGCGCGCGGGGAGCCGGTGATGGTGACGGGGTCGCCCTGCTTGACCTGCCCGTAGAACCACTTGGCGTCGGACATCGACAGGTGGACGCAGCCGTGCGAGCCGCGGGCGCTGCCGCTGCCCGGGTTCGGGTCGCCGGTCGAGTAGTGGACGTAGGTGCCGGACTGGGTGAGGTGGACGTCCCAGGGCAGCGTCAGGTCGTAGTAGTCGGGGTCGCCCTTGGTGCAGCTGATGCCGACGCTGCAGGAGGTCATGTGGAGCTTCTCCTGCTTGTCGATGACGGCCATCGTGCCGTTCCAGGTCGGGTACTCGGCGCTGCCCGCGTTGATCGACAGGGTGCGCACCGCCGAACCGTTCTTGGTGACCTTCAGGGTGTGCCCGGTGACGGAGACGTCGGCGCGGACGTCGTCGCCGACCTTGAAGGTGTGGGTGTAGGTGCGCACGCCGTAGCGCCCGTTGCCGTTGCTGACGTCCTTCATGTCGGCCTCGACCTTCACGGTCGTCCCCGAGGGCCAGTACTCCTTGGGCCGCCAGTCGGCGCGCTTGTCGCCGAACCAGTGCCAGGCGCCCTCGACCGGCTGCGAGGCGCTCACCTTCATGTGCTTCTCGACGGAGGCGCGCGCCTTGGCGGCCACCGGGTCGGTGAACACCACCGAGACCGGCATGGCCACGCCGACCGTGGCGTCGGTCTGCGGCGTGATCGTCTCCAGGAGCATCGGCGGGCCCTTGGGCTTCGCCGGTGAGGGCGACGCGCTCGCGGTCGGCTTCCCCGACGCCTTGCCGTCGCCCGCCTGGTTGTCGCTGCCGGTGCCGCAGGCGCTCACGCCTGCCAGCGCCGCAACCGTCATGAGCGCGATCCCTATGCCGCTGCCCTTGCGCCGTCCCACGAACTGCCCCGCTCTCTCCGTCGCCGTGCGCGCCCCTGGTGGGGACCTTGCCCCTGGGCCTCCGCGCCCCCTGTAAGACCGCACGACGACCTACGTCAGTTGCATGAATCCGTGTAAAGCGTGTTCCAAGACTGGGGGCGGGCAAACGACCGCTGTCAAAGACAGGTGACCACGCGACGGTGCCCGCCCGGGAACGATGGGTATGTCGACTTCGTCGCCCCACCGACCAGGAGGCATAGCCGTGATTCGTGGCATAGACGTCAGCGCGTACCAGACCTCGTTCAGCACGGACGGCCTGTCGTTCGTCTTCATCAAGGCCACGGAGGGCCGCAGTTACGTCAATCCGCGCTTGACGGCGCAGACGAAGGCGGCGCGGGACGCCGGCTGTGTCGTCGGCTTCTACCACTTCCTGTGGCCGGGGAACCTCGCGGCGCAGGCCGAGTACTTCGTGAGCAAGGCGCCCGAGAAGGCGGGTGACCTGCTGGCGGTCGACTGGGAGACGACCGGGAGCGGGTCGCACGCGAGCAACGCGGAGAAGGACAAGTTCATCCGTGAGGTGAAGAAGCTGCGGCCGAACAACCGGGTGCTCCTCTACGCGAACAGGAACTTCTGGTTGAACATAGACACGACGTCGTACGCGGGTGACGGCCTCTGGATCGCCGACTACGTGACGTCGGGCAAGCCCCGTATCCAGGCGGACTGGCGTTTCCACCAGTACACCGACAATCCCCTCGACAAGAACGTGGCCAATTTCGCGAGCAAGGCGGCGCTGCGCGAGTGGGCCACGTCCTGACGGGAGCCGACGGTGCGGTGAGTCAGGCGCGCCACTCCGCGGTGCGCTCCGGGGAGGCTGCCTCCAGGGCCTTGCGGACGGCGATGGCGTCGGAGGAGAGGCCGTAGACGGGGGTGCCGGGCTGCTGGCGCCAGGATTCGTCCTGGCCGCCCGCGTCGACGGTGTCGAAGCCGATCTCGTCGAGGAGGGCGGTGACGGCCTGCTTGGCCGCGGTGTCGTCGCTCGCGATGGGCAGGGCGACCCGGGCCGGGTCGCCGGACGGGCGCGGCTTGTCGAGGATGTCCTGGGCGTAGGTGCCGTTGAACGCCTTGACGACCTGGTGGCCGATCTGGCGCTCGGTCCAGCGGCTCTCGGTCAGGCCCTCCTCGATCTCGGCGATCCTCCCGTCGCGCTGCTGCGGGTAGTAGTTGCCGGTGTCGATGACCGTGACGTCGGGGGCGGCCTCGTCCAGGAGGCCGTCGGGCAGGTTCGGGACGGCCTTGAGCGGGATCGTGACGACCACGACCTGCGCGTCGCGCACCGCGTCCTCGATGGTGGCGGGCGTGGCCCCGGTCTCCTCGGCGAGCTCGGTGAGGGTGTGCGGGCCACGCGAGTTGGCCACGTGGACGTCGTGGCCGACGGCGGTGAAGCGCCGGGTGAGATTGCCGCCGATGTTGCCCGCGCCGATGATGCCGATCTTCATGTCTGGCCCTTCGAGAGAGATCCATGCATGTGCATGGACGCGAACCTCGATGGGGTCCGGGCTATTCCTGGGTGCCGCTCAACGGGTGACGGCCGAGCCCTCCCCCGGACCCGTCAGCCCGCCATTCCGCCCCTACCCGACTGGGAGTTGACGCGGCTGGCCCGTCGCTCGTCGACCGGACGGCACGCGCGGCGGGTCGAGACACACGTCCGCCGGGGCGGGAGCGCTGGACTCCCGCCCCGGCGGACGGAGCTCGGTGGCCTATTCGGAGACAGGCTCAGGCCTTGTTCAGGTTGGCCCAGAACTCGTCGAACGAGAGGAGCTTGTCCCCGTTGGCGTCCTGCCGGGCGATGAGGACCTCGGCCACCGCCTCGGTGACGTTGAAGTCGCCCATCTGCGCCATGGCGCTCTTGTACTCGGCCGCCGTGATGAAGCCGTCGCCGTCCGCGTCGAACCGGTCGAACGCCTTACGTGCTTCCTCGATGTCCGCCACCGGGACCACCCCTCGTTTACGTACTGCTGTGTTGACGGGGTCAGATTATCCGGCGAGTCGCGCGCGCAGTGCGGCGAGTACCCAGGTGAACTCTCCGTCGGGACGGCGCGTCGGTTCGAGGCCCCGGACCAGGGCGACCAGGTCACGGAACCTGGCGACGTCGTTGTTGGCCGCCGCTTCGAGCCGTTCGAGGACCTCGGCCCGGTCGGCGTCGCCGAGCAGTCCCCGCAGCACCTCGTCCGCCTCGTCGGAGCCGGGCGCGATCCCGCGCTCCTGTGCCTCGCCCGCGAGGTGCACCAGCCGGCTCATGAACCACAGCGAGCTGCCGGGCGGCACGTCGGGGCCCCGGTCGGCGTTGTTGAACTCGATCATCCGGCGCATGTGCGCGCGGAAATCCGTGTCCTAGATCAGCTCGGCCAGCTCCACCCAGGCGTCGACCTGGGCGCTGGTCGGGTCGTCGGGCAGATCGGGGACCATGATCCGCATCCGGTTGCGGATGTCGGGGTCCGCGGCGTCCAGACCGCCGAACGTCTCCTGCATGAAGTCGTCGATGATGTGCTTGCGTTCGGCGGCGGAGAGCCGTGCCAGTCTGTTCATCAGGGCCATCTCCTCGGTGGTCGAGTTGCGCTTCGCGACGGTCGACAGCACGGCCCGGTTCAGCCGCAGCACCCGCATCTGGGCGTCGAGTGCCGTCACGTGCGCGGCGGCCACGGACGCGACGGACCGCTCCCCGCCCAGCACCTGGCGTACGTCGTCCAGGCCGAGGCCCAGCTCGCGCAGGGTGCGGACGAGCTCCAGGCGGGCCACGGACTCGGCGTCGTACAGTCGGTATCCGCCGTCGCTGCGGGTCACGGGGTGCAGGACGCCCTCGTCGGACCAGTAGCGGATGGTGCGCACCGTGAGGCCGGTGCGGCGGGCGAGCTGTCCGATCGTGAGCAGGGGCGGGCCGTCGTCGGTCATGTCGGGGAGTCTGGGCCTTCCAGTGGGTGGAGACTCAAGCGAGGAGCCAGGGTGGATCTGCGGAACATTCTCGACGCGGCGGCCAAGGGCGTCTTCCCGCCGCCGGACGGGGCGACGACGGTCGTGCCGCAGCTGTGCGCGCGGGACGCGGGCGTGCTCGCGTTCACGGCGCACACCGTGGTGTTCACGGACGAGCCCGAGAGCTGGGTGCGCGCGGCGCTGGCGGCGGTGGACTGCGATGCGTTCGCGGCGTCCATGAACGCGCGGTTCCTCAACTCGTTCATGGACCGCACGGGCCGGGCGCACGACACGATCGACCTGCTGACGGTGGCGTCGGCGCTCGCGGGCCCGCCGCCGCTCGAACTGCGCGAGATCCGGGACCGGGAGCACCCCCGGGTGACACGCGCCCTCACGCGCCGCGACGAGGTACGCGTCTGGGAGACGCCCGGCGGCATCCTGGTGCTCGGGCGCGGGGTCGGCGGCCGCTGGGAGGCGGCGATCGAGGTCGCCGAGGACGTACGCCACCGGGGCCTAGGGCGGCAACTGGCGCTCGCCGCACGCCACTTGGTGCCCGCGGAGTCCGTCTGGTCGCAGCAGTCGCCCGGGAACGCGCGGAGTGTGCGGGTGTTCCAGTGGGCGGGGTACCGGGCTGTCGGCTCCGAAGCGCTGATGCTCATGCCCGGGCTGGGTTAGGCGTCGTACACACGAAGCCGCGGGCGCGTCTGCCCGGTGCATGAGCAGTCGCGTCCGCGGCTTCGTCGTGGCTGGTCGCGCAGATCCCCGCGCCCCGCACGGGGCGCGGAGCTTCAGCGGAAGATGCCCGTGTGGCCCAGGGAGTAGCGGCCGGGCTGCGGGTACACCGCGAGGCCGTGCGGGCCGCGGCCCACGGGGACCCGGGCGATCTCGGCGCCGGTGCGTGTGTCGATGGCGTACACCTCGGAGTCGTAGCGGCCGGAGAGCCACAGCGTTCTGCCGTCGGCCGAGACGCCGCCCATGTCGGGGCTGCCGCCCTTGGGCAGCTTCCACTTCTTGGTCAGCGCGTTCCGGCCGAAGTCGAAGACCGAGACGGTGCCCTCGCCGCGGTTGGAGACGTACATCTCCTTGGAGTCGCGGCTGACGTAGAGGCCGTGCGTGCCCTTGCCGGTCGGCAGCAGTTTCGGCTTGGAGAAGGTGTCGCCGTCCAGGACCCACATGCCGTCGGCCATCATGTCGGCGACGTAGAACCTCTTGCCGTCGGGGGACATCTTCACGTCCTGCGGCATGGCGCCCTGGAAGGGGAGCTTCTGCTGCGCGACGACCTTCATGCGCGCGGTGTCGACCTTGAGGAGTTCGCCGCTGAACTCGCAGCTCACGATGAAGTAGCGGCCGTCGAGGGAGAAGTCGGCGTGGTTGACGCCGTAGCAGCTGACGGGTTCGGTGTGCTTCACCTTCATGGTGTGCGGATCGCGGAAGACCAGCTGGCGGTCGAGCGAGGCCATCACGACGGCGTACTTGCCGTCGGGCGTGAAGTAAAGGTTGTACGGGTCGTGCACGTCGACCGGCTTGCCCGCCTTCCCGCTCTTCGGGTCGATCGGGGTGAGCGTGTGCCCGCGGTTGTTGTTGACCCACAGCGTCTTCATGTCCCAGGAGGGGACGACGTGCTGCGGCTGGTGCCCGACCTGGATGGTCTCGGTGACCTTGTACGTCCTGGGGTCGATGACGGTGACCGTGTCGGACTCGGTGTTGGGCACGTAGATCCGGGACGGGAAGTCCTTGACGACCGGCGAGAGCTTGCCGGGGCGGTCCGCCGCGTACACGTCCTCGGGGTCGAGGACGGGCGGCATGCCGGGCAGTCCGTACACCGGCTTCTGCTTCCGCACCGCCGGCTCGACCGGCTCGGCCGCCTTGACGGCGCCCTGGGTGGCGCGGTCCGCGGTGTCGTCGGTGCCGCAGCCGGCCAGCGCGGCTAGGACGACGCAGGCGGTGGCGAGCAGCGTGCCGGTGCGCAGGGCCGGGTGGGCCTTCGGGGAGGGGGGCGGGGTGAGGTTCACGTGAGCAGCTCCGTGCAGGTCACCGCGGTCAGGCCGCGACGGTCGAGGTGGTCCAGGAGGGGCGGCAGGGCGGCGATCGTGTCCCGGTAGCCGAAGTGCAGGCTGACGACCGAGCCGGAACGGACACCCGCGGAGACGTTGGCGACGACGGCGGCCGGCCCCGGCAAGGTGTGGTCGAGGGAGTCGACGTCGTACGACAGGACGTGCGGGTAGCCGGCGCGCCGGGCGAGGCGGGTGACGAGCGGGGTCGCCCGCTGGGTGCGCGAGGGCCGGAACCAGGTGCCGATGGAGCCGGTGAGGCGGCGCAGGCGCTCGGCGCAGCCGGTGATCTCGGCGTACGCGTCGGCCTCGGACATGGCGGTGATGGTGCGGTGGTGCAGGGTGTGGTTGCCCAGGTCGTGACCGCCGTCGAGGATGCGCCGGGCGACGGCCGGATGTTCGTCGAGCCAGGTGCCGACGGCCAGCACGGTGACGTGGGCGCGGGCCCGCTCGGCCTCTGCCAGGACCGCGTGGGCAATGGCCGGGTCGCCCTGGCCGTGGAAGGTGAGGGCGACCCGGCCGCCGGTGCGCGGGCCGTGGTCGATCTCGGCGGGCAGGCCGGGGAGGCGGCGAGGCGCGGGGGCGGCCGGTGCGGCCCGTGCGGGGTGCGGGGACGCGGAGCGGGCGGCCGGTGCGGGCGCGGGGGCCCCTCGTTCGGTGGCGCAGCCGGTGGTGAGGGCGGCGGCGAGCCCGGCGCCGAGGCGCAGGGCCGAGCGGCGTCGGATCGGTTCTGCCGTGGTCATCCCGCTTATTTAACGGGCATTACGGACTATTTACGTTTACCGACCCGAAGACCTTAACGATTACTGGATGCCGACTGTAATTGTTCTTCATTTGCGAGGCCCGTGGCTCAGGTCACCATTGATTCATTTGGTTCTCTGTGGCCCCGTCTGCCATGATCGGTGCCACGACCCCCATTGACCCGGGCCAGGTCGTCGTCAGACGCCGCGGACTACACCCCCCACTGTTCGCGGCGCACCACACGAAAGCCCCCGCGGCGCCGTACGACGGCGAGAACGGGGGCTTTCGTGCGAGCCGGACCCGGCAGGCGGGTCCGCTCGCTCAGCGGTCGGCGACCCTCATCTCGAACCAGGTCGTCTTGCCACGCGGCAGCAGGTCGACGCCCCAGCGGTCGGAGAGCTTGTCGACGAGGAAGAGACCACGGCCGGAGACATCGAAGGCCTGGACGGGCATCAGGCACGGCAGACCGCGGGACGGATCGCGCACCTCGACGCGGACCCAGCCGCGCCGGCGCAGCATGCGCAGTCCGAAGACACGGGCGCCGGTGTGCCGCACCGCGTTGCCCACGAGCTCGGAGACGAGCAGGACCGCGTCCTCGGTCATCTTCGGAGACAGGCCCCAGTGACGCAGGACGACGACCTGCGCGAGCCGCCGGGCGGTCGCCGCCGATTCAGGGCGCGACGGAAGTTGCACCTCACCCTCGGTCGGATTTCCGAACAACTCCAGCGCCCGCAGCGCGAATTCGTCCTCGACCGCGGGAGACCAGCGCGCCGCGGTCGCACTACTACCGTGCCGTCGCGGATGTTCGACACCCTCAAGCCCCGCCATGCCCCCCATGATGGCCGCAGAGACAGGGTCTTGGGGGCGTTCCGGCTGAATAAGCCCCCCGGAACGCCTCATTCCGGGGGGCCGGTTTGGCATATGCCATAGGCACTTAATCCAACTCGCACCCTGGCTGACCTGCGATGACTTACCGTGCACGGCCGATTCTTGATCGTCACGGGCAAGGTTTGTTTAAGGTTCTCTTAAGGTGCGGATAATGCGCTCCAACGAGGTACGCGTTCAACTCGACCGTGTCGTCGGCGAGTTGACCGCCGGATCTGAGGGGCCCTCAGGCGAACTTCGCCTTGCCCGGACCTTCCTCGACAAAGCTACGCATTCCGGTCTCGCGGTCCTCGGTCGCGAACAGACCCGCGAACCAGGTGCGTTCGATGGCGAGGCCGGTCTCCAGGTCCGTCTCCAGACCCGCGTCGATGGACTCCTTCGCCGCGCGCAGGGCGATCGCCGGACCCTGCGCCAGCTTCGCGGCCCAGGCGTGCGCCGCCGCGAAGACCTCCGCGGCCGGGACGACGCGGTCCACGAGACCGAGAGTGAGTGCTTCGTCGGCCCTGACCTGGCGGCCGGTGAAGATCAGGTCCTTGGCCTTGGACGGGCCGATCAGACGGGCGAGGCGCTGGGTGCCGCCGGCGCCCGGGATCAGGCCGAGCAGGATCTCCGGCTGGCCGAGCTTGGCGTTGTCGGCGGCGATCCGGAAGTCGGCACAGAGCGCCAGCTCGCAACCGCCGCCCAGGGCGTAGCCCGTGACGGCGGCGACGACGGGCTTGGGGATGCGGGCGACCGCGCTGAACGAGTCCTGGAGGGCGCGGGCCCTGCCGACCATGGCCGCGTGGTCCATGGCCTGCATCTCCTTGATGTCCGCGCCGGCCGCGAAGACCTTCTCGCTGCCGCGGACGACCACGGCCCGTACGTCGGTACGGGCCGTGGCCTCATGTGCCAGTTCCTTGATGCGGTCCTGGACGGCGACGTCCAGGGCGTTCATCGGGGGGCGGTCGAGGCGGATCGTGCCCACCCCGTCGGCGATTTCCAGGTGTACGGTCATGGCCCGCAGGTTAGCGGCCGTTCACGCTACTTCGTCCAGTCCGCCCACGACATGTTCCAGCCGTTGAACCCGTTGTCCGCGGCCACCGTCTTGTCGTGGGTGTTCTTGACGATCACCACGTCACCGATCATCGACTGGTTGAAGAACCAGGCAGCCGAGATCTTGCTGTCGTAGCCGCCGCGGACGTCCCGCAGGCCGACGCAGCCATGGCTGGCGTTGTAGTTGCCGAAGGCGTCGCCGCCCCAGTAGTTGCCGTGGATGAAGGTGCCGGAGTTGGTCAGGCGGATGGCGTGCGGGACGTCCTTGATGTCGTACTCGCCGCCGTAGCCGACCGTCTCGCCGTTCATCCGGGTCACCGTCAGCTTCTCGCTCATGACCATCTGCCCCTCCCAGGTCTCGTAGCCGGGCTTGCCCGTCGTGACCGGGATCTTCTTGAGCGTCTTGCCGTCACGCTCGACGGTCATCATGTGCGTCTTGGCGTCGACCGTGGAGACCTGGCTGCGGCCGATGGTGAACTTCACCGTGCGGACCTGCTTGCCGTAGACGCCCGGGCGTCCCTCGACGCCGTCGAGGTTCAGCTTCACCGTGACCTCGGTACCGCTCGCCCAGTACTTCTCGGGGCGGAAGTCGATGCGGTCGTTGCCGAACCAGTGGGGCTCGACCGCGACCGCCGGCTCCGTCTTCACGGTGATCGCCTTCACGACGTCCTCGGGGTGCGTGATGCCCCGCGTGAAGCGGATCGAGAACGGCATGCCGACGCCGACCTTCGAACCGTCCTCGGGCGTGAACGTGCCGACGAAGGTGTTCTTCGGGGTCAGCGTGGTGAACGTGGAGTCCTTGGCCGACTCGCGGCCGTCCTTGTCCTTCGCCACCGCGTGCACCTTGTACTTGGTGGACGCGGCCAGGTGGTGGGCGGGCGTCCAGCTCGTGCCGCCGGTGATGTCGCCCTCGACCGGGTTGCCCTTGGAGTCGGCGACCTTCACCTCGGTCAGTTTGCCCTTGTCGGCGGTTATCTTCAGGGCCCCGCTGGTGGCGACGGCGTCGGCACCGTCCTTCGGTGCCACGGTGACGACGGCCTGCGACGGCTTGTTCGCCTCCGCCTTGTCGGATTTCCCCTTGCCGTCGTCCCCCGCACCGCCCCCGCCACCGCACGCGGTGACCAGCAGCAGTGCCGCCCCCAGCAGAGCCGCCGATATCGGTCGTCGCCCGTTCAAGATGTTCTCTCCCCTCGCAGGGCCTCGGTCCAAGGCCCGCACCCCTGCGCGTCTGCGCGCGCGTTTGAAAATTTAACCGCACGACCTGGGAAAACGGATCCCCGCTAATGTCACCGTTCGGTCCCAACGCCCGGGCGGCGCCCCCCTTTCCGCGTCCGGCGGGCTACGAACCCGCCGCCGCCCCGGCCTTCCACGCGCCCCACTCCATGTTCCAGCCCCCGAGGCCGTTGTCCGGAGCCACTTTCTTGTCAGCGCTGTTCTTCACCTCGACGACGTCGCCGATGAGGGTGCGGTCGAAGAACCAGCCTGCTGGGGTGAGGGAACTGCCGCCCTTCACGTCGCGCAGCCCGACACAGCCGTGACTGACGTTGCTGGAGCCGAAGGCTCCGCCCGACCAGTAATTGCCGTGCAGGAACGTGCCCGAGTCGGTGAGCCGGATCGCGTGCGGCACGTCCGGGATGTCGTACTCACCGCCGAAGCCGACGGTGCGGCTGTTCATACGGGTCACGTCGAGCATCTCGGTGACGACCATCCGCCCGTTGTACGTCGTCGAGCGCGGCGCCCCCGCCGTGATCGGCAGGGTGTCCACCAGCGCGCCGTTCCTGCGGACCTCCATCGTGTGCTCCGCCGCGTCGACCACGCTGATCTGGCTGCGGCCGACGGTGAACGAGAACGACTTGTGCTGGAGGCCGTAGACGCCGCGGGCCGCCTCCACGTCGCGCAGGTCGAGGTCGACGGTGACCTGGGTGCCGGGCTTCCAGTACCGCTGCGGGCGGAAGTCGAGGCGCGTCTTGCCGAACCAGTGGGGCGCGATCTCCACGGCGGGCCTGGACCTGATGCGGACGCCGCGCTCGACCGCGGCGCGGTTCTCGATCTCCCGGTTGAACTCCAGTTTCACGATCATGCCCGTGCCGACCGTCGCACGGTTCTCCGGCGTCACGTAGCCGATGAACCGCTCGTCGGGAACGGACGTCGTGAACGTGGTGTGGCGGGCCATCCGGCGGCCGTCACCGTCGACCGCGACCGCGTCGACCGTGTACTTCGCGGCGAGCGTCAGCCGGTCCGCGCCCGGGCCCGTGGGGCGCCAGCGCGTGCCGTCGTCCTCCAGGCGCCCGGCGACCGGCTCCTCCCGCGCGTCCTGGACCCTGACCACCTCGACCGACTCCAGGCGGCCCTCGGCCACCTCGACCCGCAGGGGTTCGTCCGCCTTCACGTTCCGTCCCGCGTCGTCCGGGGTGACCCGGATCAGCTCCTCGGGCGAGTGCGGCTTGCCGAACGCCCCGCCCGAATCACAGCCGGCGAGCCCGCCGACCAGTCCTGCCCATGTCAGTACGGCGGCCAATGTCGCCCCTGCGCGCCGCGCGCGCCTCACAGCTGTTCTCACGCCACGCCAACGACGCTCCCCCCGCCGGGGAAACGTGAGTGCGACCCGCGCTCTGGGCAGAACAGTGGAGAGGGGATCCGGGGGCGGTGCGGCCGGGACGCCGCACGCCCCGTCACCCAACCTTCGTGGAGCCGCGGGAGGCTGTCAGGTGTCGAGCGCACCCGAGCAGGAGGCAGTGCAGACCGGTGTGCCGGCCGGCCGGACGGGGAACGGCAGGCCACCCGTCCGCGCGCCGGCGCCCCATGACCCGGAGCGAGGACGCACTGCCCCGGTCGAACCGGTGTGGCCCGGCGCGCCCGTGCCGCTCGGCGCCCGGTTCCGGGTCGGTCCGGACGGCGTCGCGGGAACGAACTTCGCGCTGTGGGCCGGCGGCGCCGACTCCGTCGACCTGTGTCTGTTCGACGCGCAGGGGCGCGAGCGCCGGTCGCCACTGGCCGAGGCGACCGATGAGATCTGGCACGGCTTCGTGCCGGGCGTGCTGCCCGGGCAGCGCTACGGCTTCCGCGTGCACGGCCGCTGGGACCCGTGGACGGGCGCCCGCTGGAACCCGGCGAAGCTGCTGCTCGACCCGTACGCGCGCGCCGTGGACGGCGAGTTCACGTTGCCGGCCGAGGTGTACGGGCATGTCCGCGACTGGCCCCAGCAGCACGTGGCCGACACCGTCCGCGACGGCCGGGACTCGGCCCCGTACGTTCCGAAGGGGGTCGTGGTCCACGACGACGCGCCCGGTGACGAGTGGGTGGACGACCGGCGTCCCAAGACGCCGTGGTCGGACTCGGTCATCTACGAGCTGCACGTGCGCGGCTTCACCCAGCGGCACCCGGGGATACCCGAGGAGCTGCGGGGCACGTACGCGGGCCTGGCCCACCCGGCGGCGATCGAGCACCTCACGCGGCTCGGGGTCACCGCGGTGGAGCTGCTGCCGGTGCACCAGTTCGCCCACGAGGACCATCTGCTGCGGCGCGACCTGAAGAACTACTGGGGCTACAACTCGATCGGCTACTTCGCCCCGCACGCGGCGTACGCGGCGTCCGGCACGGCCGGGCAGCAGGTCAACGAGTTCAAGCGGATGGTGCGGGCGCTGCACGACGCCGGGATCGAAGTCATCCTCGACGTCGTCTACAACCACACGGCGGAGGCGGGCGAGCTGGGCCCGATGCTGTCACTGAAGGGCATCGACAACCGCGGCTACTACCGGCTCCAGGACGACGCGCGGCGCTACGCCGACTACACGGGCTGCGGCAACACCCTGCACGTGGTGAAGCCGCAGGTGCTGCGCCTGATCACCGACTCGCTGCGCTACTGGGTGACGGAGATGGGCGTCGACGGCTTCCGCTTCGACCTGGCGGCGGCGCTCGCCCGGTCCATGCACGACGTCGACATGCTCTCGCCGTTCCTCGCGGTCATCGCGCAGGATCCGGTGCTGCGGCGCGTGAAGCTGATCGCGGAGCCGTGGGACGTGGGCTCCGGCGGCTACCAGGTCGGCGCCTTCCCCCCGCTGTGGACCGAGTGGAACGACCGCTACCGCAACGCCGTACGGGACTTCTGGCGCGGCGCGCTCCCGGACGTACGGGATCTGGGGTACCGGCTCTCCGGGTCGAGCGACCTGTACGCGTGGGGCGGGCGGCGCCCGTACGCGTCGGTCAACTTCATCACCGCGCACGACGGCTTCACCCTGCGCGACCTGGTCAGTTACGAGCGCAAGCACAACGAGGCCAACGGCGAGGGCAACCGGGACGGCACGAACGACAACCGGTCCTGGAACTGCGGCGCCGAGGGCGAGAGCACCGAGGAGTCCGTACTCGCCCTGCGCCGACGCCAGTTGCGGAGCCTGCTGACGACGCTGCTGCTCTCCACGGGTGTGCCGATGCTGGTCGCGGGAGACGAGTTCGGGCGTACCCAGGGCGGCAACAACAACGCGTACTGCCAGGACAACGAGATCAGCTGGGTCGACTGGGGGCTCCTCGACGACCCCGGCTGGCGGGCCCTGTTCGACCTCACGTCCCGGCTGATCGCGCTGCGGCACGCACATCCCGTGCTGCGGCGGCGCGCGTTCTTCTCCGGGCGGGCGCGTTCCGTCGACGGGCTGCGGGACCTGGCCTGGTTCACGTCACGCGGCACCGAGATGACGGAGGGCGACTGGTACGCGCCCGCCGCCACGCTCGGCATGTACCTGTCCGGGCAGGACATCCCGGGCCGGGACGCGCGCGGCGAGCCGATCGAGGACGACAGTTTCCTCGCGGTTCTGCACGCGGGTGACTCGGCGTCGAACTTCGTCCTGCCCGGTGAGCCGTGGGCGCGGGTGTACGAGGTGGTGGTGGACACGGGCCTCGAGGAGCAGGGGGCTGTGCCGGGGGTGGTGTACGACGCGGGGGCGGTGATTGCGGTGGAGGCGCGGAGTGTGTTGCTGCTGAGGGTGCGGGAGTAGGGGGCGCAGGCGCGTCTGCGGGGTGACTGTTGCGTCGGCAGGTGCCGACCGGTGGGGGCCGCAGACGATCAGGAGTAGCGGCGTCAGCCCAGGATCTTGCGGTCGTAGGCCACCGCTACCGCCGCCGCGCGGTCCTTCACGCCCAACTTGGCGTAGATGTGCGTGAGATGGGTCTTCACCGTGGCCTCGCTGATGAACAGCTCGCGCGCGATCTCCTTGTTCGAGGTGCCTCTGGAGACCAGGAGCAGGACTTCGCGTTCGCGGGCCGAGAGGGTCTCCTCGGCGGGCGCGGCGGGCGTGCGGACCGCCGTGACGAGGCGGGAGGCGACCGCCGGGGAGAGGACCGTGCGGCCCTCGGCGGCGGCGCGCACGGCCGTGAACAGTTCCTCGCGCGGGGCGTCCTTGAGGAGGTAGCCGGTGGCGCCCGCCTCGATCGCGGGCAGCGTGTCCGAGTCGGTGTCGTACGTGGTGAGGACCAGGACGCGGGCGCGGGCGCCGCGCCGGGTCAGCTCCTTGATGGCGTCGACGCCGCCTCCGCCGGGCATCCGCAGGTCCATCAGGACGACGTCCGGGTCGAGTGCGGCGGTACGGGTGAGCGCCTCGGCCCCGTTCGCCGCCTCGCCAAGGACCGTGAAGCCCGCCGCGGAGTCGAACATGCCGCGCAGGCCGTCGCGGACCACGGGGTGGTCGTCGACGATGAGGAGCGTGATCACCGGGTCAGTCATGGCGCACCAACGGTACGCGAGCCGAGATCGCCGTGCCGCCGCCCGGCTCCGACTCGACGGTGACGTCGCCGGCCAGGCGTTCGGCGCGGGCCCGCATGCCGTCGAGGCCGAAGCCCGCGGTGCCGGTGCGGGCGGGCAGGGCGATCGGGTCGAAGCCGCGTCCGTCGTCGCGCACGTCGAGGGTGACCTCCCCCGCCATGAAGGAGAGGGTGACGCCGAGCCGGGTGGCGTGCGCGTGCCGGGCCGCGTTGGACAGCGCCTCCTCGGCGATGCGCAGCAGGCTCGCCTCGATCTCGTCGTGGAGCGGCTCGGCGGTGCCGGTGACGGTGAACTCGGCGCGTACGCCGGTGCGGCCCGCCCATTCGGCGACGGTCTTCTTCAGCGCCTCGGGGAGTGTGGCGTCGGCGAGGGCGGCGGGCGAGAGGTTGTGGACGGAGCGGCGGGCCTCGCCGAGGCTGTGCCGGGCGAGTCCCGAGGCGCGGTCGAGGTGCTCGCGGGCGACCTCGAGGGTGGGGGCGTTCGCGACGACCTGGAGCTGGGCGATGATCCCGGCCAGGCCCTGCGCGATGGTGTCGTGGATCTCGGCGGCGAGCCTGCGGCGTTCGTCGGCGACGCCCGCTTCCCGTGCCTGGACAAGGAGTTGGGTGTGAAGTTGCGCATTCTCGTCCATCGCCTGCTGGAGGGCGGTGTTGGTGCGCTCCAGTTCGGCGATGGTCTCGATCTGGACGCGCTCCGCCTCCTGTTCCTTGTTGTTGATGTGGCCCATGAAGCCGACCAGGACGGAGTTGACCGCGAGGAGGCCGCCGAACAGGATCCAGCCCGACGAGTTGTCCGGTGGCAGTCCGCCGGACTGGGACCCGGCCACGACGACGATCGCCGCGAAGAGTCCCGGCCTGATCTGCCGGGCCGGGACGAGCCGCGTGATGTCGAAGTAGCCGCAGGCCGCGTAGAACACGTAGAACGGGTTGGTGAGCGAGCCGACGAAGGCGATCGCCCAGCGGACCCAGTAGTAGAGGACGCCGGCGCGGCTGGGTTCCGGCCTGGTGCGCATCGCGCGGCCCCACCACAGCTGGAGGACGACGGCGGCTACGGACAGCGGCACGAAGAGGTACCAGTCGAGCCGGTCCATGCCGACGACGTGGGCCGTGGCGACGGACAGGACGACGCCGACCCCGAGCAGGCCCCAGGGGCCGTAGCGGTGGAAGTTGGCCCAGCGCTCCTGGACCGTCCGGGCCGCCACCTCGGCGGCGCCGCGCTGGTCCGTCCCCGTCGTCATGC
Organism: Streptomyces kunmingensis; assembly: GCF_039533535.1. Taxonomy (NCBI): domain Bacteria; kingdom Bacillati; phylum Actinomycetota; class Actinomycetes; order Kitasatosporales; family Streptomycetaceae; genus Streptomyces; species Streptomyces kunmingensis. The sequence goes on from NZ_BAAATS010000019.1 coordinate 350,035, forward strand.
ACTCAGTCTGCACGGGCCCGCTGTCCGTCATCGTCTCGCTCCCGCTCACCCCCGGTCACTCCCAGCGGAACCAGCGCGCCGCGGCGCCGGACAGGAGCACGGCCCACACGACGAGGACGGCGAGGTGGATCCAGCCCGGCCAGTCCCCCGCGGCGGCGTCGCTCAGCGCCTGGGACGCGGCGCCGAACGGGGTGCACTCGACGACCCTGGCGAGCCCGTCCGGCATCGCCTGCACCGGCAGCCACACCCCGGCACAGAACATGCTGGGGAAGAACACGGCGGAGCCGATGGCGCCGGCGACCTTCTGGGTGCGGGCCTGGGCGGCGACCAGCGCGCCGAGCGAGAGGCCGACGACGACCGAGAGCACGAGCGCGAGCAGATAGCCGAAGGCCTGCGGCGGCAGCCGGACGTCGAACGCGAGCCGCCCGATGGCGAGCGAGAGCAGCGACGAGAGGAAGGCCGCGATGCCGTGAATGGCCATCTGCGCCCCGAGCAGCGCGGGCGGCTGTACCGGTGTCGTCGACATGCGGCGCAGGATGCCGCGCTCCCGGTAGCCCGCGATGACCGGCGCCATCGCCTGCAGGCCGGCCACGATCAGCGGCATCAGCACGGTGACGGGAACGTATGCGTCGATCAGGCGCAGTCCGTCGGGCCCGGAGTCGGACGCGCGGAACGCGGGGATGCAGCCGAGGATCACCAGGAGCACGGGCGGGAAGACGGCGATACCGAAGAGGGCGCCGGGTTCGCGCAGGAACAGCCGGAACTCGCTGCGCAGGACGGTGGAGTTGGCGCCAGGGCGCGCGCTGATGCCACTGGTAGCGGTGTGGGTGCTCATGACTGGCCGGCTCCCGTCAGGTCGAGGAACGCGTCGTCCAGCGTGGCGTCGACGACCCGGAGTTGGTGGGCGGTGATGTGGTGCCGGGCGAGCAGGGTGACGACGGCGTTGACCGTCTCGTCGCCGCCGGTCAGGGTCGTACGGCCGTCGCGGTGTTCGACGGTGGCGAGCCCGGGGAGTCCGGCCAGCTCACGGTCGTCGAGCGGCGCGGACGGGGTGAAGGAGATGACGGTCGCCCCGGCGGCCCGGCTGATCAGCCCGGCCGGGGTGTCCAGGGCGGCGACGCGCCCCTTGTCGATGACGGCGATGCGGTCGCACAGCCGCTGCGCCTCCTCCATGAAGTGCGTGACGAGCAGCACGGTGACGCCGCTGTCCCGTACGTCCTCGATGAGCTGCCAGGTGTCGCGGCGGGCGCGCGGGTCGAGCCCGGTGGTGAGTTCGTCCAGGACGACGACGCGCGGGTTGCCGACGAGGGCGAGCGCGATGAACAGGCGCTGCTTCTGGCCGCCGCTGAGCTTGGCGAACCTCGTGCCGAGCTTCTCCTCCAGCCGCAGCCGCTCGGCGAGGGGCCGCCAGTCGAGCGGGTCCGGGTAGAAGGACGAGTACAGCTCCAGGGCCTCGCGCACGGTCAGCTTGGCCTGCACCTCGCTCTCCTGGAGCTGGGCGCCGAGGATCCGGGTGACCTTGTCGTGGTCGCGCACGGGGTCGAACCCGGCGACGCGGACCTGCCCCTCGTCGGGGACGCGCAGCCCTTCGACGCACTCCACGGTGGTGGTCTTGCCGGCCCCGTTGGGCCCGAGGATGCCGAAGATCTCCCCCTCGTCGACGGAGAAGGACACCCCGTCGACGACGGTCCGTCCCGCGTACGCCTTGCGCAGGCCGCTCACCTCGATGAGCGGTGCGGTGGTGGTACTGGTCCCTGTCCTCATGCCTCAAGACTCCCGGCCGGGCCGGGGCCGCTGCATCGCCCATCACGCTCGAAGGTCCATCAACCGATCGGTTGATGGGCCCCTGCGACTCGAGGGGCTCGGCGGCCGCTGGGCATGTGGCGCGGGTCGATGCTGATGTTCGACTCTCAGGCGCGGGTGGTCACCCCGCCGCTCGTCGACTTCGAGCAGATCAGCTCTACTCCGACAGCGGTTCCACAAGAATGGGATCGGCGCCGCCGAGATAGAGCATGCAGCCGCCTTCCTCCTGATCCATTCTTTCCTCAGGAACGACATAAATTCCTGCGGTGGGCGCGGGACTCCAACCCAGATTGCGCGCCGGCTCATATTTTTCATAATGGGCCACATGAAGACGGGTCCGCGGGATGGAAACCGTACAGACATCCCCCACGGCGAGTTCCGAAACGGCCGGCTCAGTCACATAGGGAACCCATTCCGATTGAGATTCTCCGTACGGCAGAGCGAATGTTCCATCCCATTGAAAGAAGGAGGAATTGTCGACTTCCCGCCACGGCCACTCCAGTTGCACATATCGCGGCCCGACGGACACGACCCGCGCGGGCGCCGGCTCGCAGGACACCATGACTTCACTACCGACTTGGGGGAACATGCGCACCACCATACCTGCCGGTGATGCCGTTCCGGTCAACTCCGCCTCCAGAACATTCGGAACGGTGAAGCGTTTGGCCCGCCCGGGAATTCCCGACCACCTATGGCCATCCCTGGGTCGGCCCCAAGGGCGGAACTGCAATCCATGCAGACGTTTCGCGAAGCCGCGCCGAAGATTATCTCCTCATCGTCGGCCAGGCCGTTCAGAATAGTTGTCTCCGCGTGACCATCACCCTGCACAAAGGCATCCTTCGCCCACTTCGGCCAACTGTCGGGTGCAACTCCTCCGTGATTTACCGAGGTGCGGATGGACACGTTCCCGGACTTGACGTTGCGCACTCCCACAACAGCCGTGGTGCCGAACGTTCCTTGATCTCCGCGCACTCCGGGGATTGATTCGTTCGTGGCCCGGTAGCGCGATTGCTGAAGGGTGTCGGCGGCTATGTACGCGTGCCCCGCCTCCTCCGCATTGCTGAGGCCGGAGCCACAGTTGTGGACCAGGACCGGCGCGGCGCCCGCCAGCACGTAGTACGTGTGGACATTGCTGACCGTCAGGTTGTTGACCGTCGACGAAGCGACCGTCCACCGCTCGACCGCCGAGATCTGGACGTACGTGCCGGCGCTGGTGCGCAGCCACTCGCCCGACTTCAGCGAGGTCGCGGGCACCCAGGCGTGGAGTTCCTCGACCCAGAACGGGTGGCCGTCCGTCGCCGTCACCGACGCCGTCTTCGTGCCCTTCTTGCCGTCGACGTCGATCGTGACCTTGACCAGGTGCTTGAGGCCCTGGCCCTTGATCTCGGCCGTCACCGTCTCCACGGTGGTGTCGCCCGTGTCGGCGTCGGTCGCGAGGACCTTGTCGCCGAGCTTCACGTCCTGGATGGCCTTGGTCGTGCCGTCGGCCATGAGGACCTTGGTGCCGGGGACGAAGCTGTTGCAGGTGTCGCCGTTCCCCTCGCCCTTGGCGCCGCTGCTCCCGCTCCCGCCGCCCTCGGACTTCTTGCGGGCCGTCGTGCTCGGCTTGCTGCTCGCCGTCTTCCTGGCCTCGGACCGCGCCTTGCGCTGGGTGGCGTTGCCGATCTTCTGCATCTGGCGTTTGGCGGCCCGGGTGGCGGCCGCTTTCGCTGCCTCCGCCTTCTTCTTGAGCTGCGCGGCCCGCTTCGCGGCGGCCTTCGCCGCCGCGGCCATCTTGCGGGCGATCTCCCACGCCTTCTGCGCGAGGGCCAGGACCTTCTTGGCCTGGGTGACGGCCTTGCGCCAGGCGCTGACCGCGCTCATCGTCGCCCTGATGGCGCCCCAGATCTTCTTGCCCTTGGAGAAGATCGCGCCCCACGGGATGGCGTCCATCAGGAGGCTGCCGCACGCCCACAGGTCACCGCGGGAGAAGCAGCCGACCACGTCGTTCCAGCCGAGGAAGTCCTTCAGGACCGCCCAGCCCGTCGACAGGATGACGTCGCCGAGCGTGCGGGACGCAGTCGAACGCGCGCCCGCCACCGCGGAGTCGGACGGGCCGTCGTAGTAGTCGGACGCGTCCGTGCCGGACGAGAGGCCCGACGGGTCCGCGTACGTGACCGGGTTGTTCTCCGAGTAGACGTAGCCGTTCAGCTGGACCGGGTCGCCCAGGTCGACGACCGGGTCGGCGGACAGGAAGCGTCCGGTGACGGGGTCGTACTCGCGGGCTCCGAGGTGGATCAGACCCGTGGACGAGTCCTCGCCGCCGCCGACGTACCCCTGGTGCGAGAGCCAGCTCGCGCTCTCGGCGCGCTCCGTTCCGAACGGGGTCGCCTTGGAGAACTGGACCTTGTTGCCCTGCGCCAGCTGCACGCTCACGTACGAGCTGCCGTTCTGGTCCGCCACCTGTGCCGACAAGGTGGCCGCCGACGTGCCCTGCGCGTGCCGCATCACGGTGGACGCGCCCGGCTGGGAGTAGTAACGCTCGGTGTACGCCAGGGCGTTGCCGGCGTCGGTGGAGACCGTCGTGTCGCCCAGGTACAGGGTGTGCTCGCTGTCGGAGAGCGCGAGGAGGCGCTCTCCGGTGGGGCCGTAGACGTAGCGGATCTCGTCGGCCGGCTTCCACACCTGTCCAGCGGACCCGTCACAGGTCGCGAGCTGGAGGTCGGTGCCGGCCGTCGTCGTGCCGCCGGGCAGCGCCGCGCACTTGCCGGAGGCGACGTGTTTGAGCGTGCCCGTGGACGTGGTGGTCCACTGCTGGTTCGCCGCGCCCGTGCAGTCGGCGATCACGACCGCCGTGCCGGCCGCCGTGGCGCCGTCCTTCGGCATCACGCAGCGGTCGAGGACCTTCAGCGCGCCGGTGGTGGCGTCGCTGTCGGAGGCCGGGTCGATGCGCAGCTTCTGGGCCTTGGTGCCGTTGCAGGCGTGGATCTGCAGCGGGGTGCCGGTCACCGTCGAGGAGGACTGCACGTCGAGACAGCGCTTGGAGGCCGTGTTGACGAACTCGCCCGCGCCGTTCGCGCCGAAGCCGGACACCGTCTCGGCCTGGCCGTCCCAGGTCCAGGTCAGGCCCTGCTCGTTGCCGCCCGTGGTCCGGGTCGTCGCGTTGCCGCTCGCGTCGTACTGGAGCGTCGAGGACTCCTTGACGTGGGCGCCCGCGTCCGTGGTGTACGTGCGCTGCATGCCGGTCAGGGTGTGCGGCTGGCTGCCGTCCGCCTTGCCGTAGGCGTAGTCGGTCGTCGCGTCCTTGGCCGTGTCGCCGCTCGCGTCGTGCTCGACGAGCTTCTTGCGGTTGCCCATCTCGTCGTAGGTGAACGACTGCCAGTAACCGTCGTTCGCCGCCGTCACGTTGGCCGTGCCGTCGTCGTAGGACGGCGCGGCGGACGTCTTGCCGGTGGGCTTGCACGCCTCGTTGGGCGAGGTCCACGCCTCGCTCAGCTGGCCGAGCCCGTCGTAGGTGAAGCACTGGCGGTCGGTGGTGCTGTTGCTGACGTCGGTGGTCTGGGTGATGTTGCCGGCGCTGTCGTAGGCGTAGTAACGGGAGTTGACCCGGTGCCCGGTGACGGCGGTGGTGTCGCTGGTGGACTCGCGGTCGACGATCTGCCGGGTCAGCTCACCGGTGGTGGTGTCGTACAGGTTCGTCGTCCACACCCGGCTGGGCTGCTCGCCCGCGACCGAGCGCAGCACCTCGCCCCACGGGCTGTACTCCGTGTCCGCGGTGTACCAGTTGAGGCCTGAGGTGGAGACCGGCAGGCCGTCCTCGTTGTAGCGGGTGACGACCTTCTCCGCGCCGAACGCTCCCGCCGCCGGCAAGGTCCTGGAACGCAGCTGCCCCTGCTCGGAGTAGTCGTAGGAGTAGGTGTACGTGTCCTTCAGGCCGTACTGCGTGGCGATCGACGGCGGCAGCTTCAGCTGCTGTCCGGTCGCCTGGTAGTCCTCGGTGTAGCCGCTGACGGACAGGGTGTAGCCCAGGCCGTCGGTGTAGCGGGTGGCGGTGGCCGGCTGGCCGATGCCGCCGGTGACCGTGTCGTAGGTGTTGGCCTGGAGCAGCTTGCCGGAGTCGTTGTCCAGGCGCTGTTCCAGGGGCCGCGAGAGTTCGTCGTACTTCGTCCACACCGTGACGCCCAGGGCGTCCTCGGTGGTCTCTCTGCGGTCCAGGACGTCGTACGTGGTGTGCGAGGTACCGGTGTCCGGGTCGGTCGCGGTCAGCTCGCGGCCGCGCGCGTCGTACGTCCACGACCAGGCGTTGCCCTCGCTGTCGACGGCCTTCACCCGGTCGCCGCGGGTGTCGTACTCGTAGTGCGTGGAGCGGAACGCGGTCCGGTCGATGTCCGTGTACGTGTCGACGCGGGTGGTGCGGCCGAGCGCGTCGGTGTACGAGCGCTGCTTGGTGCCGCCTGCCGGGTCGTTGACGACGGAGTAGTCGGATCCGTACTGGTAGCTGGTGGCCTTGGACGGCTTGGCGACGCCCGCGAGGTACGGGGTCTCGGTCAGTACGCGGCCGAGGCCGTCGTAGGCGTACAGCGTCGCGTTCTGCACCTGGCCGTCGGAGTCGACGTCGAACATCTGGTCGCCGGGCTCACCGTTCGCGAAGTACGCGTTGTTCGTCTGGCTGACCGTGCCGTCGGCGCTGTAGAGCGTGTCCGTGACCAGCCGGCCGCCGCCGACGGCCGGCTCCTGGCGCTGGCGTTCGCGGCCGAGGCCGTCGTAGAAGGTGACGCCCTTGTCGTAGGAGCCGTCCTCCTTGAGGCTCTCGCTGGTCACGTGGACCGGCTCGCCCTGCACGATCGTGTACGTGAAGTGGGCCGACGCCTCGTCGGTGTCGCCCGGGGTCTGGCCCGGGGCCCAGGTGTAGGTGGTGCGGCCGTACGCGTCGTAGGCGTAGGCGGTGGTGTTGCCGTTGGGGTCGGTGTCGCTGAGCGTGGTGCCGCGCGCCGGGTCGATCGTCGACGTGCTGGACTGGCTCAGCGCGTTGGTGCTGGTGACCTTGAAGACCTGGCCGGTGCTCGGCCCGTAGGTGGTGGTCTCCTTGTGCTTCAGCGCGTCCGTGGTGCTGGTGGCGCGGCCGTAGCTGTCGTAGGTGACGGTGCCGTTGTCGGTCCAGGCGCCGCCGTCGCCGCTGATGTCCCAGGTCGCGGTGGCGAGGCCGGTGGTCGGCGCGGTGCCGTAGGCCTGGTTGTCGTAGGCGACGCGGGAGCCCGATATCCACTCGGCGGCGGTGGCGGACGGGGCGTGCGCACAGGTCCCGGCGGTGGTGAGGGACTGCTTGGGCAGCCCGATCAGGTTCGCCCCGGTGTTGTGCACATAGGAGTTGACGGTGCACGTGGTGTCGCCGGTCTTGGTGTCGGCGGTCGTCTCCACCGTGACGGGCAGACCGTAGGTGGCGTCGTACGTGCTGGTGGTCGTGGTCGTGCGCTCGGTGCGGGTGTCGTCGCCGCTGCCCGACGAGCGGGTCCAGGTCTTCGACTTGCCGGTGTTGACGCGGTACGCCTTCAGCGCGGGGACGCCGTCGTCGCGGTCGCGGGTCGCGAGGACCTCGGGCGTGGTCGGGTAGTCGACCGAGCGGGTCAGCAGATCGCCGTCGTACTTCGTGTACGTGAGCGTCTCCGCGACCCGCCCCTGGTAGGCGAAGTCGTCGGTGGCGATCTTGTCGTCGTCATGGTCCTTGACGACGACCTCGCGCTTGCCGCCACCGGGCAGCGGGTCGCCGTCCATGCCGCGGAAGTAGCGGGTCTCGGACATGCCGCGGGTGGTGGAGGTGTACGGGGTCGTGGAGTCCGCGCCGGTGATCGTGCGGACCAGGCCGAAGCCGCGCCACTGGTCGTAGGTGCGGGTCTTCTTCTTGGAGAACTCGGCCTGGTTCAGCGCCCAGGCGCCGTCGCCCAGGTAGGCGTATGCGGTGGTCTCGGCCGGGGTTCCCACGACGTTGGGCAGCTCCCGCACGCCGGCGACGACGTACTTGTGGAACCAGTCGATCGTCTCGTCGGCCTTGTCGGGGTCGGGGTGCCAGTACGCGGGGAAGCAGAGCCCCGTGTTCGCCTCGGGCTTGGGGAAGCCGGTGCCGGTCGCGCAGGCGCTGCCCTCGTCGGGTTTCTTGTAGTCGACGACGGTCTCGCCGCCGTACTCGTTGACGACGCGCTGGATGCGCAGCCGGTCGAAGACGGGGTTGGGGTCCTTCGCGCCGCGCTTGACGCGGTTGGGCATGGACTGCGTGTTGGGCAGGAACTCGACCGGGTTCAGGGACTTCTCGGCCGGTTCTCCGTCGGCGGTGTAGCCGGTGCGGGTGACCGACTCCAGCCACAGGGCGGTGCCCTCGTCGGTGCGGTGGGCCGGCATCGACTGGCCGAGGGTCCAGCGGTCGACCGGGGTGAGCTCGGTGGAGCCCTCGGTGCGCTGGGTCAGCGTGGTGACCTTGGCCAGCCGCTTGCGGGACCAGAAGGTGGGCACGGGCACCCAGCACTCCTTGGTGCCGCCCGCGCAGTACAGGTCGGCCGGGGTGTCGTACCAGATGCGGTTCTGCGCAAAGTTGCCCGAGGCGAAGTTGGCGTCGGAGCAGCTGACCTCCCCCTCCTTGAAGCAGCGCTCGTCGGTGTCGAAGACGACCTGCGAGATGGGCTTCGCTGTGTAGAGGGTGGCGGCGCGCTGGCCGTAGTCGATGCGGTTGAGGTAGCCGCCGCGGTCGTAGGAGACGGCCGCCTTGAACTTGTTGTCCTTGGCGTAGTGGTTGGTCTCCTTGCTCCACCACAGGGACATCATGTTGCCTTGCGGGTCCTGGACGAAGTCCAGGTTCCAGCGCCAGCCCTGGTCGCAGAAGGACTTGGCGAAGGACGCGTCGTAACAGGGCTCGCCGGACTGGTTGCCGGAGACGGGCACGGTCAGGACCGAGTTGGTGAGCGGGTCGCCGGTCTTCCACTCGGTGGTCTTGTTGCGGCCGAAGTAGTAGCGGATGCCGTCGCGCGTGGTGATGCGCCAGTACTCGCCGTCGTTGTCGCCGTTGGCGAGCGAGGTGTCCTTGATCAGGTCGACCTTGGAGCCGTCGCCGTTGGCGGTGACCCAGCTGCCGTCGGCGTCGTTCCTGACCAGCTCGGTGGTGGTGCCGCCGAGCGTCATCACCGCGTTGGCGCTGCCCCAGCACAGGTCGCCGGTCTTGTGGTCGGCGTTGTTTCCCTTGTCCCGGTCGTCGGTGCACCCCTTGTAGGTGCGGGTGATGGAGCCGGGGTTGTACTCCCAGCCGTCGCCGATCCAGGAGGGCTGGTTGTTGGTGGCGGACGTGCGGCCGTCCACGACCTGCGAGTTGTACGAGAACGCCACGCTCGGCGAGGGGCCGCCGGGGACGCTGGGCGCGTTCAGCGCGTACGAGTAGGTGAACGCGCCGGACGAGCCTCCGGCGGACCAGCTGCCCGCGCTGACCAGCGGGGTCGCGGAGAAGTCACCCTGTGCGCCGCTGCCGTGGGAACCGGCGACGAGGACGCTGCCGCCGGAGCCGGAGTCGGCTGCCTGCGTGGCGGCCTTCGCCCCGGGCGGGCCGCGGTACAGCGCGTCGTCGGCCAGGTCGGTGCCCTTGCCGTCGGCGCGGGCGGTGGAGGCGGTGGTGGCGGGGGCCGCGCCCGCGAGTACGGCGACGTCGACGGTGGCGGTCAGCTGACGGCGGCCGTCGAGCTTGCCGTCGTCCTCGGTGTCGTCGTCCTTCGCCGTGACCTCCTGGTCGGTGTCGAGCGCGACCGGTTCCGTACAGGACTCGACGTCCGGGCTGGTCAGGACGCAGCTCGGGTACTGCACGAGGTTGAGGCGGTCGGCCCAGTTGGCGCCGTACAGCTCGGCGAAGGCGGTGTAGTCCAGGGAGACGGTGGCCTCACCGGTCGCGCCGGCGGGCGGAGTGACCTTGAAGGCGAGGCCCTCCATGGAGACGGCGTCCAGCTCGGTCTGCGGGACCAGGGAGGCCTGCCAGGTGCCTTCGAGGGAGGCGGCTTCCTCGGCGGTGGCGTCCTCGGGGGCGCCGACCTCGATGGGCAGGTCGCCCACGGTGACGCTGTCGCCGGGGGCGAGACCGGTCACCTCTTTCTGCGCGGGCGTGGTGTCGACGGGCACGGTGGTCGCCGCCGGGTCGTACTCCTTGGGCGGTGCCGCGTCGGAGGTGGCCAGTTCGTCGAGCGCGTTGTCCTCGGCGGCCAGCGCCGGGTCACGGTCGGGCAGGTCCACCAGGTCGACGCCGCTGCGGTCGCCGCCGCCGGGCGGCGCGGCAACGGCGCTGCCCGCGAAGGTGCCTACGACGAGCGCCATGAACAGCGCGCCGATCACCGTCAGTCGCAGCGCCGCCCGTCGGCGTCGCTGAACACCGGTACGAGCCAGCCGTCCGCGGCCGGACCAAGAGAGCGCACCCCACACGTCGCCGAAGCCCCCAATCAAGGCAGGAGCGACGGAGGCTGACCGAACGTCAGAGATCCGTACACCCGTCGCGATGAAACCGATCGGCGGAATCATGCGGACTGGCCATGCGCAGGTCAAACAGGCCCTCGAGGCCGATTATGAAGTGCGTCACACCATCAAGCGGCACAAGCGGAGCAAGTCGCTTCACTTCACGGCAAGCATGATCAGCCGCCCTGAATCCGGGGCGAGCGCGGCGAGTCGGACGTAACTCGCCTTCTTGATCATCTTCGATCGAAACAAGTGGCGGGATGCCGGATTTCATGGCACATCAGGGATTAAGTCCTCAGACAGCCGACACGGCGACTGCTTCGACAGCCGGGCGGTTCCACCCCCACATCACAATTCCATTACGTCTGTGGGTGATTGATGTAGCTGGCGCAACGGACCTGTGTCGTCCATGCTCTAGCGGCTCTGCCCAACCGCGGTTTCCACAAGGGGGTTCACTGCCGTGGATCGTCGTCTTTTCCGGCGCCTGCCGAGCCGTCGCGCCTCGGGGGCGATCGCCGCCTGCGTGGCGGCCGCGCTGGGGGCCGGGGTCCTGGTCCCCCTGCTGGCGGACGACGCGGCACCCGCGCGGGACGCGCGCGGCACGGCCCGGGCCGCCGTCGGTGAACAGGCAGCCCAGGACAAGGCGCGGGCCACCGGACACCTCGTCGAGGTCACCGCGCTGCGCACCGAGTCCACGACGACGTACGCCAAGCCGGACGGCAGCTTCCGACTGGAGTCCTCCGCCGCCCCGTTCCGGGCCAAGGTCGACGGCGAGTGGAAGCCGCTCGACACCGCACTGCACCGCACCGCGCGCGGCTGGGCCCCGAAGGCGTCCGCCGACCCGGTGGTCTTCTCCGCGGGCGGCGGCAGGACGACGCACAGCGCGCGCCGGGCCGCCACGCACACCGGCCCGACGACGGCCCGCGGCACCGCGCGGTCCGCCGTCTTCACCGTGCCCGCGACCGGCACCCGCACCCGCACCGGCACCGGCACCGGCACCACCGCACGTCAGACCGCCGACGCCGCTACGGAGTTCACCGACCTGGTCACGCTCACCAGTGCGGGACACGAGATCACCCTGTCCTGGCCCGGCACGCTGCCCGCCCCGGTGATCGACGGCGAGCGCGCGCTGTACCGGGACGTGCTGCCGGACGTCGACCTGCTGCTGACCGCGCGCGACAGCGGCTTCAACCACGTGCTGATCGTGCACACCGCCGAGGCCGCGGCCTCCGACGCGCTGCGCACGCTGTCGTACGGCCTGTCCTCGCCGGACCTGACGTTCCACCTCGACCCGGGCACGAAGTCGGTCACCGCGCAGGACACCTCGGGCGCGGAGATCGCCGTCAGCCCCACCCCCTACATGTGGGACTCGGCGGGCGAGCCCGCCGTCACTCAGGGCGACGACCCGCAGCCCGCGGAGCCGTCCGACGAGCCGGCCCCGCACGCCACGGACCAGAGCGCGCCCCCGCACGACGGCACCGACGAGACGCCGGACGCGCCCTCCGACGCCGACGACACGGACGCGCCCACCGATCCGGCCTCCGCACCCGACGCCGATCCCGCGGCCTTCACCGGCGGCCGCGGCGACAGCGGTGTCCGGCCGGCCGCCTGGCACACCGGAACCGATCGGCTCACCGACAGCCAGGTCCTCGCCCTGCGCGGCCTGGCGGGGCCCGACGGTGGCACGCACACCGCCACCGCGGACGCCGAACTGAGCGCGCCCGGCACCACGGACACCACGCTGACCGTCACGCCCGGCCGCACACTGGCGCAGGCCGCGTCGACCGAGTACCCGCTCTTCATCGACCCGTCGTTCTACGGGCACACCACCAACTGGACGACCGCGTACAAGAAGTACCCGTCCTCCAGCTTCTACGACGGCGCCAACTACAACACCGGCACCACCGAGGCCCGCGTCGGCTACGAGGCCGACACCTGGGGCACCTCGCGCTCCTTCTTCCGGCTCGACCTGGAGAACATCAAGGGCGCCAAGGTGACCTCGGCGAGCGTGCGCGTCCTGGAGACGTACTCGTGGTCGTGCTCGGGGCGCGTGGTCGAGCTGTGGCAGACCGGTTCGATCTCCTCGAAGACCACCTGGAGCAACCAGCCCGCCTGGAAGACCAAGCTCGACACCCACGACATGGCGCACGGCTACAACTCGTCGTGCCCCGACGCCTATGTGAGCTTCGACGCCAAGGGGCTCGCCCAGGACGCGGCGGACGGCGGCTGGGGGTCGACCACCATCGGCTTCCAGGCCTACGACGAGTCGTCCACGTACGCCTGGAAGAAGTTCAAGGCGGAGGGGTCGTCGGCACCCCGCCTCTCGGTGAACTACTACCGCAAGCCGGCGGTGCCCTCCTCGCTCGACATGTCGCCGGGACCGACGTGCAGCCGCAGCGAGCCCTACCCGCGCGTCGGCAAGCGCGACCTGGTGCTGTCCGCGCACAGCTCGGACGCCGACAAGGACCTCGACAAACTCAACTTCGAGCTGTGGCGCACCGGTTACCAGGACTCCACGACGGTGGAGAAGTCCGGCGCCACCACCACCGGCGGCAACGCGTCGGTGAAGTACCCGGCCTCCTCGCTGACCAACGGATGGACGTACTCCTGGCAGGTGCAGGCCGAGGACGAGACGGACGCGGTGTCGGACTGGGCGCCGCTCAACAAGTCCGGCTACGACCCGACCTGCCGGTTCGTCTACGACGCCAGTTTCCCCAACTCCCCCGTCGTCACCTCCACCGACTACCCGGAGGAGGGCGAGAACGGAGACGTGTGGTCGGAGAAGAAGTTCGGCGAGTCCGGCACCTTCACCTTCGCCCCTGACGGCGACACCGACGTCACCGCCTTCGGGTACGCGCTCAACTCCTCGTCCTGCTCCAGCACGCTCACGGTGGCGGCCGGCAAGACCGGCACCGTGACCATCAAGCCGAAGCTGGCGGGGCCCAACGTCCTGTACGTGTGCGCCAAGGACGGCGCGGGCAACCCGTCGGGGCCCACCGCCTACGTGTTCTACGTGAGCCCGCGCGACGCGGCCGACCAGCCCGGGGACGTCACGGGCGACACCATTCCCGACGTGTACGCCATCGACTCCGACGGCAATCTGCGCATGTACCCCTCCAGCGAGACCGGGGACCTGCACCGTGGTCTGTCGGCCGCCGAGAAGGACGGGGAACTGCTCATCAACTCCCCCGGCGACGGCGAGGAACCGCTCGCCGCGGGCTACTGGAAGGGCGCCGACGGCAAGCCCGCGCTGCTCGCCCACAGCGGCGATCTGATGCCGGGCGACGGCGTCACCGACCTGCTGGCGCGCATGCCCGACGGCAAGCTGTACGTGTACCGGGGCGACGGCTACGGCGGCACCGACATCGACCGGCGCCTGGACGTACGGCTGCCGCCGAACGCCCCGGACCCGGCCACGTTCGACCAGCTGGTCCTCGGCGACTACGACCTCGACGGGCGGATGGACCTGTTCGCCACGACGGCGGGCGGCGGCCTGTGGGCGTTCACCGGGTACACCGGCGCGACGTTCTCCACGGCGGCCCAGATCGCCACGTCCGCCTGGCTGGACCGCGATCTGGTCACGGTCGGCGACGTCAACGTCGACGGCACGCCCGACCTGCTGTTCCGCTCGGAGTCGGACAACCTGCGGCTGCGCCTCGGTGCGCCCGCCACCACCGGCGGCGCCACCCTGGCCTCGCTGTCCACGTCCGCGGACTCGCTCGGCGGTTCCGACGCCACGTACGCCACGGGCTGGACCACCAGCGCGTACCCCATGGCGTTCCTGCACGGCACGCCGGACGTCAACAAGGACAAGATCCCCGACCTGTGGGCGATGGCCGCCGACGGCAGCATCAAGTTCTACGCCGGCGGCAAGACCGCCCTCGGCACCGGGACGACCGTCATCAGCGCCGACAGCCAGTGGAAGACGAACAAGCTCAGCTTCGGCTGAGCGGCACCGACGAAGGAAGCACCATGGCACGCCTGCGCATCCACGCCCCGGCCCTCGCGCTGGGCCTCGGACTGCTGCTGACCGGCTGCGGGTCCGGCTCCACGGAGCGGGACCCGGACACCTCCGCCGCCCAGGACACCGGCACGGCCGCGTCCGGCGCCCCCGATGTCCTCCTGGGCGGTGGCACGGACCGGCGGACGTTGAGCAGCCCGCAGCTCGACGCCGCCGCGCTCGCCCAGAAGGACATCGAGGACGGCACGGTCACCGATCAGGTCTCCCCGAAGGACTTCGCGCGGCAGGGCGCCGTGGACGTCGACGACGCCGCGTGCGCGCCGCTCGCGTACGTGCAGGCCGCGACGGTGGTGGGCGAGCCCTCGGCATCGGTGCGCCGTATGTGGATCGGCGAGCCGGCGCGCGAGAAGGAGAAGGCGGCCGGCGAGAAGGACGCGATCGCCGTCGCCCCCGACATGACCTCCGTGTTCCTGACGCTCGCCGCCTACGACGACAAGGGCGCCGAACGAGCCATGGCGGACCTCAGCGAGGCGGCGGACCGGTGCGCGCACGGGTACACCTACCGCCTGGACGGCGAGCGGGTGAGGACGGTGCGGGTCAAGAAGGCGCTCGCGCCCGAAGGCGCCGACGAGGCGATGGGCCTGACGCTGACCGTGGACGCCGACGGCACCCGGTCCCCGCTGAAGGTCGTCGTCGCGCGCAAGGGGGCGACGCTCGCCTACTTCCCCGCCGTCAACCTCGCCTCGGTCACGACCGGCACCGACTTCCCGCACCCCACCGACCTGGTCCGGCGTCAGCTGGCCAAGATGGGCTGAACGCATATGTCCGCCACGCCCCACACGTCCCGGCGCGGCCTGCTCGCGGCCCTCGGTGTCTCCGCCCTCGTCCCGGTCGCCGGACTCGGCGGCGCGAGCGCGCGGGCCGCGACAGGTGCGGAGCCCGCGGCCGAGCCCCTCGCCGCCGGGAGCCTCGCGGGCCCCCGCTCGTCGGTGTCGCTGCCCGCCCTCGACGCCTCGTACTTCTCGCGGCTGACCCTCGGCGACCCGCTGACGGTCGCCGTCCTCGACGGAACTCCCGCGCGCACCGAGGTGCTGTCCGGCGGCAGGCGGGTCGCGCTCCTGACGCACGGAGCACGGACCGTGGCCCTGCCGGGACCCGAGCGGACGTTCACCGAGGACAAGAAGCCCTTCGTCGACACCTTCCAGCGCACCCTGCCCGACACCTCGCTGCCCGCGGCGGACCGCGCGTACTGGGGGACCTCCCCCGGCGGCGGCAGCTGGTCGACGCTCGGGCCCGCCGCCGACGACTATTCGGTCGTCCCGGGCGCGGGCCTCATCCGGCTCAGCACCGACTACGCGAGTCGGCATGCCAGTCTGCGCGACGACGCCGTCACCGACGTCGACGTGCGGGCTGTGGCCCACTTCGACAAGGTGCCCGCGGGCGAGGCCTGTTCGTACGCGCTGTCCTTCGGCTACCAGGACACTCACAACAGCTACCGGGCCCGCCTGTCCTTCCTGACGTCCGGCGCGGTCCAGCTGCGCGTGGAGAAGGAAGTCGGCGACGTGGTCACGCAGTTGACCACCGCGCTCACGCTGGACAGCGCCGTTCCGGCCGGCACGGACTGGACGATCCGTGTCCGCCGGGAGGGGACCCGGATCAGGGTCAAGGCGTGGCGCGCGACGGCCGCCGAGCCGTCGACGTGGACCGTCGACGTCACCGACGCGACGTTCGGCGCGGGCCGGGTGGGCCTGCGGGCGCTGGCCAACGACGGCTGCGCCAACCTGCCGGTGACGCTGGCCGTCAGCCGCTTCCAGGTGTCCGCCGCCACGTGGCAGGCGCGGCCGAGCGTCACGCACGACACGTGGGTGCGGGTCCTGGACGAGCCGTTCGACGGGACGTGGACCGCCGACCTGGAGCGGACCGTCCGCGTCTGGGCCGGCTCAACGGCCCCCGACGTGCTGGCGTACGCGGCGATGTTCCTGGCGGGTGCGCCCACGGTCACGGCGGGCGCGGGGCCGACAGCGGGCAAGCAGGTCCTGGGCGAGGCCGGCTACGGATACCTGGATCCGCACGGCTACCGCTACGAGGGCGCCGACTTCCACGAGTACATGGGCATCGGCTGGACGTTCCCCGACGGCGCCTACACAGGGCCCTCCAGCAAGCAGATCGGCAACCTGGACTGCTCCGGCTACGCGCGGATGGTGTACGGCCATCATCTCGGCGTGCCGCTGGCCGCGGGCGCGGACACCTCGGGCACCCGCCTCCCCCGCAAGTCGCGCGACATGGCCGAGCACGCGCCGGGCGTCCGTATCGACCGCACCGACGGCACCACGCCACCGGCCGCGACGCTGTTGCAGCCGGGCGACCTGGTGCTGTTCAACGCCGACTCCGGCGACGACACCGTCACGGTCACGGTCGACCATGTGGGGATCTACCTCGGCGAGGACGCGGCGGGCAAGCGGCGCTTCCTGTCCAGCCGCAAGACGGGCAACGGCCCCACCCTGGGGGATCTGGGCGGCGCCTCGCTCCTGGACGGCACCGGCGTCTACGCCCGGAGCCTGCATACCGTGCACCGCGTCTGAAACGTCGCGGTCCAGCTCGAAAACCCGGTGGGCGTTGTCAGTGCCGAACCGTAGTCTCACCCCTGATGGCGACTACGGATGCAACTACCACGGACCCCGGCCGGATCGACGAGACGGATCAACTCGCGGTGCCCGTACGGCAGTCGGCGGTGCAGCCGCTGCTGCGGCTGTGGCCGTACGTACGGCCGGTGCGGGCCCGGTGGGCGGGCGCCGCCGCGGTGGCCGTGGTCGCCTCCTGTCTCGGGCTGCTGTTCCCGCTGGTGCTGAAGTGGATCGTGGACGGGCCGGTCACCGACCGGGATCCGGGCGGCGTCTGGCTCGGCGCCGGGGTGCTGCTCGCGCTCGGCATCGTGGAGGCGCTCCTGTTCGGGCTGCGGCGCTGGCTCATCGCGCGGCCGCTGGCGAGCGTCGAGGCGGCGATGCGCGCCGACCTGTACCGGCATCTGCAGCGGCTGCCCGTCTCCTTCCACGACCGGTGGGCCTCGGGCCAGTTGCTGTCGCGCGGCACGACGGACCTCATGGTCGTGCGGATGTTCCTCGCGTTCCCGCTGACGTTCCTGATCGTGAACGGGGTGACGATCGCCGCCGGGCTCGCCCTGCTCGTGGCGCAGGACTGGGGCCTCGGTCTGGTACTCCTTGCGCCGGCCGTGCCGCTGATCGCGGTCTGCTACCGGTTCGAGCACGGGTACGCGCAGGCGTCGCGCCGCGCGCAGGACCAGGTCGGCGATCTGACGACGGTCGTCGAGGAGTCCGTGCTCGGCATCCGGATCATCAAGGGTTTCGGGCGGCACCGCAGCCAGGCCCGCGCCTTCCACGAGCTGTCGCGCACCCTGCGCGGCACCGAACTGACCAAGGCGCGGCTGCTCGCCGGCATCCTCGCGGTGATCACGCTGCTGCCGGAGGCGGCCCTGGGCGCGGCCCTCGTCATCGGCACGGTCCAGGTCGCCGACGGCACGCTGTCGGCGGGCACCCTCGTCGCGTTCCTGTCGACGGCGCTCGCGCTGCGCTGGCCCATCGAGTCCATCGGCTTCCTGCTGGCCATGAGCCAGGAGGCGGCGACGGCGACGCGGCGGTACTTCGAGGTGATGGACGCCGAGGAGGAGGACCCGCGGGTCGGGCGGGCCGCCGTCGAACCCGGCGAGGGCGGACTCCGGTTCGACGGCGTCGAGTTCCGCTACCCGGACGCCGCCGAGGACTCCGAGCCGACGCTGCGCCGCATCGATCTGCACATCCGGTCCGGCGAGACGATGGCCCTGGTCGGTGCGACCGGCAGCGGCAAGACGACGCTGACCGCGCTCGTGCCGCGCCTGTACGACGTCACGGCGGGGCGCATCACGCTCGACGGGCGGGACATCACCTCCCTGCCGCGCGAGGAGCTGCGCACCCTGGTCTCGATGGCCTTCGAGGAGCCCACCCTGTTCTCCGCGTCGGTCGCCGAGAACGTGCTGATGGGGGCGGAGAGCGGCACACCCGAGCAGGTGGAGCGGGCGCTCGGGGTGGCGCAGGCCGACTTCGTACAGCGCCTCCCGCACGGCGTCGACACGGAGGTCGGCGAGCAGGGGCTGAGTCTGTCGGGCGGCCAGCGCCAGCGCCTCGCGCTCGCCCGTTCCGTCGTCGGCGCGCCCCGCTTCCTCATCCTGGACGACCCGCTGTCCGCGCTCGACGTCCACACGGAGGCCGCCGTGGAGGCCGCGCTGCGCCGGGTGCTCGCGGACAGCACCGCCCTCGTCGTCGCGCACCGCCCCTCCACGGTGCTGCTCGCCGACCGGGTGGCGCTGCTCTCCAAGGGGCGGATCACGGCGGTGGGCACACACCACGAACTGCTGCGCACGAGCGCGGAGTACCGGCATCTGATGTCCGGGGACCCCGCGGGCGAGACGCGAGAGGCGGCACAGGCATGACGACCACGGCGAACACCGGGGTGAGCACACAACCGGACGGCCCGGCGGACGACGAGATCAGGCCGACCGGGCCGGTCTCCCCCGGCGACCCGTTCGACCAGGACGACCTGCCCACCTCCAAGGGGGCGACGGGCCTGCTGCTGCGCTCCCTGCTCGCGCCCTACCGCCGCGCGGCGTGGCTGACCGTCCTCGCGCTGCTGCTCCAGCAGGCGGCCGTGCAGTCCGGGCCGCTGATCGTCGCGTACGCCATCGACCGCGCGGTGCCCGCGTTCCGGGCGCACGACTACGGGCCGCTGATCGCGGTCGGCGCCGGCTTCCTGCTCACCGCGTGCTGCTCGGCCGCCTTCCAGTACGCGTACATCCGGTTCTCCGCCCGCGTCAGCCAGAACGTGCTGGTCGATCTGCGCGGCCGCATCTTCCGGCACGCGCAGGCGCTCAGCGTCGACTTCCACGACCGGTACACCTCGGGCCGGGTCATCTCCCGGGCCACGACGGACGTCGAGGCGCTGCGCGAACTGCTCGCGGAGGGCCTTCAGGAACTGGTCAACGTCATCCTCGCCTCGCTCTACATCACGGCGATGCTGCTCTGGCTCGACCTGGGTATCGGCGCGGTCGCGGCGCTCTCCTTCATCCCGCTGTCCGTGCTGATCCGCCTGTACCGGCGCCGGGCCGCACGGGCGTACGGGGAGCGCTCGTCGGCGATCGCGGCGGTCATCGTGAAGTTCGTCGAGACGATGAACGGGATCCGGCCGGTGCGCGCGTTCCGCCGGGAGCGGGCCAACGACGAGCACTTCGGCGCCCTGAACCACCGCCACGAAAGGGCCAACGGCACGGCCATGCTGGAGATGGCGCGCTACGTCGTCGGCTCCCGCCTCCTCGCCAACACGGCGGTCGCGGGCATGGTCCTGTGGGGCGCCTACCGGGTCGCGAGCGGCACACTCGCGCTCGGCGTGCTGGCCGCCGCGGTCCTCTTCGTCCGCCGCCTGTACGACCCCATCGACCGGCTCGCGATGTTCCTCAACTCCTACGAATCGGCGGCCGCGTCCCTGAAGAAGATCGCGGGCCTGCTCGAACAGACACCGTCGGTGCCGGAGCCCGGGACACCGCGCGAGCTGCCCGCGCCGCGCGACGGCCGCCCCGGACGCGAAGTCGACTTCCGCGACGTCTCGTTCGGCTACCGCACGGGCGGTGAGGTGCTGCCGCGCTTCGACCTGCGGCTGCCGGCCGGGCAGACGGTCGCCGTGGTCGGCTCCACGGGCGCGGGCAAGTCCACGCTGGCCAAACTGCTCGCCCGCTTCTACGACCCGTCGCACGGACAGGTGCTGCTCGACGGCGTCGACCTGCGGGAGCTGTCCCACGCGGAGCTGCGGCGCGGGGTGGTGATGGTGACGCAGGAGGCGTTCCTGTTCTCCGGGACGGTCGCCGAGAACATCGCGATCGGCCGCCCTGAGGCGACCCGCGAGGAGATCGAGGAGGCCGCGAAGGCGATCGGCGCGCACGACTTCATCACGGCGCTGCCCGACGGGTACGACACGGACGTGCGCAAGCGCGGCGGGCGAATTTCAGCCGGGCAGCGCCAGTTGGTGGCGTTCGCACGCGCCCTGCTCGCGGACCCAGCGGTGCTCATCCTCGACGAGGCGACCAGCTCCCTGGACGTCCCCGGGGAGCGGGCGGTCCAGCGGGCCATGCTCACGGTGCTGCGCGGCCGGACAGCGGTGGTCATCGCGCACCGCCTCTCCACGGTGGAGATCGCGGACCGCGTCCTGGTGATGGAACACGGCCGCGTGATCGAGGACGGCCCCCCGTCCACCCTGGTAGCAGGCACAGGAACCTACGCGGACCTGCACAGGGCATGGCGAGAGAGCCTGGTGGGCTAACCCGGAACACCCCGCTCCTCAAGCCCCTCCGGCGACCACTCAAGCCCCTCCGGCCGCCGATCAAGCCCCTCCGGCGATTGAGGAGCGGGGTCCGGGGCAGAGCCCCGAATCTTCCCAACCCCGACCCACCCCCACACCCGCATATCGAACACGCACCTCCGCGCACCGAACCATTTCCGGCCAACCTCTTGTCGCGCCCCTGACAGAACGCGCCATCTACTGCCACTCTTCCGAACGGCCACCCCACAGTTGCCCCACAGCAACCGGGCGAGGCCGAGACACACCGCTCCAAGCCACACCGCTGCACCCGCGAGTCCCGCACTGCCTGCACTGCGTTCTGCCCGGCCGGCCACCCGCCGCCCGGTCCCCACTGGCCGCACACCCATGCGGCCGCGCAGAAGGAGTCAGCGTTGAGAAGCACCTCCACCTCCCACAGACGCCGGGCCACTGCCGCCGCGGCCGTCGGTGCCGTCACCGCCCTGCTCGCCGTCGCGTTCCAGTCCGGCCCGGCCACCGCGGCCGACGCCCGGGACGCGAACCCGGCGACGCAGGCCACGGCCAACGCCACGCGCGGCGCCGATCCGGGCGCCCTGCCGGTCAAGCTCTCCCCCGCGAAGCGCGCCGAGTTGCTGCGCGCCGCGAACACCAGCAAGGCGAAGGCCGACACCGCGAAGGACCTCGGCCTGGGTTCCCAGGAGAAGCTCGTCGTACGGGACGTGCTGCAGGACAAGGACGGGACGACCCACACCCGCTACGAGCGCACCTACGCCGGACTGCCCGTCCTGGGCGGTGACCTGATCGTCGACGCGGCGAAGTCCGGTGCCGCGCAGGGCGTCACGAAGGCGTCGAAGGCGCAGCTCAAGGGCGTGGAGACGACCGCCGACGTAAAGCCGGCCGCGGCCGAGTCCCAGGCGCTGACCCTCGCCAGGGCCGACGGTTCGAAGAAGACCGAGGCCGACCGGGCCCCCCGCAAGGTCGTCTGGCTGGGCCAGGGCGCGACCAAGGGGCAGCCCACCCTCGCCTACGAGACCGTCGTCGGCGGCCTCCAGCACGACGGTACGCCGAACGAGCTGCACGTCATCACGGACGCGGCCACCGGCAAGAAGCTGCACGAGTGGCAGGCCATCGAGAACGGCACCGGCAACACCCAGTACAGCGGCACGGTCACTCTCGGCACCGCGCAGTCCGGTTCGTCGTACACGCTGACCGACACCGCGCGCGGCAACCACAAGACGTACAACCTCAACCGCGGCACGTCGGGGACCGGCACCCTGTACTCCGGTACGGACGACACGTGGGGCAACGGCAGCGCGAGCAACACCGAGACGGCCGCCGCCGACGCGCACTACGGCGCCGCGCTGACCTGGGACTACTACAAGAACGTGCAGGGGCGCACCGGCATCCGCGGGGACGGTGTCGGCGCGTACAGCCGGGTCCACTACGGCAACGCGTACGTCAACGCGTTCTGGGACGACAGCTGCTTCTGCATGACGTACGGCGACGGCAGCGGCAACACCAAGCCGCTCACCTCCATCGACGTGGCCGCGCACGAGATGACGCACGGCGTCACCTCCAACACCGCGGGCCTCAACTACAGCGGTGAGTCCGGCGGTCTGAACGAGGCGACCTCCGACATCTTCGCCGCGGCCGTCGAGTTCTACGCCAACAACGCGTCCGACCCGGGCGACTACCTCGTCGGCGAGAAGATCAACATCAACGGCAACGGCACCCCGCTGCGCTACATGGACAAGCCGAGCAAGGACGGCGCGTCCAAGGACGCCTGGTACTCAGGGCTCGGCGGCATCGACGTGCACTACTCGTCGGGCCCGGCCAACCACTTCTTCTACCTGCTCAGCGAGGGCAGCGGCGCGAAGGTCGTCAACGGGACGAGCTACGACTCCCCGACCTCGGACGGCCTGCCCGTCACCGGCATCGGCCGCGACAAGGCGGCGCTGATCTGGTTCAAGGCGCTGACCACGAAGTTCACCTCGACCACCAACTACGCGGGCGCCCGCACCGGTGCCCTCGCGGCGGCGGGTGAGCTGTACGGGACGACGTCCACCGAGTACAAGGCGGTGCAGGACGCGTTCGCCGCGATCAACGTCGGCGCCCGCTCCGGCGGCGGCGACCCGGGCACCGGCAAGGTGTTCACGAACGACGCGAACGTGAACATCCCGGACTCGCCCGGCGCGGCGGTCAGCTCGTCCCTCACGGTCACCGGCATCTCCGGCAAGGCGCCGTCCACGCTGAAGGTCGGCGTCGACATCGTGCACACGTGGAGCGGTGACCTCCAGGTCGACCTGATCGGCCCGAGCGGGAAGGCGTACCGGCTGCACTCGTCGACGTACGACCCGACCCCCAACATCCAGACCACGTACACGGTCAACGCCTCGACCGAGAACGCCAACGGCGTCTGGAAGCTTCAGGCCAAGGACCTCGGCGCGCAGGACACCGGTTACATCAACAGCTTCAAGCTGACCTTCCCGTAAGCGGGTTCCGGGTTCCGACCCGGCAAGGTCTGGGCGCGTCGTCCCGGCGGTTCAACTCCCCGGGGCGGCGCGCCCGTTCATGTGCGGGGCCGTTCATGGGCGGGGCCGTTCATGTTCCGTTCGCAATACGTGCGTCAGTTTTCGCTCAACGAACGAATTCCGGCCAACCTGCGATCACGTACATGACATCTCCGGTCTTCAACTGTCAAAGTTTCCCCGCACGACACGTACAGCACGCATGGCACGCACACCCCGTACGGCCCCTCCCGTACGAAACGCACCATCCGCACCACTCGCACCACCCGCACGGCAAAGCTCACTCCCCCCACACTCAAGGAGCTTTCTTCGTGACCTCCCACATATCCCGTCGCACCGCCCTGTCCCTCGCCACGGCCGTCGCCGCCGGCGCTCTGGTCGCCGGGACGTTCACCGCGACCGGCGCCTCCGCCAAGGCCGCCGTCCCCTCGGCCACTCCCCTGGCCCTGAGCGCGACGGCCCACGCGGACCTTCTCAAGGACGCGAGCGCCGAGGCGGCACAGACGGCCAAGGAGCTGAAGCTCGACTCCAAGGAGAAGCTCGTCGTCCGCGACGTGGTCAAGGACCACGACGGCACGACCCACACCCGCTACGAGCGCACGTACGACGGGCTGCCCGTCCTCGGCGGCGACATGGTCGTCCACGAGACGAAGTCCGGCAGCCGCGAGGGCGTCACCCGCGCCACCTCCAAGTCGATCGACGTGACCACTGCCGGCGCCTCCCTCAAGGCCGCCCCGTCCGGCGCCCGCAAGGTCGTGTGGGCCGCGACCGGCACGCCGAGACTCGCGTACGAGAAGGTCGTCACCGGCACGCAGAAGGACGGCACGCCGAGCAAGCTGCACGTCATCACCGACGCGGCGACCGGCAAGAAGATCTTCGAGTACGACGAGATCCACACCGGCACCGGCGAGTCCGCGTACAGCGGCAGCGTCGAGATCGGCACGACGAAGTCCGGCTCGTCGTACTCCCTCACGGACGCCACCCGCGGCGGCCACTCCACGTACGACCTCAAGAACGGCTCGTCCGGCAAGGGCACGCTGTTCACCGACGCCGACGACAAGTGGGGCGACGGCACGACGAACGACGCCGCGACCGCCGGTGTCGACGCCGCCTACGGCGCCCAGGAGACCTGGGACTACTACAAGAACGTGCAAGGCCGCAGCGGCATCAACGGTGACGGCAAGGGCGCCTACTCCCGCGTCCACTACGGCAACGCGTACGTCAACGCGTTCTGGGACGACAGCTGCTTCTGCATGACGTACGGCGACGGCGAGGGCAACAAGA
Organism: Streptomyces kunmingensis; assembly: GCF_039533535.1. Taxonomy (NCBI): domain Bacteria; kingdom Bacillati; phylum Actinomycetota; class Actinomycetes; order Kitasatosporales; family Streptomycetaceae; genus Streptomyces; species Streptomyces kunmingensis. The sequence goes on from NZ_BAAATS010000019.1 coordinate 374,419, forward strand.
ACCCCCTCACCTCGCTCGACGTGGCCGCGCACGAGATGAGCCACGGCGTCACCTCGGCCACCGCGGGCCTGGTCTACAGCGGCGAGTCCGGCGGCCTGAACGAGGCGACGTCCGACGTCTTCGGCGCCTCGGTCGAGTTCTACGCGGACAACAGCGAGGACGTCGGCGACTACCTCATCGGCGAGAAGATCGACATCAACGGCGACGGCTCCCCGCTGCGCTACATGGACAAGCCCAGCAAGGACGGCGCCTCGCTCGACGCCTGGAAGACCGGCGCGGGCAACGTCGACGTGCACTACTCCTCGGGCATCGCCAACCACTTCTTCTACCTGCTCAGCGAGGGCAGCGGAAAGAAGACGATCAACGGCGTCGCCTACGACTCCCCGACCTCCGACGGCTCGACCGTCACCGGGATCGGCCGCGACAAGGCCGAGAAGATCTGGTTCAAGGCCCTCACGACGTACTTCACGTCGAACACGAACTACGCGGCGGCGCGCACCGGCACGCTGAGCGCGGCCAAGGACCTGTACGGCGCGGACTCGGCCGAGTACAAGGGCGTGGACGCGGCCTGGGCGGGCGTGAACGTCAAGTAGTCGCAAGAAGTACCCACTTGGGGCGCCCGGAGCTCTCCGGGCGCCCCTTGTCGTGCCGGTGTCACCGGTCCAGTGCCAGCATGACCAGCATCGTGCCCCAGCACAGTGAGACGAGCGCCGGCAGCAGCATCATGATGAGCCCGGTCGGTGACTGCTTCAGCCAGCCGTTGCCCTGCATGGACGCCTCCCGACCCACTATCCGCTGCCCGCCGTGCCAGGACAGATGCTCCTCGAGCTCCATGGCGGCGTTCTTGCGGGCGCCCAGATAGCGCCGCCCGAACCGCAGCATCTGGGTGAACGCGACGGCCGAGCCGAGGCCGATGACCGAGATGACGATCGCGAGCGTGTCCGCGATGCCCGCCGTCGACGAGCTCGGGTCAGCGCGCTGGCCGAGGGTGAAGCCGAGCGCGGCCGCGAGCCCCGCGGTGATGTAGAAGAAGTTGTTCAGCTTGTTCCAGTTGAGGACGTCCTCGTGCTTGTACAGGTCGATGGCGACCCCGTACTGCGCCTGGAGCATCGCCTCCCGCGGCTTGCGCCACACCCACACCATCCGCTCCTTCCCGTCGGGCGGGGTGAGCCGGGTCAGCTCCTCGAAGCCGAGCTTGCGGTGGAAGAGCGTGGACGCCTCGTTGAACGGGACACTGACGACAGCGGCGATCACCGGACTCGACTGCCACTGCTCCAGTACGTGGTGGTAGAGGCGGGAGGCGACCCCGCTGCGGGCGGCCGAGCGGGAGACGCAGATCTGCTTGATGACGAGGAACGCGCCCAGCGTCGTCTTGATCCGGTGGTTGAGCCATTCGTCGGGGCCGATGCGCGCGTCGCTGTACGCCAGCAGATAACCGAGCACGTCCGGACCCTTGACGGCGACCCAGAAGTGCTCGGCGCTGGACAGCCGCTCCCGGTAATCGTCCCGGGTGTAGTCGGAGACGAGGAAACCGGCCCGGCCCGCCTGCGGATCCCTGGGATCCAGACGGCGCTCCTCGGCCAGCGCCACGATGGCGTCCAGGTGCTCCTCACCGGCCCGGACGATCTCGATCGGCCGGTCTTGTCCCACGGACCCCGACATACGCAACCCCCGTTGAGTCGAATGGATGACACCTCAACTTACCTTTGTCGTAGGTAAGTTGAGGGCGCATGTCACTCGGACGAGGTGTGCGGGCGGCTCATCGCATCAGTACTCCCGCCCCCTCCCCCACCGTCTCCGAAGGCACCGTCAGCAACCCCGCCTCGGCCGCCGAGGCCAGCAGGCGGTGGGTGGGGAGGATGCGGACCGTGTAGCCGTAGGGGCCCGTGCGGTCCAGGGAGAGGGGGCCCTCGTAGGACCAGCGGCCCTCGTCGTCGGGGCCCGCGACCGGCTTCAGCGGGACCGTGCTCGCCTCCGCGATGCTGTCCTCGGCGTCGACGCGGCCCGCCACCGCCTGGACCTCGACGTCGTCGGGGGCCAGGTCGCCGAGGGCCACTCGGACGTGCAGGGACAGCGTCGCGCCGAGCTCCGCCGTGGCGGTCGACGCCTCGACGTGGTCGACCGCGACGCGCGGCCAGGCCGTGCGCACCCGGGTCTTCCAGGCCGCCAGCTCCTGTGCCGCGTCCGGGGTGAGCGCCCGGTCGGCGCGGGCCGCGGGCGCATACAGCTTCTCGACGTACTCGCGGACCATCCGCCCGGCCAGGACCTTCGGGCCCAGGTGGGTGAGTGTCTGGCGGACCATCTCGATCCAGCGGTCGGGCAGGCCCTCGGGGCCGCGCTCGTAGAAGCGGGGCGCGACCCGGCGCTCCAGAAGGTCGTAGAGCGCGGCCGCCTCCAGGTCGTCGCGGCGGTGCTCGTCGGTGGCCGTGCCGTCGGCGGTCGGGATCGCCCAGCCGAAGTCGGGCTCGAACCATTCGTCCCACCAGCCGTCCAGGACGGACAGGTTGAGGCAGCCGTTGAGTGCCGCCTTCATGCCGGAGGTGCCGCACGCCTCCAGGGGGCGCAGCGGGTTGTTGAGCCAGATGTCGCAGCCCGGGTAGAGCTTGCGCGCCATCGCCATGCCGTAGTCGGGCAGGAACACGATGCGGTGGCGCACCCGCGGGTCGTCGGTGAAGCGGACCAGTTCCTGGACGAGCCGCTTGCCGCCGTCGTCGGCCGGGTGCGCCTTGCCCGCGACGACGATCTGCACCGGCCGGTCCTCGTCGAGGAGCAGCCGCATCAGCCGGTCCGGGTCGCGCAGCATCAGCGTGAGCCGCTTGTAGGAGGGGACGCGGCGGGCGAAGCCGATCGTCAGGACGTCGGGGTCGAGGACCCCGTCGATCCAGCCGAGTTCGGCCGCCCCCGCGCCGCGCTGGCGCCACGACGCCGTCAGCCGCCGGCGCACCTCGTCGACGAGCTGGCCGCGCAGGTCCCGGCGCAGCTCCCAGATGTCCTGGTCGGGGATGTCGCCGACGGCGTCCCAGCGGTCCGAGCCGCCGACGGACAGGGCGTCCTCGGTGCGGCGCTCGCCGATCTGGCGGGCGCCGAGCCGGAACACCTCGGGGGCCACCCAGGTGGGTGCGTGCACCCCGTTCGTGACGGACGTGATCGGCACCTCCTCGGCGTCGAACCCCGGCCACAGGCCCGAGAACATCTCGCGGCTGACCGAGCCGTGCAGGGTGGAGACGCCGTTGGCGCGCTGGGCGAGCCGGAGCCCCATGACCGCCATGTTGAAGACGTTCGGGTCGCCGCCCGGGTACGTCTCCATGCCGAGGCCCAGGATGCGCTCCACGTCGAGCGCGGGGAGTTCGGCGCCGTCGCCGAAGTGCCGGGCGACCAGTTCGCGGTCGAAGCGGTCGATGCCGGCCGGGACGGGGGTGTGCGTGGTGAAGACCGTGCCGGCCCGGACCGCTTCGAGGGCCGCGTCGAAGTCGAGGCCCTCGGCGCCCAGCTCGGCGATGCGCTCCACGCCGAGGAGGCCCGCGTGCCCCTCGTTCGTGTGGAAGACCTCGGGGGCGGGGTGCCCGGTGAGCCGGCAGTACGTGCGCACGGCCCGCACCCCGCCGATGCCGAGGAGCATCTCCTGGAGCAGCCGGTGCTCGCTGCCGCCGCCGTACAGCCGGTCGGTCACCTCCCGCTCATGGGCGTCGTTCTCCTCGACGTCGGAGTCCAGGAGGAGCAGGGGCACGCGGCCGACCTGCGCCTGCCAGACGCGGGCGAGCAGCCTGCGCCCGCCGGGCAGGGCGATCGACAGGTGCGCGGGGGTGCCGTCCGCCTCGCACAGCAGGGACAGCGGCAGTTCGTTCGGGTCGGTGACGGGATACGTCTCCTGCTGCCAGCCGTCCCGGGACAGCGACTGCCGGAAGTACCCGTGGCGGTACAGCAGCCCTACGCCGATGAGGGGCGCCCCGAGGTCGCTGGCGGCCTTGAGGTGGTCGCCGGCGAGGATGCCGAGGCCACCCGAGTACTGCGGCAGCGCGGCCGTGATGCCGAACTCGGGCGAGAAGTAGGCGACGGCGGCCGGAAGTTCGCCGCGCCGGTCCTGGGTCTGGTACCAGCGGTCGTCCTGGAGGTAGCCGCGCAGGTCGCCCGCGACCTCGCCGAGCTGGGCGAGGAACCCCTCATCGGCGGCGAGTGCGGCGAGCCGGGACGGCGGCACGCTGCCGAGCAGACGCATCGGGTCGCCGTCGGACGCGGCCCAGCGCACCGGGTCGACGGCTTCGAACAGGTCGCGGGTTCCGGCATGCCACGACCAGCGCAGGTTACGGGCCAGTTCCTGGAGTGGGGCGAGTGGTGCGGGCAGGACCGGTCGGACGGTGAAACGACGGATGGCCTTCACAGTTCCCCTTTCGCGCGTGCAGCGGGGGCGTCGGCGGTCGGTCGGGGGCGCGGCCGGGTGCACCGCTGCGGGACGCTCCCCCTCGCACGTCCCTTACGTCACCCATGACGTTAGTGGGCGTCGGCCCCGCGGGCCACGGCGCGCGGAACCAGCCCGGGTGAGGCGCCCGGCCGCGCCCCCCTCACCCCGGCCGGCCCGCCCCATGGGCCCCAGCTCTACGAACCCGAAGCCCGGACCGTCACGAACACCCCGCGCACCGCCTGCCCGTCCTCGCGCTGCCACTCGGCGCTGACCTCGCCCACCGCGCCGGCCGCGGCCCCGCCGGACTCCAGTACCCGGACGATCTCCGGCGGCGCCGCGGCGTCACCGTCGAGCCGGGCGTACACCCCCGGTTCCAGCGCGCCGTCGATGCTCTGCGCGTGCGCCGGCACCTCGCCCTTCAGCAGCGCCGTCAACTGGCCGAGAAGCAGCGGGTCCTGGGCCCCGTCGTAGACCCACCGCTCGCCGAGCACGCCGTGTTCGAGGGTGCCGATGAGCGCGTCCCCGGGCGCGTCCGGCAGCGGGGCGCCGCGGTAGGACACGGGTACGTGATACGTCACCGGCCGCGCACCGGAGGTGTCCGTCACGGCCATGAACTCCATGCCGACCTCACCGGCCGGGTCTTCGAGCCGGAAGCCTCCGGCCTTGGTCAGCTCCGGGGTTCCGGACCCCTGGTACCAGGGCTGTTTCGGCAGCCAGCCGGACAGGAGTTCGAGCTTGGTGGGCTTGACGGTGGTGCGGTGAATGATCGACATGCGCCCAGGCTCGCACGCTCGGTGGCGCCCTGCCGCAACCCTCACGCAACTCACACGGGCGATATGGCCGATTCCGCCCCCTCGTACATCCTTGTGACACTTCACACCGCACGAGAGGCTGCCAACTGGCGTGTGACCGCGCCGAGTTGAGGAGGGAAACTCATCCATGGCAGTGACCGTGCCAGTGACGCGGAAGCGGCGGACGCGATGGGCCGGAGGGCTCACCGCGCTCGCCACGGCCGCGGTGATTTCGGCCATCACACTGCCCGCACACGCCGCCCCCGCGCAGGGGCGGATAGTCGGCGCCGGGGAGCCCGGCGCCGTGACGGGCAGCTACATCGTGACGCTGAAGGGCGGAACCAGTGCCCCGTCCGAGGCGGGCAAGGACCTCGCCGGCAAGTACGGGGCGACGGTCCGCCAGACCTACAGCAGGGCGCTGAACGGGTACGCGGTGACGGCCGGCGAGAAGCAGGCCGCGCGGCTCGCGGCCGACCCCGAGGTGGCCTCCGTCGTACAGGACACGAGGGTCGTTCTCGACGACTCCCAGCCGAATCCGCCCTCGTGGGGGCTCGACCGCATCGACCAGAGCGACCTGCCGCTCGACAGGTCGTACAGCTGGCCGGAGTCGGCCGGCGCCGGAGCGACCGTGTACGTGATCGACACGGGCATCCGGGTCAGCCACCAGGACTTCGGCGGACGGGCCTCCTCCGGCTGGGACTTCGTGGACGACGACGCCATCGCGCAGGACGGAAACGGACATGGCACGCACGTGGCCGGCACCGTCGCGGGCGAGAGCTACGGCGTCGCGAAGAAGGCGAACGTGGTCGCGGTCCGGGTGCTCGACAGCGAGGGGTCGGGGACCACGGCCCAGGTCATCGCCGGCATCGACTGGGTGACCGCCCACGCGAAGAAACCCGCGGTGGCCAATATGAGCATGGGCGGATACGCCAACGCCCAACTCGACGCCGCTGTACGGAACTCCATCGCTTCCGGCGTCACGTACACGGTGGCCGCGGGCAACGACGGGCTCCCGGCGGACCTCTACTCACCCGCCCGGGTCAGGGAGGCGGTGACGGTCGGCGCGACCGACCGCGAGGACACACGTGCAAGTTTCTCCAACTGGGGTACCCGCCTCGATCTGTTCGCTCCCGGGGTGGACATCACGTCCGCGTCGTTCGCCAGTGACACCGGAGAGGCCACGTTCTCCGGTACGTCGATGGCGACGCCGCATGCCGCGGGCGCGGCCGCGCTGTATCTCTCCGGCCATCCGGCCGCCACGCCCGCCGAGGTGGGCAGGGCACTGGCCGACCGGGCGGCGCAGGGCCGGGTGACCGGTGCCGGGCCCGGCTCACCGAACAAGCTGTTGCAGGTCGACAACCCGTGAACGGAAGGTGAGTTGATGAGCCGGTCCCGACTCTTTGAGCGGGACCGGCCTTGTGTGTGCCCTTACGCGCGAGTAGTTAACAAAGTACCGGGTTGCCCGCCCGAAGAGTGTGGAAGGCTCCCCCGGTATACCTTTGCGCATCACCGCACGGCCCCCCTCCCCTTGTACGTGTCTCCGCCACCCCCGATTCCCGCGGACAGGAGCGGTCATGCCCGCACAGCGCCCTACCCAGACGTCTTCGGACGAGACGCCACCCGGCGAACCCACAGCCCCCGCGAAGGTGCCCCCGGCGCAGCGCACCCGCAAGAAGGGGGCCGCTTCCGACACGGCGAAGAAATCCGTGGCGCCGAAGGCCCCGGCCCCACGCAAAGCAGCGGCCGCACGAAAGGCCCCGGCCGCACCCAAGGCCCCCGCGGCGCGCAAAGCACCGGCCCCGCCGAAAGCCACGAAGGCCCCGGCCGCGCGCAAGACCCCGGCACCCTCACCGATACAGGTCACCATCGGCCGCATCCCCGTCCGCGACGTACAGCCCGTCGTCGACCGTGGCCGGCGCCCGGCCAAGGCCGTCGTCGGCGAGACGTTCCAGGTGACGGCCACCGTCTTCCGCGAAGGCCATGACGCCGTCGCCGCGAACGTGGTCCTGAGCGGCCCGGACGGAACGCCCGGCCCGTGTACCCCGATGCGTGAACTGGCTCCCGGCACCGACCGCTGGGGCGCGGAGGTCACCCCGGACGCGGCCGGCGCGTGGACGTTCACCGTGGAGGCGTGGGGCGACCCGGTGGCCACATGGCGGCACGCGGCCCGGATCAAGATCCCGGCGGGGATCGACACCGAACTCGTCCTGGAAGAAGGCGCGGCGTTGTACGAGCGCGCGGCGACGGATCTGCCGGACCCGCTGCGTGAAACGGTTCTGCAGGCAGCCGCAGCGCTCCGCGACGACCGGCATCCGGCCGCCACGCGGCTCGCCGCCGCGCTCACACCGGACGTCGACGCGGTCCTTTCCCGTCACCCGTTGCGCGAACTGGTCACGTCCTCCGATCGGTTCCCGCTGTTGGTGGAACGCGAGCGGGCGCTGTACGGGGCCTGGTACGAGTTCTTCCCGCGTTCGGAAGGCGCGGTGGTGGAGGCGGGCGCCCCGCCGGTGAGCGGCACGTTCACAACCGCCGCACGCCGGCTGCCGGCGATCGCCGCGATGGGTTTCGACGTCGTGTACCTGCCGCCGATCCATCCCATCGGCACGACGTTCCGCAAGGGGCCGGACAACAGCCTCTCGCCCGGTCCGCACGATGTCGGTGTGCCCTGGGCGATCGGTTCGGCGGAGGGCGGGCACGACGCGATCCACCCCGACCTCGGCACCCTGGAGGACTTCGACCGGTTCGTCGCCGCCGCCCGCGAAGTGGGTCTCGAGATCGCCCTCGACTTCGCGTTGCAGTGCTCGCCGGACCATCCCTGGGTGGAGAAGCACCCGGACTGGTTCCACCACCGGGCCGACGGGACGATCGCCTACGCCGAGAACCCGCCGAAGAAGTACCAGGACATCTATCCGCTCGCCTTCGACCAGGACCTGCCGGGGCTCATAGCCGAGACGACCCGGGTGCTGCGCCACTGGATGGCGCACGGCGTGCGGATCTTCCGGGTCGACAACCCGCACACGAAACCGGTCGTGTTCTGGGAGCACGTGATCGCGGACATCGGCCGCACGGACCCCGACGTGATCTTCCTGGCGGAGGCGTTCACCCGGCCCGCGATGATGCGGACGCTGGCCGAGGTCGGCTTCCAGCAGTCGTACACGTACTTCACCTGGCGCAACACGAAGACCGAACTCACCGAGTACGTAGAGGAGTTGGCGGGCGAGTCGGCGGCGGTCATGCGGCCGAACTTCTTCGTCAACACCCCGGACATCCTGCATGAGTTCCTGCAGCACGGCGGCCGGCCCGCCTTCGAACTCCGCGCGGTGCTCGCCGCGACCCTCTCGCCGTCCTGGGGCGTCTACAGCGGATACGAACTCTGCGAAAACGCTCCGCTACGGTCCGGTAGCGAGGAGTATCTGCACTCCGAGAAGTACGAACTGCGGCCGCGGGACTGGGAGTCGGCGCAGCGCGAGGGACGCACGATCGCCCCGCTGCTCACCGCGCTGAACGACATCCGGCGCCGCAGTCCGGCCCTGCGCGGACTGCGCAATGTGCACTTCCATCACGCCGACAAGGACGAGGTGATCGTGTACTCGAAAAACAGTGGATCGAACACGGTTCTGGTGGTCGTGAACCTCGATCCGCACCACACCCAGGAGGCGACCGTCTCGTTGGACATGCCGCAACTAGGGCTCGGCTGGCACGAGTCGGTGCCGGTCCGTGACGAGCTCACCGGCTCCATCCACCACTGGGGCAGGACGAATTACGTGCGCCTGGAACCGGGCCGGGAACCCGCGCACATTCTCACCGTCCTGCGACCGTCCTCGCCGCGATGAATTCTCTTGAACAGGGATTCGGAGGGTCACCCATACCATGATCATGAATGAGCCTGTCCCGGACACCTTCGAGGACACTCCTGCCAAGGACCGGGATCCTGACTGGTTCAAACGCGCCGTCTTCTACGAGGTGCTCGTCCGCTCCTTCCAGGACAGCAACGGAGACGGCGTCGGTGACCTCAAGGGCATCACGGCGAAGCTGGACTACCTGCAATGGCTCGGGGTCGACTGCCTCTGGCTCCCGCCGTTCTTCAAGTCCCCGTTACGCGACGGCGGTTACGACGTGTCCGACTACACGTCGGTGCTGCCCGAGTTCGGTGACCTGGCGGACTTCGTGGAGTTCGTGGACGCGGCGCACCAGCGCGGCATGCGCGTCATCATCGACTTCGTCATGAACCACACCAGTGACCAGCACGAGTGGTTCCAGCAGTCCCGCTCCGATCCGAACGGCCCCTACGGCGACTACTACGTCTGGGCCGACGACGACAAGCAGTACCAGGACGCGCGGATCATCTTCGTCGACACCGAGGCCTCGAACTGGACCTTCGACCCGGTCCGCAAGCAGTACTTCTGGCACCGCTTCTTCTCCCACCAGCCGGACCTCAACTACGAGAACCCGGCCGTGCAGGAGGAGATCCTCGCCGCTCTGCGCTTCTGGCTGGACCTCGGCATCGACGGTTTCCGCCTGGACGCGGTCCCCTACCTCTACGCGGAGGAGGGCACCAACTGCGAGAACCTGCCGGCCACCCACCACTTCCTCAAGCGGGTCCGCAAGGAGATCGACGCCCAGTATCCCGACGTCGTCATCCTCGCGGAGGCCAATCAGTGGCCGGAGGACGTCGTCGACTACTTCGGTGATTTCCCCTCGGGCGGCGACGAATGCCATATGGCGTTCCACTTCCCGGTGATGCCGCGCATCTTCATGGCGGTACGGCGCGAATCCCGCTACCCGGTCTCCGAGATCCTCGCGAAGACACCGGCGATCCCCAACAACTGCCAGTGGGGCATCTTCCTGCGCAACCATGACGAGCTGACCCTCGAAATGGTCACCGACGAAGAACGCGACTACATGTACGCGGAATATGCCAAGGATCCGCGGATGCGCGCGAACATCGGTATCCGCCGACGCCTGGCCCCGCTCCTGGACAACGACCGCAACCAGATCGAGCTGTTCACCGCCCTGCTGCTCTCCCTGCCCGGCTCGCCGATCCTCTACTACGGCGACGAGATCGGCATGGGCGACA
>NZ_BAAATS010000020.1:0-2136 GCF_039533535.1 Streptomyces kunmingensis
CGCGGCCCGCGTCGTCGCCAGCGAAAACCCCACATCCGCCGCGTCCAGACCGTCCACCCCGGCGGCCAGCCGCCGGGCCTGCGCCGCCACACCCTCGGCCGTCTTCGCCGACACCACCCACGGCACCACCGGCAACCCTGCCGCCGGAACAACAACCACGGCTTCCTCAGCCGCCGGCGCCTCCTCGATGATGACGTGCGCGTTCGTCCCACTGACCCCGAACGCGGACACACCCGCACGCCGAGGCCGCTCACCGGGCACCCACTCCCGCGCCTGCGCCAGCAACTCCACGGAGCCATCCACCCAGTCCACATGCGAGGACGGGGTACCGGCATGCAGTGTCTTCGGCAGAGACGCATGCCGCAGCGCCAGGATCATCTTCATGACACCCGCGACACCGGCGGCAGCCTGCGTGTGCCCGATGTTGGACTTCACCGAGCCCAGCCACAGTGGCCGGTCGGCGGGCCGGTCCTGGCCATACGTCGCAAGGAGTGCCTGCGCCTCGATCGGGTCACCCAGCTTGGTGCCCGTACCGTGCGCCTCCACCGCATCCACATCCGCCACCGCCAGCCCCGCACTGGCCAACGCCTGCCGGATGACACGCTGCTGCGAAGGACCGTTCGGAGCCGTCAGACCGTTGGAGGCGCCATCCTGGTTGACGGCCGAGCCGCGTACCACCGCCAACACCTGATGCCCATGACGCCGGGCATCCGACAACCGCTCCAGAACCAGGACACCGACACCCTCACCCCACCCCGTACCATCCGCGTCCTCCGAGAACGCCTTGCACCGCCCGTCCCCGGACAAGCCGCCCTGGACGTCGAATTCGATGAAGGCTCCGGGTGTCGACATCACCGTCACACCACCGGCCAGCGCGAGATCGCACTCGCCCGACCGCAGCGCCTGCGCGGCGAGGTGGAGGGCCACCAGCGAGGACGAGCACGCGGTGTCGACGGTGACGGCAGGACCCTCGAGCCCCAGCGCATACGAGATGCGGCCGGACAGCACACTGCCCGAACTACCGGTCCCGCCATAGCCGTCGGCGGACTCCCCCGCCAACGCCAACGCCGCCGGGTAGTCCTGCCCGTTCGTCCCGGCGAAGACACCCACCGGCAGCCCGCGCAACGACAACGGCGCAATTCCCGACCGCTCCAACGACTCCCAGACGACCTCAAGGAGGAGACGCTGCTGCGGGTCCATGGCGAGGGCCTCGCGCGGCGATATCCCGAACAGACCGGCGTCGAAATCCGCCACACCCTCGACGAACCCGCCCACCCGGGCATAGCCGGTCGCGGTGAGAAGCCCTTCGATCTGCTCCCAGCCGCGGTCGGCGGGGAAGGCGCCCATGGCGTCGGTACCGTCGGCGAGCAGCCGCCACAGTTCCTCCGGCGAGTTCGCCCCGCCCGGGAAGCGGCAGCCCATGCCCACCACGACCACCGGATCGTCACCCGTGACCCGGACCGCCGGCACCGCTCCCGGCACCGGCGTCGCCTCGTCCGCGCCGAACAGCCGGGTCAGCAGTTCGTCGGTCAGTGCCTCGACGGACGGGAAGTCGAACACCACGGTCGAGGGAAGTTTCAGGCCTGAGGTCGTGGTCAGGGCGTTGCGGAGTTCGACCGCCATCAGCGAGTCGAGTCCCAGGTCCCGGAACGCCGTGGACACTTCTACGGCTGCCGGGTTCTCGTAGCCGAGGACTGTCGCGGCCAGGACCCGTACGGTCTCCATGCAGGTCGTCCGGCGAGCGGCGGGCGCGAGGCCGGCGAGCCGCTCCGTGAACGCCCCCGCACGCGTGGCCGGTTCGGCCGTGGTGGTGCCGCGCGGGGCGACCTCGTCCCACAGACGGTTCGCGCGCAGCGCGGTCACTCCGGGAACGAAGCGTTCCCAGTCCATGTCCACGACCGTCACACAGCCCGACGCGGAGTCGAGGACGCCGACTGCCGTTTCCGGGTCGAGCGGTCGTACGCCGCCGCGTTCCATGCGGGTCAGGACGGTGGCGTCGTCGGCCATGCCGCCCTCGGCCCACGGACCCCACGCGATCGACGCACCCACCAACCCCTGCGCCCGGCGAAACTCCACCAACCCGTCCAACGCCGCGTTCGCCGCCGCATACGCACCCTGCCCCGCACCACCCCACAC
>NZ_BAAATS010000021.1:0-3267 GCF_039533535.1 Streptomyces kunmingensis
CTGCTTGCGGTTGAGCACCGCGACGGCCAGAGTCTCACCGTCGTACGTCTCGTCGATCGCGCCGGTGAGAGTGGCGTCCGGGCCCAGTTCCAGGAAACGGGTGACGTTGAGCGACTTCAGCGTGGTGATCGCGTCGGCGAAACGCACCGTGCCGCGGACCTGGTCCGCCCAGTACGAGGCCGTGAACTCGGTGACCGGCTCCCCCGTGAGCGTAGAGATGATCGGGATGCGGGGCGTGTCGTACGTCAACTCGCCCGCAGCCGAAGCGAGTTCGACCAGCATCGGGTCCATGAGGGCCGAGTGGAAAGCGTGGCTGACATCCAGCCACCGGCCCTGGCGATCGTCAAGCCGAGCGGCCACCGCTTCGACCGCCCCGTGTGTGCCGGAGAGGACGACCTGGCCCGGGGCGTTCACCGCCGCCACCGACACATCCTCGACCAGCAGTGGAGTCACCTCGTCGAGGGTCGCCCGCACCGCCCACATCGCACCGCCCGCGGGCAGCGCCTGCATCAGCCCGGCACGGGCAGCGACCAGCTGGCATGCGTCCTCCAGGGACAGCACACCAGATACGTGTGCGGCGGCCAGCTCCCCCACCGAGTGCCCGACCAGATAGTCCGGCTTCACGCCCCAGGACTCGAGCAGCCGGAACAACGCCACCTCGACCGCGAACAACGCGGGCTGCGCCCACCCCGTCTGCCCGAGAGCCTCCGCGTCCTCACGGATCACCCCACGCAGGCCCTCGAAGTGACCGCACACCTCATCCAGGACAGTGGCGAACACCGGGAACGATGCCGCCAACTCCCGGCCCATACCGACCCGCTGACCACCCTGACCGGAGAAAACGAACCCGGTCAGACCCTCCCGAGCCACCACCGGGGTCAGCCGCTCCCCCAGCCCCGCCCGCAACTCGGCACGGTCGGCGCCGAGGACGAACGCCCGGTGTTCCAACGCGGCCCGCGTCGTCGCCAGCGACAGCCCCACATCCGCCGCGCCCAGGCCCTCCACTCCGGCGGCCAGCCGCCGGCTCTGCGCCGCCACGCCCTCGGCCGTCTTCGCCGACACCACCCACGGCACCACCGGCAACCCTGCCGACGGAACCACAACCGGAGCTTCCTCAGCCGCCGGCGCCTCCTCGATGATGACGTGCGCGTTCGTCCCACTGACCCCGAACGCGGACACACCCGCACGCCGAGGCCGCTCACCGGGCACCCACTCCCGCGCCTGCGCCAGCAACTCCACGGAGCCATCCACCCAGTCCACATGCGAGGACGGGGTATCGGCATGCAGTGTCTTCGGCAGAGACGCATGCCGCATCGCCAGAATCATCTTCATGACACCCGCGACACCGGCGGCAGCCTGCGTGTGCCCGATGTTGGACTTCACCGAGCCCAGCCACAGTGGCCGGTCGGCGGGCCGGTCCTGGCCATACGTCGCAAGGAGTGCCTGCGCCTCGATCGGGTCACCCAGTTTGGTGCCCGTACCGTGCGCCTCCACCGCATCCACATCCGCCACCACCAGCCCCGCACTGGCCAACGCCTGCCGGATGACACGCTGCTGCGAAGGACCGTTCGGAGCCGTCAGACCGTTGGAGGCCCCATCCTGGTTGACGGCACTGCCACGGACCATCGCCAACACCTGATGCCCATGACGCCGGGCATCCGACAACCGCTCCAGAACCAGGACACCGACACCCTCACCCCACCCCGTACCATCCGCGTCCTCCGAGAACGCCTTGCACCGCCCGTCCCCGGACAAGCCGCCCTGGACGTCGAATTCGATGAAGGCTCCGGGTGTCGACATCACCGTCACACCACCGGCCAGCGCGAGATCGCACTCGCCGGCCCGCAGCGCTTGCCCGGCCAGATGCAGAGCCACCAGCGACGACGAACACGCTGTGTCCACCGTCACCGCAGGACCCTCGAGCCCCAGCGCGTACGAGATCCGGCCGGACAGCACACTGCCGGAACTGCCCGTGCCCGCATAGCCGTCTCCCGACTCGCCTGCCAGGGCGAGCAGCGCCGGGTAGTCCTGTCCGTTTGTCCCGGCGAAGACACCCACCGGCAGCCCGCGCAACGACAACGGCGCGATCCCCGACCGCTCCAACGACTCCCAGACGACCTCAAGGAGGAGACGCTGCTGCGGGTCCATGGCGAGGGCCTCGCGCGGCGAGATCCCGAACAGACCGGCGTCGAATTCAGCCGCCCCGTCAACGAATCCGCCCACGCGCGCGAAGTTCTGTCCCGCGCCGCCGAGCATTTCCCAGCCGCGGTCGGCGGGGAAGGCGCCCATGGCGTCGGTACCGTCGGCGAGCAGCCGCCACAGTTCCTCCGGCGAGTTCGCCCCGCCCGGAAAGCGGCAGCCCATGCCCACCACGACCACCGGATCGTCACCCGTGACCCGGACCGCCGGCACCGCTCCCGGTACCGGCGTCGCTTCGTCCGCGCCGAACAGTTCGCTCACCACGAAGGCGGCCAGGGCCTCGACCGAGGGATGGTCGAAGACGACGGTGGAGGGGAGCCTGAGGCCGGTTTCGGCGGTGAGGGCGTTGCGCAGTTCGACGGCCGTCAGGGAGTCGAAGCCCAGGTCCCGGAACGCCTTCGACACGTCCACGGCGGTCGCGTCCGTGAAACCCAGCACCGCCGCGACCCGACCGCGCACCACGTCGGTGACCAGCGAACGCCGGGCCACGCCCGGCACCCCGGCCAACCGCTCCCGCAGCCCTCCGGTGCCCGCCGCGGCCGTACGGCCTGCCGCGCGCGGGGCCACCTTGTCCCACAGCCTGCTGTCCCGTACGGCGGTCATCCCGGGAACGAAGCGTTCCCAGTCCATGTCCACGACCGTCACACAGCCCGACGCGGAGCCGAGGACGCCGAGGGCTGTCCCGGGGTCCAGCGGGGTCAGCCCGCCGCGCTCCGCCCGTGCCAGGACGGTGGCGTCGTCGGCCATGCCGCCCTCGGCCCACGGACCCCACGCGATCGACGCACCCACCAACCCCTGCGACCGGCGAAACTCCACCAACCCGTCCAACGCCGCGTTCGCCGCCGCATACGCACCCTGCCCCGCACCACCCCACACACCCGCAGCCGACGAGAACAGCACGAACGCATCCAACTCCCGCCCCCGGGACGCATGGTGCAGATTCCAGGCCGCACCCGCCTTCGGCCCCCACACCCCAGCCAGCCGATCCGCCGTCAGACCATCAACCACCCCGTCGTCCAACACCCCGGCCGCATGCACCACCGCCGACACCTCGAACCGCGCGAAAAG
>NZ_BAAATS010000022.1:0-360271 GCF_039533535.1 Streptomyces kunmingensis
CTGCCAGAAGGCATTCATCTTCTTCAGGATCCCGGCGTTGACCACCGCGTTGTCGAACGACAGCGAGATCTCGAGCACGGCCAGGATCGCGACGACTCCGAAGGCGGCCCATCCACCGTAGAACCCCGCGGCGATCAAGCCGAGAGCGGTGATCGCGAACGACCAGCCGAAGGTTTTCAGAACCACTGACTGTCCCATCGTTCGGCTGTCAGGCGGTACGGGGCAGGAGGGCGATGCCGCCGCCGTCGACGACCAGGACGTGGCCGTCGCCGGGGGTGCGCAGCAGGTCGCGCAGCAGGCCGTTGTCCTCGTGGCAGGAGACGGTGCGGATCGGTCCCGCGAAGGCGTGCCGGCCGCCGTACTGACGGAACTGGACGTCGCAGACGCGCAGTTCGGTGCCGTACTGGTCGACGAGGTCGGCGGTGGGGATCGGGCGGAGTGGCTGCGTCACGGCGTTTCCTCGGCGGTGAGTGAGAGGGCTGGCGTGCTCACGCCGGTCCGGCCGTCGAGCGGGTTCGGGGCGAGCACGGCAGCCTGTTCGGGGGTGAGGGGGCGGGTGCGGTGCCCCTGGAGCAGGAGGTGGAGCTTGGCGGTCTCCTCCAGCTCCTCGGTGGCGTCCGCGGCTTGTTCCAGGCTCGCTCCGGCGACGACCGGTCCGTGGTTGGCGAGCAGCACCGCGCGGTGGGTGCGGGCCGTCCGTTCCGCGAGCGGTCCGAGACGGTCGTCACCGGGTGGGTGGTAGGGGAGCAGGGGCAGTGTTCCGACGCGCATCGCGTAGTACGCCGTCAGCGGCGGGAGAGCGTCTGCGGGGTCGACGTCGTTGAGGCAGGAGACCGCCGCCGCGTGCGTGGAGTGCGTGTGGACCACGGCGTGGGCGGTGGGTCTGGCCCGGTAGAAGTCGTCGGCTATGCAGCCGATGCGCAGAGGCATGGATGGTCTCCCGGGACGTAGGGGAAGCAGTACGGGGGTGGGCGCCGGTCAGGGCGGTGAAGGCGCCCGCCCCCGGAGCCGGGCAGGTCAGTCCTGGCCTGCGCCTGCCTCGATCGCCTTGATGACGGCGGTGGTGAACTCGGTGGTGGTGGCCGAACCGCCGAGGTCGCGGGTGGAGGTGCCCGAGGCGATGGTCCGGGCGACACCCGCCTCGATGATCTTCGCGGCCTTGGCCGGGGCCGGGTCGTCGTGGCGTGCGGCCAGCCACTCGAAGAGCATGGCGCCGGAGAGGATCATGGCGACCGGGTTGGCGATGTCCTGGCCGTCGATGTCGGGCGCCGAGCCGTGCGACGCCTGGGCCATGGCGCGGTCCGCGGAGGCGTTGATGGACGGTGCGGTGCCCAGTGAGCCGGAGATCTCGCCGGCGAGGTCGGAGAGGATGTCGCCGAACATGTTCTCGGTGACGATGACGTCGAAGTCCTGGGCGCGGCGCACCAGGTGGACGGTCATGGCGTCGATGTGGAAGTCGTCGACGGCGACGTCGGGGTACTCCTTCGCCACTTCCTGGCAGACGGTCCGGAACAGGCCGGTGGTCAGCTTCAGGACGTTGGCCTTGTGGACGATCGTCAGCTTCTTACGGCGCGAGCGGGCCAGGTCGAAGGCGACGCGGGCGACGCGCTCGGTGGCCTCGCGGGTGATGATGCCCAGCATGATCGCCGTGTCGGGGGTGGGCATGAACTCACCCGTGCCGGCGAAGGTGTTGCGGTCGGCGTAGAAGCCCTCGGTGTTCTCGCGGACGATGACGAGATCGGCGTTGTCGCAGACTGCGGTGGCGCCCGGGAACGACTTCGCCGGGCGGATGTTGGCGAAGAGCTGGAAGTGCTTGCGCAGGGTGCCCGAGGGGTTCAGGTCCGACTTGTGCGGCTCGGGGTAGGAGACGGAGTCGTGCGGGCCCAGGTACCAGCCGTCGAGTCCGTCGAGGGCGGCCTTGGTCTCGTCGGGGACCGGGGTGCCGTGGGTGTCGATCGAGGACGCCCCGAGCGGCAGCGTGACCCAGTCGAGCGTGGTGCCGGTGGCGCGGGCGGCGGCGGTGGCGATCTCCACGGCGGCGGGGACGATCTCGGGGCCGATGCCGTCGCCCTCCAGGACGCCGAGGCGGTAGGTGGTGCTCATGTCCGGTTCTCCTCCGGTCGGTTGATGCAGGGGGTGTGCAGGGGGTTCAGCTCAGGCCCGTCGTCGCGGCGTCCCGCAGGGCGGTCCAGGAGCGGGCCGCCGCACGGGCGCTGTCGCCTTCCTGGACGTGCTCGCAGGTCAGCCAGCCGGTGAAGCCGCCCTCGCGCAGCGCCCGCAGCAGCGGGGGCAGCCGGAGGTCGCCGACGGTGAGCGGGCCGCGTCCGGTGTCGGAGGCCAGCTGTACGCAGCCGGTCGCCGGTAGGTACTCGGTGACGGCGGTCACCGGGTCGAGGCCTTCGCTCTCGAGGTGGTGGGTGTCCAGTGCGAGGCCGGTGGGCGCGTCGAGCGTGGCGGTGAAGGCGAGGGTCTCGTCCGGGGTGTGCCACAGGGACGTGTTGGTCCGGGTCTGCGGTTCGATCAGCAGCCGGGTGCCCAGCGCGTCGGCCTCGGCCGCCAGTTGGCGTACCGCCTGCTCCGCCCAGTGGCGTTGCGGCTCCGCCAGGCCGGGCAGGAAGGTGCCGCGGGACTGGCCGAGGGTGACCGGGACGCCGAGAGCGGCGGCCAGGCGGACCGCGCCGAGCAGTCGGTCCAGGGCATGCCGGCGCACGTCGGGGGCCGGGTCGGTGAGGCTCAGACCGTCCTGCGCGGTGACCGGGCCCGTGCCCAGGGCGGTGATCCGCAGACCGGTGGGCGCGACCGCGGCGCGCAGGCGCTCCGCGTCGGCGGCGCCGACGTCCCGGACCTGGATCTCCACGCCGTCGTAGCCGAGCTCGGCCAGGTGGCGGGCGGCCTCGGCGAGCGGTGCGTCGAAGCCCAGCGGCATCGGCGTGCGGCAGTCGTCGGAGGAGACGGTGTAGGCCAGCGGCCAGGGCAGGGTGTCGAGCGGGCGGGTCACGGCGCGACCTGCGCGGGTGCCGGGGAGAGCAGGGTCGCGCGCAGCTCCCGCGCGGCGGCCCCGGCCCCGTCCAGGACCGGCAGGCCGAGGAGTTCGGAGAGCGCGGGTCCGGCCGGCGCCAGGGAGTACTGGGCGAGCAGCACGGCCTGGACGCCGTCGGCGCCGCGGGCGTGCAACGCGTCCGCGAGGTGGCGTGCCGTGGCCTGCGGTGTGGCCGCGACGGCGGCCGCCTCGCTCAGTACGGCGGTGATCCGGGCGGGGCGGCCGGGTCTCAACCGCTTTGCCAGGTCGTCCAGTTGGGCAATCGCGGCCGGGACGGCCGGGGGAGTGGAGGCAACAACGGCGAGACCGTCGTGGGGGCCGGTGAGCGCCGCGTGGAACATCGACTCGTCCGATTTCAGGACGGGTACCTTCCACAGCGTGCGGGCCGTGTCGACGACTTCGCCGTACGAGGAGCAGGTCAGCAGGATGCCGTGCGCGCCGGCCTCCACGGCGTGGCCGATGAGGTGCAGCATGCGGCGGCGCAGGGCGGGTGTGAGGCCCTCGGCCTCGCGGGCGTCGTCCAGGAGCCGGTCGTCCAGCAGGTTCCACAGCCGGGCCTCGGGAAACTCCCGGGCGAAGGCGGCCTCGGCGATGCGGGCGGCTGCCGGAACCGCGTGAATCATGGCGATCAAGGGTGGGCGGTGCACCGGGAATCCCCTCTGCCGGTTCGTCCGGCTCTTCCGGTTGGCAGCACTGCTCGGTGCGGTGCCGCGGCGCCACTCTAAGCACATCCGGACAACCGGTCAACCGGTAAACCGGATGGAAATGTGAGGAGCCGCCCCCAAGGTTCCCCCTGGTGAGGCGAGCTCCGTCGGCCGTGCCGGTCAGTCCTCGGTGCGCTGCTCCAGCGCTTCATGCAGGCGGCGGGAGGCTCCCCGCATGTGCCGGGCCATGGCCTCCCGCGCGGCCTCGCTGTCGCCCTTCTCGACCGCTTCGAAGATCGGGACGTGGTCGTCATAGGCGATCTTGCGGGTCCGCACGGCGCCGGTGCGCTCCACCCAGCCGCGCTGGATCATCGCGCGCATGCCCTTGAGCATGTCGCGCAGCACCGAGTTCCCCGACAGTTCCGCCAGGGCGGCGTGGAAGGCGGTGTCCGCCTCGGCGAACTCCGTGTCGGGGCACTCGCGCATCGCTCTGAGCCGGGCACGCAGCAGCTCCACGCCCGCCTCGTCTCGTGCCTCGGCGGCCAGGCCCGCGACGACGACCTCCAGTTCGGCGCGTGCCTGCACCATGTCCTTCGCGCCGCGCTCGCCCAGGACCAGGCCCAGCTCGAAGAGCCGGTAGAGCACATCGGAGTCCGTGCCGCGGAAGTAGGTGCCGCTGGACTGCCGGATCTCCAACAGGCCCAGAAAGCCCAGGGACTTGATGGCCTCGCGCACGGTCGGCCGGTTGACTCCGAGCATCTCGGTGAGCCGGCGCTCCGACGGGATGCGGTCGCCGGGCTGGACCGCGCCGGACATCAAATACTCGATGAGGCGGCGCGAGACCTCGGCGGCCAGCGGTTCCCGCGGCTCGACCGTGATTCTCGAGAGTTCGGCCATGGACTCTTTCCTCGCTTGCTTCAGCTACGGCAGGACTTCACAGGGCTTCGGTATTGACGGATCAGCCAGGAGTCTAGTTACCTACCGGCCAACCGGTGTACCGGTTAGCCACACCTGGTCGTGCCCTACGAACCCTGAGCCGCTCCACCCGTTCGCGCTCCCGGCACGCCCGGCCCTCAGCCCTGCGCGGAAACCGCGCCCTCCCGGCGCGCACCGCGTGCGTGGCGGGACGCCCCGCCCGCTTCGCCTCCCGCCGACCTCGCGCCCGGCTGCCCCGACGGCAGCCGCGGTCCCGCCCCAAGGAGCAACGATGCTCGCCGTCCTCGGCTTCGCCACGCTGGGCAGCTTCATGCTGCTCGTGATGCGCAAGTACCTCTCCGCGTTCACCGCCATCATGCTCACGCCGATCGCCGCCGCCGTGGTCGCGGGGAAGGGCGGCGGGCTCGGCGACATGATCATCAACGGCCTGGACACCGTCGCTCCCACCGCGGCCCTGCTCCTGTTCGCCGTCCTCTACTTCGGTCTGATGATGGAGGCCAAGCTCTTCGACCCGATCTCGGCCTTCATCATCCGCGCCTCCAAGGGCGACCCGGCCCGCATCGTCGTCGGTACCGCGGTGCTCTCCCTGCTCGTCGCCCTCGACGGCGACGGCACCACGAGCTACATGATCGTCTGCTCCGCGTTCCTGCCGATCTACCGTCGGCTCGGCATCAACCCGCTGATCCTGGCCGCCCTCGCCACCATGGCCCTGGGCTGCATCTCCGGCACCACACCGTGGGGCGGCGCCGCCACCCGCGGCATCAGCGCCCTGCACCTGGACGCCGGGGAGTACTTCGTCCACATGATCGGTCCCATGGCCCTCACCAGCCTGGCCATCATCGCCGTCGCCTACTGGCTCGGCCTGCGTGAACGCCGCACCCTCGACGCCGACAAGCTGACCGCCTACAAGCTCGAAGTCGCCTCCGGCGAGGCCGTCCCGACCATCCAGGTCGACTGGCGCATGTGGGCCAACGCCGCGCTCACGCTGCTCCTGATGGTTCTGCTCATCCTCGAAGTCGCCGACCTGGTCGTCCTGTTCATGGTCGCCTTCGTCATCGCCCTGCTCCTCAACATCCCCTCCATCGAGAAGCAGCAGGAGCTCATCAAGCGCCAGGCTGCCAATGCCGTACCGGTCATGATGCTGGTCCTCGCCGCCGGCATCTTCACCGGCATCATGACCGACGCCGGAATGATCAAGGCGATGGCGGACGCGGCTCTCTCGATCGTCCCCGACACCTGGGGCAACCTCGTCCCCCTCTTCACCGCCGTCCTCGCCCTGCCGCTCGGCTTCTTCATGTCGAACGACGCGTACTGGTTCGGTGTCGTGCCCGTCCTCGCCGAGTCCGCGAGCCACTACGGCATCCACGCCAACGAGATCGCCCGGGCCGGTGCCATCGGCCAGATCCTGCACAGCATGGGCCCCACGTCCGCACCGCTGTGGGTCCTCCTCGGCCTGGTCAAGGCGGACCTGGGCGACTTCCAGAAGGTGGGCCTGCGCTGGGGCATCCCCGTATCGCTCGCCTACATCGTCTTCGCGCTCGTCACCGGCGCCATCACGATCGCCTGAGGGCACGAACACAGCGCCCGCATCCGTGGCAGCCGGTGCCGTCGCAGCCCTAGGGCACTCCCGCAGCCCCGCCCGGTGTGTCCTCGACGATGAGTGTCGTCACGCGCACCAGCGTGGGGCGCGTGGGCGTCGAGCCGAAGCCGAATCGGACCGGAGGGGTGACGGGGGTGAGGGGGCCCGGATCGTGCCCGTCCACGCGTACCGACGCCGAGGTCAACTGGTGCTCGTCCAAGGCGCAGTAGTACTCGCGGCGGGCGCTTCCCGCGCTGCCGACGGTGCGCACGCCCGGGCGCGCAAGCCGCGCGGCCGGGTCGATCAGGTGACACCAGCCACGGGTCCGGGCAAGGGGCCGGGGCACGAGCGTGAGCAGGAGTCCGACGGCCGTGCGGCGTCCGGTGGTCAGCTCGAGTTCCACCGAGGGGGTCCGGACGGCGAGGCGGCCGGCCCCTTCGACGGTGAGGGCGACGGGCTCCACCCGAACTTCGTCGAACGTGTACGTGGTCGAGATGTAGTCGGCGACCGTGGGCGTCGGCGCGATCAGCGTGCGGTGCCCGTCCGGCCGCTCCATCATCACGTCGGTCACCGGACCGAGCGGCGAGTCCCGCCACATGCCGACGACCAGGCGCACGCCGGAACGCGTACCCAGGCCGGCGATCGCACCGTCGAATCGGTCCACGACGTCAAGCCTAGGCGCTGGGTGTGGATCGTGGCGGGTCCGACCTGATCAGGACCGGGGCCAGGGCTGGCCGCTGAGTCGCTCGATGCTCGTGTTGAAACGCTGGAGGTAATGGGCGAAGGCCGTCACGTCCTCGGCCGGCCAGTCCTCGAAGACCCTGTCCAGTTCCCGTACGTGTGCCTGGTGCTCCGCGTCCAGCCGCCGCAGGCCTTCCTCGGTCAACCGGAACTTTCGGGCCATGCCCCCGTCGGGGTCGGGGATCCGCTCGATCAGTCCTGCCCGCATCGCGTGCGCCGTCTGCCGGTTGACGGTCGAGGCGTCGAGTACGAACGCCTCGCTGAGCTGGCCGATCGACATCGGCCCCTGCACCCGGATCCGGCTGAGCATGATGTAGGCGCTGCGTTCGAGGCGCTCCGCCTGCCGACGTCGCTTGTCACTGCCGAGCTGATGCCGGCCCAGCACCATGTGCTCGAACTCGACCAACTCCGAGGGCTTGTCCATGTACGTGCGTCCTCCCAGGTCCGACCGTATCGCAGGGCGTCAGGGCCCGGCCGCGCGCGTGGGCTCCACGCCCCTCTTGCGTGTGCCCTCTGCATGCGATGTGCACGATACATTGCCTGTGTATGATGCACATCGTTGTGCGTGCTGAAGAGACGCATGTGCGCAAGAGACTGAGGAGTCTGTATGGAAGCCCCCGAGACGAGCAGCCGGTCCGGCGCTGTCGTCGCCACCCTCGCGCTCGCCGGAACCGTGGCCGCGATCATGCAGACGCTGGTGACGCCGCTCATCGCCGAGCTGCCGCAGATCCTGTCCACGTCGTCCTCGAACGCGGCCTGGGTGATCACGGTGACGCTGCTCGTGTCGGGCGTGTGCGTGCCGGTCTCCGGCCGCCTGGGCGACCTCTTGGGCAAGCGCCGCATGATGCTGATCTGCGCCGTACCGCTGGTCCTGGGATCCGTGGTGTGCGCGCTCTCCTCGACACTCGTACCGATGATCGTCGGACGCGGTCTGCAGGGCATGGGGATGGGCATGGTGCCGCTCGGCATCGCGCTGCTGCGTGACGTCGTGCCGACCGAGAAGCTCAGTGGCTCCATCGCCCTGGTCAGCGCCTCCATGGGGATCGGCGGCGCCATCGGCCTGCCGATCGCGGCCGCGGTCGCCCAGTACGCGAACTGGCGCGTGCTGTTCTGGGGCTCGGCCGTCCTCGCTCTCGCCGTCAGCGTGATGATCTTCGCGATCGTGCCGGACGTCCCGGCGGGCGCGAAGGGGCAGCGTTTCGACGCGCCCGGCGCCGTCGGCCTCGCCATCGGCCTGGTCTCGCTGCTCCTCGCCATCTCCAAGGGCGCCGACTGGGGCTGGACCTCGGGCACCACGCTCGGTCTCTTCGCGGTCGCCGTCGTGGCCCTCCTCGTCTGGGGCTTCTACGAGCTGCGCACCCGCGACCCGCTCGTCGATCTGCGCACCACGGTCCGGCCCCGGGTGCTGTTCACCAACGCCGCTTCGATCCTGATCGGCGTCGGCATGTACTCCTTCATGCTGATCGCGCCGCAACTGCTGCAGTTCCCGAAGGCCACCGGCTACGGACTCGGCCAGTCGATGCTCGCGGCCGGTCTGTGGATCGCCCCCGGCGGCATCATGATGATGCTGATATCGCCGCTCGGCGGGAAGCTGATCAACGCCCGCGGCCCGAAGACCGCGCTCATCCTCGGCGCCCTCGTGATCGCCGCCGGGTACGGCGTAGCGCTCCCGCTCATGGGTACGGCGTGGGGCATCATGCTCTCCGGAATCGTGATCAACAGTGGTGTCGCTCTCGCCTACGGCGCCATGCCCGCCCTCATCATGAGCTCGGTGCCGCTCTCCGAGACGGCCGCCGCCAATGGCTTCAACACCCTGATGCGCTCGCTCGGCACGACGATCGGCTCCGCCGTCATCGGCGTCGTCCTGGCCCAGATGACCATCAACATGGGCGGCTTCACCTTCGCCTCCGAGGACGGCTTCCGTACCGGCCTGATGATCGGCTGCGGCGTGGCCCTGGTGTCCGCCGCCGTCGCGACCCTCATCCCGGCCATGCGCAAGCCGGTCGGCGCCGAGGTGGCCGACGGGCAGCCGGCCGACGCCGACCAGGCCCCCGCAACGGCCTGACCCACCAGACACGTGCGCGGTGTGCCCCGGCCCCTCGGCCGGGGCACACCGCGCACAGGCATGTGTGTCGGCTAAAGGGCCCAGTGCCCGGGTGTTCACACGTACAGCCGATTTCCGAGTGAACGGCGCAGGCACAGGGAACTGCAAGGAGGTCCGCCGAACGCAGCAACACGAGGAGCACGAACGTTGGCACCGCGCACCATGCGTTCCCGCGGAGCGTTCCTCACCCTCGTCATCGCGTTCGCGTGCGTGATGCTCGGGGCGACGCTCCCCACCCCCATGTACCCCTTGTATCAACAGGAGATGGGGTTCTCGCCGGTCATCCAGACGGTGATCTTCGCCTCCTACGCCGTGGGGGTGCTCGCGGCGCTGCTCCTCTGCGGCGGCTGGTCGGACATCAGGGGGCGACGGCCCCTGCTGCTGGCGGGCCTGCTGTTCTCGATGGGCAGCAGCCTCGTCTTCCTCTGGGCCGGGCAGGTCTGGATCCTGCTGGTGGGGCGACTGCTGTCGGGAATCTCGGCCGGCATCTTCGCGGGCACCGCCACAGCAGCCGTGATCGACAGCGCTCCCGAAGCGTGGCGGAGCCGGGCGCCGAACGCGGCGACGGCCGCCAACATCGGCGGTCTGGGTCTCGGATCCGCAGTCGCCGGCCTCTTCGTCGAGTACCTTCCCGCGCCGCTGGAGCTGTCGTTCGGCGTGCACGCCGCCCTGATCTGCGTGCTCGTCGTACTGCTGCGCTTCGTGCCGGAAACGGTGGAGCGCCGCCCCGGTACCCGTCTGCGCCCGCGGAAGATCAAGGTGCCGGATGCGGCCCGGGGGATGTTCGTCAGCGCCGCCACGGTCGGGTTCGCGGGGTTCGCGGTCACCGGCCTGTTCACCGCGGTGGCGCCGCGCATCGTCGCCGACGTCGTGGGCAACCCGAACCACGCGCTGGCCGGAGCCATGCCGCTGCTGCTGCTCGGGGCGTCGGCCCTCACGCAGGTGGTCCTTCCTCCGGCGCGGACGCGCCTGTTCCTCCTGGCCGGATGTCTGCTGCTCGCGGCGGGAATCTTGCTGGTCGCGCTCTCGGTCCACCAGGCGTCCTTGCCGTTGCTGGCCGTCGGCGCCGTGGTGGCCGGCTGCGGCCAGGGCATGTCCTTCGCCAAGGGGCTGGCCGCGGTCGACGACCTGGTCGACTCCTCGGACCGGGCCGCCGTCTCCTCCGCCTACTTCGTCGTCCTGTACGTGGCGATCTCCCTGCCGGTGGTGGGCCTCGGCGCGGCCTCCCAGGCGTGGGGTCTGCGCACGGCCGGTGTCTGGTTCTGCGTCGCGGCGGCGGCTCTGGCTGTGGCCGCATGGGCTTCCCTGGTGCGGGGGCGGTGAGAGCGTGATCGAACGCGGAGCGAGGACACCCGCCGAGCCTGACCGGGCCGCCGCCTCATTCGAGGGCGGCCCGGCCTCCTGTACGCGTCGGTCCGGATCCGCGCCCAACGCCTCCTCTGCGGCCGTGGCGGGAAATCGGGCACGGTAACCCGATCGCTGCGCGGGGTATTGACGCGTACACGCTTAGTGGCTTCCATGGGCGCGGCCCCGCTTTCAACGGGCGGGGCGCCAGGGGCGGGATGCCCCGGGCGCCCAGCGAAAGCGTCATGCCGAATGCCCCGACCCTCGTACAAGCCTGTTCCCGTCCTGCTCTCCGCAAGTGGGAGCGCTCCCACATCCATACGGCCTCCAAGTCTCCGAGCCTTCGAGAGGACCCCCCATGAGACCTCCGCCCTTCAGTCGCTGCAGAAGCCTTCTGATCGCCCTCCTCGCCACTGTCGCGGTCGCCCTCGTGCCGCTGCTCGCCGTTCCCGCGCAGGCAACCCCCGTCCAGACCGCGCCAAGGGCGGCGCTCGCGTCCGCCGGGTCCGGGTACTGGCACACCAGCGGCCGCCGCATCCTCGACGCGCAGGACCAGCCGGTGCGGATGGCGGGGATCAACTGGTTCGGGTTCGAGACCGCCAACTACGTCCCCCACGGCCTCTGGTCCCGCGACTACAAGTCGATGGTGAACCAGATGAAGTCGCTCGGATACAACACGATCCGGATGCCCTACAGCGACGACCTCTTCAAGGGCACCGTCCCCAACGGGATCACCTACGCGAGCGGGCTCAACACGGACCTGCAAGGCCTCGACTCCCTGCAGGTCATGGACAAGATCGTCGGCTACGCGGGATCCATCGGCCTCAAGGTCGTCCTCGACCGCCACCGTCCCGACTCCTCGGGCCAGTCGGCGCTCTGGTACACCTCGTCGGTACCCGAGACCACGTGGATCGCCAACCTCAAGGCGCTCGCCGCCCGGTACAAGGGCAACACCGCCGTGGTCGGCATCGACCTGCACAACGAGCCGCACGATCCGGCCTGTTGGGGATGCGGGGACACGAGCGCCGACTGGCGGCTCGCCGCCGAGCGCGGCGGCAATGCCGTCCTGTCCGTCAACCCCGACCTCCTGATCTTCGTCGAGGGCGTGCAGACCGTGAACGGCCAGTCCACCTGGTGGGGCGGCAACCTCTCCGGCGTGGCCTCCGCCCCCATGCGGCTCGACGTCGCCGACCGGCTCGTCTACTCGGCCCACGACTACGCCACGAGCGTCGCGCAGCAGCCCTGGTTCAACGACCCGTCGTTTCCCGCGAACATGCCGGCCGTCTGGGACAAGAACTGGGGGTACATCTTCAAGCAGAACATCGCTCCCGTGTGGCTCGGCGAGTTCGGCACCACCCTGCAGTCGACCATCGACCAGAAGTGGCTCGCCGCCCTCGTCGACTATCTCCGCCCCACCGGGACCTACGGCGCGGACAGCATCAGCTGGACCTTCTGGTCGTGGAACCCCAACTCGGGTGACACGGGCGGCATCCTCAAGGACGACTGGCAGAGCGTGGACACCGTCAAGGACGGTTACCTGACGTCCGTCAAGGCGCCGGGGTTCACCGGAGGCGGCGGGTCGGGAGGGGACGACACCGCGGCGCCCTCGACGCCCGCCGGGCTGAAAGTGACCGGCACGACCTCCACGAGTGTCTCCCTGTCCTGGACGGACTCCACCGACAACACCGCTGTCACGGCCTACGACGTGTACCGGGGCACCACCAAGGCCGGGTCCGTGACCGGCACGACCTTCACGGATACCGGCCTCACCGCCGCGACCCGCTACGAGTACACCGTGCGGGCACGCGACGCCGCGGGAAACACCTCACCGGCCTCGGGGCCGGTCGCCGCGACGACTACCGGGTCAGGGGGCGGGTCTTCCGGCTGCACGGCCACGTACAAGGCGAGCAGTGACTGGGGCAGCGGCTTCAACGCCGACGTGACCGTCACCAACACCGGCACCTCGGCGATCAAATCGTGGCAGGTCACCTGGGACTGGCCCGGCGACCAGACCGTCAACTCCATGTGGAACGCCGCCTACACCCAGTCCGGCAGGACGGTGACGGCCCGCAACGCCGATCACAACGGCGCCCTCGCCGCCGGAGGGTCGACATCGTTCGGCTTCGGTGCGACGCCGGGCGGCGCGGGTACACCCGTACTCGTCTGCCGGGCGAGCTAAAGACAGGGGCGGCAGCCGCCACCCGCGTCCGCGTCGCGCAGCCGACGGGAGGACGGGCGGCGGCAGTCGCCGCACCCCGAAACCGGCGGGCAGCCCCGGTCGAGACGCCATGCACCGACGTCACGACCGTGTTGTACCCGCCACCCTTCCGGCCCCGGCCGCTCGGTGACAGGGCGAGGGAGGACGGCGCCGGTTGGCGGCGCCGGTTCCGTCAGGGCGGAGACCGTACTGCCCGCGTTGGGGGTGAACCCCGCCTCAGGACCGGCCGGACGGCGATGACGGGTCCGTGATGTCGAGGGTGACCTTCGATGTCGGGCAGCCCGTGCAGGTGAGCACGTATCCGTCGGCCTTCTGCCGAGGTGTGAGGCAGTTCGGGCCGCTCTGTGCGACCTGTCCGCTGCGGAGCTGGACCATGCAGTCGCCGCAGTTGCCGACCGTGCAGGAGTACGGCATGGGCAGCCCCGCGGCGAGTCCCGCCTCCAGCAAGGTTTGCCCCGGCTCGACCACCGCCGTGCCGAGGGTGTGTCCGTCCTCCTCGACCGTGAGCTGCTGCGGCACGCTCGTCGGGGCCGTGGTGTCCGCGCCGCTGGTGTAGCGCTCGTGGTGCACCGACCCGTCCGGGACCCCGAACCCGGTGAGGACTTCTCGGACGGCGTTCATCAGAGGTTCGGGACCGCAGACGTAGTAGTGGGCTCCCGGGGCCGGGGACCGGCCGGTGACCCAACGGCGTACGCCGTCGGCATCGAGTCGCCCGTCCCGGCCGGTCAGGACGTGCGTGACCGACAGCCGGTCCGGATGGTCGTGCGCCAGCCGTGCCAGCTCCTCGGCGAAGATGATGTCCTGCGCGCCGCGGCTGCTGTACAGCAGGGCGATCCGGTCGCGGGCGGACCGGTCGGCGAGCCGCGTACGGATCATGCTCATCAGCGGCGTCACACCGCTGCCCGCCGCGACGAGCACGAGCTCGTCCGGGGGCTGCGGCTCGGCGTGGAAGGACCCCGACGGGCCGCGCACCGCGAGGCGGTCGCCGGCGCGCAGACCGTGGTGCACGTGGGTGGAGAACCGTCCGCCCTCGATGCGCTTGACCGTGACCTCCAGCCGGTGGGTCCCGGGCATCGAGGAGGCCGAGTAGGCCCGTCGCACCGGGCTGCCGCCGATGTCGGCGACGAGGGTGAAGAACTGGCCGGGGAAGAAGTCGAACGGCTTCGGGGCGTCGACGTCCTCCAGTACGAGGGTGAGGGCGCTCGGGGTCTCCTGGCGTACCTCGGCGACGCGTACCTCCCGCAGGCGGCTTTCCGACCCGCCGCCACCGGCAGGCCGGGCGTGCGCGACTCCGGGCCGCCGGCTGCTCCCGCCAGTGCTGACGTCTTCGTAGCCCTCCTTGCGCAAACCGGAGCGGTAGGCGCGGTCGGCCGCTTTCCGTATCAGGCGGGTCATGCCCGGGACGGCGGTGACGCGCTTCAGCAGCCAGGCCCAAGTGCTGCCTTGCACTGCCGAGTTGGCGGCCACCTGGGCACTTCCCAGGGCCATCATGTCGAGTGTCTCGCCGCGGTCGGGCTGTCCGCCGGGGGCCCAGAGGCGTGCGTCCGCCAGGGCGGCGTTGCCGGTGACCTCGGCATGCTCGACGTCGATGAGGAGCGCCAGGTGGGGCGGTATCCCGCGCAGCGCCATCGTTTCGAGGAGCGTGGAGTCGTCGGTGATCGCTGCGCGTCCGCGCAGGTGCAGTACGCCGCTGCGGCCGGGGACGAGCGCGGCGAGGGAGAGCCGGTCGTCCTGGAGGAGGTTGTGCAGGATGTCGGCGCGCTTGTTGCCCTTGCGATCCGGCAGGACGAGGGTGCGGCCGTTCAGGATGCGGGCGACGGTCTGCCGGTCCCCGCGCGGGCTGGTGTCGCTGCCGCCCTCGGTGTCCCAGGTGGACAGGGCCAGGAAGGGGGCGGCGGCCAGGAAGTCGGCCACGCCGGGGCCGGTCAACGGGCCCTCGCCCAGCACCGGTTCGGCCGCCGGTGCCTGCCTGGGCGGCTCCCACAGACGGGAGCGGATGACGGCCTGGGCGCAGTGGATGTACGCCTCTGTGACGTCCACGATCGTCTCCCCGCCCTTGTGGGCGGCCGCCGAGCCGTTGACGCGCAGTACCTCGCCCACCGCCGGCAGCAGGAAGAACAGCGAGACCGGACCGCGGGCGGCCTCCGGCCCGCGGACGGTGAAGGAGATCCGCGTCACGGAGTGGACGCGGGCGAATCCGGGCGCCCCGCCGACGAACGTGGTCCGGGCGGTGCCGTCGGTGTCCCGGTAGCCGAAGGCCGCGACCGGGCAGCGGGCCAGGACGGCGCGGCAGCCGTCGTCCAGGGCGCTGAGCTGCTTGAGGCTGATCAGCGCGGCCGGGCGGCCGATGACCGCCTCGACCTCGGCCGCGGTGGTGAGGCGGTGCAGAGTGTCCAGTTCGGGTGCGTACTGCATGGGATACGTGTTCCTTCCGTCGGATCAGCCGGGGGTGGAGCGGCCCAGCCGCCAGTAGCCGACGAAGGAGACGTCCCTCTTGGGTACGCCGCGGTCGTTGACGAGATGCCGCCGCACGCCCGTGGCCAGCCGGGACTCGCCGGCCACCCACGCGTACAGGGGGCCCGTGGGCAGCTCGGCGGTGCGGACCGCCTCCAGCGCGCGGGTGCCTGGCCGCACGGTCTCGTCGTCGCGGCTGAGCCAGTGGATGCGCACTCCGTCCGGCGCTCGGACGGGCCGGATGTCGGCGGCGGTCGCCACTTCGAGGAAGACCTCGGTGGGCGGCGGGCGCACGTCACCCCTGCCCTCGCTGCCGCCCTCGTTGTCGCTGTCGTTGTCGCTGTCCAGGATCGAGAGGACGGCCGGCAGCGCGGTCTCGTCGCCGACCAGCAGCCGCCCCCGGGCGTGCTCGGGCATCCGGTACGTGGTGCCGAGGTCGAAGATCCCGGCCGGGTCGCCCGGCCGGACCCGGCGCGCCCAGGAACACATGGGTGACGCGTCGTGCAGGGCGAACTCGATGTCGATCTCCTGCTCGGCGGGCCGCACGCTCCGGAGGGTCAGATTGCGCACCCATGGACGGACCGCCTTGGGCATCAGCATCACCTGCGCCATCCACGCTTCGTTCGAGGCGGTGGGCATGCGCAGCGCGGTCTGCCCGACGCGGGGGAAGAAGAGGCGGACGGCCTGGTCACCGCCGACGGCGTCCAGCTCCCGTACGCCAGGACCGCCCAGGGTGACCCTCGCGAAGCCCGGGGTGAGACGCTCACGGCGGCGCACCTCCAGCGTGATCATCGTGCGCGCCGCAGGGAGGCGCACACGGGGAATCATGAACGGCTCCCCGGCCTGGGGAGCTTCTTGTTTTCGCAGCTCATGACAGTATTCTGAGCAAAAGCTCAGCTCTTTTACTACTCGCTTTCCGTGCCCCGGAAGGACCACCGGATGACGTCCGCCGACCGCCGTCTCGCCCCACGTCGCAAGCCCCGTCAGGTGCGCGCGGAGCTGACCCGCGAGCGGATCCTCGCCGCCGCTGCTCACGTTTTCACCGAGTACGGGTATGCCGCCGGCACCACCAATCGCATCGCCGAGCACGCCCGCATGTCGATCGGTTCGCTGTACCAGTACTTCCCGAACAAGGACGCCATCCTCGCGGAGCTGCTGGTACGGCACATCGACCGTGGCGTCTGGACCCAGGCCGACCAGCTCGACCTGGAGCCCGGCAGCCTGCCGGAGACGGTGCGGGTCCTGGTCCGTGACGCGATCGACAACCACCGCGACGATCCGCAGCTGTTGCGGATCATGATCGAGCAGATGCCGGTCTCCAGCGAGCTGCTCGAGACGATGGACCGGCACGGCAAGGTGCGGGTCGGTCAGCTGCACGACCTGCTGGCCCGGCATCCCGATGTCCGTGTGCGGGATCTCGACGTGGCCACCGAACTGATCCTGACCACGGTCGAGATGAACGCGCACAGGTTCATGGCGGATCCGCGGGGCGTCGAGGTCGAGCGACTGGAGAACGAACTGGTCGGCATGGTCACCCGGTACCTGCGCGGCGATGAGTAGCGGCTGGGCCGCCGGGCAAAACGGTGGTCCTGTACGAGATGCGCCCTTCCCGAGCGGTTCCGGCCGGCTGGCCGATCAGCCCGCGAGCAGGTGTTCGCGGCCGAACAGCGACGCCGCCGCACGCGCGCTCGGGGTGCCGGCGTCGAGATCCGCTCCCGCCTCCCGCAGTACGGTGACCACCTCGTCCGCACCCTTGAACAACGCGCCCGCGATGGCGACTTGGCCGCGGGCGTTCGGCAGGTCCGGGTCGGCGCCGAGCTCCAGCAGGGCCCGTACGGTGTCGGCGTGGTCGTGGTAGGCGGCCAGCATCAGGAGCGTGTTGGCTCCCGCGTCGGCCACGTCCACCGGCAGCCCGTGCTCCACGAACTCCCGCAACTGCCCGGTCTCGCCGGTGCGGGCCAGATCCATGGCGAGAGCGATGACGCGCTCGGTCTGTTCGGAGGTCAGCGGGTCGCTGTTCATGGGGGGTCCCTTCGGGTCACGCGCACACGCCCCGCACACCCGTGGCGGGCGTGCGGGGCGTGAGCGCGTGACGTGCCTCGTTGTTCATTCCTACGGCCGAAGTGCGTACGGCCGGATCGCGAACGGCCGAATTGCGTACGGCCGGACTAGAGGGAGCCGGCCGCCAGGGCCTCGATCGCCTTGCGGACGCCCTCGCCGTAGGCCGGGTCGGCCTGCGTGCAGTTGTGGATGTGGCGCTCCACGGTCTGCGCGGAGGCGCCGTTGATCGCGCGGGCCGTGTTCTCGAACAGGACCTGCTGCTGCTCGGGGCTCATCAGCCGGAACAGGTTGCCGGGCTGCTCGAAGTAGTTGGCGTCGTCCTCGCGGAAGTTGAACCGGTCGGCGACCGCGCCGATGGCCTGGCTCGGCTCGCGGTAGGCGGGCTGCTCCTGCCAGCGGCCGTAGGAGTTGGGCTCGATGCCCGGGGTGGCGCCCTGGTTGCCGTCGACGCGCATGGCGCCGTCGCGGTGGTAGGAGTTCACCGGGTTCTTCGGGGCGTTGACCGGGATCTGGTGGTGGTTGACACCGAGGCGGTAGCGCTGGGCGTCACCGTAGGAGAAGAGGCGGCCCTGGAGCATCCGGTCGGGGGAGTAGCCGATGCCCGGCACCACGTTGGCCGGGGTGAACGCGGCCTGCTCCACGTCGGCGAAGTAGTTGTCGGGGTTGCGGTTGAGCTCCCACTCGCCGACCTCGATCAGCGGGTAGTCCTTCTTCGACCACACCTTGGTGAGGTCGAAGGGGTGGAAGCGGTAGTTGTCCGCGTCGGCCTCCGGCATGACCTGGATGAACAGCTTCCACTTCGGGAAGTCGCCGCCCTCGATCGCGTCGAAGAGGTCGCGCTGGTGGGACTCGCGGTCCTTGCCGACCAGGGCCTCGGCCTCGGCGTCGGTGAGGTTCTTGATGCCCTGCTGGGTGCGGTGGTGGAACTTGACCCAGAACCGCTCGCCCTCGGCGTTGACCAGGCTGTACGTGTGCGAGCCGAAGCCGTGCATGTGCCGGTAGGAGGCCGGGATGCCGCGCTCGGACATCACGATGGTGACCTGGTGCAGGGCCTCGGGGAGGTTGGTCCAGAAGTCCCAGTTGTTCTCCGCGTCCCGCAGGTTGGTGCGCGGGTCGCGCTTCACCGCGTGGTTCAGGTCGGGGAACTTCAGCGGGTCGCGGAAGAAGAACACCGGGGTGTTGTTCCCGACCAGGTCCCAGTTGCCCTCGTCCGTATAGAACTTGAGGGCGAAACCGCGGATGTCGCGCTCGGCGTCGGCGGCGCCGCGCTCACCGGCGACGGTGGAGAACCGGGCGAACATGTCGGTCTTCTTGCCGACCTCGGAGAATATCTTCGCGCTGGTGTAGCGCGTGATGTCCTGCGTCACCGTGAACGTACCGAACGCGCCCGAGCCCTTGGCGTGCATCCGGCGCTCCGGGATGACCTCACGGTCGAAGTGCGCGAGCTTCTCCAGGAACCACACGTCCTGAAGCAGCATCGGCCCGCGCGCGCCGGCGGTCACGGAGTTCTGGTTGTCGGGAACCGGGGCGCCGGCGACCGTGGTCAACGGCTTCTGGTTGTTCTCGGGCAAGGCTCGCTCCTCAGTGTGCGGTCGTGGTGCCGAGGTCCGGCCTGGCCGGTCGCGCCCTCGGACTACGACCATACATTAGACGACATCTAAATCAGCTGTGGATCCATAAAGAGATGCCCATCAAAAGTAGACCGGATTGATGCTAGCCTTCTGGTCATGAGCGATCTCTTGGGGAGACTCCGAACGCGAGGCTGGCGCCTGACAGCGCAACGGCGCGTCGTGGCCGAGGTCCTTGAGGGGGACCATGTCCACCTGACCGCCGATCAGGTGCACGAGCGCGCGGTGCTGAAGCTGCCGGAGATCTCCCGGGCGACGGTCTACAACACCCTGGGCGAGCTCGTGAACCTCGGTGAGGTCCTGGAGATGCCGACCGACGGCCGCGCCAAGCGCTACGACCCCAACGCCCGCCGGCCCCACCACCACTTGCTCTGCGCCCGCTGCGGAACGATCCGCGACGTGCACCCGGTGGGCGACCCCCTCGCCGACCTGCCGGAGTCGGAGCGGTTCGGTTTCACCGTCTCCGGCGCCGAATTGACGTACCGGGGCATCTGCCCGGCCTGTGCGGGCTGACCGGAGAACGCAGCTCGTCAGGGAGTGTCGTAGCCGGTCCACGCGTGCAGCTTGTCCGGATTGACCACCAGCCAGAGGTCGGTGACCAGACCGTCGCGCACGCCCAGCGAGAGGACGGCGACGGTGGTGCCGGCGATGCGGACCGCCAGGCCGGGGGCGCCGTTGACCTCGTCCTCGACGAGTTCCACCCCGGGTTCCTTGCGCAGGAGGCCGAGGACGAGACGGGACACCTTGTCCCGGCCGAGGACGGGACGCAGCGCCGCCCGCACCTTGCCGCCGCCGTCGCTGCGCGACTCGACGCCGGGGTCGAGCAGTTCGACGAGAGTGCCGAGGTCGCCGGTCTCGCACGCGGCGCGGAAAGCGGACACGATCTGCCGGTGCCCGGGCCCCGTACTGCTGCTGTTCCGCGGGTGGGCGAGGCGCCTGCGCGCGGAGGAGGCGAGCTGCCGGCAGGCCGCGGGGGTACGGCCCACCGTCTCGGCGATCTCGGTGAACGGCACGCCGAAGACGTCGTGGAGGACGAAGGCGACCCGTTCGGCGGGGGTGACCGACTCCAGGACCACGAGCATCCCCATGCCGACCGACTCATCGAGGGTGATCCGGTCGGCAGGGTCGCCCGCGTCCGCGCCGCCCGTACTGGTCCACGTGGCGCTGTGCCGGACGGGCTCGGGCAGCCACTCCCCGGTGTAGCGCTCCCGGCGCACCCGCGCCGAGGCGAGCTGATCGAGGCAGATCCGCGAGGCGACCCGGGTCAGCCAGGCCGCCGGGGCCTCGATCGCCTCCCGCCCTTCCTCGGGCAGGGCGTACCAGCGGGCGTACGTCTCCTGGACGACGTCCTCGGCCTCCTGTACGGACCCGAGCATCCGGTAGCCGAGATTGAGCAGGTGACGGCGTTCGGCCAGGAGGGAACCCAGGCTGGGCTGGTCGGCGGAGCCGGTCGGCGGGGGCACTGATCGATCGTCCTTTCACGTCACCGTGCGTCGCCCCGCCGCGCGGGGCCGAGCGGCACCAGAAGCAGAGCTGACAGAAGCACCAGCGCGGACAGGGTCACGGCGTTGAGTACCTGGTCGCGCGTCCCGTACATGGCGAGATGCTGTACGTGATAGCTGAAGTGGAGCACGTTGAACACCAGCCACACCGCGCCGGTGATCTGAACCAGCCGGTTGTTGCGCACGTCGCGCAGCGCGATGAGCGTCAGCACGGCCAACGCGAGGAACATGGCGCCGGTGTCCTTGGCGAGGTGCTCGTTGTACGGGCCCAGCTGAGGCAGCCAGCTCAGTCCGAAGCCGGGGAAGTTCTCGTGCCACGCTTCCGGCGCGAAGTAGGCCCAGGTACCCGTGTACAGGGCGACCAGGGCCAGCAGACCTAGGATCCCGTAGCGCATTTTCGTGTTCATGCCCCTAAGACGAGACAGCGACCGCCGATGTGAGGCGAACCGCGGACACGTGCCGCCGTACTCCGCGCCGTCGGCTTCGTCGGTCCCGCACCTTCGACCGCGTGGCCCTGCTGTGGGAACGCGCCTACCCGAAGACGTACACGAGCCAGGTCTCCGACGACGCCCGCGCCGCCTCACCGGCCGGCCGCCCGGCACCCCGCGGACGCAGAGCGTGGACATCGCGGCGACCGCAAGGAGCTGACCGCGACGGTCCGCAGCACCGGGTCCGTCGTCGCCGCGATGACCCGGCTCTCCCTGCGCGACGCCCGCAGCGGCGAGCGCGTACTGCGGGCCCGCTACTCCGCTCGTCCGACGGCGCGCATCGGCCGGAACGTCGCGCGGAGGTCGTGCAGCCAGGCCTCGGGGTTCTCCCAGGGGCCGAAGTGACCGCCCTTCTCGTGGACGTTCACGTCGCGGATGTCGGCGTAGAACGGGGTCGCTCCGGCCTTGAAGATCTCCGTGCGCTCCTCCACGGTGGGGGCGCCGGGCGCGGGTTCGCCGAGCAGCAGTGTGAAGCCGGCCGGCGCCTGGGTGTACGGGGTCAGGTCGTTCACCGGCTCCGGCGGGTACAGGTGCGCGTTCTTGTAGGCGCGGATCGAGGAGCCGATGGCGTCGTTGACCCAGTAGATGGTCGCGAAGGTGAGGATGTCGTCGAGGGGCCAGACGGTCTTGAAGTCCAGGGTCGGATCGCTCCAGGCCTTCCACCGCTTGAGCACCCAGGCCAGCATGCCGGCCGGGGAGTCGTTCAGGCCGTGGGTGAGCGTCTGGGCGTCGAGCTGGTGCACCGACACGTGCGAGACGAGGGTCTCCATGATGTGGACCAGCCGCGCCCGCGCCGTCGGCGGGAGCTCCTCGCTGTTCACGCCTCCGGTCAGGTCCCAGTAGCGGTCGCCCTGGAACGCTCCGGGTCCCGCCTCGTAGCCGAGGTGGACGCCGTGCAGGGAGTCGGCGTACTTGTGGCCCAGTCGCGAACCGATGAGCGCCCCGTAGTCGTGCCCGCCGAACGCGTACTTCTCGTAGCCGAGGACGTCGGTCATCAGGGTGTGCAGCCGGTCCGCCATGTCCCCGTAGTTCTCCCGGGGGTTGGTCAGCGGGGTGGAGAAGGCGAAGCCGGGCAGCGAGGGGACGACGACGTCGAAGGCGTCGGCCGGGTCGCCGCCGTGGGCGGCCGGGTCGGTCAGCGGGCCGATGATCCTGCTCCACTGGAGGTAGGACCACGGCCAGCCGTGGGCCAGCACCAGAGGGACGGGGGAGGGGCCCTTGCCCCGT
Source organism: Streptomyces kunmingensis (assembly GCF_039533535.1). Lineage (NCBI taxonomy): Bacteria > Bacillati > Actinomycetota > Actinomycetes > Kitasatosporales > Streptomycetaceae > Streptomyces > Streptomyces kunmingensis. The sequence goes on from NZ_BAAATS010000022.1 coordinate 21,967, forward strand.
TCGTGGATGAAGTGCACCGGGGTGCCCGAGACGTCCACGCGATGCTGGTTGTAGGCGTTGATCTTCTTCTCGGCGGCGCGCCAGTCGAAGCCGTCGGCCCAGTACTCCACGATCGGCTTGAGGTAGGCGGTGCTGAGGCCGTACTTGCCGTCCTCGTTGTCGAGATCAGGAGCGAAACGTGTGGCTCGCAGACGGGACCGCAGATCGTCCAGGACCGTCTGGTCGACGTCGATCGTGAAAGGTTCGAGGGCATGACGGGGTACAGAACTCACAACGCTGCTTCCTTCGATTCGGATGTGCGTCAGATATGTGTGTCGAGTTCGTGCGTCGGCACGGAGGCCGGAGGGCTGCAAAAGCTCGGGATGCGCTGGTCCAAACAGCGTGTGTCCTGCGGGAGTTGAAGGTCAAGGGAACACGTGACTGTTCACATGCATCTCGGCGACGTTAGGTCACATGACTGAGATGTCTGTGCCCCCGTACAGGTGGGCTCTGAGGCGTGCCTGACGCACGTGTCGCCGTTCAGGGCATGATGGGTGGCGTCCCGCACCGACTTCCGGATGGAAAGACATGTCCGCTCCGCCCGCCGCTGAAGGCGGCCCATCTGCCGTCTCGATCCTCCTGGTCGAGGACGACGAGGTGATCCGCCGTGCCGTCGCCCTCGCCCTGGGGCGCTACGGCTACCGGGTCACGACGGCCGGGGACGGACTGAGCGGACTGGAGCGGTTCCGGGAGGGCGGGCACGACCTGCTGCTGCTCGACGTGATGCTTCCCGAACTGGACGGGATCGGGCTGTGCCGGCGAATCCGCGAGACCAGTACTCTGCCCGTGCTCATGATGTCCGCTCGCGGCGACGCCCTGGACGTCGTCTCGGGCCTGGAGGCCGGGGCGGACGACTACGTGGTCAAGCCCGTGGACACCGCGGTGCTGGTGGCCCGGATCCGCTCGCTGCTGCGCCGCGTCACATTCCAGGAGGCCGACGTCCCCCCGGCGGCGTCGGCGACACAGCCCGCTCAGGGCGCCGACCGCCGTCTCGTCTTCGGCGACCTGACCCTGGACACCGCCGGCCTCGAGGTGCACCGCGACGGTGAGCCGGTCGCGCTGGCCCCCACCGAACTGCGCCTGCTGCTCGAGTTCGCCGCCCACCCCGGTGTCGTGCTCGACCGGCAGACCCTGTTGCGCACGGTGTGGGACTACGGGTGGGACGGCGACACCCGGGTGGTCGACCTGTGCGTACAGCGGTTGCGCAAGAAGATCGGCGCCGACCGGATCGAGACCGTCCGCGGTTTCGGCTACAAGCTGCGGCGGCACTGACATGCGGACGCGCACACTTTCCAACTGGCGTCTCAACTGGCGCTCGTTGCGCTGGAGGATCGCCCTGCTGGTGTGCGTGACCTGCTGCGGCGTCGCACTGTCGATCGGGCTGCTGGTGCACCGCAGCACACAGACCCGCTCCATGAACGACGGCGCGGCCAAGGCACTGACCGCCCTGTCCTACGCCACGGAGCGCTACGCACAGGACAGCGGGCCGACACCCGACGCTCTCGTCACGGACACCGCGGCCATGCCGGACCGGCTGCTGCGCCTTCTGGAGGCCGATCCGCCCGGCGCCACCTGGTACGACGACGATCCCGTGCACCCCAGCATGTGGGCCGCGCGCACGATCCGCGGCGAGCCGGTCGCTCTGAGCTCCGACATGACCTCGGACCTCCTCACCCGCCGCGCACTCGACCGCCACATGTGGCAGTACTCGGCGCTGGCGCTTGCCGTCTTCGTACCGTTGTCGGCGCTCGCCGCCGAGCTGCCGAACCGCAGACTGCGGCGGGTGGCACGGACCGCCCGGCGGATCACGGACGGCGACCTGGCCGCGCGGACCTCGGCCGGACCCCGCGACGGCGACGAGATCGGCGCCATCTCCGCCGCCGTGGACTCGATGGCCGACAGTCTCCACGCCCGGTTGCAGGCCGAGCAGCGGTTCACCGCCGACGTCGCGCACGAACTGCGTACACCGCTGATGGGCCTCATCGTGTGCGGCGGGCTGCTCCCGGAGAGCGAGGCGACCGACATGGTCAGGGACAGGCTGGAGGTGCTGCGGAACCTCATCGAGGAGTTGCTGGAGATCTCCCGGCTCGACGCGGGAGCCGAGACGGCCGACCCGCGGCCGGTGCCCCTGGCGGCCGTGGTGCTCGACTTGCTGCGCCGGACCGGGCTCGACACCCGGTTCACCTCGCACGACGAGCCGACGGTGGACACGGACCCGCGTCGCCTCGACCGCGTCATCACCAACCTGGTCACCAACGCGCACCGGCACGGCCGTACCCCCGTGGAGGTCGAGGTGAGAGGCACCGTCGTGACCGTACGCGACCACGGGCCGGGCTTCCCGGAAGACCTATTGCGGCACGGACCGCAGCGGTTTCGCACCGGCGCGGCCGAACGCGGTCACGGGCACGGCCTGGGCCTGACCATCGCCCTCGGACACGCTCGCGTGATCGGTGCGGCCCTGGACTTCCGCAACGCCCCCGACGGCGGTGCGGTGGCCGAGCTGCGCCTTCCGGACGTGAGCTGACGAGCGGCGCACCACCCGCGCCGACCGGCTCGTACGCCTTGCCCCCAGAGCGTTGATACACGCCGGATACACAGTCGCGCGTTGCCCGAGCCTGCACCGCCGACCTCGCGGAGACACGCGGCGCGCAAGGTGGCTGAGCTGCGTGAACGTCACGCACCTGTCAGCAGGAGGTACGTCCTGTGTCCCCAGTGACCGTTCCCGGCGAGCCACAGACGCTGCCGCCCGTCCCACGGCATCAGCGGCGCTGGACGAGGAGCCCGCACGGGCCCCGCTTCGCGGCCTGCGTCACCGGCGCCGTCCTGCTGACCATCGGCGCGCTGCTCACCACCCTCGTACGGTCCGGTGGAAGCGACGCCGGCCGGCCGCCCGGTTCGGCGGCGTCGCTGCCCTGGCCGGCGCAGGGGCAGACCAGCGTCCTGGTCGAGGGGCTCGGCACCCGCGGCGAACTGGGCACCAGGGGCGCACAGAAGCCGGTACCGATCGCCAGCGTCACCAAGGTGATGACGGCGTACGTCATTCTCCGAGGCCACCCGCTGCGCGCGAAGGACGCCGGCCCCGACATCACCGTCGATCAACAGGCAGCCGGTGAGTCCGTCCTGGGCGGAGAGTCCACCGTGCCGGTCGAGCGCGGGGTGCGGCTCAGCGAGCGGCAGGTGCTGGAGCTGATGCTCATCCCCTCCGGCGGCAACATCGCCCGGCTGCTGGCCCGATGGGACGCGGGCTCGGAGGAGGCGTTCGTCGCCAAGATGAACGGCGCCGCCCGTGCGCTGGGCATGACGGACACCGAGTACACCGACGCCAGCGGGATCGCCCGGACGACCGTCAGTACGTCGGCGGACCAGCTGAGACTGGCCCGCAAGGTCATGCACGATCCGGCTTTCCGCTCCATCGTCGCCATGGAGGAGTCCACCGTGCCCGGCCTGTCCGGCCCCGTCCGCAACACCAACACCCTGCTGGGGCGGGAGGGCGTGGTCGGGGGCAAGACCGGCTCCAGTACTCCGGCGGGCGGCAACCTGATGTGGGCGGCGACCGCGCAGGACCGTACGGGACACACCCGGCTGATCCTGGGTGTCGTCCTCCATCAGGAGGCCGGGACCAGTTCCGAACAGGGACTGCGGGCGGCCCTCACGTCCAGCCGTGAGCTGATCGGGGGCGTCAGGCAGTGGGTGTCGACCGTGGGACGGCCGGGCCGTTGAGACACCGGGGGCCGTAGGGCCCGGTGACGGCCGGACGTCCGGCCGTCACCGGACCGTGGGTGGCCGCGCGCGCTCATCTACATGACTGTAGATTTTGGCCAACTTCTGCATCGCGCTGGCCGGAAATCGGCCGTCGGGTCGCGCCGCGCGGCGCTGTCGGCGCCTCGTCCCCCGGGCAGTTCGGCAGAAATTCATCTCCTGGCCGGACAGGGACGCCGCCCGTCGAGGCGCCGTCGAAATCCGGACATCGCGTCTGATGGTGAGGGCCCGGCGCACGGCTGTCGCCGCGGCCGAGGGGGCGCTCAGCTGCCGGAATCGCCGACGTTCACGCACGGGCAAAGGGGCGTCCTGGCGCGGAATCTGAGGGGCAATCACGGTGATAGCATCCCGGCATCCGCGATCTTGATCCACTCGTCCCGCGCGCCTCCTTGCGACGCGCCCCCCGCATGTGCATCGCCTCTCGGGCGATGTACCAGGGCGATGCCCTGGGCTATGTCGGGGACCTGACGAAGTGCATCTGTCGCTCACTGCACGCATGCGCCGAGAAAGGTTTCCATGACACGAGACGCACTTGTGTGGTGCCTGGTTGCGATAGCGGCGATATCCATCGTCGCCGTTGTGGCACTCACCGCCCGCAGTAGAGCCCTCGCGGCGAAGAAGCAGCAGGCAGAAGCCGAGCTGCGTCAGCAGCTGAGCACTCTGAACAGTCAACTACACGTATCCCGGGTCGAGCTGCAGAGAATCTGGGACGAGCGTGACGGCGCGATCCTGGAGGCGAAGGAAGCGGCCGAGGAGAACACCAAGGCGGTCCTCAAGGGCGCCGCCAGCTTCCTGCAGAGCCTGGCGGCCGAGCAGACCACGCTCCTCGACGGCATCCAGCGGCAGTACGGAGGACACGCCGTCCTCAGCGACCTCCTGGACGTGAACCACGCCAACGCCCAGATGGCGCGCAAGGCCCAGGGCATCGCCGTGATGTGCGGCGCGCCGCTCGGCCGGCGCAACCGGCCGGCCAGCGTCTACGACGTGGTGCGCAGCGCCCAGGGCCAGATCCGCAACTTCAACCGGGTCGCCATCATGCAGCAGACCGGTCTCGCGCTGAAGGCGTCGGCGGTCGCGCCCGTCGCCCTCGCCGTGGCCGAACTCCTCGACAACGCGGCCAGCTTCTCCCAGCAGGACGCACCGATCGAGGTGACGTTCCAGCGCATCCAGAACAACCTGTGCATCGTCATCGACGACGCCGGCGTCAGCATGAGCGACGAGGACCGGCAGCGGGCGACCGCGCTGCTCTCTGGCAACGATGTCCCCCGTCTGTCGCAGCTCGGCAACCAGCCCAAGTTCGGGTTCCCCGTCATCGGCCTGATCGCCCGTCAGTACGGCTTCAAGGTGGATGTCACCGGAGTCTCCCGGTACGGCGGTGTCCGCGCCGTCGTCCTGCTGCCCGAGGAGCTGTGGACCATGGAGGAGACGCCGCCGCAGGCCGAGAACGTGCCGCCGCGGGCCAAGGAGGCAGCCGTCAGACCCATCCGCGAGACCGAGCCCGAGGCGCATGCCGCGGCGGAGACGCGTCCCGTGGCCCCCAAGCGCACGGTCCACGGTCTGCCGAAGCGGGGAGCGCGCCAGTCGCCGGTCGCGAGCGTGTCCGACGCCGCGGCCCCCCGGCCCGGGTTCCCGGCCGCCGAGGAAGCACCGCGCACCTCCGGCCGCAGCCTGGGTGCCTTCCAGCGCGGCACGATGTCGGGCCGCAACTTTGACACAGCGCCGGCCGAAGGGTCCGAAGACGAATGACCTCAGATCTGTCCTGGATGCTCGAGGACATCGTGCAGAACGTGCCCCGCGCGCGGCACGCCGTCCTGCTGTCCGCCGACGGCCTTCCCCGCGGCGCTACAGAGGACCTGGACCAAAAAGACGTCGGCACCATCTCCGCCGCCATGGCCGGCATGCAGTCCCTCAGCCGGGCCACCGCTCACTTCGCCGGTACGGCGAAGGACGGGCAGTGGAGCCAGACCATCATCGAGTTCTCGCACGGCTGGATCTTCCTGATCGGGGCGGGCCAGGGCGCCTACCTCGCCGCGGCGGCCGAGCCCGACGTCGACATGCAGCAGATCTCCTTCCGCATGCACCGGCTGGTGGCCCGGCTCGGCAACAACCTCACCTCGGCGCCCCGGGTCCGGGCCGACGAGGGCGCGACGGGGGGCGCCGGTGAGGCGGCCCGGCACGAGGCCACGAGTGGATCGGGTTTCGTGCTGCCCGCCCTGGACCGGGCGATCGCCGAGGTGCGGGGCGCCCGCCACGCCGTACTCCTGGGCGGCGACGGACTGCCGCTCGGGGCGACCGCGGGGATGCCCCGCGATCTGGCCGACACCATCTCGGCCGCGATGACCGGCATCCACGCCTACAGCAGGGTGACGGCACAGTTCGCGGGTGGCGTCGAGGACCCCTCGTGGCGGCAGACGGTCATCGAGTTCTCGCACGGCTGGATCTTCCTGATCGCCGCGGGCGACGGGGCGTTCCTGGCCGCGGCCGCCGAACACGACTGCGACATCGAGGAGTTCACCACCCGGCTGCACGAGGTGGTGCCCGAACTCACCGCGCAGTCCCCGCGCGTAGGGGGAGCCGCTGATGTCTGAGGACCCGGACGAGGGGCCCGAGCTCACCTCTCCGTTAGTGCCGCTCTTCGTGATCACGAACGGGCGCGCCCTGCCCCCGGATCACCAGTACGAACACACCGCCCTGGTGACGGCCGCCCGCGAGGCCGAGGCTTCCGTGCGCGCGCTGTCCCCGGAAGCGCGCACGGTGGTCGACCTGGTCGCCAACGGCTTCCTGTCCGTGGCCGAAGTGGCCGGGCACACCCATCTCCCGCTGGGCATCGTGCGCATCCTGCTGGCGCAGCTGGAGGAAGGCGGCCTGATCCTTGTCAGAAAGCCCATACCGCGCGCCGAACGGGTCGACAGGGAACTGGTCAGCGCCGTGCTCAATGGCCTGAAGAACCGATTCGGAGCGTGACTCTTGTACCTGGATCCAGACGTCTCCCATGCGGTGAAGATCCTCATAGTGGGGCACTTCGGGGTCGGGAAGACCACCTGCATCGGTGCCCTCTCCGAGATCGAGCCGCTGCGGACCGAGGAGGAGATCACCGAGGCCAGCGTCGGCTTCGACGACCTCTCGGGCACGCCGAACAAGACGACCACGACCGTGGCCATGGACTTCGGCCGCCTCAGCCTCAGTGAATCCCTCGTTCTCTACCTGTTCGGCACGCCCGGACAGGAGCGCTTCAAGGAGATGTGGGAGGAACTGTCGCGCGGCGCCCTCGGCGCGCTGGTCCTCGTCGACCCCGAGCGCCTGGACGAGTCGTTCCCCGTGCTCGACCTCGTGGAACGGTTCGGCCTGACCTACGCGATCGGTGTCAACCACTTCGACGGCACCGTCGACTACCCGCTCGACGAGGTGCACGAGGCGCTGAACCTCTCGCCGGAGACCCCGGTCGTGCGATGCGACGTACGCGACGAGCAGTCCGCGGCGCAGGCACTCATCACCCTCGTGAAGCACCTCATGTCCCTGCTCGCCTAGGAGCCCCCGAAATGCACCAGCCGTCAGACACCTCGCACATACCGCCGGGCTGCCCCGCACACGAGAACCTCCCCCTCTACGGTCCCTCGTTCGGCGCCGACCCCGACGGTCACTACGCGCACCTGCGCGCGGCCGGCCCCAGCGCGCCCGTGGACATCGCCCCGGGCGTCGAGGTCGAGCTGGTCACCAGCTACGACGCGGCCCTGCACATCCTGCACAACCCCGCGTCCTTCGTCCGCGACTCCCGGCGCTGGAACGCGCTGAACGAGGGGCGCGTGCCGGCCGACAGCCCGGCCCTGCCGATGATGGGCTACCGCCCGAACGCCCTCTTCAGCGACGGTGCGGCCCACGCCCGGCTCCGTCAGGTGGTGACCGACAGCCTCGCCACGGTCGACGAACGCCAGCTCGTGCGGCTGACGCAGCAGTCGGCCGACTACCTGATCAGCCAGTTCAGTTCCGATCGTGGCGGCCAGGCGGATCTGATGTCGGCCTACGCGGGGCCGCTCCCGCTCCTTGTCTTCAGCCACATGTTCGGTTGCCCGCCCGAGATCGGTGACCGGGTGATCTCCGGGATCAGCGGGATCTTCGAGGGCGCTCCCGGCGCCGACGAGGTCCTGGGCGGTGCGCTCAGCGAGCTGATCGCGCTCAAGCACCGCCGTCCGGGCACGGATGTGACGTCGCGTCTGATGCAGCACCCGGCCGGGCTGAGCGACGAGGAGGTGCTGCACCAGCTGGTGACGCTGCTGTCCGGCGGTACGGCACCGCTGGCGGCCACCATCGGGACCAGCACCGCGCTGTACCTGGGGGAGGAGTGGCAGGCCGGTCTGCCGGTCGAGGGCGCCGTCTCCCGGACCCTGTGGAACTACGCGCCGATCGCCAACTACGCGGCCCACTACCCGACGCACGACGTCGAGCTGGGCGGCAGGATGATTCGAGCCAACGATCCGGTGCTGATCTCCTTCGCCGCGGCCAACACCGATCCCAAGCTGAGCGTCCACCGCGAGCAGCTCAGCGCGAAGGCGCACCTGGGCTTCGGCGCGGGCCCGCACGGCTGCCCCGCCAAGGACCCGGCGTTCATGATCGCTGTCACCGCCGTCGAGTCCCTTCTGAAGCGGCTGCCGGACGTCGAATTGAGCCGGCCGTTCGCGGCGCTCGCCTGGGTGCCCTCGCCGTGGAGCCGGTCGCTGGTGACCCTGCCCGTTCGTTTCACTCCGCGAACGATGCCCTTTGCCGGGGGCGACTTCGGCCAGCCCCAGACAGGTTCCGTTTCTCAGCCCGCGGCCGTTCCGGCGGACGCTCTGCTGGCACGGAACGGCCAGGTAGATGCCGGTTCCGCTGCTTCGAAGCAGCGCAAAGGGGGTCTCTTCAGCCGATTCCTCTCCTGGACGAGAGGCGAGTGATCTAAGTAACTCTCTGAAAGCAGAGGGTTATTGGATGATGCAAGCATCCGGTGGGTATCCATGGCGGCTGATGCGCAGAAAGGAGCCATCGCCATGGGAGTTGTCTCCACTCGGTCCTACGACCGCCGGGCCGCAGTTTCGCTCTTCTCGCGACTGCGAACCGCCAAGGGGCAGGCCGACCCTTTTCCCGTCTACGCCGAACTCACAGCCAGGGGCGGGGTCAGTCCCGCCCCTTGGGGCGGCTCCCTCGTCACGGACTTCGACGTGTGCGACCAGATCCTGCGAAGTCGGGAGTGGCTCGAACCCGATGCACGCTGGCGAGAACAGCAGGGGGCGGGCACGCGCTGGAACGCGCCCTCCTCGCGCGAGATGGGCAAGACCCTTCCCGCGCTCAACCCCCCGGAACACACGCGGGTACGCCGGGCCGCCGGCGGGATCGACCGCACCACCATCCAGCAGCTCGGCCGGACCGTGGAGACGGAGACCGACCGGCTCCTCGACACTCTAATAGAACAACTGCGCGAAGGCGAGGCCGACTTCGCGGCCCTGGTCAGTGAGGAGCTGCCCGTCGCGACCGTCGGGCACTGGCTCGAGCTGCCCGCCGCGGACTGGCCACGCCTGCGCGAACTGACCCACGAGCAGGTCTTCACCCAGGAGTTACTGCCCTCTGCCACTCAGCTCGCCAGGTCGGACGCCGCCACCGCCGAACTGCGCTCGTACTTCGTCGAGCTGGTCCGGGACAGACGCGCCCGGCCCGGCGAGGACCCCGTGTCCCGGTGGATACAGACGTGGGACGCCATCGAACCGGACCGCGCCGAGGCCGACGAGCAGGTCTATCTGCTGGCCCTGTTCGTCGTGCTGGCCGCCCTGGAGACCACCTCGACCCTTCTGACAACGATGGCATTGCGCCTCGTCGAACACCCGGACCGGTGGCGCCTGCTCGGCACCTGCCCCGATCTCGTCCCCGCATTCGTCGAGGAGTCGCTGCGTTATGACCCGCCCACCCATGTGATCAGCCGGGTCGCTTCCCGGGACGTGGTCCTGGGCGGAGTCGAGATACGCCGGGACGAGATGGTCCACCTCATGGTGGCGGCGGCGCACCGCGATCCGGCCAGGCACAGTGAACCCGACCGGTTCGACCCGCTGCGCAAGTCTGCCCACCTTGCCTTCAGCGGAGGCATCCACTACTGCCTCGGCGCTCCGCTGGCCCGGCTCGAGGCCCAGACCCTACTGCGCCGCCTCGTACAGCGCCTTCCGCGTCTCACCCTCGTTCGCCCTCCTGCCTGGGCGCCCCGTGTGGCGTTCCGGCGCCCGTTGAATTTGGACGTTACTTTCGCATGACAGAGCTGAATCGTTTCTTCACCGTGCAGTCCCGCAAGGCGATCCTCGTCGAGCGGGACGGCCCGGTGCTCCATGTGCGTCTCAACCCCGCGGGCCAGGACGACCTGTTGAGCGCCGCCGTCCTGGACGACCTCCTGGCGGTACTGGACGAACTCCACGAACAACCCGACATCCGCATCCTGGTGCTCTCCTCGATGGGCGAGGACTTCTGCCTGGGGGCCGACCGCACCGAGTTCCAGGCGGCCATGGAGACGGACCCGACCGGCGCCGCCCTGCGCCGCATCGCGGACAAGGCCCACCGGGTGTGCCAGGCGCTCGAGACCACCCACGCCATCACCATCGCCCAGCTCCACGGCAGAACCATCGGAGCCGGCCTCGCACTGGCCTCCTACTGCGACCTGCGCGCGGGCGCCGACACCTGCTCCTTCCGCATGCCCGAGGTGGGCGTCGGCCTGCCCCCGGCCTGGGGCGGCGCCATGGGCCGCCTGATCTCCGAGGCCGGAGCCGCCAGGATCCGGGAACTCATGCTGACCTGCGACACGTTCGACGCCGACACCGCGCACCGGATCTCCCTCCTGCACAAGGTGGTCCCACCCGACGCACTGGAGAGAGCCGTCACCGCCTGGACCAGACCCCTCGGCAGACGCTCGCCCGAAGCCCTGCTCCTGACCAAACGCATGCTGGCCGGCTACTCCCGAGCCGACCGCACCGCCGACATCACCCTGCTCGACTCACACCTTCTCGCCGCACAGGTCGTGCGCACCCACTGACCCGAGGCCGTCCTCCTGTACGGGGAGGAGACGGCATCGTAGGGATCCCTGGCAGTTCTTCTGCCGGGGATGAGCGGCCCGGTACGGCATACGGCCGGGCTACACGTATAGCCTGGCCCACACGTTTCTCCGGCCCATACGTATCTGTGGACCGGACGCCTACGCGAGGCCGCCGTTGCTCATCAACAGCTGACCGTTGATCCACTCGCCTTCCCTGGAGCACAGGAAGTCCACGAGATGCGCGGTGTCCCGAGGAGTGCCCAGCCGGCCGAGCGGAGTGTGGCGGACGCAGTACTCCCGGACGTCCTCCGGCATCCAACCGGTGTCCACCGGCCCGGGGTTGATCGCGTTGGCGGTCACGCCGAGGTGGGCGAGTTCGCGGGCGGCGGCCAGGGTGATGCGGTCCAGCGCCCCCTTGCTCGCCCCATAGGGCAGATTGCCGACCGTGTGATCACTGGTGAGGCTGATGATCCTGCCGGTTCCCCGTTCCGAAGCGAAGCGGCGCCCGAACTCGCGGATGAGCAGCCAGGTGGCGCGTGCGTTGACGGCGAAGTGCCGGTCGAAACTCTCGACGGTGGTGTCCAGCAGCCCGGAGTCGACCGACTCGCAGTGGCACATGACCAACCCCGTGACAGGGCCCATCCGTTGTTCGACCTCGTCGAAGACGCGTGCCGGGGTGTCCGGGTGGGCGAGATCCGCCTCGATCGCGGCGGTGGCCGCACCGTGTTCGGCCAGACCGCGGCTGATCACCTCGCTGGCGCCGGGCTCGCTGCCCCAGCTCATACGGTCGTCATAGGGGGTCCAGTAGGTGAAGGCGATGTCCCAGCCCGAAGCGGCCAGCCGACGCGCGATGCCGGCACCGATACCGGCGGTGCGGCCCACACCGGTGATCAGGGCGAGCGGTCGGTCGGCCGACGGGCCCTGCCCGGGGGCGACTTGGTCATGAGCGGTGTTCGTCGTCACGGTCCGGAATGGTTCAGGAACGACCCCGCAGCGTCAATCGCTTTCTGTGACGGCACCCCCAACCCGCTGCCGTTCCGGCCCCTCGATGCCGTCCCGGGCGATCCGGAACTCCACTGCCCGCACGAAGTCCTCCCCGCACGTTCAACAGGGGCGGTGCTGATCGGGCGTCGTGCTCGCTTCCGTCCGGTCGGCGAGTGCGTGCGCCTCTTCGGTGGCGGTCCAGGAAGCGAGGAGGCGCAGACCCTCCTCGGACGGGGATCCGGGCTCGGCGGTGTAGATGGTGAGGGTGAGACCGGGTTCGGCCGCCATCTCCAGGCCTTCGTAGGCGAGGGTGAGGTCTCCGACGGCGTGGTGGTGGAAGCGTTTGGAACCGGTGCCGTGATGGCGGACGTTGTGGGCACCCCAGCGGGTGCGGAACGAGTCGCTGCGGGTGGAGAGTTCGCCGACGAGGTCGTGCAGCTCCTTGTCGTGCGGGTTGCGGCCCGCTTCGGTGCGCAGGATGGCGACGGCGACGTCGGCGGCCTGGTCCCAGTCGGGGTAGAAGCGGCGTGATGCCGGGTCGAGGAAGTTGAACCGGGCCAGGTTCGCCTGGTTGTACGACGTGGCATGGACATCGGCGTAGAGGGCGCGCGCCAGCTGGTTCTCGGCCAGCACATCCATCCTGCCGTTGCGCACGAACGCGGGGCCGGCGGTGATGGCATCCAGAACCCACTGCAGGCTGCGGTGCGGCGTCCATGACCGGGCGGTGCGGCGGCGAGGCCGCGTCAGCGCGTCGGAGCCGTCGGCGGCCTGCGCCAGATTCAGCAGGTGGGCGCGTTCGGCCTCGTCGAGCTGGAGGGCGCGGGCGACGGCCTCCAGGACGGACGGGGAGACGCCGGCGAGATTGCCGCGTTCCAGCTTGGAGTAGTACTCCACGCTCATGTCGGCCAGGGCGGCGACCTCACTCCTGCGCAGGCCGGGCACTCGCCGACGGCTGCCGGAGGGCAGGCCCGCCCGCTCGGGGGTGATCTTCGCGCGCCGCGAGGTGAGGAACTCGCGGACCTCTGCTGTGTTGTCCACGCCTTCGACGGTACGTCCCGCCTGCGCAGGTAGGGGTGTACTGCCGGTACACCCCTCGACGGTGTCTCGCTACGCGCCCCGGGAGCGGGTTACCTGGATGACGTGGTGCCCTCCGGCCGCGTGTCCGGGCCACGGCAGGCGGCACCCGACCACGCAACTCGGCGACAGCCCGTCCCCCCAGGCCACCTCGGTACGAAAAGGAACATCCCATACGCGGCGCAATGATCCACGCCCCTCGTGACGTTTGCTTCGAGACGCTCGACGACCCGAAGATCCTCCACCCGACCGACGCCGTCATCCGAACGGCCGTGACCTGCGTGTGCGGCTCGGACCTGTGGCCCTACCGCGGCCTGGAGCCCACGCAGGAGCCACACCCGATGGGGCACGAGTACGTCGGTTTCGTCGAGGAGGTCGGCTCCCAGGTCACCTCGGTCAAGCCGGGCCAGTTCGTCATCGGCTCGTTCGCGACCCGAGAGCGTCCACGCCGCACAGCTGATCATCCCCGGGGCGATCCGCCCCGACGCGGAGCGCTCCGGCCCCACCGCCCTGGCCGACCGACTGTACGCACTGCACAGGGAACGCCGCGGGTTCCGGCACTACGCGGAGCCCATGCCCGAGTGACGTGACGGACCACGCCATGTCCTCTGCCCCCTGGCGGACTGTGCTCCGCCGTTCCCCACCGGCGGTCCGGACTCCGCGGATCGCCATGCAGCCCACCATCCAGCCCGCTGCCGAAACAGAGATACCTTCATGAACCCCACGTACGACTTCGACCGGCAGGTCGCCTTCGTCACCGGCGCAAGCTCCGGAATGGGGCTGGCGGCCGCCCGCGCCTTCGCCGCCTCCGGTGCCGCGGTCGCCCTGGCCGACATCGACGAGACAGCCCTCGACGCCGCGGTCCGGCAGCTCGAGGACGAAGGGCACCAGGCCCTCGCTCTCGTCTGTAACGTCACCGACGAGGACCAGGTGGCCGCCGCGGTCGACCGTACGGTGGCGACCTTCGGCCGCCTCGACATGGCCTACAACAACGCCGGCATCCAGATCCCGCCCACCGACGCCGCCGAGGAATCGATCGACCAGTTCGAGCGGGTCCACTCCATCAACCTGCGCGGCATCTGGGCCGCCATGAAGCACGAACTGCGCCACATGCGGGCCCAGGGCAGCGGCGCCATCGTCAACTGCTCCTCGCTCGGCGGGCTTGTCGGCATCCCCGGCCGCGCCTCCTATCACTCGTCCAAGCACGGCGTGATCGGCCTCACCACCAGCGCCGCCCTCGAGTACGCGCCGCGCGGCATCCGCATCAACGCCGTCTGCCCCGGCACCATCGACACCCCCATGGTCAGCGACATGATCGCCAAGGGGGAACTGGACCGTGCCGAAGCCGAGGCGAACCAGCCCGTCAACCGGCTCGGCACCGCCGACGAGATCGCCCAGGCCGTTCTGTGGCTCTGCAGCCCCGGCGCCGGCTTCGTCGTCGGCGTAGCCCTCCCTGTGGACGGCGGCTACGTCGCCCAGTAGCCGCGGACCCCTGATGCCAGGGTTCGGTTCAGCAGGCGTCGCAGCCAGCCGAAGCGGGCCGCACGGGCGTCCGCGGCGAGGTCGGTATGGGGCGCCGTCTGGTCGAAGCCGTGGACCGCCCCTGCCCAGACGTGCAACTCCGCGTCGCCCCCGGCCTCCCACAGCCCGGTCGCGTACCGCACGCTCTCGTCGCGGTAGGTCTCCGCCGCGCCGACGTCGATGTAGGCGGGCGGCAGTCCGGAGAGGTCCGTCGCTCTGGCGGCCGCGGCGTAGGGGGACACATGTGTGCCCCTAAGCGCTTCGCCGAGCACGGACGTCCACCCCAGATCGTTGGCGTGGCGGTCCCACACGCCGAGGCCTGTCATCTGACGGGCGGAGGGGCTGTCGTTGCGGTCGTCGAGCATCGGGCACATGGCCAACTGGCCGATGAGGCGGGGTCCTTGACGGTCGCGGGCCAGCAGCGCGAGCGCGGCGGTGAGGCCCCCGCCGGCGCTGCCGCCCGCGATGACGATGCGCTCCGCGTCCCCGCCGAAGGAGGCCGAGCGCTGGGCAACCCACACAGGTCCGGCGTAACAGTCCTCGATCGCCGCAGGGTGGACGTGTTCCGGCGCCAGTCGGTAGTCCACGGCGACGACGACGCATCCGAGCGGCTCGGCCCACTCCCGCAGTACCGGGGCCAGCCCCGTGCGGCTCGTGCCGGCCATCATGCCGCCGCCGTGCATGTGGTAGATCACCGGGGCCCCTTCGCCGACTCCGGAGGGGCGGGCGATGACCAGGGGCACCTGCGGCGCTCCGGCCGGCCCGGGCACCAGGCGTTCCTGGACGTCGAACCGGCCGCCGTCGCGCAGCTCGTCCAGGGTGGGGTCCGCCTCCGCGACCTGTGCGCGCCATTGCGGGATCTGCGCCGCCGTAGCCGGTGCGTTCTCGTGCGGAGGGCCCATCCGCTCCAGCAGGTCCACCAGCTCCGGAGCGAAGGGTACGGGCGGAGAGCCGTGCCGCTCCTCGCGCACCTGTCCGCCTCGCGGTCGGTTGTTCCCGTTGCTCATCTGGCTACTATCACATGTGAGTCGAATGCCGGTCAGGGCGGTGACGTGTGGAGGTGGTGTCATGCAACGCCTCACTGGGGTAGGCCCTCGTCACACGTATGGTGAAGTGGCCCTCTACAGTCGTCCTCATGACTGAACGCACGGGGCTCGTCCTCGACTTCGGCGGCGTGCTCACCACGCCGCTCCCCCCCGCGGTACTCGCCTTCGAAAAGCGCGAGGGACTGCCCGAGGGGGCACTGATCACCGCGTTGTACTTGAACGAGGACGCCACGCGGCGCACCCGGCAGCTCGAGCGCGGCGAGATCACTCAGGCCGAGTGGAACAGCGAGGCCGCCCGGAGCCTGGGCCTCGCGTCCGACAACCTCATGGGCCGTATCTTCGCCGACCTGCGCCCGCAGGCGGCGTTGATCGCCGCGGCCGCCGCCGCTCGTCGCGCCGGGGTCAAGGTCGGCATTCTCTCGAACTCCGTCGGTCTGGACCCCTGGAACCTCTACGACGGATACGACCTCGAGACGCTGTACGACGCGGTGGTGATCTCGGAACAGCACGGCATGCGCAAACCTGAACCGGGGATCTTCCAGCTCATGCTCAGCAAGCTGGGCCTGCCCGCTGAGCAGTGCGTGTTCGTCGACGACACGGAACAGTATCTGCCGCCCGCCGCTGAGCTGGGCTTCGCGACCGTCCACGCGGCCGAGCCCCGCGAGACGGTGGCGGCGCTGGAGAAGCTGCTGGGTGTGCGGTTGACCGAGAAGGGCTGACGGCGAGCCGTCGGCCCCGCTGGTCCTGCCGCGTATGACGCAGGCCGATTCAGAGGCTGGTGTCGAAGAGCAACTTGCCCGTGGTTCCGCGCGACTGGATGTCGATATGTGCCTGCGTGGCGTCGGCGAGGGCGTAGCGCCGGGTGATGTCGATCTTCAGTTCACCGTTGCGGATCATGTCGAACAGGTCCGCCGAGTGCTTCTTCAGCAGCTCCGGGGTGTGGATGTGGTCCGAGAATACGGCGTAGGTGACCTTGATGCTCTTGGGAAGGTCGGTCATCCTCACGGTGGGAACGTCCCCCATCAGCGGACCGTAGTAGACCAGCGTGCCGGACCGGCGCAGAACATCGATGGAGGACCGGAAGGTGGTGGCCCCGCCCCCGTCGAAGACGGCATGGACGCCCTCATCGTTCGTGAGGGCGTTGACGTGCCCCACGAAGTCACCGTCGCGGGAGACCAGGACGTGGTCGGCGCCGGCCTCCTTCGCGACCGGCACCTTCTCCTCCCTGGACACCAGCCCGATCACGGTGACGCCCCGCAGTTTCAGCAGCTGGATCAGGAAGCGCCCGACACCTCCGGCAGCGGCATGCACCAGGGCGACCTGCCCGCGGGCGAGGGGCGCCGACTCATTGACGAAGTGGTGCGCCGTGAGCCCTTGCATCATGGTCGCGGCAGCCACGTCGCCGGGGATGTCGTCCGGAATCGGTACGACCCGATCGGCCGGGACGGCGATCTTCTCGGCATAGCTGCCGTAGTTGAACACCCACGCGACCCGGTCGCCCACCGCGTACGTGTCGACGCCGACCCCGACGGCACTGACGCGGCCGGACGCTTCCACACCGAGGATGAAGGGCATGCGTCCGTCGCCGGTGCCCAGGGAGCGGGTCTTCGTGTCCATGAAGTTGATGCCGGCGAACTCGATGTCCACGAGCAACTCGCCCGGCGCGGCCTGCGGTTCGGGCCACTGCTGCAACTGCATCGCTTCGGGTCCACCGAGGTTCTCCACCACTACGGCACGCATGACTACTGCCTTCTGTTCGTGTTTCCCGCACGTCACATGTGAGGTGCGGCGCTGATGAGGTGTCCTGTCCGGGCGACCGGGATCGGCCGGGGAGGCCGGGTGGCCGGGATCTGACGGGGCCGGCCTGTGGTCACACGTGTGAGTGACCGACCGGTATGTTTCCGCGCTGCCTTCTGTCTTGCTCGCTGCCACGAACGTAGGACGCATTTTTTGGACCGGCAAGTCCGGAGTCGGCGTAGTCCGTTGCTTTCGGGCCGGATTGCAGGGCAGGTGACGCAGATCACCGGCAACGGCGTGCACTTGAAGGCTGAGTTCTACAGGGAGCGCGGCGGCGCCGTCGAAGCCCTCAGTACGGGCGCCGCCGGCAAGCGTGACGTGACGGTGCGGCGGTGGCCGGTGATGAGTTCGTGGAGACGGGTGACAGCGAGCGTTCCCACCGCCTGCAACGGCACGTCGAGCGCCGTGACCGGCGGAGTCGTCGCGCTGAGCGTGCTCAGGTCGTCGGCCGCCGCCAGACTGATGTCCTCGGGGACCCGCCGCCCGGCCACGCCGAGCCCGTGCAGCAGCCCGAGCGCAAGGTAGCTGTTGTACGCGAGGGCGGCCGTGGCGGCGTCGGGCAGAGCAGCCGAGGCCTCGATACCGGCGTCGAAGGTGGGCGGCAGCGGACCGAGGACGTGGATACGGGCACCCGCGTCCGACGCCCGCGCGGTGAGCATGGCACGACGCTGCTCGTCCGCCCAGGAGCCGGCGGGTCCGGAGACGTAGGCGATGTCGCGGTGGCCAAGGGCCAGAAGGTGGTCGAGCAGTTCGGCCAGGCCCGCCACCGTGTCGGCCACGACCGCGGGGAGCCGGCCCACCTGACGGTCGACGAGCACGAGCGGGCGGCGCCGGCCCCGCTCCCGCAACGCCGCGTCCGAGCCCACCGGCGTCACCATGATCAACCCGTCGGCCTGCTCGGAAAGCCGGTCCGCGAGAGCGGCCTCGCGCTCGGCGTCGTACTCGGACACGGCTATGAGCAGATGGCTCTCGGTGTCCTCCGCCGCCTGCTGCGCCCCGATGACCAGCGGCGCGAAGAAGGGGTTCGAGAGCGTCGGCACGATGAGGCCCATGAGGCCGGTGCGGCCGGTGGTCAGGGCGCGGGCCGCCGCGTTGGGCTGGAAGCCGAGCCGCTCCGCCGCCTCCTGCACGCGCTGCCGCGTGGCCTCCGCGACCATGTCGGGACGCTGCAAGGCGCGCGAGGCGGTGGCTTTCGACACCCCCGCCTCACGCGCCACGTCCAATAGCGTCGCCACTGCTGTCCCCTGCCTGCTCTGTCCCGCCGGACGCGTCCGGGTACCCCGGCGTCCCGTACTCGGCTGCCGGCCGTCGGCTCCCGTGTCCGGTGCTACGAGGACCGGTCCCGGCCCCGGACCCCGGACCGTAGCCCCGAACGCCGAACGCCGAACGCCGAACGCCGAACGCCGAACGCCGAACCTCGGTCCCCGGACCTTGAACCCCAGACCCTGTTCTCTTTCGCTTTATCCCGTGTCATGATACCTGCAACCGGTCTCTGCAACCGGTTGCAGAGACCGGTTGCAGAGACCGTACCCAGTCGGTGGCCCGGACGCCGGCGCCCCTCCCGCGCCGATGTCGTCGCGGACCGACCTGCCCGCCCCTCATCCCCGCCGAGGTTTCCATGTCCACCACCGCTCCGCCGACCGGCGAGCAGACCGGCGCCGCCCCCGCGCCCGCCTCCCTCGTCGAGAGACTCTTCCGGGTCCGTGGCCGCGGCAGCAGCCACCGCACCGAGCTCGTCGCCGGCGCCTCGATGTTCATGGCCGCCGCCTACGCCGTCGTCGTGGTCCCCGGCCAGCTGGCGGGCGCCGGGGTGCCGCACGGCGCCGCCACGACCGCCGTCATCATCGCCATCGCGCTCGCGACCCTGGCCATGGGCCTCGTCGCCAACCTTCCGTTCGTCGTCGCTCCCGGCCTCGGCGGCGTCGCCCTGGTGGCGTTCACCATCGTCGGCCAGGACCACGTCCCGTGGGACACGGCCCTGGGCATGGTGTTCTGGTCCGGCGTCGCCTTCCTGCTGCTCACGTTGTTCGGCATCCGCGATCTCGTCACCCGCCTGATGCCGATGAACCTGAAGTACGCCATCAGCGGCGGCCTCGGCCTCTACATCGCGCTCATCGGATTCCGCGACGCCGACCTGGTCGTGGGCAACGCCGACAAGGCCGCTCTCGCCGTCGGCGACCTGTCCGAGCCCGCTGGACTGCTCGCCCTGGGCGGTCTGTTGCTGCTCACCGCGCTGGCCTCGCGCAAGGTGCCCGGCGCTTTCCTCATCACCATCGCGGCGGTCACCGTCGTAGGCATTCCGCTGGGTGTGACGGACGTCCCCGACAGCCTGTTCTCCGCCCCGGACTCGCCCGGCCCGCTGCTCTTCAACATCGACATCCTCGGCGCGCTCAAGCCGGAGTACTTCCCGTACATCTTCGCGTTCTTCGTGTCCGAGTTCTTCTCCATGACCGGTACGTTGCTGGCGGTCTCGGGACGGGCCGGGCTGCTCGACAAGGACGGCAACATCCCCGGCTCCCGCCGCCCCTTCCTCGTGGACTCGGTCTCCGTGATGGGTGGTTCGGCCGTCGGTGCTCCGTCGATGACGGCCTACCTGGAGTCGTCGGCCGCCGCGGACGCGGGCGGCAAGACCGGCCTCGCGTCCGTCTGGGCCGCCTGCGGCTTCGGGCTGCTGCTCCTCGTCACCCCGTTCGCCACGCTGATCCCGTCGGCCGCCACCGCCCCGGTGCTGATCTACATCGGCCTGAACATGCTCGGCGCCCTGAAGAACGTCGACTTCAAGGACCCGACCAACGCCATTCCGGCGGCCCTGACCGTGGCGACCACCCTCTTCTTCGGCAACTTCGGCACCGGTATCGCGACCGGTCTTGCGGCCCACGTCCTGGTCAAGACCGTCAGTGGCCGCATCCGTGAGGTGGCCTGGCCGCTGTGGATCGTCATGATCCCGCTGGGCTACTACTTCTACACGCTCGTCCCGTGACGGCCCCCGCCCCGCCGCCGACACCCCTCCCGAAGGAGCACGACCCCATGAGTGACCAGCACGACCTCCGGATCCGCGGCGGGCGCGTGGTGTCCACCTTCACCGGCGAGGAGTTCGCCGCGGACGTCCTGGTACGGGACGACCTGATCAGCGCGGTGCTGCCCCCGGGCACCCCGGCCGACGCCCGCGAGGAGATCGACGCGACCGGCATGCTGGTCGTCCCCGGTTTCGTGGACGCCCACATGCACATCGAGAGCGCGTTCCTGACGCCGCAGGAGTTCGCCGCGGTCACGCTGGCCCGCGGTACGACGACCGTGCTCGCCGATCCGCACGAGATCGTGAACGTGGCCGGGCGGGACGCCATGCGCTGGATGATCGACGCCGGACAGGAGACGGCACAGACCCAGCTGTGGGGGGTGCCGTCGTGCGTGCCCGCGCTGGAGGGCCTGGAAGAGGCGGGCGCCGCGCTGTCCGCCGACGACATCGCGGAGATGCTGCGCTGGCCCGGAGTGATCGCGCTCGGTGAGGTCATGGACTACCGGGCGGTGG
This sequence comes from Streptomyces kunmingensis, assembly GCF_039533535.1. Taxonomy (NCBI): domain Bacteria; kingdom Bacillati; phylum Actinomycetota; class Actinomycetes; order Kitasatosporales; family Streptomycetaceae; genus Streptomyces; species Streptomyces kunmingensis. The sequence continues at coordinate 42,755 of NZ_BAAATS010000022.1, forward strand.
TGGCCGGCGACCGGCGGATGCACGACATCACCGCCGTGGCCCGGGCACAGGCCGCCATCCTCGACGGACACTGCCCGAACCTCAGCGGCGCGGAACTGAGCGCGTATCTCGCCACCGGTGTGGACTCCGACCACACCAAGAACCGTACCGAGGTGGTCCTGGAGAAGGCCCGCCTCGGCATGACGATGATGCTGCAGGAGAAGTGCCTCACCGAGGAGGTGGCCGAAGCACTGCTGGCGCTGCCCCAGCTGCCGCCGCTGTGCCTGGTCACCGACGACCTCGCGGCCGACCACATCGTCGACAAGGGCCACCTGGACCACATCGCACGGGTGGCCGTGGCCGCCGGCTTCCCGCCCCATGTCGTCCTCAAGGCGCTGACGTGGACGCCGGCCCAGCGCCTGCGGCTGCACGACCGCGGCGTCGTCTCCCCGGGCAAGCGTGCCGACCTGGTGCTGCTGCGCGGTGAACTCGCCGCGTTCGACCCGGCGTTGGTGCTCGTCGGCGGCCGGGTCGCGGGGAGGAACGGCGCGCCCGTGCGGCCGGGCACGGTCGACGACGCCTCGGCCCTCGTACCCCTCGACAGCCGGGTGGACGTCGAGCCCCAGGACGCGGAGGTGTTCCGCTGGCGCGTGGACCTGCCGGACGGTGTGCACACGTTCCGGGCCATGCGGGTCAACCAGCGAGACACCTACACCGAAGCGGACGGGATCGAACTCCCCGTGCAGGGTGGCGAGGTGCAGTGGGAAGGCCGCACCACGCTCGTCCGCGTCCGCAACCGCTACGGACGCTCCGGTACCGTCTTCGCCCCCGTGCTGGGCCGCGAACTGGCCGACGGCGCCGTCGCCTCCACGTACGCGCACGACAGCCACAACCTCCTGACCATCGGCACGTCCCGCGCGGCGATGGCCACCGCCGCCGCGACCGTCGTCGCCGACGGGGGAGGGGTTGCCGTCGTCCGGGGCTCCGCGGGCGAGACGGTCGCGGCTCGCATGCCGCTGCCCGTCGGCGGGGTGCTGTCCGCCCGCCCGGCCCGTGATGTCGCCGAACAGGCGGCCGCGGTGCGCGCCGCTCTGGAGAACTGGGGCTGGCTGCACCTCAACCCGTTCATGAGCGTGTCGACCCTGACCCTCGCCGTCTCACCGGCGCTCAAAATCACCGACAAGTCCCTGGTGGACGTCGTACGACGCGAACCGGTGGGGGCGACAGCGGCACACTGAACGGCGCAAGCCGCTGTCCGTCACTCCACATCGGCCGCAACTTCCTACCGGCCGCAACTTCCTACCGGCCGCTACTTCATACCGGATGCGTCGAGGAGGGCCGTGGCCGCTGACGTGGTCAGGCCTTCCAGCGTCTCCGCCCTCGCGCCCGCCCGGGCGCTGGCGCCGTCGAAGACCAGGGCGAGCTGACGGGCGAGGAGTTCGGGATCGCGGGCGCCGCCGCGCTCGGCCTCCACTCGGAAGGCCTCGATCAGCGCGCTCTTGGCGCGCAGGGCGACGACGCTCGCCGGGTGTTCGGGGTCCTTGAGTTCGACCAGGGCCGACAGGAACGGACACCCGTGGTAGCCGTCCTCCGTCGACACCTGCTCCAGCTGCTCGAACACGTACAGGATGCGCTCCCGGGGCGGCCGTGCGTTCTCCGGGCCGAGGCCGAGCCGTCGCCCGTACTCGGGTGCCCGCCGCTCCAGACTCTTCGCGAGCACCTCGTCCTTGCTGTCGAAGAGCTGGTACATCGAGCGCTTGGACACCCCGGCGGCCCGGCACAGCGCCTCGACGCCGATGGAGACTCCGTCGCGGTAGAAGAGTTCCATCGCCGCGTCGAGCAGCCGGTCCCTCGTGGATGCCTTGTCCGTGCTGGTGGTGGCCATGGGGCGAGATTACCTCCGTCGGACGGCGACCCGAAACCGATCGGTATACGCCGGTCGTTCAGGCGGTCAGCTGCGGGTACAGGACCGAGAGGTCGGCCGAGAGACCGGACTTGACCTGGCGGGTCAGGTCGTCGGCGAGCACTTCGAAGTCCCCGTTCTCGATGCCGTCCAGTGCCTGGGCCGCCACGTCCACGGGCGAGGACTTGGGTGCGTCGATCGCCGCGGTCATGTCCGTGTCGACGTATCCGACGTGGAGACCGGTGACGCTGATCCCGCGCGGGGCGAGGTCGAGCCGCAGGGAGTTGGTCTGGGACCACAGCGCGGCCTTCGAAGCGCTGTAGGAGCCCGCCAGACCGACCCACGACAGGACGGAGTGCACGTTCAGGATGTGCCCGCCGCCGGCGCGTTCGATGACGGGGACGAAGGCCCGTGCGGTGAGCAGCGGCCCGTAGAAGTTGGTCTCGAAGTCCGCGCGTACGTCGTCGATCGGCGAGTCCAGGAAGTTGGTGTGGTGGGCCACGCCCGCGTTGTTGATCAGGATGGACACGTCCCCGGCCAGTCGCGCGGCCGCCTCGACGGACGCGGGGTCGGTGACCTCGAGGGCCAGGGGCACCGCTCGGGGATCCGTGATCGTCCGCGGGTCGCGAGCGGTGGCGTACACCTTCTTCGCTCCTCGCTGGAAGAGGCCGTCCACCAGAGCCTTGCCGATGCCCCTGCCGCCACCGGTCACCAGGACGACTGCACCGTCGATTGCGGTCATGACACTCTCCATCCTCAGCGGTGGAAACCGATCGGTTTCCCTTCAGGTGGAAGAGAGTAAACCGATCGGTTTCGCGACGCAAGCCCCAAGGTCGCGCCTGCCGCACAGGCCGTGCAGGCCGAGCTCCTTGGTCTCGGCGTGGTCAAGGCGGACGTGGGCCAGGGCGCCGACCGGAGCTGGTCCCATCGACCGGAAGGGCAGCCGCGGGCAGTTCCACGGTCATGCGCAGGCCGCCCGAGGAGCGCGGCGTGAGGGTGAGCGTTCCGTCGTGGGCGTGGGCGATGGTCTTGACGATGGCGAGGCCGAGGCCGGCTCCCGCGTGATCGGTGTGGACGCGTTCGGTGCCGCGCTGGAAGGGCTCGCTGAGCGTCGACACCAGCCCGGGAGCGAGCATCTCGCCGGTGTTCTCGACCGTCAGCACGACGGTCGCGGCGTGGACGCCGGTGCTGACCCACACGGTGCCCTGCCCGGGCAGATTGTGGACGATCGCGTTGTGCACGAAGTTCATGGCCAGCTGGCGCAGGAGCGCCGGCGACCCGTTCGTGATGCTGATGCCACCGTGGATCTCGATGGTGACTCCGTGCTTCTCCGCCAGGGGCAGCAGCGTCTCGACGGCCTCCTCCGCGACGAGCGACAGGTCGACGGGCTCTCGGGAGAAGGACCGCTGCTCGGCCCGGCTGAGCAGCAGGAGCGCCTCGGTCAGGCCGATCGCCCGGGTGTTGACGGCGTGGAGGCGCTCGAAGATCTCGTCGGCGTCGCGGTCCGGATCGGTGCGGGCCACATCCAGGAGCGTCTTCGAGATCGCCAGCGGCGTACGCAGCTCATGGGAGGCGTTGGCCGCGAACCTGCGCTGCTCGGCGACGTGTGCCTCCAGCCGGGCGAGCATCGTGTCGAATGCGTCGGCGAGTTCGCGGAACTCGTCCTTGTGGCCCGGCAGCCGGACGCGATGGGAGAGCGATCCGGTGGTGGCCAGGCGGGTGGCGTCCGTGATGCGGGTCAGCGGGGCGAGCATCCGGCCCGCGAGGAACCACCCTCCGACGAGACCGAACAGCAGCAGGAAGGCCAGCACGACGGCCGCCATCGGGGCGAAGGCGCGCAGGACGGCGAGGCGGTACTCGGGCATGATGATGAGCCCGGGGTGCGGTACGCGCATCAGGAACACCCACGCCGCCGCGAGCAGCAGGACCCCGGCCAGCATGAGGAAAGCCGCGTAGCTGAGGGTGAGTTTCAGCCGCGCGCTCATCCCGGGCGGCCTATCCACGCCCCACCTCCGCGGCACCCGCCCGGGGCCGGGTGTCGATGCGGTAGCCGACCCCCGGCACAGTGGCGATGATCCAGGGTTCGCCGAGCCGCTTGCGCAGCGCCGAGACCGTGATGCGCACCGCGTTGGTGAACGGGTCGGCGTTCGCGTCCCACGCCCGCTCCAGCAGCTCCTCGGCACTGACGACACCGCCCTCGGCGGCGACGAGCACCTCGAGGACGGCGAACTGCTTTCTGGTCAGCGCGACGAAGCGGCCGTCCCGGAAGACCTCCCTGCGGAACGGGTCGACCCGCAGCCCCACGAGCTCGCGCACGGGCGGGCGGCTGTGCGCGCGTCTGCGGTCGAGTGCCCTGAGCCGCAGGGCGAGTTCGCGCAGTTCGAAGGGTTTCGTCAGGTAGTCGTCCGCGCCGAGTTCGAACCCGGAGGCTTTGTCGTCGAGCCGGTCGGCGGCGGTCAGCATGAGGATCGGCATACCGCTGCCGGAAGCGACGAGGCGCCGTGCGATCTCGTCACCGGACGGTCCGGGCACGTCACGGTCGAGGACGGCGATGTCGTACGTGTTCACGCTCAGCAGTTCCAGGGCGGTATCACCGTCCCCCGCGATGTCGGCCGCGATCGCCTCCAGGCGGAGGCCGTCGCGGATGGCCTCCGCCATGTAGGGCTCGTCCTCGACGATCAGCACACGCATGCACACGAGGCTACGAGCCGCCGCGTATCGCCGGCATATCGAAAACCGCATACGTGCCGGCAACACCGGCTCTCCTTGACTGGCGGCATGCATCGGACACTGCCCTCAGCCCGCACACCGAGCCGTTGGACCTGGCGGTTCCTCGTCGTCACCGCGCTGCTCGCCGCCATCGCCGCCATCGCCGCCATCGCCGCGGTCGCCGCGATCACCGCAGGCCTCGGCCGGCAGACGAGGTCCGCGTCCAACTCGGCCGACCCGCCTCCAGCGGCCGCACCGTCGTCACAACCCTCCTCGGCCGCCTCGCCCCATGCCTCGCACGGCGGGCGTGGGGGCGCGCCCGACGCGGCCGACGGCGTCGTCCCCGACGGTGTGACCGTCTTCGACGACACCGTCCCGGCCGTCGCCCGACTCGATCCGGACCTGCTCGAGGCGGTGCGCCGGGCGGCGACGGCGGCCAGGGGCGACGGCACCGTTTTCTACGTCAACAGCGGCTGGCGTTCCCCCGACTACCAGAACCAGCTCTTGCGCGAGGCCGTCGCCAAGTACGGCTCGGAGGACGAGGCCGCCCGTTGGGTGGCCACAGCGGTCGCGTCCCCGCACGTGTCCGGTGACGCGGTCGACCTCGGACGCTCCGACGCGACGGCATGGCTGTCCGAGCACGGCGCCGCGTACGGGCTGTGCCAGATCTACCGGAACGAACCGTGGCACTACGAACTGCGCACCGACGCGAGCGACGACGGCTGCCCGGCGAAGTACGCAGACCCCACCGAGGACCCGAGGATGCGGCAGTGACCAGCACCGAACTCACCAGTGAACCCGGCAGCGAACCCAGTAGCGAACAGGCCGACACCGGGCGAGGCGGCTGGGCGCTCCGCGGCGTCTCCCGCCCGGGACCGTGGAAACGCGGCCGGATCGTCGCGGCGCTGTCCCTGCTCCTCGCCCTGTTCCTGCTGCTGCACGCGCACGTCCCGAACAGCGTCGGGAACCTCGGCAGCCTCGTGGACACCTTCCTGCCGTGGTGGGGTCTGTTCGTCCCCGCGCTGCTGGCGGCAGCGCTGTGGCGGCGCTCCGCCTGCGCGGTGGCCGCGCTGCTGCTGCCCGCTCTGGTGTGGCTGAACCTCTTCGGCGGTCTCCTCGGCGACAAGTCCCATGCGGGCGGCGACCTCACCGTCGTCAGCCACAACGTCGGCGCCGACAACCCCGACCCGGTCGGCACCGCCCGCGACCTGGCGGCCTCGGGCGCCGACGTACTGGCCCTGGAGGAGATCACCGCGCGGGCCAGGGGCACGTACGAGAAGGCACTGGCGACGGCGTACCCGCACCACACCGTGCGGGGCACGGTCGGGCTGTGGAGCAAACTGCCGCTGTCGGACACCGAGCCGGTCGGCATCGCGATGGACTACGGGCCGCTGGCGGCCACGAAGCCGGACGGTGCCGAGGCGGCCGACGGCCGGGCACTGCGCACCACGGTCGCCACGGACCGGGGGCCGCTGGCGGTGTACGTGGCCCACTTCGCCTCCACGCGCGTGACTCCCCGGGACGGCTTCGCGACGGACCAGCGGGACCGCGGGGCGCGGGCACTCGGCGAAGCCGTCGCCGCCGAGCGGATCGAACGGGTGCTGCTGCTGGGCGACTTGAACGGCAGCACGGACGATCGCGCCTTCGCCGACCTCACCGCGCGCCTGAAGTCGACCCAGGACGTGGCCGGTGACGGCTTCGGCTTCAGCTGGCCGGCCGCGTTCCCGGTGGTGCGGATCGACCAGATCCTCGTCCGGGGCGTGGAGCCGACCAGCTCGTGGGTACTGCCCGCGACCGACAGCGACCACCGGCCGGTCGCAGCCGGGATCAAATGGTGAAGTCCCTGAGGCGGGACCCCCGACCGGAGGCAGCCCGCACACCCGCACCGGCATGCCGACCGGGTTTGAGTCTCTCCCCGGGAGAGGGTCCAGGGTCGGGCTCATGAACAGCAACGATCTCGACGGACGGCTCCCGGGCCCCGGGCGGCGGGTACCGGGCTCTCGACGACGCGCTGTGGGACGAGGAGTTGGCACTCAACCTGTTCCCGGCAGTGCGCCTGGACCGCGCCCTCGTCCCGGGCATGGCGGCGCGGGGGTCGGGGGCCGTGGTCCACGTGACCTCGATCCAGCGCCGGATGCCGCTGCACGACTCGACACTCGCCTATGCCGCGGCCAAGAGCGCCCTGGCCACCTACAGCAAGGGTCTCGCGAACGAGGTCGCGCCGGCCGGGGTCCGGGTCAACTCGGTCGCCCCCGGCTTCATCCGCACCGAGGGCGCCGAACACCTCCTCGCGCGCCGGATGAGCGAGCACGGCATCAGCCGGACAGCCGCGCTCGACGACCTGATGCGGGTGCTGGGCGGCATCCCACTGGGCAGACCCGCCGAGCCCGAAGAGGTCGCCGAGGTCATCGCCTTCCTGGCGTCCGACCGGGCGAGCGCGGTCACCGGCACGGAACACGTCGTCGACGGCGGCACCGTCCGCACCCTCTGACACGTATTTCGCACCCTCTGACACACATACGGAGCAGACCATGCAGGACCCCCGACCTCCGCAGGACACCCGACCTCCGCAGGACACCCAACAGCCGCAGGACATCCAGGGCTTCGCCGCCGCGTACGTCGGCGCGTCCGTCGCCGACGACAGCGAGCGCTACTTCGCGCTCTTCGCCGACGATGTCGTCGTGCACGACGACGGCCGGACCCACCGGGGGATCGAGGCCGTGCGCCGCTGGCGCGCCGAGGTCCCTCCCGTGCGCTACAGCGTTCAGGAGGTCACCGGCACCGCCACCGCCTGCGCGGCCGTCGCCGAGATCGCCGGCGACTTCCCCGGCAGCCCCGTCACCCTTCGCTTCACCTTCGAGCGTGACACGGCAGGGAAGATCACCTTGTTGGACATCCGCCCGTGAGACGACACCGGCCGGGCCGGTCGGGACGGGACGGGACCGCACCGGGCCCGATCGGACCGGCCCGCGGGCCCGTGCGCACCTGAAGGAGAACATCGTGGCCGAGCGACAGCGCCTGACGATCGGGGAGTTCTCCCGCATCACACACCTGAGCGTCCGCACCCTGCGCCGCTACCACGAGCAGGACCTCCTCATCCCCGCCGAGGTCGACCCGTTCACCGGCTACCGCTACTACGCGCCCGCTCAGATCCGGCCGGCCCTGACCATCCGGAGGTTCCGCGAACTCGACCTCCCCCTGCCGGACCTGCGCCGCTTCCTCGAAGCGGAGTCCAGCGGCGACACCACGGCCGGGCAGGACGCGGCCGATCCCGGCGCGGCGCAACAGATCGTCGCCGCTCACCTGCGCCGCCTGGAGGACCGGCTCGGCCGCACCCAGCGCGCGGTCCGGACGCTACGCGAACTTCTCGACCCGGTGGCCGAGCGGGCGGTGGAGATGGAGGTGCTGCCCCCGCAGAGCGTCCTCTCCGTATCCTTGGACATCCCGCCCGGCAGCGATCTGAGCTGGTACGACACCGCGATGCGGGATCTGGACGCGGCAGCCGACGCTCGTCCGGTCCTTCCGCCCGGCGGCCGTTACGCACACGAACTGTTCACCGAGGGCCACGGCCGCGCCACTGTCTATCTCCCGGCCGAACCGCCCCTGCGTTCAGGAGCCCCGCTCGCCGTACGGGAACTCGACCTGCCCCGGCGCCGGGCCGCCGTCGCCACCCACCGCGGCCCGCACGACGACCTCGACGTCACCTACGCCGCCGTCGGCTCGTTCGTCGCCCGGAACGGTCTGCACTCCGCCGACCTCGTCGAGGAGGTCTACCTCGTAGGCCCGCGTGACACCGACCGGCCCGATCACTGGCGCACCCTCGTCGCGTGGCTGCTCACCTCCGACTAGCGGGACACCGAGAGGGCATCGCCCTCAACCGACAACTCGTCGAGCCGAGTGCGAACCTTTGTCGGTATGTCACAAGCTCACGCCCGCGGAACGGTCACCTTCACTCCTGGCATCCCTCTTCTGCGCTGACATGATTGCCATGAGGCAATTCAGCGCTATGTAACATCCATACAAAGGGAGGCTCGTGTGACCCGTAATGGTGGCGTGTCGGTGACGGGCGTCGGTGCGATGACACCGCTGGGATCCGACGCCGCGTCGTCCTGGGCAGGGCTGCTGGACGGCAAGTCGGGAGTGCGGTTCCTGGAGGAGGACTGGGCGGCGGACCTGCCCGTGCATGTTGCGGCCGGGCTCACGGTCGACCCGGCCTCCCTGCTGCCGAGGGCCGAGGCCAGAAAGCTGGACCGAGGGGAGCAGGTCGCCCTTCTCGGCGCGCGCGAGGCGTGGCGGGACGCCGGTGCCCCGCAGGTGGAGCCCGAACGGCTCGCCGTGGTCATCGGTACGGGAACCGGCGGCGTCCTCACCACACTCGGACAGGACGACATCTTCGAGCGGGCCGGGATTCGCCGGCTGTCGCCGTTCGCGGTGCCGATGTTGATGCCCAACGGGCCTGCTGCCTGGGTGAGCATGGACCTGGGCGCGAAGGCGGGTGCCAGGTCTCCGGTGAGCGCCTGCGCGTCCGGAGCCGAAGCCCTCGCCCTGGGGCAGGACCTCATTCGCAGTGGGCGCGCGGACGTGGTCGTCGCGGGCGGGGTGGAGGCGTGCCTGCATCCCTTCACCCTGGCGGCGTTCGCTCAGATGAAGGCCCTGTCGACGCGATCCGTGGACCCGCAGAGCGTGTCCCGTCCGTTCGACGTCGACAGGTCCGGGTTCGTGATGGGGGAGGGCGCGGCCATGATGGTGCTCGAACGCGCCGAGTTCGCGCGGGCCCGCGGAGCACGCGTCTATGGCGCGCTGGCCGGAAATGCCGTCAGTTCGAGCGCGAACCACATCACGGCCTCCGACGCCGAAGGCCAGATGTTCGCCATGGAACTGGCGCTGCGCGACGCCGACTTGGCGCCGGCGGACATCGGGGTCGTGCACGCCCACGCGACCTCCACGGAGTCCGGTGACCTGGCGGAGGCCGAAGCGATCGGCCGAGTGATCGGCAGCCACACCGCGGTGACCGCGACGAAGTCGATGACAGGTCACATGGTGGGCGCGTCCGGAGCCGTGGGTGCCATGGTCGCTCTGCTGGCCCTGAGGGACGGCACGGTGCCGGCCACGCTCAACCTCGACGAACTCGACCCGCGCGTGGAACTGGACGTGGTGCGCGGTGAGCGACGCACGGGCCGGTGGTCCGCCGCACTGGCCAACTCGTTCGGCTTCGGCGGCCACAACGTCAGTCTCGTCCTCACCAAATGACATGCCGATCGTTGGGCGAAGCAGCGATAAGAACGCCTGTTCTTACGCTTCGCCTTCTCCCCTCAGCGGCCCGCTCTCGCCGAGGCCGAACCCGAACAGACCCACGAACTCTGGCACCGCCTGATGCACGACGAACTCGGCTTCGAGCGCTACGCGGCACACGGTGGAGACCTGGGCGCGGGCATCACCTCACGGCTGGCCGAGGCGCACCCCGAGGCGGTCACCGGCATCCACCTGCTCGCGCTGGCCGCTCCGGCCGCGTACGACCCGGCCGGACTCACCCCCGACGAGGAGGCACACCTCGCCGCGGTCGCGAACTGGCAGGCGGAGGAAGGCGGTTACCAGCACCAGCAGAACACCCGCCCTCTCACTTTCGCTCCCGCACTCACCGACTCGCCCGCCGGTCTGCTGGGCTGGATCGTGGAGAAGTACCGCGCGTGGAGCGACTGCGGGGGAGACCTGTCGGCACGCTTCAGCGACGACTATCTGCTCACCCAGGCGTCCCTCTACTGGTTCACCGGCACGGTCTCCACCTCGTTCCGGCCCTACTACGAGTACGCCCAGGGCCTGACGCGGCGCGTGGAGCGCGTGGACGTGCCCACAGCGGTCGCCCTCTTCCCCGCCGACCTGAGCCGCCCGCCACGGAGTTGGGCCGAGCGCACGTACACGATCACGCGCTACACCCACATGCCCCGCGGCGGCCACTTCGCCGCTCACGAGGAACCCGGCCTGCTGGCCCAGGACATCACCGAGTTCTTCCGCGACCACCGCGCGGCGACGGTTCGGTGAGGGAGGGAGCGCACCGACCCGCGCATACGGACCTCGCCCCGCCGTCACCGCGCCGGACCGGTCGCCCGAACCCGGCGCGGCCGTCTCGCGCTTACCGCTTCGCGGCCAGGTCCAGGGTCCACCAGGGGCCGCCGGACCCGTCTGCCATACCGACACCCGCATGGGTGAAGCGGCACGTCAGGATGAGGTCGCGGTGCGAGGGACTGTCCATCCACAACGTGACGACAGCGCTCGCGGTATCGGCACCGTCGGCGATGGCCTCGCCCGCGTAGGCGGGCCGGTAACCGGCGGCGCGCATGCGCTGCAGTGGATCGCTCCCGTCCGAGCCGGTGTGCTCCAGGCGTCCGCTGCGGGCCATGTCGGCGCTGTGTGCCCGAGCGGCCCGGTTGAGCGAGGACCGCAATCGAACCGGACGGCACCCCGCCTCGGCACGACGCTCGTTGACGTCGGCGACGACATCGGCCGCCATGCCGCCGGCGCGGTCGGTGTCGGCGTGGCGCCGGCCGTCGGCCGCGGCGGTCCACCGAGGCACCTGGTGCGTCGGTGCCCCGGGCACGGGAGGCGGTCCGGCCCAGGCTGTCTGGGTGCCGGGCAGCAAGGCCGTGAGCAGCGTGCACGCCGCGAGGAACGTGGACCGGAGCGGTGAGGTCATGCTTTTCCCACTTTCTTTCTCTCTTTCCCCGCGCTGCATCTCAGCCTGGGGGAATTTCAGGCCCGCGCAACTTCGCCGTCCCGCTCGCACGCCCCGCCGACCTCCGCGCCTGCCGAGATTGCAGATCCTGCATTTTTGCGTAGTATGCAAAGTGTGGATGAGAAGGTTGCCCCTGAGGACAGTTGGCGCGAGCGCAAGAAGCAGGCCACGCGCGCCGCACTCGTAGAAGCGGCCGTACGACTGGCCGCGGAGCACGGGGTGGAGAACGTGACCGTCGACGCGATCAGTGAGACGGCCGGTGTGTCCCCGCGGACCTTCTTCAACTACTTCGACTCCCGCGACGAGGTCTTCGTGATGGTCGGCGCGGAGTCGAGCGCCCGGGTCCGGCGCGCCGTGCTCGACGCGCCGCACGAACACACGGCGCTCGAAGCATTGCGTGACGCCATGGCACTGGAGCTGTCGGAGATCGAGCAACAGCAGGAGCTGTGGCAGCTGCATGCCGACGTACTGCGCCGCTCGCCCGATCTCCTCTCGCGCAGCATCGGTGCCCACATGGCCGACGAGATCGTTCTGGCCGAAGTGATCGCCGCACGGATCGGGGCCGGCTCACCGCTGTTCTCCGGCGACCGCCGGACGGGCTCGGAGGCCGAGGCCGAGCGGCGCCGACGGGCACTGGGGCTCTATCCCCGCCTGGTGGCCGCAGTCGGCGTCACGGCCTGCCGCGTCGCCGTCGAGCACTGGTGCGTACGGCAGGACGAGACCACGTTCACCGAGGTGTTCCGTGAGGCGTTCGAGCACCTGGCCGCCGGTCTGCCCGAACCGCCTGCCACCCCCCGTCGGTGAGGACCGGTCGAACCGGCCCGACCGACCACGACGTTCCCCCCTTCGCCCCCGGCGCGCGGCTGCCGCGCCCCGTCGGGCGAGTCCCGCACGCGCGGACGTGTTCCACGATCGCCGTCAGAAATGCGAAAGAGACGAAGTGACTGCAACAGCGGTGCCTGAAGAGGCGCCACCGACCACCATGACAAACCGGCAGATACTCCAGGCCATGTCCGGGCTGATGGCGGGCATGTTCGTCGCCATCCTGGCCGGGACCGTGGTCGCCAACGCGCTGCCCAGGATCATCGCCGACCTCGGCGCCAGCCAGTCCTCCTACACCTGGGTCGTCACGGCCGAACTCCTTGCCATGACGGCGACCGTGCCGCTGTGGGGCAAGCTCTCCGACCTCTACAACCAGAAGCTGCTGCTCCAGCTGTCGCTGGGCATGTTCGTCGTCGGCTCGCTGCTCGCCGGTTTCTCCCACGACGTCAATCTGCTCATCTTCAGCCGCGTCGCCCAGGGCATCGGCGCAGGCGGACTCACGGCCCTGGCGCAGGTCGTCATGGCCGCCATCATCCCGCCCCGCCGCCTTGGCAAGTACGCGGGCATCTTCGGCGCAGTGTTCGCCGTCGGCACCGTCGCGGGACCGCTGATCGGTGGCGTCATGGTCGACACCTCCTGGCTGGGCTGGCGCTGGTGCTTCTTCATCGGCGTACCGTTCGCGCTCCTCGCCATCGTGCTGCTGCAGCTCACCCTGAAGCTGCCCACCGTCCGCCGCGAGGCGAAGATCGACTTCCTGGGTGCCTTCCTCATCGTCGCCGGTGTGTGCGCACTGCTGATCTGGGTCTCCCTTGCCGGTAACCAGTTCGACTGGGCGTCCTGGCAGACCGCCGCCCTGACCGGCGGGGGAGTGCTGCTGCTGGTCGCCGCGATCTTCGTCGAAGCACGTGTGCCCGAGCCGATCATCCCGCTCGGCATCTTCCGCAACCGCACCGTGTCGCTGACCACCCTCGCCAGCCTGCTGGTCGGTGTGGCCATGTTCGGCGGCACCGTGTTCCTCTCGCAGTACTTCCAGGTGGCCCTGGGCAAGTCCCCCACGATCGCGGGGCTGATGAGCCTGCCCATGATCCTGGGCCTGCTCGTCTCCTCCACGGTCGCCGGGCAGATCATCAGCGCCACCGGCCGCTGGAAGGTGTACCTCGTCGCCGGCGCCATCGCCATGGCCGTGGGCCTCGCCCTGCTGTCCACCATCGACGCAGACACCCACTTCGGCCTGCTCAGCGCCTACATGGCGATCCTCGGCATCGGCGTCGGCATGCTGATGCAGAACCTCGTCCTGGCCGCGCAGAACGATGTCCCGGCATCCGAACTCGGCGCCGCCACCTCCGTGTTGTCGTTCTTCCGCAGCATGGGCGGCACCATCGGCACCAGCGTCCTCGGCGCGATCCTCGCCAACCGGGTCGCCACCGAGATGACCAAGGGCCTGGCCGATTCCGGGATCTCCGCGGGCGCCACTCAGGGCGGCGGCCACAGCGTCCCGGACATGACCACGTTGCCGGCCCCGATGCGGGAGATCGTGGAGCACGCCTACGGTGTCGCCACCGGCGACCTCTTCCTCGTGGCCACGCCGTTCGCGCTGCTTGCCCTGATCGCCGTGGTGTTCATCAAGGAGAAGCCGCTGAAGGACACCAGCGGCATGGAGCGACTCGCCGAGGAGGCCGACTCGGCCGCCTCACCTGCGGCTCCGGTCGGCTGATCACGCTCAACCCGAGGGGCGGTGCGGCGATCGCACCGCCCCTCGTCTGTGCAGGGCGGCCCGCGCGCCGCCCTGCGTCCTGGTCGCTCGCGCGGATCCAGTAATTCCTCAGTAACGGCGGAAACCTACGGTCGGGCAGTCGCACTTTCCCCCGAGGAGTTCCCCGATGCCCCTGCCCCGACCGCCACGGCGCAGATCAACCCCCCGGGTGGCAGCCGTCTTCACCGCGGCCACCCTGATCGCCGGCCCCATACCCGCTCTCGCCGCACCGACGGCGCACGGTGGGGATACGGCCAAGGTCGACGCCCAGCTCGCCGGCGCCCTCTCCCACGGCGGCGTCGCGTCCTTCTTCGTCGTCCTCCAGGACCAGGCCGATCTGTCCGGCGCCAAGAAGCAGAAGACCCACGCCGCCAGAGCGAGAGCCGCTTTCAAGGAGCTGCGCGCGACGGCCGAGGACACGCAGTCCTCGCTCACTTCGTTCCTGGACAAGAAGAAGGTCGGCCACCAGGACTACCGGATCGCCCACACCGTCCAGGTCACCGGCGACCATAAGCTGGTGAACGAGCTCGCGAAGCGCCCGGACGTGGCGTCGATCGTCAAGGAACAGCACTACAAGCTCGACGACACCGAGACGGCCTACAGCAAGGTCACCACGGCGCGCACGGGATCGTCCGCCACCGGGGACTCCACCCCGGAGTAGGGCGTCTTCGACATCAACGCCGACGACGTATGGAACCAGTACGCCGACCGCGGCGAGGGCATCGTCATCGCCAACGTCGACTCCGGCGTGCAGTACGACCACCCCGACCTCGTCGCCCAGTACCGCGGGAACAACGGGGACGGCAGCTTCGGGCGGCGGCGACACGACGTTCTACCAGGACATCGTCGAGGCCTGGAACTCGGCGGGCATCTTCGAGGCGTTCGCGGCGGGCAACGACGGTGACGGGAAGACCTGCTCCACCGCGCACGCCCCCGGCTCGCAGGCGCCTTCCTACGGTGTCGGCGCGTACGACGCCGCCGGTGCCATCGCCTCGTTCTCCGGCTTCGGCCCCTCGCTGGTCGACGGCTCCATGAAGCCGAACATCTCGGCGCCGGGCGTCGACGTCCGCTCCACCCGGCCCGGTTCGGCCTACAACACCGAGTCGGGCACCTCGATGGCGACCCCGCACGTCGCCGGCGCGGTCGCGCTGCTGTGGTCGGCGACATCGACGCGACCCGCGAACTCCTCGACGAGGGCGCCCACGACGTCGACGACACCCCGGACGGCACGTACCGCCTGCCGCTGCCAGCCGGTACCTACTCCTTCACGTTCAGCGGCTACGGCTACGGCTACGCGAACGGCTCGGCCACCGGCGTCACCCTCACCGCCCAGCAGGCGTTCAGCCAGGACGCCGCGCTGACGGCGGTCGCCTCCCACGCGGTCTCCGGCACCGTCCTCGACGTCACCGGCAAGGCTCTGGCGGGCGCAAAGGTCGAGCTGAACGGCGCACCGCTGGACGCCGTCACCACCGACGCCCGGGGCCGCTACTCCTTCGCCGAGGTCGCCGAAGGCGCCTACAACCTGACGGTGAAGCCGGCTGCTCCCGTCCTGTTCGACGGCGTCTTCAACGGCGGACGAGGTCAGCTGTCCGGGAACGTCACCTTCGTCAGTTCCTCGGAGGCGGCCCAGATGCGCTGGGCGTCCTCGGCGCCGCCAAGGCGGGAGTAGAGCCTCTGCTCGGCGGGCGGACCACCGAGGTGACCGGGGCCGCTCGGTCCGTAGAGTCGGGCACCGCGGGCATCGGTACCTGTCGCGGCGTAGAGGGCCGGGAGCTTGGCGCTCTCGACCGTCCCGAGAAGGATGCCGCGGGCGGACAGGGTGCGGATCAGCCGTACTCCCAAGGTGTCCCGGTCGCGGCCGATCTCGGGGCGCGCGGCGAGCAGGCTCGTGGGGGCGACTCCGGGATGGGCCAGATTGCTCGTGATGCCCCAGCCGCCGGCCCGGCTGCGGCGGTCGAGTTCGAGGCCGAAGAGACCGAACGCGATCTTCGACTGGCTGTAGGCGCGGCCGCC
The DNA here is from genome assembly GCF_039533535.1 of Streptomyces kunmingensis. Classification (NCBI taxonomy): domain Bacteria; kingdom Bacillati; phylum Actinomycetota; class Actinomycetes; order Kitasatosporales; family Streptomycetaceae; genus Streptomyces; species Streptomyces kunmingensis. The sequence goes on from NZ_BAAATS010000022.1 coordinate 58,664, forward strand.
GTTGTAGGAGCGTTCCCAGTTCAGGTCCTGCCAGTTGATGCCGTTCTGGTTGGCCGCGACGCTGATCTGCGAGGTCACCCGGGCCTGGCCGGCCCGCAGCAGCGGCAGGAGGTGGGCCACCAGGGCGAAGTGGCCGAGATGGTTGGTCCCGAACTGCAGCTCGAACCCGTCGGCCGTCGTCTGCCGCTCCGGCGGAGTCATCACGCCGGCGTTGTTGACAAGGATGTGGACCGGGAGCCCTTCCTCGCGCAGGGTCTCGCCGAGGGCGGCGACGGAGTCGAGCGACGACAGGTCGAGAGAGTGGAGCGCGATCTTCGCGTGGGGTGCCGCCTGCCGGATCCGGGCGACGGCCGCCTCGCCCTTGCGCGGATTGCGCACGGGCAGCAGCACCTCCGCCCCGGCCGCGGCCAGCCGTGTGGCGAGTCCCAGGCCGATGCCGTCGCTGGCTCCGGTGACGACGGCGCGCTTGCCGCAGAGGTCGGGGACGGTGATGTCGGTGGGTTTGCGCGGCATGTGTTCGCTCCTGGTGGCTGGGCTGTTGTCTCTACGGTCGTGGATGACGGCGGCGGTATTCAGGGCCTGCCGATCCGCGGACAGAGCAACTGCCGGGAAGGGGGGATCGGCAAGCCGTGGATACGAAGTCGCGCCGGAGGTAGACATGAGCGAGCACACAGGGAGGTACGGATGGTGATCGACCGGGCCGGGATGGCGGACTTCCTCCGGCGCCGCCGGGAGTCGCTCCAACCCGAGGACGTGGGCCTCCCGCGCGGGCGACGTCGCAGGACGAGCGGGCTACGGCGGGAGGAGGTCGCGTCGCTCTGCCATATGTCGACCGACTACTACGCGCGCATCGAGCGGGAGCGGGGCCCGCAGCCGTCCGAGCAGATGATCGCCTCGATCGCGCAGGGACTCCATCTGTCGCTGGACGAACGCGACCACCTGTTCCGGCTCGCCGGGCACACTCCGCCCACGCGCGGCGCGATCAGCGAGCACATCAGCCCCGGCCTGCTGCGGGTCCTCGATCGACTGGACGACACGCCCGCGGAGATCGTCACGGAGCTCGGTGAGACCCTGCGCCAGACTCCGCTCGGTGTGGCGCTCACCGGGGACACGACCGGTCTCAGCGGTCCGGCGCGCAGCATCGGCTACCGATGGTTCACCGACCCCGCCACGCGAAGGCTCTACGCTCCCGAGGACCATCCCTTCCTCACCCGTATGTTCGTCTCGGGGCTGCGTGAGGTGGTCACGGTGCGGGGCCCCGGCTCGCGCGCCGCCGACTACGCCGACCTGCTGCTGGCTCACAGCGAGGAGTTCCGCAAGGTGTGGAACGACCACGAGGTCGGCGTCCGTCCCCACGACGTAAAGCGTTTCGTCCACCCTGAACTCGGCGCGCTGGAGCTGAACTGCCAGACGCTGGTGGACCCGGGCCAGGCTCACTTCCTCCTCGTCTACACAGCCGCCCCCGGCAGCGACAGCTACGAGAAGCTGCAACTGCTCTCGGTCATAGGGGCACAGACGCTGCGCTGAGCTGAAGCCGCGTGTCCCGCCGGTCGGGGTCCGGAAAGGGACGCCCGCGCTACGGTGGAGAGGGGGCCGGCCCGCGAGGGTTGTCCGCCCGGAGGCATGATCCGCTCAAGGCTCCGAGGGGGGGCTGCGGATGAGCAGCAGCGGCGGCGTGACGGTCCAGGAACTGCTGGATGGTATGGACACCGCGGCGAGTGAGGAACAGCGCCGTATGTGGGCCGTGAACTGCGCGCACGCCCTGGGCCTGGACGGGGTGGCCGTCTCGGTGCAGGGGGAGTTGCTCTGGTTCAGTGATCAGACCAGTGCCCGGCTCGAGGATGTGCAGGCCGTCCTCGGTCAGGGGCCCGGGCTGCTGTTTCCAGCCGGTGAGGGGGTACGCGAAGTACCTGACGTGGACCGGCTGATGATGCGCTTCTGGCCCCAGTTCGTGCCCGAGGCCCAGGAGTTGGGCGTGGCCGCAGTGTTCGTGTGGCCGGTGCGCATCGGCGCGGTCCAGACCGGCACCCTGACCGGCTACCGGCGTACCGAGGGCGCGCTGAGCGAACAGCAGCGGGCCGAGGGCTGGCTGGTCGCCGACACCCTCGCCGCGCACATGCTGTCCCGCTGGCCCGACAGCCCGGCCGCGCAGGACGGTCCGGGGCATGCGGGTGCGGTGGATCTGCACCGGGCCGAGGTCCACCAGGCCACCGGTGTCCTCAGCGGAAAGCTCGACATCTCCCTGCCCGAAGCGCTGGTCCGGCTGCGCGCCGAGGCCTACTCGACGGGCCGGACCCTGATGGCGACGGCCCACATCATCCTCGAACGCGAACTGCCCGCATAGCCCTCACCCCCCCCCGCAGCACCGTGCCGAGAGTGCAGGAAGAAGCCGCCGCATGAGCAGGGAAGAACACCTCGCCCGGACCTTCGTGGAACTCGCCGACACTCTCGTCGAGGACTTCGACCTCATCGAGTTCCTCCAGCAGATGACGGTCCGTTGCAGCGAACTCCTCGACATCACCGACGCCGTCGTCTACCTCGCCCACCCCGCCCCCCGCCTCTACAGCCCCGCCCCCTGCAACCCGCAGCCCGCCCTGCAACGCGTCATCGACGCGGCCTGCCTCGAGGGCCCCGCCGTCGAGGCCTACCGCACCACCCACGCCGCCATCCCCGACTACCCCGTCCCCGGCGAACCGGCTCCCGCCTGGCCACGCCTGCACACCGCCCTCGAACAGGCCGGCTATGCCCTGCCGAGCGCGGTACCCCTGCGTCTGCGCGGGGACAGCCTGGGCGCCCTGCTCCTGCTGCACACCGGCGACCGCGCCCTGTCGCCGGACGATCTGCTGCTGGCCCAGGCGCTGGCGGACGCCGCCACGATCGGCCTGCTGCACGCCCGTACCCTGGGCAGGCAGGAAACGGTCAACGGGCAACTGCACAGCGCCCTGCACGGCCGCATCGTCATCGAGCAGGCCAAGGGCATTGTCGCCGTCCGCCGCCGGGTGTCCCTCAACGACGCCTATGCGGCCATACGCGCGCACGCCCACAACCATCAGGAACACATCGGCAGGATCGCCATGGCCGTCATCGACACCGGCCTCCTTCCCGCCATGCCCGCCGCCCGGCCCCACCAGGACCCCAAGAACAAGGGGTAGATGGCGGGGCGGGACCTCCTGCCGACCGCTCGCCGCGAAGCCGTCAGGCGCTGTCGGCCCAATGGCGCAGAGCGTCGTGATCGGCGAAGTGGGCCACGTCCTTGTCGTGGGGGTGCGCGGTGTACTGGTGGAAGAGCCAGTCGGCTTCGATACGGGGTTCGCCGGCGGTGACGTAGTCGGCGATCCACAGCGCGTCGCCGGCGTACGAAGAGGTGTCGGTGTTCCGCCAGAAGTCGCGGTTGGTGTAGAGAACGATCCGGTGATGCGGCCGGAGTTTCTTCAGCCTGCGGATGAAGCGGTCCTTCTCCTGGCTGCTGGCATGGCTTCCGTTGCCGGTGGCCTCCCAGTCCACGGCCAGGATGTCGCCGGCCTTGTCGGGGATCTTTGACAGGAAGTGCCTGGCCTGGGCGCGGATCCGGCCGGGCCACAGGAAGTGGTAGAAGCCGACGACCAGACCGGCCCGGCGGCCCGTCCGTGTCTGGGCTTCGAGGCGGGGGTTGGTGTAGGAGCGGCCTTCGGTCGCTTTGACGAAGACGAAGGAGAGGTCGTCGGTGGCGTAGGAGGGCGGCTGGAACGCGCTGATGTCGAGGCCGTGCAGCATATGTGGGGCTCCTCGCCGTGGTGGTGCCGGGCGCTGCCCAAGTGATGCCCGCTGCGGCTGCGACGACCCACGGCCCGCCGTTCGAACGTCGGTCCGGCTTGTCACCTGCACGGGGAGGCCGGCGACGGCGTCGGCATCGCACGGCGCGCTGCGACCGTGAGGGACCACGCGGTACTTCAGGCCGGGGCGCGCACGACGAGACCGGCGTAGATGCCGTCGGCGCCGCTCAGGGCGGGGCGGTTGGCGGCCAGCAACCGCTTGACGGCATCCGGTCCTGCGTAGGCGCGTCCGGCGACGTCGTGAAGTGTTTCGCCGTCCTGGACGGTGAGGAAGCGCGGGACGATCCCTTCCTGCCCGGCCGTGACGCGGTCCTCGACCGCGGTGACCCCTTCCACGTTGCCCAGCGCGAGCAGGATCTTCTCCTTCTGGTCCTGTACCGCGGAGTCCCCGGCGACGACGACGGTGGAGCCTTCGACGCTCACCCGGAAATGGTCGTTCGTCAGTTCCAGCTCCTCGAGCCGTTCTTTGAGCTGGACCGCCGCCTTGTCCGGCTCGTCCGACAGGGTGACCTGGAGCCGGTGGCCCGCTTCCCGCCCGAACGTGTACGTCGCCATGTGCTCTCCGTTCTGCGAGGCGCCCGGAGGACGCCCTGTCGGATCTTTCTCCCACGGTTACCCGGCACGAGCACCTTCTCGCACGCGTGCCGCGGCAGCGCTGACCGGCGCCGCCACGCTCTCCTACCCGCAGGTTGCCCTGTCGCCCCTCAGTTCCCGTTGCGCAGGAGGTCGCTCACGCGCCTCTGCGACCAGTGCCCCTCCGCCCCGGGGCAGGCGGCGAGGTACGCCGCGATCGCCGGGATCGTCCACGCGCCGGTGGCGAGGAGGCCCGAGGCCAGACAGCGCAGGTAGGCGGGGGACGGTGCCACCCATGGAACATCGTCCCTACCCCAAGGCGCCGTGAAGGTCAGCACAGGCGAACCGTCGAGCTGTCCCGCGCACACGAGCGTCTCGTACCGGCCTTCTCCCAGAACCGCACGTCCGGCCCGGAGTACCTCGGACAGGTCGAGGTCGGCTCCCGGCTCGCGGTACATCTCCTGAGCGGCGATGTCCGCGAACTGTCGGGGTGTCACCAGGTGTGCCCTGGCCGGCACGCGACCGCTGACCCCGGGGTCGTGGAAAGCGCGGCCTCCGCCCCACACGGGAGACTCCGTAGCGAAGTACAGCCCCCCTGGCAGTCCCACCGGGAGGGAGCGGATCGGCATGGCGGTGTCGCGGCAACCGGGATACTCCCGCGCCGCGCCGACCGGTCGCCCTCCCCGGATGTACGCGGCGAGCCGCTCGAGGTGCATGTTCGAGCCGTACGCCGTGTACCAGACCGACGCGGGGGAGCTGCCGCACGGCAACGCCGGGTCGATGATGCGGGGAGTGTGCACGCGTGCTCGCTTCTGCCGGTCGGGCGGGCACATTCGAGGTCGGAAGCTTGCCCGTGCCTGCCACAATATGAGGCCCTGTCCATCCAACTCGCCTCCGCAAGCCCCCACTCGGCGGATGCCGTCACGACGAATAAGCGGCCGAACATTGAGAAGCACGTCAACGCGAGGACTCTCGCGACAGGACGACACAACCGGGCCCGCCGCACGGTGGCGGCCCCGCACCATGCTGTGGATCGCGGCGGGGGTCGTGACGCTCGGCTTCTTCGCCGTCCTGGAGGTTCTCGCGCGCCGCTACGGCGAGCCGGGACCGCTCACGAACCAGGTGCGGGAAGTGGTCTTCGCCCCCAAGTCGGGGACGGTGCTGTACGCCAGCATGGCGCTGATGATGGTGGTCCTCACCTGGCGACAGCGTTTCGTCGCGCTGGGCGCCGCGCTCGGCATCGATCTCGTCTTCTGGTTCGTGCGATGGCTGGCCGATGCCGGGATGATGGTGGGCAACGGGGCCCTGCTGGTGACGCTGGCCTGCGCCGTCATCGCCGTGACCCGCCGCGCGGGCGAGGAGCGCGCGCTGCTGCTCAAGGGGGTCGGCCTGGCCCTGCTCCTGGTGACCGGCCGCAAGGTCGGCGACACCTGGCTGCTGATCACGTGGAAATCCCGCCCCCTGGTGCTCGACCAGTACGTGGCGGCCGCCGATCACGCGCTGGGCGCCCCCTCATGGCTGGCGGGCCGGATCGTGGAGGCCTCGGGCCCCGTCGGCGCACACATCCTCGACTGGGTCTACGTCCAACTCGCGGTGGCCGCGGTCGTCGTCGCCCTGTACCAACTGCGCAATGTGGCTGCCACGCGCCGCTTCCCGCGCCACCATCTGCTGCGCACCTTCCTGGTCATCGGCGTGCTCGGCCCGGGCATCTACATGATCTTCCCGGTGGTCGGACCGGTCTACGCCTACGGCACCGAGGGCGGCCTCTGGGCGGTGGCCGATCTGTGGCCGAACACGCTGACGCCGATCAGCCCTCCGCACCCGATGCCGTTCGACGAGATCACCCCGCGCAACTGCATGCCCAGCCTGCACACGGCCTGGGCCACCGCGATCTTCCTGCACTCCCGCAAGGGCCCGACGGCCCTGCGGTGCGTCGGCGTGTTCTGGCTCCTCGCCACGCTGTGCGCGACGCTGGGTTTCGGCTACCACTACGGCGCGGACATCGTCGCCGGAGTGGTCTTCACGCTCACGATCGACGCGGGGCTGCGTACGTTCGACCGCGGCTGGGACCGTGCGGGGATCCGCCTTGTCGTCCAGGGCACCGCCGTCTTCACGGCGCTGCTCCTGGCCTACCGCTACCTGTCGTTGGAGATGGCCGGCCACCCGTGGCTGTTCGGGCCGCTGGTGCTGCTGTCGCTCGCCTCGGTCATCTACGGCTACGCGGTGACGACAGGGCGCTGGGACCGGGAGGAGCGCGTTCGCGTTCCCACGCAGCAGCTGCCGGAACCGCGACGCGAGCTGACTCCGCCGCCGGACGTGCGACAAGGGGCCGACAAACGACCGGTGTAGACGAGCTGGTCAAGGTCGTCCGGCGGCAAGGGCCCCGTGCCCCAGGCACTGTCCGCTCCGACCCAGCCGGGTGTACGCCGCTACGTCGCTGTCTGCTGTCGGGCCTCGACGGCGGGCGCGGATCCCGGCAGCGGGCGGCCCGCGGATTCCGTGGCGAAGCAGCACGCCGCCGCGCCGACCACACCGGCGGCCATGAGGTAGTAGCCCGGCACGTCGACGTTGCCCGTGGCCTGGATCAGGAGGGCGTTGACGACCGCGGTGATGCCGCCGAACAGTGAGACGGAGAGGTTGAAGGCGACCGACAGTCCGCCGTAGCGGATCTCGGTCGGGAACAGGGCGGGGAGCGTGGACGGAATGGCTCGTTGGCTCCGGCCCCGTCGAAGGCCGCGTCGATCACATCACGATGATCAAGCGGCAGATGTTCGGCCGGGGGGAAACTGCCGCTGCTCCGCAAGCGAGGCCCACTGGCAGCGACAAGGGACAGATCCTGACCTAGATGCTCCCTACGCTTCGACGGCGGGCGAACAGCAGGAAGGCCCGGCCGCGCCGCTCGACGCGGTGCCACATCAACAGCCAGCCGCTGAGGAGCAACGTGACAATTCTGGTTACCGGCGCGACGGGATCCTTGGGCCGCCACGTGGTGAAACGGCTTCGGCAGGCCGGACACACGGTTCGCGCGCTCACCCGCACCCCGGCCGAGGCGACCGGCGTGCCCAGCGGTGTCGAAGTGGTGGGCGGCGATCTCACGAAGCCGCAGACGCTGGCAGCGGCTCTCGACGGCGTCTCCGCAGTGCACCTGCTCGGAACCGCGGGGCACGACCACGCCCCGTTGCGGACGGGGACGCAGATCATGGCCATGGCCGCCGGGGCGGGCGTGCGGCGCCTGACGATCCTGTCGCCCGGCGAAGAGGGAGAGCTGGAGCAGGCCGTGCGCGGCTCCGGTCTGGAGTGGACCTTCATCTGGCCGATCGATCTCATGTCGAACGCGCTGGGATGGGCGGAGATAATCCGCGACACAGCGGAAGTGCGCGAGCCGTACGCGAACCGCAGGACCGCCTCTGTCGATGAGGCGGACGTCGCCGACGTCGTCGCAGCTGTGCTGAGCAAGGGCGGCCACGCGGGAAGGCGCCTCGTCGTGACGGGCCCCGAAGCACTCACACCGGCCGACAAGGTGTCCGCCATCGCGGGGGCGACCGGCCGTGAACTCCGTTTCACCGAGCTGACCCACGATCAGGCGCGCCACCAGTGGCGAGCCGAGGGCCGGCCCGAGGAGGGCATCGAGTTCATGCTGCACATGTGGGCGACCGTGCCCGAGACAGTGGCCAGGACGACCTCAGCGGTCGAGGAAGTCCTCAGCCGGCCGCCACGGTCGTTCGCTCAATGGGCCGCCGCACACGCCGACGCCTTCCGTCCCTGATACACGAGAAGCCCACCAGGCGTCTTCACTTCTGGTCCTCCATCAGCACCAACTCCCCGTACTTCCAACCCCTTCGGTGCCGGGACTTCGCCGCATCCTCGATCGTCGCCGCCACCGAAGTCGATGTGGGCGGTAAGGGCCGAGTTCCAGCCGAAATTCGTACGGTCACAGGACACGGGACACAGGGCACAGGTCAGGGGCGAACCGGCAGAGGCCGTCAGCGACCGGCACGGGCTCAAAACGCATCCTTGCTGCTCGGCGAAACGGATCGCTACCGTCCGGTGCGTGCCTGACTCCTATGCCGATCTGTCGCACTTCTACGACCTTGTCATGACCTCGGGCTACTACGACTACGACGCCTACGCGCGCAATCTGCTCACCCGCATCGGCCCCCGCAGAGACGTGCTGGAGCTGGGGATCGGCACCGGCCTGGTCGGAGACCGGTTGCTGGCACTCGGCCCGCAGGACCTGCGGCTCACCGGCATCGACCACACCGACAACATGCTTGCCCAGGCCCGCGACAGACTGGGCGACCGTGCGCGGCTCGCCCGCGAAGACGTCCTGGACATGTCCTCGCCCTCGGCCTTCGACGTCGCGTACTCCATCGGCGGCGTCTGGTACATCGTCCAGAACGGCGAAGAGTCATGGCTGAGCAGTCATTTGATGGACGAGGAGGACAACGCGGCGGGACTGGCCAACCTCGCCGCGGCCATCCGGCCCGGCGGTTCCCTGCTGCTCTCCGTCCAGGGCCCCCACCGACGCTACGACCGCACCCTTCCGGGAGGCCTGGTCTACACGCAGCACGTCGCGGTCGACCCGGAGGGCCGGCACACCAAGGACTACTTCATCGAGGACCAGGGAGTGGTCCTCGCCCATCAGCGCCTTCGGTTCCGGCTCTTCCCCCAGGAAACGGCCGACCGGCTGCTGGAGCGCTGCGGGTTCCACTTCCAGGAGAGCGATGGCGTGCTGTGGCAGTACGACCGGTGTTGACGATGTCAGCCAGGCGCGCCCCGTGACTGTCTACGCGACCGCGAACACGGCTCCCCCCGCAGCATGGACGACGGCCTGCTGACCGCCGCACACCGGATGGGACTGCCGACCGCGCTGCTGACGCCCGACAACCAGGTCGACGGTGACCGCACCCACGGCGCTGTCACCGTGCCCGACGGGCCGCTCGACGAGCGGGACTCTTGTGCCGCCGCACAACGCCGCCGAGCCCGTGCTGTGCATGCGCCTCCGGAACGCCCCCGTCCCCTGTACGCACCGTCGGGCGGCTGGTGCCATGCGCGGCATGTCTTCCGCAACACGCGCAACTCCGCCCTCAGGCACCCCGCCCCGCCGCGACCATCCCTTCGCGCGGGAGCACCGACCGTGACCGGTGGCGGCGGACAGCCGCTGGCCGTCGTCGTCTTCCTCGGTTTCGTCGCCGTGTCGTTGCTGCTGTGCGGGCTCGCGGCGGCCGACGTGGACGACCCCGAGCACTTCTACGCGGGAGGCAGCGCCGCCTTCGGACCGGTCGGCGGAGGGCTCGCCATCGCCGGGGACTACATTTCCGCGGCCACCTTGCTGAGCACCACGGGGGCGGTCGCCCTCGACGGCGCCGACGGCATGCTCTTCGCCGGCGCCACCGTCCTCTCGCTCTACTTGGTCATGCGGTTCCTGGGTGAACCCCTGCGCCGCAGCGGCGTGTTCACCTTGGGAGACCTCCTCACCGACCGGCTCGGTGACCCGTCCGTACGCAGAGCGCTGGGCATCGCGAGCCTCGTCGTCCTCGCCCCGCTGCTCCTGGTGCAGCTCACCACCGCCGGACGCATCATGGCCGCCATGTTCGGCCTCCCCGACGGCGCGCTCAACGGCTGTACGGTCACCGGGGGCGCCCTCATGATCTGCTACGCGGCATTCGGCGGGATGCGCGGCGTCGGCTACGTACAGATCCTCAAAGTGGGTGTGACCCTCACCGCCCTGCTGCTTCTCGCCGGTATCGTCCTCGCCCGGTACGGATGGTCACCACCGGCCCTGTTCGGCGCCGCCCGCGACCACTCAGGAGCCGGCGCCGACTACGCACGCCCGGGCCTCCACTTCGGCCCTTCCCTGGCCGGCCGCCTCGACCTGATCGGCTTCCAGACCACCCTCCTGGTGGGCGCCGCCTGTCTGCCGCACATCACCATGCGCCTGCACCCGCTCCGGGACGCGCGTACCGCCCGGCGCGCCGTCGCATGGGCGGTGGGCCCCGTCGCGGTGGTGTGTGCCGGGGTGGTGGTGGCCGGACTCGGGGCCTGCGCCCTGATCGGCCGGGACGCGATCCGGGCCGCGGACCCCGGGGGAGCGACGGCACTGCTCATGGTGACGGGCGCGCTCGATCCCGTTGCCGGTGGCGCGCGGCACAGCATGCTCTTCGCGATCGTCGCGTGCGCCGTCTTCGCGACCACCCTCGCGGCCGTCGCGGGTATCACGCTGGCCGCCGCCTCCAGCATCGCTCGCGACTTCAGGGCCCGGCCCGCCCACGGCACCGGGAACCGGTCTGCGGCCAGGGAGATCCGGCAGGCACGCGCGGCCATCGTCCTCGTGGGCGCCGTCACCGTCGTGCTGTCGGCCGTCCTCGCGGACCGCGGCAGGCTGACACTGATCTCGTTGTCGTTCACCGTCGCGGCCTCGGTGCTCGCCCCGGTCCTGCTGTACGCGCTCTTCCTGCCGGGTTACTCCGCTACCGGAGTGCGCTGGACGGTCTACGGGACCCTTCCGCTCATCGTGGTGCTCCTGGTCGGCTCCCCGGCCGTCACGGGCTCGCCGGTCGCTGTCTTCCCCGGCCACGACATCCACTGGTTCCCGCTCCAGACCCCGGGACTGATCACCATCCCCGTCGGTTTCCTGCTCGGACTCGTCGGCCGTACGCGCTCGGGGCCGGGAGCGACCCGGTCCGTGAGGCCCGTGCGGAGTTCGTCTGACGTGTAGCGGTTCCGGGCCCCGCCCGGGTGGACGGGCGGGGCTGTCCGCGGTCTGCGGCAGTGCCGTACTAGTGACGGCCGGTCAGGAACACCGAGCGCAGGGCGAGTCGCTCCGTCGTGGGGTGTCCGTGCGGGCGCAGAGTCCACGAATCACCGGTGCAGTCGGGCTCGGTGAACACCATGACCCATTCGTCGGTGTCGTTGTGCGGGGCGAAGGCGGGCGCGGAGGAACTGGGGTCGGCGGTTTCGGGGAGTGCGACGCAGCCGGGGCTCTGCAGGTCGTGGAGGGTGACCGACTGCGGAGCGCCGTCGGATCCGATGAACTTGTAGGAGAAGTCACCGGCGGCGGCGCTCGCGGACGCGGACTGCGTCACCAGGAGTGCGAGAGCGCCGAATGCGGCGGCCGTGGCATAGCGGAGTCTCATGGGACCCATTCCGATCGGTCAGAGGGTGTGGCGGCTCTCCGGATGACGAACAGCAGCGAGCCGCGGGACATGCTCGGCCATCCCCGTGCGAGGCCCCTCTGATGTGCGATGTCACTCGCGCGTGAACCGAAGGAACGTTTCTTCATACGCCATACAGATCGCCGGGAGTGACATCGCGGCAGCGGAGGAGGGGAGCGGAGCCCGCAGACACCGCTAGCCTCGCTGTCGGGCCTCCATCGGCACCGCCAGCGCGAAGAGCAACCTTCGGTCGACGGCGTCCTCGTGCACCGTTAGGCGGTACCAGTCGTCGAACACCTTGGGCTGTCGATACTGAACACCGGCTCGCCGTCACGCTCGAAGTCGAAGTGGTACTTCACCAAGGCCCCCGCGATCTCACCGAGCGTGTCGAGGAGCGTCAGCAGCCGCCGCGCCCGCGCGGTCGCGACGCTGCGCTCGGTACCGGTGAGCCTGCCGAGGCCGGGCTGCTCGAACTCCCAGGTCGTGCGGTTGACCGACTTCTTCGGCAACACCCCGAACGAGCCGAGCAGCTGCCCGTCGTGGTCGAACGCCTCGTAGCCGGTCAGGGCGGCGAGCCGGCCTTTCGAACTCTCCCGGTATGAGGAACCTGCTGCGATGTGAGCGGTGTGGGTGGCGGGCGATGCGGCGCCGCCCCTCGTAGGGCGCGTTCGTACGCGTCATTCAGGGGAGCCGGGCGCAGAGCTTCGCCGTGTGCGGTCCTGCCTGGTGATGGCCTCGGCGACCTCATGAAACCAACGTGAAGGTCAACCCCGCCGTTCCAGTCGTTCTACAAGACTGTAGTAGTTCAGGTAGCATCGCGGCAGCGAAGATGATCAATGGCGGGGGGCCACAGGGATGCCGAGCTATCACGAAGTCATGACCACCGACCTGTCGACGCTCACGACGGCGGCGCAGAAGTGGGACGGCATGGCCAAGGAACTCCACGACACCGTGGAGTCCGCCTACCAGGACGACGTGCACGCCATCTCCCTCGGCGGGCCCGTCTGGAACGGGCTGAGCGCGGACGCGGCGAACGCCCGCTTCGACATCACCCTCAAGGAGATCCGGGCCGCCCAGACGGAGTCCAAGGCGGTCGCCTCCCTGTTGCGCGACGCGCACGACGAGTTCGTGACGCTGAAGAAGGGCGTCGAGCAGGCCCGGGACGAAGCCGTCGAGGCCGGGATGAAGGTCTCCGAGCAGGGGGCGTGCCACTACGACTTCTCGAAGGTGAGCGAGCAGGAAGCGTTCTCCATCCGTCACGACCCCGACCTGGCCGGGACCGAGCGGTCCTGGACCGAGCGCATCGACGCCGCGGTGCGAGCCGTGAACGACGCCGACGAGGGCGTCAAGATCGCGCTCAATGCCGTGGTCAAGGACAGCGACCCTCTGCACGGTATGCCGGGCGGGTTCAACGCGGGCGCGAAGGGCGACGTCGAGCTGTACGAGGAGGAGGCCGTCGAGGACATCGCGCAGCGCGTCGCCGACGGCGAGAAGGTCTCGGCCAAGGAGATGGAAGAGCTTCAGCGGGCGCTGCGCGACAACCACGACGACGAGGCGTTCACCCAGAAACTGCTGCACGATCTGGGCCCGCACGCGACGATCCAGTTGGGCAACGAACTCAACGAGCGCGGCCAGGACGCCGACGGCGCACAGAAGCTCCAGCTCGCGGAGATGGAGCAGAACCTCGCCAACTCCCTGGTCACCGCGACGGCGGTGCCTGGCAGCGTGAAGGACATGCCGCCCGGCTCACCGGCCTTCGAGGCCTGGACGAAGAGCAAGGACGGCGCGTTCTACAAGGAGTGGACGGAGTCGATGAAGAAGGAGGGGACGAAGAACTTCGGTTCCAACACCAATCCCCTCTACGGCTATCAGTCCTACGTCAGCCTGATGCGGCACGCCGACGAGGACTTCGACGACCAGTTCCTGTACGACCTCGGCGAACAGACGATCAAGGCCGAGAAGGACCACCCGGGCATCTTCACGATGTGGGGCCCCGGCCACAAGGGCATCGAGACCGACGCCGTGGACGGCGTACTCGACCTGATGAGCCGCAACCCGGACGCCGCGACGGCGTTCCTCGACCCGGCGGGCAACGGCGCGGACGGCGACCACGTCGGCAACGACCACCTCAAGTACCTGACGGGCAGCGGCGACGACGCCCGCGAGTGGCCCAAGAACGTCATCACCGGTGTCAGCGTGACCCAGCTGGACGACCCGACCAGCAGGATCGGGCTCGGCCGGGCGATCGAGGCGGCGACCACCGGCCACGAGCCTCTCCGGGAGGGCCAGGCGGGCGGGAAGCCGGGACCGCACACCGACGCCCAGGCCCGCGTCATGCAGAGCACCATCGAGATCCTGGACAGTGGTGCCGGCGGCGAGGACATCCACGCCAACCTGCGCACACCGCTGGGTCACGCGATCGCCGACTACGCGATGGACAACCACAACATCCTCGCCGAGAACGGCACCAAGTACGGCAGCCCGCAGGGCAAGGACGCGATCTGGACCGACGGTGACAAGGCAGGCATCACCGTGGGCAAGGACAGCCTGATGCGTGTGATGCGCGGCGTGTCCTCCGACGACCAGACCTACGCCCTCCTCCAGGACACCCAGCGCCAGTACGCCCTCGACCAGATGACGCAGGCACCCGAGTCCGGGGGCAACGGCAACGACGCCTGGAAGAACCCGGCCCGCGACCTCGGCGCCGTGACCGGCGCGATGAACTCCATCGGGTCGGACGTCATCCTGGACGAACGCGACGGCAAGATCAGCGCCGCCAACGACATGGCCAGGTACGCCTACCACGGTGCCGGCGCCCCCATCACGGGCCTGCCGGTCGTCGGCGACACGGCGCAGCGGCTCGTGGACGCCGCCACGTACGAATGGTCCAAGGACGTGACGGACGCGGCGAGTTCGCAGGCGAAGGAGCAGAACTCCGAGCACTACTCGTCCGGCATCAACGGCACCTACGACATGATCGACCAGTGGGCCGCGGACCGCGGCGTCGACATCGACGACGAGAACAACGCCAAGCACGACCCGAACTGGGACGCGTGGCAGGCGATGCGGGACGAGGCGAAGCAGTCGTACGGATCGTCGCGGGGTGACGCGGCCGCCTATCTGGGTTGGGAGTAGAGCGCGGTGGAGAAGACACATCACCCTGAGGGAGGGACGGCCGGCGCCGCGCCCCGGCGCCGTTCGCGCCGCAAGGCGGGGGTGGCCGTCGCGGCCGCCGTGGTCGTCGTCCTCGGCGGCACGTTCACGTACTTCAACACGAACGTGCTCGACTCGGACCGCATCTGCCACGGCTGGACGACTCCGGACGAGGCCGCGGCGGCGCTCGGCGGCGGTATCGGCCGGGTGTCGGCCTCGGAGGACTCCGACGCGACCTGCACCGTGCGGGTGTCCAGCTGGCTTCCGGGCCAGGACAAGCGGCTCAGCCTGCGGGCCGTGGGCGAGGAGACAGAATTCCCGTTCAGCCGGGGCGACTGGCAGATCTCCGGGGACCGGCATGTCCTGTCGGGCGGCACACAGGGCGCGTTCGACGCGTACGGCGGCTGGACGTTGCTGCCGACAGCCTGCCGGAACGCCGCGGACGGAAGCGGCACACAGCCCGTGCTGCGCGCCGCCGTCACCGGCCGGGACACCGCGGGCGACGCCGACGCCATGGGCCGTCTGCTGACCTCGGCCACCCCCGCGCTCAGCGCCGCGTCCTACTGCGGCGAACCGGCCGACGCGGACACCACCACCGATGCGCCCTCCGCCGCCGAGCCGTCCGACCTCGACCGGGTCTGCGGCATCAGCGGCTTCCGGCTTCCCCGGGCACAAGGCCCCAAGGGCCAGCAGGTGACCGCGGAGGTCACCGGATCGCTCCCGAAGGGCCTCTACTGCGACCTCACCTTCGAGGGCGACAAGGAAGGGCCCTTCGCACGCCTCGCGGTCGTCAGCGATCCCGCGCTCGTCGCATCGTTCAAGGGACGCGACGTCACCCGCGCCGAGTGCGACGGCAGGGAGACGGTCTTCGCCCAGGACCTCAGGTATTTCGACGACTCCGAGCGCGCTGTCACACATGTGCCGGCCGCCCCGGAGTTCTCCGAGGTGTTCGGCGACGCGGCGCGCGCGGCACTGCAGTGCGGATGACCACGAGTACGGACAGACGAACAACTGACACGTGAGGGGGGCGACTGATGGTGAGTGACGTCGGTATGCAGCTGAACCAGGTTCCGGCGGAACCGGGCGGGAGCGGCGGGAACGGTGGCCCGCAGGGCCCCTACCTGGCCTCCACGCCGGAGGAGAAGAAGAAGGCGGCCAGGTCGATCGAGCAGACGATCGAGCCGGGCACCCGCAAGGCGGGCGACCTGGCCGACGACGCCACGGGCGCGGCGGTCAAGGAGTTCGGCCCCAAGGACGACGGCGGCTGGGTGACATCGGGCGCGCTCAAGACCGCGCACAGCACCTGGGGCGACCAGATCCAGGCCCTGCTGACGCGGCTGGGCGGCGAGAAGGAATCCCTGCGCGCCACGAACACCCTGCTGAGCGGCACCGACTTCCAGGTCGGTGGGAACGCCGGGCGTGTGCCGTCGACGTTCGACGGCTACTGACACGCCTTCGGCCTCGCCGGGATCACCTTCGGCTCCGCCCGGATCACCTTCGTCGTCGGGTGCGGTTCAGCGCAGCCCTTTCGAGTAGAGGGAGAATCGTCTGTCGCCCGGCGCTCCTTGAGTGAAGCCGAGGTAGAGCCGCCGGTCGCTGCGGCGTACGGCGAGGCCTTCCGGCTCACGTGGGGAGAGGTGGGGTGCCGTATGGTCCGGGAAACTCTGGTGTGAGCTGCCGGTGCGCCAGTTGGTCCGGCCCAGGTAGGTGTTTCCGCCGGACTCCGAGGGGTTGTCGGGACCGTAGCCGCTGCCCATGAGCTGGTACACCGTGTTGCCGTCCAGCGCCATACCCTGGAACGGCAGGCCGAGGTAGGCGTCGGGCTGGGCGAGGTCGGCGAGCGGCCTGGAATGCCCGGCGACGAAGCGGGCGAGGTCGTACACCGCGAAACGCGGGGTGCCCTCGATCTTGTAGCGCAGCAGGAGCCTGCGGCGGCTCTGGTCGAGGGTGACGCTGTTGCTGGTGGAGCCCGGCACGGGGTGATAGGCGGTCAGGTGGGCGCCGGCGCGCGTGAGGACACGTTTGTTGGCGAACCGGAACCGGCAGATGCCACGGCCGTAGCCGGAAGCGGGATGGGCGTCCCACTCCGTCCACAGCCGGCTGCCCTTGCGGTGTTGCTCGACGCCCATCGCCCCACCGTGGCCGAAGCCCTTGAGGTACATGTAGCCGGTCCGTCTGCCCCGAAGGCTGAGGCGGTTGAGACAGAGGTCCCCGCGGTGGGCCCGCTCGGCGTGGGTGTACGGGTGTTTCTCACCCGGCAACCGGATGCCGCCCGGCATGACCTGCAACGCGTACAGGCAGTGGTGCGACTCGTCGAAGGCGAAGGACTGCAGCACGGTGCCGTGCCGCAGCCGGCGACCGGTGAGCCACGGGGTCCCCGAAGCGGCGAGTCCGGACGTGCCGTGCTCGGTTCGAGTCGTGTCGGCTCGCGCTGTCGCGGCCGGGAGCACAAGGCCCAGGGTCGTGAGGGCTGCGAGTCCGAGCGCGTCCCTGCGGGTGGGCGGCTGGGGGAGAAACCTGGCCATGGCGGCCACCTTTCGACTTGTTGACGTGCGTTGATTCGTTCGCCGGTCCGCATCGTGTCGTGGCCCCGATCCCGGCGGGGCGCGCTTCAGCCTCACCCCTGTGCACGCCGTGCGTTCTGCCACCCGCGTCGGCGCGCCGTACGCGGGTGGGTGCTTCACCCGGACAGCCGCGCCGGGCGTACCCGCACAGGGGCGGGTTTGTGAAGGGCTGGGCTTACAGGCGGAGCGCTGCTTGAATGCTCCAGTGATCGAACTGGTGCTCACCGTGGCAGCGGCCGGGTTGATGGCGTGGCTGATGGGCCGCAGAGCGAAGCAACGTGCCGTCAGCGCTGCACAGGGACATGTGATCAAGGTGCCCTGCCTGCTCCGGCATCCGTCGCTCGAAGGGCGGTGGCTGCGTGGGCGGCTGGTGATCGGCGCTTCAGGGATGACCTGGGAGGCCCGTACCAGGGCTGGAACGGCAGTGTCGCTTCCTGACGGGCTGCGACAGGTCGGCGTGCGGTCACCGTCGCTGCGGGAAGCGGTGAAGATCAACGGCGGGTCGAGGGTCGTCGAATGCACCTCGGCCGAGGGGGACCTTCTTGTTGCCGTGATGCCGAACGAGCTGGATCACGTACTCGCGGGCTTGAACAGCAACGCAGCGCAATAGACGGCAGCGAGCATCTGCGAGGACTCCACCGTCCCTGCGCGCGTGTTCCGCGCGGCCCCGCGCTCCGGTGCCGGTCAGGTGCTCAGGCGCTCCAGCCGCCGCCCACCGCCCGGCTCGACAGGTACGAGTCGCGCAGCGCCTTGCGCAGGCCGGGGACGGTCTTGTCGAAGTGTGCGGCGAGTTCCTTGAGTGACTGCTTGTGGGTGCGGACTTCCGCGCGACTCCACACACAGGTCAGTTCGAGTTCGACCGCGAACACGGCCATGGCCAGCTCCTCCAGCGGGATGGACGCCGGGTCGTTGCCACTGATCACGGTGTCGCGGACCCGCTCCTGGAGGGCTCCCACCTTCTGCGGGTGGGTGACGGTGACGCGGTCGGCCGGGATGAGTCCCATCACCTTGCCGCGCGAGACGGAGACCTCACCCGCGGCGGCGAGTTGGTCGCGGACCGGTGTCTCCGCGGTGTGAGCCTTGTTGTGCACGAAGGAGAGCCAGCCCTTCGGCTTGCTGTCGGGCAGGTCGCTCCATACCGCGGCGGCGAAGGAGTCGTCCGGCGTCTTCCCGGGCTTTCGCACGACCTTCCGTCCTTCGGCGCCGAGCAGCCCGTCGCGAGCCAGCTCGGTCAGGGCGCCTGCACGCAGCAACTGGCCGCGGCCTTGCAGGTTGTCGAGCTGGAACTTGCCCTTGTCCACGGTGTAACAGAGCAGGTAGAGCTGCTGCGGCAGTGTCTGGAGCATGTCGTCTCCCGGGCTGAATATGCGGCCGGCGCGAGGTCGGCTGGTGGGCGCCCTCAGGCATGTCACTTAATGACGGTGTCACTAAATGACAGACGCTGCAAGTTCCCCTGGATTCCCCGGTTGTCGAGCTCGCATCGATGTCCGTGTGGCGTGCATCACACTCTGAAGGGGGTGGCCAAACGTGTCACTTAATGCCAAAGTTTCACTTAGTGACGCACTGGCGTTTTAGACGCCCCAGACGCACTCGGGAGGACCGACCACCATGAAGACCAAGAGTTTCCTGGAGACGAAGTCCGACACACCGGCAGAGGAGCAGACGGCACCCCGGCAGCGCCCCTCGGCCCTCGAACAGGCGGGAGGCACAGAAGGAGTCGTCTACTCGGCCCTACCCGCGCTGGCGTTCGTCGTCGCCAACAGCGCCGGCGGAATGCGGGTGGCGGTCATCGCGGCCCTCTCCGTAGCGGTGGCCATCGGCGTGCTGCGGATGGTGCGCAAGGAGTCCGTACAGCCCGCGATCGGCGGTGTGTTCGGGGTGGCGGTCGCCGCCGGCATCGTCTGGTTCACCGGCTCCGCCAAGGACTACTTCCTCATCGGCATCTGGGCGAGTCTGGCCGGCGCCATCGCCTTCCTCGCCTCGGTCCTGGTGCGGTGGCCGCTGGCCGGCGTGCTCTGGAACGTCGCCACGGGCAAGGGCAGCATCTGGCGCGCGGACAAGCGCTCGCGGCTCTACTACGACGTCGCCACCCTGGTGCTCGCCGCCGTCTTCGGTGCCCGCTTCGCCGTTCAGCAGTACTTCTACGAGACCGATCAGGTCGGTTCGCTGGGTGCCGCCAAGATCGCCATGGGCTTCCCTCTGCTCGCCCTGGCCCTCCTGGTGGTCGCCTGGGCCGCCCGAAACTCCAACAAGCGGCTGAAGGTTATCGGCCTGCTGCCTGCCAAGCACGGCTGACAACAAGGAGGAAGGGCATGGTGACGACGAGCCAAAGGGAAGCAGTCCGACCGCTGGGTGCGTTCGAGCGCACCATCGACTTCTACATGCGGCGCAACCCCCTCCAGTTCTCTCTGGTCGCCGAGGTCGAACGGCACGTCACGGAGGCGAAGTTGAGCGCAGCGCTGGTGCAGTTGCGCCACCGGCACCCGCTGCTCGGGACGACGGTGGACCGCACCGCACCCGAGACCGTCTATCGAAAGACCGACGCCGTGATACCGGTGACGACGCTCGCCGAGGGCACGCCCTGGCAGGCAGTCGTGGCCGCCGAGCAGACCCGCCCGATCTCCCCGGCTCCGGACGTCGCATCGGTGCGCGCCGCTCTTGTGCCACGGGGCGGGCGGTGCGACATCGTGCTCACGTTCGCCCACCGGATCACCGACGGGGTCGGCGGGCTGCGGGCGCTGCTGGACCTGGTGGCGACCCTGGACGGCGAGGAACTGGGGTCCTGCGGCGTTCCGGAGGCGCTGGAAGACCTGCTCGCCCGCGTCGACACGGCACCGGACGCCACGGCACCGGACGCCACGGCACCGGACGCCACGGCACCGGGCGTCACAACATCGGGCGTCACGGCACCGGGCCTCACAACACCGAGCGTCACGGTGCCGGATGCCGCGGCTGCCGCCTCGCCGGCGGACGATCCGCGCTTGAGCGCGGGCGGTGAACTCGCGCCCTTCTCCGCACAGTTGCCGCACCTCCAGGCTCTGGCACTCGACCGGGGGCTGACCGCACGGCTCGTCCACCGGTGCCGCGAGGAGGGCACCTCGGTGCACGCCGCGCTCTGCGCCGCCGCCGCGGTGGTCTTCCACCGGCGTGGACGGAAGTTCGTACGGGTGCTGACCCCGATGGACCTGCGCCGCGCCTGCGGCCTGCCCGACGAGGTGGTGAACCGCTTCGCCGGGGCGAAGACCGTCAGCGAGCCGCACGAGGCGGACGACTTCTGGAAGCTCGCCCGCGGAACCCGCGAATCGCTCACGCGGCAGCGCACGCCGGCCGCCCTCAAGGCCGCGGGTGCGGCGCTCGCGGAACACGCTCCCGCGAGCGCGGAGGAGGCCGAAGCGATGATGGGCGCCGCCACCGCCGCCGACATCCAGATCACCAACCTCGGTGTGGCAGAGCCGAAGCGGCGCAGCGCAAGCACGCTCACCGCCCTGTGGGGGCCGGCGCAGATCACCCAGCTGCGCGGGGAGCACGTGCTCGGCGTCGTCACCGTAGGCGGGCGGCTTCGGATGACGGAGCTCACGCACGATCCCGTCGCCGGTCTGGTCGGGGACATCGCCGCCGTACTGGCTGAGGCCTGTACCGAGCCGGAGTCGCCGCGCAGGCACTAAGGTGTCACTTAATGTCAATATGACACTGAACTGGGCGTAGGGCACGAGTGGAGGTGACCGGCATGGCGACGGCCAAGCGTGGTGGGAACACGATGAGCGAGCAGCGGCGCCACCGGCTGCGCCTGGAGATCTCCCGGGAGGCCTCCCGCCTGTTCTGGGAACAGGGAGTGGATGCCACCAGCGGCGACCAGATCGCCGAGGCCGTGGGGCTGTCCACCCGTACCATCTGGCGCCACTTCCGCAGCAAGGAGAGCTGCGCCGAACCCATCGTGACGCAGGGCGTCGAATGGGAGATGCGGACGCTGCGCGACTGGCCCGCGAACGTCTCGCTCGAAGAGCGGTTCCGCACGGAAGCGAGCCGGTTCCGCCGTGAGGCCGACGCCGTCGAGCTCGCCGACAACGACCTCGCGATGCGTATGATCCGGCTGGCCGACACGGAACCGGCGCTACGCACCGCCTGGTTGATGGCCTGTGACCAGGTGGAACGCGAGATGACCGGGATCATCGCGAAGAGGCTGGGCCTCCCGGTCACCGACCTGGCGGTGCGCCTGCACGCAGCGGCGGCCTCCGCCGCCATCCGGGTCATCAACGAGGACATCGGTGCGGCTCTCCTCGACGGCGCCGATCCCGCACAGTTCGCCGACGCCTCGGAACTCGTGGCCCGCGCCGTCCGCCGGGCCACGGGAGGGGCTGTGGGAGACCCGGTTGCCGGCTGACTCGGTCGCGGAACTCCCGTAATCGCCTTGCTGAGCCGACCCAATGGGTGTGCAATGTGCCGCTGGGCCATCACCGGATGGGGCCCTTTCCGGATGAGGGAGGCAGCCCGGTGACTCGGCACGATGCGGCGGCTGTCCGACCGTCGACCCTGGCCTGGGTGGGCCGGTACCTGGAGGCCGGCGAACGGATCGTCAGGAGCGATGTGTTGCAGGGCGGCATCACCGCCGAAATGCGCAGACTGACGATCGGCATGAGCGACGGAGGCACGCGCGCCTTGGTGCTGCGTAGTTACGTCGACCCCTTCTATGCGAAGCATGCCGAGGATTCGCTGAACGGGGAGGCCGGCGTCCTGGCCCAGCTCATGGGGACCGATGTGCCGGCTCCTGCACTGGTCGCGGTCGATCCGACCGCAGCGCACTGTGAGTTTCCGTCGCTTCTGATGACACATCTGCCGGGCCGGACAGTCCTCGACGACAAGGCATTGGAGCCTCGCATTCACTTGCTGGCCCGCCAGCTCGTGGCGATCCACAGGTTTCGGCCCGTTGAGCGTCCCCGGAAGTATGTGGCGTTGACGACCGCCGATACTGTCGTCGTTCCGAAGGGTGCCGACGCGGAGGTATGGGCTGCGGCGATCGATGTGATCCGTAGGCCGGCGCCGCCCTACGAGGGGCGGTTCCTGCACCGGGATTTCCAGCCCGGCAACGTGCTGCTCGACGTACCGGCCTCCGTGGCGGCCGATCCCCACATCACGGGGGTCGTCGACTGGGCGGCCACCTCATGGGGCCCGGCAGATCTCGATGTGGCCCACTGCTCGACCAACCTCGCATTGTTGCACGGCCCGGCATGGGGTCTGCGTTTCACGCGGGCGTACGAGGAGGCCGGGGGCGTGCTGGCAGCGGCCGCGAGCGAGCGACTGTACTGGCTGGTGCGGGACGGGCTGGCGTCCTCCGAAGAAACGCGGCAGGTGTCGCGGCCCTGGCGAGAGGCAGGAAGAACCGAGCTGACGACGCGGGTGGTGGAACAGCGGCTGGATGCCTATGTCACGGCCCTGATGGACATGTTGAGCTGAAGCGGAGCGGCCGCCGACGCGGAACTCGACGCCGGGTGCCGGACCTCCGCGTAGCCGGCGAGACACGTGTGCAGCAACCGTGAACGGGTGCACGTCCAACCGCACCGGTTACGTATGACCGAGAGGGCGCGGCTGGTCTGAGCGTGCATGTGCCGCGGGCCCTGTCAGGGTCTTACGAGGGTTGCGTGCAGCCGCCCGTAGCGCGCCGTTTACCTGTTCCGACCTGCTGCGATTGCGCACGTGGGTGCTTCCGGCGGTCGCCGTACACATCGCGACGACCGACCGTCGCGACCACTTCCAGGTGCGTGGACTCGGCGCACGGCTCACCCTGGAGGCATCACTACGAAGCCGCATGATCATCCGGGAGGAACCATGAACCCCGATTTCTGCGACGTCCCCCCGCTCTGTCCCTCCTGCGAGAAGCCGATGCGGGAGCTCATGGAAGAGCGCTCACTCGACCCCAAGACGGGCGCGGTGCATCAGCGCTGGGAGTGCCCCGACAACAGCAGTCACGAGGCGGAGCCGGGGCAGAGGCAGCAGCCCATGGCTTGAACGGTGGAGGGAACTGCGCTGTACGGGCCGGCCTGCGCTCAGAAGTCAACGACGAGCCGGTAGAGCGCGGGGTCGGCGATGACGAAGTCAGGGAAACCGGGTTCGTTCTGAGCGGTGCGCCAGGCGTCGGGGCTGTCCGGTCATCGCACCATCTTGGGACCTCAACTGCGCTTCAGGTCAGGGTGATTCACGCACACTGCCCGGTGAGCGACGTCTGACTAGGCTCTACACGTCGAGCGCGGCGGGGTCGTGCGAGTCGACGTCCCCCATGAAGCTGAGCATGCGTGCGTTGACCACCTCGGGGTGGTCGATCTGCGGTCCGTGGCCGGTCGCGGCGATGATCTCGGCCCGGGCGCCGGGTACGAGGCGCGGTACCCGTTCCAGCTGCCGCTTCGGGTGTACGAGCAGGCTGTGCTTGCCCATGACGACGTACAGCGGGGTTCGGATGGAGCGCAGTGCGTCCTCGGTGAGCGGCAGGGGCGCGGGGCGGCGGATCCGGTACGCGCGGGCGCCGAGCTGGACCCACTTGCGCATCTCGGGGCTGGCGAGGACCGGCTGGTCCAGCCAGGCGGCGAGCCGCGGACGCAGGGCCTTGGGGGCGAAGGTGGCGAACAGGCCGACGAAGACCCAGGCGAAGAAGCGCAGCCCCACCTTTTCCAGGCCGCCCGGGTCGAGGGCGGTGACGGACGCGAGCCGTCCGGGCCGGCGGTGGGCCTGGTTGAGTACCAGCCAGCCTCCGTAGGAGGAGCCGACGAGGTGGACGCGGTCGAGGCCGAGTGCGTCGAGGGCTTCGTCCATCCACTGGGCGGCGTGCTCGGGCTGCCACATGGGTTCGCGGTGGATGCTGCGGCCCGCGTCGCCAGGGGTGTCGAGAGCGTAGACGGGACGCTCGAGGCTGAGCCCGGGGGTGTTCGGGAACCACATGGCGGACGAGTAGCCGGCGCCGTGGATCAGGACGACAGGGGTGCGGGACTCGGCTGTGGAGTCCTGAGGGCCGTAGCGGTAGACGTGGGTGGTGCCGAAGCTGGTCTCGACGTCCGTCTCGGAGCGTATGGGCGCTCCCTTCGCGTAGAGCGCATCGGCGGCGGCGAAGTAGCGGTCGCGCAGGTCGTCGTTGACGTAGCGGCCGACATCGCGGCGCTCGCGGGTCGCGTTCTCGGGCACGGGGCACCTCCGGGAAGATCCATCGTTCGTTCGTGATACGACCGTACCATGATGTTGGTACGGCGGTACCATAACGGGGGCTTCGGATCGTGAAGCCACCATCGATGAACGGAGGCGACGACACATGCCGAAGCGCGTGGATCACGAGGAACGGCGCGCCCAGATCGCCGAGGCGCTCATCCGGGTGGCGGGGCGGCAGGGGCTGCATGCCGTCGGGATGCGCGACGTGGCGGCGGAGGCCGGCGTGTCACTCCGGCTCGTGCAGTACTACTTCGAGACCAAGGAGAAACTCCTTTTCTACGGGCTCCAGCACCTGACCGGCCTGTTCACTGCACGCGTCGGTGCCCGCCTGGCCGCGGCGGGGCCGCACCCCGGCCCGCGTGCGACGGTCGAGGCGCTGCTGCTGGCCTCGCTCCCCATCGACGAGGAGAGCCGTACCTTTCATCTCGTCTACACCTCGTACGCGATCCTGTCCGTGACCGACGAGGCGTTGGCCGCCCAGCCGTTCATCGACAACCCCGACGCCGCGGAGAACGCCCTGGCCGGCTTCATCGAGGAGGCGAAGGCGGCAGGCCTGGTCGGCCCCGGAATCGATGCCCGAGTGGAGGCGATCGGTCTGCTCGCGATGGCGGCCGCCATGGGCACCAGCATGCTCGTGGGCCAGCGCACCGCGGAGTCGGCGATTGCGGTACTCCACCATCACCTGGACCGGATCTTCGCGACGGCGTAGGCGGGGCGGCGGGGCGGCCGGCCCGGGCCGTGATCTCCCCAACCCACCGTCTCAGCACGGTACTTGCGGCGCGCGCATGCGCATGGATCAGTGCTCACCGCGTCTTGCCCGGTGGACCGCTCACGCTCTACCTTACTTCCAAGTAAGTTTACTATGGAGTAAGGGGATTGATCGCCTTGGTCGCCTATCAGACTGTCTTGGTCGGCACGGACGGCTCGGAGTCGTCGTTCGCCGCCGTCGCGAGTGCGGCCCGCCTCGCGGCCGCCTGCAAGGCCGAACTCGTGATCGCTTGCGCGTACTCCCCGATGCGTGGGGCCGAACTGGCAACGGCACAGGACCAGTTGGGCGCCGAGGCGTACCAGGTGGTGGGCTCGGCACCCGCCGAGGACACCTTACGTATCGCCGGGGACAGAGCCCGGGCGGAGGGTGTGGTCGATGTGCGGTCGGTCGCCGTGCAGGACGAACCGGTCGCGGCCCTGGAGCGGATCGCCCAGGAGTGCTCGGCCGACCTGATCGTCGTCGGGAACCGGGGACTGCGCTCGCTCGCCGGACGCATCCTCGGCTCGGTGCCCGCGGACATCGCCAGGAAGGCAGGGCTCGACGTGCTGATCGTGCACACCACATGAGCACGGCGGAGCCGGTACGGGAACCAGCGGACCCGTCCGGCATCGACGGACTGCGGCGGGCCGTCGAGGAGTTGTTGCTGGGTGGCGGTCGCGTCTGGACGAGACTGGACATCGCCGAGCGGTCCGGGGTGCGGCCCGAGCGCTCGGCGCAGATCTGGCGCGCGCTCGGGTTCCCGGTGGTGGACGACGACGCGAGGGTGTTCACCGACGCCGATGTCGACGCGCTGAGGGCGGGGGAACGGCTCATCGAGGCCGGGCTCATCACCGAGGAGAGCGAGACGATGATGGCGCGCGCCCTGGGCCACCATCTTTCCCGGCTCGCCGAATGGCAGATGCACGCGCTCTGGAACTGGCTCGACCATGACCTGGACGCGCCCGGCGGCGGAGGGACCTTGATGGACCACGCCGCGGTGCTGGTACCGGAGATGGAGCTGTTGCAGCGGCACGTGTGGCGCCGTCATCTCGCGGCTTATGCGGGACGGATGCTCGCTGACACGGAGGAGGGCCTGTCAACCGTACCGGGGCGAGGGCCGGGGGAGGATGAGAAGTCAGGGGCGGATGTCGAGTCGGACTCGGGAAAGCGCGTCGGGACGGGCGCCACCGTCAGCGGCGGGCCCGGGCCCGGGCCTGCTCGCGAGAGCACCGACGTCCGTCATCTGGCCGTGGGCTTCACCGACATGGTCGGTTACACGCGGATGACCCGTGGGCTGGACAGCGCCGAACTGGGCCGGGTACTCGACCGGTTCGAGAGCCTGACCGGCGACGTGGTCGCCGAGGGGCAGGGCCGGGTGGTGAAGACCATCGGCGACGAGGTGCTCTTCGTATGCGAGTCGGCATCCGCGGCCGCCGGTATCGCACTGGAACTGGCCGCCCGCGCTCAGGATGAACAGAGCCTGCCGCAACTGCGGACCGGGTTGGCCCACGGCGCGGTCCTCAACCGCTACGGCGATGTGTACGGAGCCGCGGTGAACGTCGCGGCGCGGCTCACCGCGGTGGCCCGCCCCGGCACCGTGTTGGTCGACACGGCGTTCGCCGGTGAACTCGCGGGCACGGCAGCGTACGACCTCAAGGTGCTGCGACCGGTGTCGGTGCGCGGCTACAGCAGACTGCGTCCTGTCCTGCTGCGACCGGTTCGCTCGGTCGGACCGTCGACGACGAGGCGTCCCCACCGGTGAACGCGGTGGAAGCTGCCGGTTGATCCTCCGACCGTCCGCGGCCCCACGCCTCGACACTGTCGCGGCGGGGGGCCGCGAACCGCGAACCGCGAACCGGGCGGCGGCGCCCAGCGTCTGCCGGTCACGCGGCGGGGCGACCGGTGCATCCGGCCGGGAGGACGCGGCCTCACGGGAAGCGTGCCGGCGGAGCAGGCTGCTGCAACGGAAAGGGTTCGCGCCTGCGCCATGTGAGGACGGGCTGACCCTCGGCCTGCGTGGGTGGGCGCAGGGTCAGCAGATTGCCGTCCAGGTCGTAGCTGCGGCGCAGGACCAGGCCCACCCAGCTCGGGTCGAAGCTGCACTCGACGTGGTGTTCGACGGTGCGGGAATCCAGATCGAGCAGGTAGCGGCCCGCGTACGCGATGAAGCGGGGGAGGGGCGCCGATGCGTTCTGCGAGGGTTCGGGCTCGGCGGAACCGGAACCCGTTCCCGCCATGAGCTGGGCGGAGACAAGGCCCTGCGGCGTGTAGATGCCGAGACCGGTCGGACGCTCCCCGAAGGGACGCTCCACCCGACCGTCGGCAGTGTGGACCTCGAAACTCACCAGGTCCCAGGCTCCGGTCAGTGGTGCCGCCGACGAATTCGCCATGTTCACTCCTCGGAAGCAGAGCAGGAGGCGCTCGTCGTCACTCCCGTGACCACGAGCGCTCCCGTGCGGACAACGAGTCGGGTACAAGTTCTCAGGGCAACAGACAGCTGCCCAGCTCGGGCCGTCCGGCGAAGCGGTCACCGAGCCACTTCACCACGTCGTCCTTGGCCTGCTGATCGGTCAGCAGGTGGTCGCCCGGGTAGAGCTTCCACTGGGTGGTGATCCCGGCGTTGCAGTACGCCCTGCGGGTCGCGTCCTCGGTCGAGGTGGGGATGACCTCCTCGAGCATGCCGCGGTACTGCAGGACGGGGAATCCGATCTCGTAGCGGGCGCCCGAGTTCTTCCGGCCGATGCCCGTCCCGAGTTTCTGCTCGTGGACGACCTGCCCCCAGGTCTTGCCGTCGGTGCCGGTCAGCGCGTAGATCTGGTCGAGCGACAGCCTCTGCTCGGTGTAGTTCTCCAGCTTCTGGCCCGCGAATGTGGCGATGGTGCCGACCAGGCAGAGTGACTTGGCCTTGGCGACGGCGGACCGGCCCGTGCTGTCGAGCAGTTCGTCGAAGGGCATGGCGGGGTGGGATGCGGCCAGGCCGATCACCGCGTCGGCGAGGAAACCGGCGAAGGCGCCCCCGTCGAGGCCCTGGGCGACCACCTTCAGGTCTCCCGGTACGCCGCCCGACGCGTCGCCCACGACCTTGAGCTCCGGGGCGTACGAACTCGCGAGCTGCGCGGCCCAGAGGCTGGCCGCACCGCCCTCGGAGTAACCCCAGAGGCCGACCGGGGCGGACTTCGCCACGCCACTGCCCGGCACCGCCGACGCGGCGCGGACGACGTCGAGCAGTGCGTGTCCCGCGTCGACCCCGGAGACGTACGGGTGGGTCTGGCCGTCCAGGTAGCCGGCGCCGTCCGTCGCCGCGACCGCGTAACCGGCCTTGAGGAGGGCGGCGATGTTGTCGCCCTCGTACTCGTCCTGGAAAGCCCCGGACAGCTGCTTGGAGAAGGCGCATTGCGGCCCGAGCCCCAGCGTGCCCGGATTGAACGCGACCGCCGGCCTGCTGCCGGTGCCTTTCCAGGCCGCGTCGGGCACGACCACCGTGCCGGAGACGGCGACCGGCGCGCCCGCGTTGTCCTTGGAGCTGTACTGCACCTTCCACGCGTGCAGGGGGACGGAGCCGGGCACATGCGGCAGTTCGGTCGCCTTGCAGGCGATGACGCTGCCCGGGATCCCGGTGACCGAGGCGGGCGGCCGGTAGATGTCCGCGTCGCTCGCGGCGCAGGCGGCGGCGGTAGGAGGCGCCGCGTCGGCCGTCGTGACGGGCACGACGAGCGCGGCGCCCGCCAGCACCCCGGCGAGGAGCGGGCCGAGCGCCCGCCTGCCACGCATGACTCTCGCGCCGCGCACCTTGGATCGGCTCGCAACTGCTCTGCTGACTCTCACTCCTGGTCTGCGCACCCGGTGCTCCCTGAGGTCCATTGAGGTCGGTCGAGGTCGGTCGACCGTTGTGGTCACCGTGAGGTTCGCAGCGGTGACACGAGCTCAATAGTCAGCAGAACCACACGCTTCCCTGCGTAAATTGTGCGTATGGCGCAAGGCGCATGAAGCACGTCTGGCGGCGCTGAACGGTAGACGGCTGTCGGGGTTTGCCCTGGTGCGGTTCGTCGAGGACGGGGGCTGGTTCGCCGAGTGCCCGGTGGCGCTGGACTTCGAGGGCATCCAGGTGGAGATCTGCCACTCGAAGTTCGACGAACTCTCGTAGGCCTGTGCTGACCGGCCGAGGTGTGTCATCGGCCGGCCCGCCTTCGCCCATGTCCTGCCGCCGCCCGCACTCCGGGCACAGCAACTGGCCGGCGGCACACTGCTCTCGAACGCCGGTCAATTGGTGGCGGCGTTGAGGAGGTCGAGCACGCTCTGCTGGCAGCCGTAGTCGGACGTGCCGTTGCCGCCGCTCCAGTGCGGGCCGTATTGGTCGAGCGCGTTGCGGTCGTGGTCGTAGGCGCTGTTGGCCCAGCGGGTGAGGGCCGGGGCATAGGGGTGGTCGGACAACTGGCGGTTGAGCGCGCCGAGTCCGCGTACGTAGGCCCCCTTGAAGCTGGGGCCGTCTCCCGTGCAGCTGTCACCCTCGCCGGGCTCCCGCAGCACCCCGTTCGTCTGGAGCCGGACGGTGGAGGAGTCGGCGAGCTGCCGTGCCGTTGTCAGGAGAGCGGAGTCGCCGGTGGCGCGGTGGAACTCGGTCAGCGCGCCCAGGATGACGCCCTGGTTGTAGGTCCAGGTGGGCTGGCCGTTGTTGACGCAGCTGTCGTTGAGACCGTCGTTGATCAGGTGGTCACCGTTGATCATGCCGCTGTTCTTGAACCAGTTCCATTCGCTCTTCGCCCGGTTCAGGTAGGTGGTGTCACCCGGAATGCGGTTGTGCAGGGCCGAGGTGAGCCGGAGGTACAGTTCGTTGGTGATGGCGTTCTTGTAGTTGCCGTTCGAGTTCCAACGCACCCCGCCGCCACAGGTGTTGTTCCAGTTCGCGTACATGTGGTCCGCGTCGGCCCGCGCGGTGTCGAGGTACCGGCGATCGCCGGTCAGGTCGTACGCCTCGATCCAGGCCAGTCCCCACCAACCGGTGTCGTCCAGGTACTCGTTGCGGAACTGCCCTCCCTGCGCGTTGATGTTCTTGTCGTAGACCTCGGCGATGGCGTACCTGTAACTGCCCATGCCGCTGATCCGGATGTTGTCGATGACGGCGGTCAGGGCATTGGCACTGGTCCACCAGCCGTTGCCGCCGAACAGCTTGCTGCTCCGGTCGAACGACATCATCAGCGAGGTGGCCGCCGCTGTGCTCCGGCCGGCGGCGTTCCAGGTGGTCCGCGCCCAGGCAGTGCACGCGATGGCTCCGCCGGCCGGCTGCCCGCAGGCCCGAAGGGCCCCGACGCCCCGGGTGTTCCAGTCGTCGACGTTGAACATCTGCGTGCGCCAGCCGCGCCCGCCGGAGGGCACGGCGGTGTCCCCGAGCCGACTGCCCCCGGCCCAGGTCCGGCCGCCGTCCATGGACCGGTCCAGCCATACGCGGTCACCGGGGCCGCCGTTGTCGATGGACGCCCAGCCCATCGCGTCGGCGTCGTCGAAGTGCAGCACGATCGAGCGCGAGGCGACCGCGGCGGTGACGGGGGCACGGTCCTGAGGGCTCAGCGAAGGATCCCGCGCGTCGCAGTACTTGTTGCACACGGCAGCCGACGCCGCGGCGGTTGCGGGGGGAGATGACACCCCGCTGACGAACAGCGAGGACAACGTTGTCAGGAGGGCGAAAGCGGCGGCTGAAGTGCGTCTCGACCACTTCGGTGACCTCGATGACTTCGACAATGTCAACGACTTCGACAACTGCAATGACTTCATGGAAGGGGCTCCCGGGACGGCAGGTCGCAGTGGTGGGGGACGTCTTGCGTACTACGGGAGAGCGCTTCCTGAAGCTACGGACACACCATGGGCACGTCAATGGATGCGGCGTGAGTTTGGCGTGAGTTGGTGACTGAGGGGCAGAAGCCCGGCGGTCAGCAGCCGCGGGGTCCTCCGCGCGGGTCGCGCCCGGCTCCGGCTCCGGCTCCGGGGGCAGGAGTGTGGACGTACGGCCGTGGTGGGGCGGGTAACCGGGACGCCCAAAAGACGGCCGAACGCGGGTGTCGCGGATCGCCGTGACTGTTTCGGAGGACAGTTCAGCCGAGCCGCTCGACCGCGTCGAGGACCCGTTGCGTCCCGTCCCCGTCCTCCATGGCAAGGAGCGCGGCGGCATGGCGGGCGCGGCTGCGCAGAGCGGGGTCGTGGACGGCTGTGGTGATCGCGTGGGACAACCGCTCGGTGCTCCGGTGCTGGTAGCGCAGCGGGCGCGGGGAGACGCCGACGGCGTGGAGGCGGGCGGCCCAGAAGTGCTGGTCCAGTTGGACGGGCACGGGGACGGCGGGAACGCCGGCGCGCAGACCGGCCGCGGTGGTGCCTGCTCCGGCATGGTGCACGACGGCAGCGGTCCGGGGAACAGCCAGGCGTAGGGCAGCATGTCAGGGCCTGCTGCTTCTGCGGTGCCAGAGCGCGGGCGGGGATCTCGGCGACCCTGCCGGAAGGGCGGGCCGCCCGCGCCCGGCGCGTCAACTTTGCTGCCAGGCAGGCGCGTTGCTGGATGCGTCGTCGACATCCGGAACCCCTCGACGTCTTGACACGCGCGGTGCGTCCTTCTTAGCTACGCGTAGCTGGCGGTCGGAATATCGAGCCTTGGTCGATATATCGAACGTCGGCTCAAGCTTGCCCCTTCCGCACAGAGAGGCAACACAACGTGCCGCATCATCAGATGCCCAGGCGCCACTTCCTCAGAACGGCGGGCGCGGCCGGACTCGCCGGCCCGGCCCTCGCACTGACTGCCGGTCAGGGCTCAGCGGATGCAGCCGAGGGCTCCGCCGGCCTCGCTCCCGCGACCGCCGCCGGGCCCCCGGACGCGCTGCCCTACCCCACGCTCAAGCGGCCCTTCGCCATGCCCGGCGTCAAGGACCAGGAGTGGACGGGCGCCCTGTTCGTCGGGGCCGGCGAGGCGCGGTTCGCGCTGCGCGTCGGTCTGCTCACCGCCCAGGGAAAGATCATCCGCGAGAAGATGACCAACTACCTGTGGCGGATCGGCCCGATCGCACCCGACGGCGCCTACCGGCAGGTGCGTGTGAGCACCGACGACCGCACCGTCATGCCCGCCCACCTCGACGCGCTGCGCGAAGTGATCGCGCACCCGGACCAGTGGAGCGCCGACGCGGTCGCCGACGCCACCACCAAACTCCCGCAGCTCCAGGCCAAGTACGAGCAGACACAGCGCGAGCGGCGCGAGATACGTGTTCGCCACGCGCGCACCGAGGGCGGCGACGGCCTGGTCGCAACGGTCACCGCGCTCGACGACGACACCACGATCGTCCTCGAACTGGCCACACCTTGGGGCGAGGAGGCCACCTTCGCCCTCGACGGCCGGCACAAGACGGGTATGACGGGCAAAGCTCCCGGCGTCCTCGACGCGGCCCGCACCGGACACATCAGCGTCGCCTGCACCGAGCCCGCCGACGCCGCCGGCTGCTACGCGTCGGTCGCGGACATGACCGCCGCAGTCACCGGCGGCACCGGCGCGACCGGCACGGCGGTCGCCGCGCTCACGTACCGCCTCGACAAGGGCGAGTCCGTCACCTTCGCCGCCCGGATCGGCGACCGGCCGCAGAAGGTGGCGACGCCGGAGGTGCACGAAGCGGAGCGGACCCTCGCCGCCGCCGAGGCACGTGTGCGCGACGCGAACCTCACCGGCTCGGGACCGGTGGGGCGGGCGGCGGACGCGGTCCGTGACGCCCTCTCCCTCAACACGAACTACGACCGCGACCACCAGCGCAACTTCGTCCTGTGGGGCTGGGGCGGCGGAGGCGGTCTGTTCACGGGCTGGGACTCGGCGTTCGACGCCATCGACGCCGCCCTCGTCAGCCGCCCGCTCGCCCTCCAGCACGAGACGGACGTCTTCGACGCGGCCGCCCCGCCCCATCAGGTGCCGCTGACCGGCCCGCGCTACGACCAGCAGAACGCCGGGCCCATGCACGCGTACGCCGTGTGGCGGCTGTACACCAAGTTCGGTGACCGCACGGTCCTGGAGAAGGCATATCCGGCGCTCGTCACCTTCCACGACCTGCTGCCGGAGTGGG
Organism: Streptomyces kunmingensis; assembly: GCF_039533535.1. Lineage (NCBI taxonomy): Bacteria > Bacillati > Actinomycetota > Actinomycetes > Kitasatosporales > Streptomycetaceae > Streptomyces > Streptomyces kunmingensis. The sequence goes on from NZ_BAAATS010000022.1 coordinate 91,937, forward strand.
ACACCGACGGGGACGGCCTCCTGGAGACCCCCTACTTCGGCGACCGGATCGGTGGCCGGGGCAACCACCTCGGCCTGGACGACAGCCCGGTCTACGCCGACTACCACCGGATCGCCAAAAAGGGCGGCAGCGGCGACACCCGCGACAACACCGACCTCACCGATGTGGCGCTCAACTCCTACTACGCGCTGCTCGCGGAGACACTCGCCAAGATGGCCCGGGTCCTGGACCGGCCCGCCGACGCCGCCCGGTTCGCCGAGCAGCATGCGACGATCCGGCGCCTGCTCAACGACCGCCTCTGGCACGCCGAGAAGGGCCTCTACCTCAGCCGCTACCTCGACGGCACATGGAACGAGGTCGTCACACCGACCGTCTTCTACCCGCTGTTCGCGGGGATCGCCACCCAGGACCGGGCACGCACCCTGATCGAGGACCATCTGCTGAACCCGGACGAGTTCTGGGGCGATCACGTCATCCCCAGCGTCGCCCGCAACGACCCGACGTACTGCTCCGGCGGCCCCGTCCACCCGGACTCCGAGCACTTCCGGTTCTTCGACCGCTACGGCGAGGACACCGCGCCCGAGCAGTGGAAGGGCGCCGCGTGGCCGCCGATGAACTTCACCGTGTACGACGGCGTCAAACGCTACGGCTTTGACAACGTTGCCGGACAGTTCGCCGCCCGCAGCACCGCGATGTACCTCGACGCCTGGGACAAGGAGAACTGGTTCCCCGAGTCCTTCGACCCGGAACCGGGCCAGTCCGTCATGGACTCGGCCGTCGACACCGCCTGGCGCACCTACTCCTGGTCCAACGCGATGGCGGTACAGGGCCTGCACGAACTGCTCTCCGACAACCCGTGGGACGGCGACCCCGGCGCCCTGATGTTCGGCTCGCTCACTCTGCCGGGCACCAACACCGTCGAGGGTGTCGAGCTGCGCGGTCACACGTATGCCGTCTCCTGCGGTCCGACGCGCACCACGCTCGCCCGCGACGGCAGGACCCTCTTCCGGGCGACCGGAGCCCGCGTCGCGATCCGCGACTTCGTGCTGACCGCGAAGGGCGCCACCTTCGACATCAACGCCGACGGACCGGCCCGCATCGAGGTGTTCGCGCCGGGCCGCCCGCCCCGCGGACGTCAGATCCCGGCGGCCCGCAGCCACGTAAAGCTCTGAACGAGCCGTCAGGGAAACGGAGTTCGATGTTCATGTTGTTGAAGGCAAGACGGACGTCCCCCATGCGCCGCGTCCGAGGCGCGGTGTGCGCCCTGATCGTGTGCTGCCTCGCGCTCGTCGCCCCGGCCGGAGCACAGGCCACCGACACCGCCACCCAGCGGATCACCGTCGACGGCGCCGGCACCGGGCGGACGTTCGACGGAATCGGCGCCATCAGCGGAGGCGGCGGCACGTCACGGCTGCTCGTCGACTACCCGGAGCCGCAGCGCAACCAGATCCTCGACTACCTCTTCAAGCCCGGCTACGGCGCCTCCCTGCAGATCCTGAAGGTCGAGATCGGCGCCGACACCAACTCCAGCAACGGCGCAGAAGCCAGCCATATGCGCGCCCGCGGCCAGGTCGACTGCAACCGCGGCTACGAGTGGTGGCTCATGAACGAGGCCCACAAGCGCAATCCGCAGATCCAGTTCTACGGGCTCGAGTGGGGCGCCCCCGGCTGGTTCGACGGCGGCTTCTGGTCCGCCGACAACATCGACTACCTGACCAAGTGGCTCGGCTGCGCCCGGCAGCACCACCTGGACATCGACTACCTCGGCGGCTGGAACGAGAAGGGCTGGGACGCCGCCTGGTACGTGGACCTGAAGGCCGCCCTCGTCGAACGCGGCTACGGTGACGTCAAGGTGGTCGCCGCGGACAGTGCGGGCTGGGACGTCGCGACCGACATGAAGAACGACCCCGCGTTCGACGCGGCGACGGACGTCGTCGGCATCCACTACCCCTGCTCCGCGATCCACTGCTCCAGCTCGGCGGACGCCCTCAGCCTCGACAAACCGCTGTTCGCGAGCGAATCGGGCTGGAACAACTACCTGACCGGAGCGAGCCGCCTCGCCGCCGAGATGAACCACGAGTACGTCGACTCGGGCATCACCGGGTTCATCAACTGGCCCGCCGCGTACGCCTGGTACCCCACGGTCCAGATGGCGGGCAGTGGCCTGCTCCAGTCCAACGAGCCGTGGGGCGGGCACTACGACCTCGGCCCGACGCTGTGGACCATCGCGCAGACCGCGCAGTTCACCCACCCGGGCTGGCGCTACGTCGACTCGGCGAGCGGTTACCTCGACGGCGGCGGCACGTACGTGACGCTGCGCTCTCCCGGGAAGCGGCCCGCGTACACCACGGTGTTCGAGACGACCGGCGCGACGGCGCCCCAGAACGTGAGCGTCACCCCCACCGGCCGTCTGCCGCGCACCGCACTGCACCGATGGTCGACGACGCTGGAGTCGACCGACCCCGGCGACTGGTTCGTGCGCGGCGCCGATGTGGCCCCCGGCAAGCGGGTCACACTCCAGCCGGGCACCATCACCACGCTGACGACCATGCCCGGAGGCAAGGGCCGGGCCGTCGAGAAGGCACCCCGCGCGAAGACCATGGCGCTGCCCTACCGCGACACCTTCGACACGTACCGGACTGCGGCGACGCCCCGCTACGTCTCGGACATGGAAGGCGCGTTCCAGGTCGCCCCGTGCGCCGCCGGGCGCAGTGGAAAATGTCTGCGCCAGGCCATCACGACGCAGCCCACGAAGTGGTCCCGGGTGGCGAGCCCGCTCACACTCACCGGTGACAGCCGCTGGACCGACTACACCGTCTCCACCAGGACATCGATCGACCGCTCGGGCACGGCGACGCTCATGGGCCGGGTGGTGAACCAGCTCAACAACGTCGGCTCCGCACGCGTCAACGTGTGGCAGGGCTACTCCCTCGACCTCGCCGACTCCGGCACGTGGTCGCTCAAGGTCCTCGCCCCCGACAAGTCGACGAAGGTCCTGGCGACGGGGAGCCTGCCCGGCCCCGCGGCGAACCACTGGCACCGGCTCTCGCTCGGCTTCTCGGGCGACACCATCACGGCGACGATCGACAAGGCCCAGGTCGCCCGGGTCACCGACAGCACGTACGACCACGGGCAGGTCGGCCTGGCCCTCGACTCGTACACCACATCGCAGTTCGACGACCTGGCGGTGGAACGAGCGACGGCTCGGCCGCACGGTTCCGGCACACCGTAGCCATCGAATCGGAGCGGCCGTCCCCGCGTTCGCCGGATCGCGCGGACGGCCGCTCCGGCCGGACGCTGGTGGCGGTGGCGGTGGCGGTGGTCGTGGTGCTGATCGCGGTGCCGCTGACCACCGGCACGATCACCGTCGCCCGGGACCGTTCCCTGGCAGCCGACGCCCGGTCCGTCGCCGAGCAGTGGGCCGCCGTCGGCATGTGGCAGATCGCCACGGTCGAGGCCCGCAACGGTGTCCTGGTCACCGGTGTGCTCGGCCTGCCGCCGCACCCCGCCCCCCACGGCGCTGCGCGCCGCGCTCGACCGTAACGGCATGCGCGACGCGGACCTCGAACTCCACCTCGTGGGCGGCCGTACGCACTGGTGCCCGGCGGACACGGACACCTGCACGGTGCGGAACGCCGCGCGCGGCTGACAGCAGGTCCGCCACCCTCCCGGGCGGCGCCGGCGGCGTCCGCGCAGGGTCACGGAACGGCCGACGAGCAAGTGCAGCGCACCAGCAGGGGTCTCAGGAGCCCGAACACCATCCAGCCCCACGAGCCGGTAGCGGCGGCCTGGGAGCCGAACAGCAGGCTCAGTACCACCGCGCCCGTAGCGGGTCTCGCCAGGTCAGCCGCCGTCCGGACCGGCGGCCCGGAGTCGCGGGCGCGGGCAGGCGGCGGCTCAGTCGCGGCTTTCGGCCCGCTTCCTGGACCACGCGGCGGCATCGGCCCCGTACCGGACCAGGAGGCGTGCGAACTGGATCCGCTCCGCCGGCGACCATGCGGCGGTGATCTCCTGGAACGCTGCGCGCTGTTCGGCGGCGAAGCGGGCGCGTTCGGCCTCGCCGTGCTCGGTGAGTTCGAGCACGGTGCGGCGTCCGTCGGACTGGGACGCCGCCCGGCGCAGCAGCCCGTCCTCTATGCAGGCGCCGACGGTCCGGCTGGCCACCGGCTGGGCGACGCCCATCTCGGTGGCGAGGCCGCCGACGGTCATTTCGTCCGGCGCGTCGGCGATCACATTGAGTACGAGGTTGCGGGAGAGGTCCTTGCCCGAAGCGGGTGTGCGTCGTCGCAGACGTGACAGTGCCGGGCCGATCTGGTCCAGCGCCGGGTCGTCGGAGGGCTGCTCGGAGGAGGACGCGCTGCTCATGCGCCTGAGTCTAGGCGCACGCCCTCGCATTTGCATACCGTCTGACAACTGCATAGCATTAGGTATGTAAATCGGTATGAGCAAGGAAGCGACGGACTGCTATGGCACTCACTGCGATCACCAATGCCCGGGTCTTCGACGGGGAGAAGGCACTCGGCGTACAGACCGTGGTCATCGACGGGGGAAGGGTCGCCCGCGTCGGCGGCGAGGTTCCCAAGGGCAGTGAGATCGTCGACGGCAGCGGCGCCACGCTGCTGCCCGGACTCATCGACGCCCACGTCCACTCCGCCCCGGGTTCTCTGGCACTCGCCCTGCGGTTCGGGGTGACGACCGAGCTGGAGATGCAGGGGATGAACACCCGGGAGAACCGGGGGTCCATCACCGAGGACGACACCGTGGCCGACGTGCGCTCCGCCGGCTTCGGCATCACGCCGCCCGGCGGACACCCCAGCGAGCTGATGCCCGAGGGCTTCCGGCCGAAGTGGGACCTGCCCCCAGTGATGCCCCTGATGCCGTTCTCCACCACGCCGGAGGAGGCGGCCGCCTTCGTCCCCCAACTCCTCGCCCGGGGCTCCGACTTCATCAAGTTCATGATCGACGACGGCAGCGTGGAAGGACACCCCGGACTGCCCTCGCTCGACCAGGCCACCGTCAGCGCCGGTGTGGCAGAAGCCAAGAAGTACGGGGCTCTCACCGTGGCCCACGCGCTGACAGTGGAGGCCACGAGGATGGCCGTCGAAGCCGGCATCGACGGCCTCGCCCACGTGTTCATGGATGAGCCGCACAGCGACGAGATCATCGGCCTCATCAAGGATGCGGGCATGTTCGTCGTTCCCTGCATCAGCCTCAACGCATCCCTGATGGGAATCACCGGCAGCGAACTCGCCGACGACCCCCGGGTCGCCAGGCGCCTCGACAGCAAGTGGGACGAGACCCTGCGCTCCAGCTACAACCGCTATCCGCAGGGCAAGCTCGACGACGTGTACGACACCGTGCGCGCTCTGGACGCCGCCGGCGTCGACGTGCTGGCCGGCACCGACGTCTCCATGCCCGAGACGTTCTTCGGCGGCCTTGCACACGGAGCGAGCCTGCACCACGAACTGCAGTACCTCGTGGCGGCCGGCCTCACCCCCTCACGCGCCCTGCGTGCAGCCACGGCGACCACGGCCCGCCGCTTCCGCCTCGGCGACCGGGGCCGGATCGCCGAGGGACTCCGCGCGGACCTCCTTCTGGTCGACGGCGACCCGACGAGCAACATCGGCGACACCCTCAACACGCGCGCCATCTGGCGCCGAGGCACCCGGCTGGCGGACTGACCGTACCCACCTCATGCTCTTGTTCGGCCGGCCCGGGCCTCAGCCACGCAGCAGCACCAGGACCTCGCCCCAGGCATCGAGCACCTGGTCGTGGCCGCGCGCCCGCGCCGCCTGCTCGATCCGCAGGAACAGGGCTCGCTGCGCGGACGGAGCGCCGGTGGTCAGGATGGCGTCGATGACGGCCAAGAGCTGGTCGGCGCTCCATTCGTCGTTCAGCGCGTTCCGCTCGAGCTCCCACCTGAGGAACTTGTTGTAGGGGCGTACCCGCTGATGGAGCGCGAAGATCACTTCGAGAGCGAAGGGAATGCTCTCCGCGGCGTTCGAGACGGGCAAGCTCCGGCCGGCCGTCGCGATGGCTCTTGAGTGAGCGGTAGGTCTGGTTGACATAGGCATCCAGGGAGCCGGCGGCGACGGCGTCTGCCTCGGCGGGACTCAGCGTCCGCTTCGTGTCGAGGATGTCGCCGATGGCGCCGCCGAGCCCGTCGAACAGGACCTGGGCGTGTACGTAGGCGTAGCGGAGCCAGCTCATCGGCTCGTCACGCAGGCCGCGCCTGTGGAAGTCGTCGAGCGTCATGACCACGAGGTCGAGATGGGCGGAGCGAAAGCCGTCCAGAGCCCGGATCGGTGATGACGCCCCGTCGCTCAGCACGACATGGACGTCGAAGTCCGAGAACGACGTCGGCATGCCTTCATGTGCCTGCGAGCCGCTGAGGATCAGGCCCGCCACGCCGGGGTCGGCGGTTGCCCGGGCGACGAAGGCCGCCATCGTGGCCTCGGGCGAGGGGCCGAGCACGGGGAGAGCGGGTTGTTGAGGGTGCACCATGGTGATCGCTCCATGCGGAGAGAACCGCAGTCCGAGGCTGCGGTTGCCGATGAGTCCGCGTGTGCCGCGCCAGGAGTGCGGCCGGAGGATCACTTCACGGTGGGGACGCTATCGCGTTCGAGCGCGCGGAGGTAGTCGATTGACGGCGGGCTACGTCTTCGTCGAGTGTGCGCTGTTCTACGACGCGGGAGCGTGTTCTGCGTACCCAGGGTGCCTGACGCCGGGGGAGTGGAGACCAGGATGCGGCTCGGGGCGGTGGACTCCCCGGGGGCGGTATCCCAGTACGTGTTCCAGGCCCGTGAGGTCGGCCAGGTACCAGATGATGGCCAGCCACATCTCGGTCCCTTGAAGGCCCGGGACGGACGAGGCAGGCACATGCGCGCCCGGGGGCGGTGCCTGGAAGCCGAAGCCCTGGCCGTCCGTCCAGTGCCCCAGCGCGTCGGTGAGCAGGCGGCGCGCGAGCGTTTCGACCTCCTCGGCGCGGTGGCCCGTCTGCCGGGTCAGCCACAACGGGTGCGCGATGTCGAGGATGTTGCAGGCATTCTGCCGCTCGGGCCGAGTGAACCGAACATCCCGGGCGTGCTCCAGGACCGTGTCGACGACGCGCTCGGGATGGGGTGTCGGCAGCCCGAACTGCGCGAAAGTGCCGCGCGAGGCACGGTAGAAGCCGTTGACTATTTGGAGCAGACCGTCGGACGGGCGAGGGAGGCCCCACATGCCGGTGCGTGGATCGGTGCGCGTGAGCAGCCAGCCGAACAGGACCTCATGGGCGCCGGACCGACCGGCGGACCGACTGGACTGATCGGACCGACTGGGCTGACTGGACTGATCGGACCGGACGGACTGGTGGGACTGGTCGGCCAGTTTGTTCCAGAGCAGAGCCGTCCCCAGGATGTCGGTCCAGTGACCGGCGGCCCAGGCGCTGTCGGCCCAGGGCTGACGTTCCAGATGGGCGAGGATGTCAGCGGCTTCGGCGTCGGCCACCACCCTGATCGGGGCCGGGAAGGCACTGCCGAGCAGATCGAGGGCGTAGCCGACACACAGCACGTGGTAGCCGGACTCCTCGTCGAACAGCGTGGGCTCGGGGGCGCGTTGACTTCCGTCCGGGAGGAGGGGCCCGACCATGCCCGTCGTGGGATCCTGCCAGCCGCGTAGGCGCTCGAGCTGCCGGGCGGCCGGCAGTTGGTCCGGCGCTCGCCCCAGCAGCATGTCGGCTATTTCGATCGCGTCGCACTGCGCACGCACCGTCGGCGTGGCACCGGGCCGGTCGATGAAGATGCCGCCGTCGGTCCCGGCGTCGAAGCAGCGCGACAACACCTGTCCCGCCTGAGCACGTGCGTTGTCGGCGAACGACGCGAGGGCGCCCGCCAGGTCGCCCGTCGCGCCGGTGACCGCGGACTCCGGCCGTGCGGTCCTCCACCGCAGCACCTTCGCGGGGTTGCCTCCGACGATCGCGCCGGACGGAACGTCCTTCGTCACCACGCTGCCGGCCCCCACGACGGCACGATCGCCGATGGTGACACCGTCCAGCACCACTACGTGGGAGCCGATCCACACGTCGTTCCCGACGCGGATGCCCTTGGATGTGAGTGGCTGGCGGAAGACCTCGGTGTCGGGGTCCGCCATGGTGTGGTTGAAGCCGAGGAGTGAGGTGTGGGCGCCGATGCGTACCGCGTCACCCAGCCCGACCGCGCCGCGGACGACGGTGTACGGGTTGATCGTGCAGTCGCGGCCGGTGTGCAGGGAGCCGGTCAGATAGGCGCCGGCGGCGATGTAGGAGCGGTCGCCCAACTCCAGTTGGTCGTTGTCGACCGAGGCGAGCGCGGAGACGTAGCACTGGACGCCGAAAGCGTAGGCGGGGCGCTCGGCCAGCCAGGCGCGCTGCAGAGCGGACTGCGCGGCATGCTCTTCGGGACCGGCCTCGGACCAGAAGGCCCAGGGCGAGTAGTCGAAGCGGTGCCGGCTCGAGTTCTGACCCATGCGTGCCCCCGACCGCAGAAAGCGCTTACCGAGGACGGACTCTAAGGCGGCCACGACCGTTGGCACAAGAGCCCGATGTTCGAGTGCGAATGAGTGTGGTCGTGTACGGGCGATCCGTAGAGGGGGTGAACGGCTTCGTTGTGTCATGTTCCCGCGCCCGAGCCAGGACGAGGCAGACGAGGCAAAGGAAACGAAGCTGGATGCGTACACAGACGACACGTACACAGACGACACGTGCACAAGCGACGTATGCGCGCAGACGGACGAGGTGGGGGGCGCTCGTCGCGGCCGCCGCCGTGACGCTGGGGACGGGACTGGTCGTCGCGCCGGCCTCGCGGGCGGCGGACGCGCCGGTCGAGGTCGTGGTCGACGGTGACGACGTGCGGGCCGACAACGTCAACGGCCTGACCTACAAGGGCCTCGGCGTGCTCAGCTGCAACAGCACGAGCAATCTGCTGATGGACTACAAGGCCGAGAACCCCGACCGGTACTGGGAGCTCATCCGAGTCCTGTTCGGCGGCGACCATCCCCTCGTCAATCACGTCAAGGTCGAGATGGGGTCGGACACGAACACCTCGACCGGCGCCGACCCGGCGACGATGCGCACCCGGGACGAACTCGCCGACGCCGCCCGGTCCCCGGGCTTCCAGCTGGCCGCCGACGCCAAGACGGTCAATCCGGGGCTCAAGGTGTCGATCCTGCGCTGGGAGATGCCGCAATGGGTCCAGCAGGAATGGAACAAGGGCACCGGCACCGACGACATGTACCGGTGGTACAAGGAGACCATCCTCGACGTGTACGAGAAGTACGGGTACATGGTCGACTACGTCAACCCGGACAAGAACGAGACCCGGTCGCCGGACTATTCGTTCATCAAGTGGTACAAGAACGCGATCGTTGACGACACGGACTTCACGGACGCCCGCTACGGAATCCGGAAGGGGGTGCGCGAAAAGGTCGCGAAGGCGTACCACCGCATCAAAATCGTCGCCTCCGACGAGAACAACACTCTCCACATGGGCCCGGCGATGCTCAGCGACGCCGACCTCTTCGGAGTCGTCGACGCCGCCGGATACCACTACATGACGGACGACCGGCGCGAGGGCTCCGCCGACAGTGCCACATATCTGCCGTACACGAAGCTGGCGACCGGCGACAACACGTACGGGCAGGACAAGGAGGTCTGGTACAGCGAGGGGACCGGCTCGTTCGGTTACACCGACTACCGCGTCAACAACAACGAGGGCCCGGGCGGGGCCAGTACCGGGATCGGTGGGGTGCAGAGCGCCCTCGACATCGCCAACCGCCTCGTCAAGAGCTACGCGAATTCGAAGCGCACGCATTACATCTTCCAGCCCGCGATCGGCTCGTTCTACGAGGGCGCGCAATACAGCCACAAAGAACTGGTGAGCGCCCGTGACCCGTGGTCGGGATATCTCCACTACGACGCGGCGCTGTATGTCATGCAGCAGTTCACACAGTTCGCGAAGACCGGCTGGGAGAACGACACGAACACGGCGGGGATCTGGCGCACGGTGCCGGAAGCCAGCTACAGCGGGGTGAGCGGAACCGAGAACGTGGACGGCTCCAACGGCGCCCCCAGCTATATGACGCTGGCCGACCCCGCGAAGAAGGACTTCTCGACCGTCGTCGTCAACGACAGTGACCAGCCGAAGACTTATCGGGTCAAGGCCGAGAATCTACGGCTCGGCGGCGATCCGACGATGGAGGTGTGGGAGACCCGGGCGGCCGACGCCGGTCAGCGCTACGACGCCAACTTCAAGCATCTGGTCGACGAGATCCGCCCCGACGGCGAAGGCGCGTACACGTACACCGTGAAGCCGCGGTCCATCACGACGCTCACCACGCTCGACAAAAGCGCCGACGGCTCCGGAGGCCAGCGTCTGCCGAAGTCCGGTGAGCGCACGGTGCTCGACACCGACGCGCACGGCAAGCGGAGCAACACCCGCGACACCTTCCTGTACGCGGACGACTTCGCCTACGACGAAGAGGGCAGGGTCCGGGTCGGCAGGACGTTCGAGACCTACCTCGCCTCGCGCGGCAACCAGCCCCGGTACATGGTCGACCAGACCGGCGCCTGGGAGGTGGGCGGCGACGGAGTGCTGTACCAGTACATGGACCAGACCATGAAGGACACGGCCGCCTGGAACAAGAACACCCCCAACACCACGGTCGGCGACTTCCGCTGGGAGAACTACAAGGCGTCCGTCGACGTCTCGTTCCCCGACGCGGACGGCGGTCTCGCGGCCCTGGGCGTGCGCCAGCAGAAGGGGATGGCGATCAGCGACGCGGCCTACAACCTGCGTGTCGGACCCGACGGTGCCTGGACGTTCTACGAGTACGGCACGGTCCTCTCGCGCGGTAATGTCGCGGCGGCCGACGGCTACCGTCTCGCCGTCGAGGCCAAGGGGTCGGAGATCACCGCCTTCGTCGACGGCAAGGCGGTCGCGACGTACGACGACCCGACCCCGCAGACCGCGGGCCGCGTCAAGCTCGGCAGCGGCTTCCAGAAGACGGGCTTCGACAACCTGAAGGTCGAGAGGATCGACGGCTACACGCCGTACACCGGTTCTCAGCTGGACAACATGGACAGCGCGGTCACGTACGAGGGCACGTGGAGCCGGAAGGCGTCGTTCGGCGACGCGATGGACTGGTACCGGTCGACGTCGACCAGTGCGACGGCGGGCGCGTCGTTCACTGTCCCGTTCCGCGGCACGGGCGTCGACGTCATCGGGGGCAACGACGGAAGCGCCGTCCTCGACGTCTATGTCGATGGTGAGTTGATGGTCAGGAACGCGAAGACCGCTGCCACCGACAAGCGTTTGGCGACGTACGCGCTGCGCGGTCTGCCGACGGGCCGGCACGAGGTGCGGTTCGTGCTGAAGTCCGGAAAGCTCGTCCTGGACGCCTTCGACGTCAGCTCCGGCGACCGGGTGCGGGGTGCTGTGGACACGGCACCGGTCCGCCACGCCTTGACGGAGGTCGGGACGCCGAAGAAGGGCGACTACACCGACGAGACCTGGGCGGTGTTCGCCCGCGCCCACAGTGCCGCGAAGGCTGCCGCGAAGGCATCCGTGAACGGGCGTAAGGGCCTCGACACCACCGGCGTCGAGCAGGTCGCGGGCAGGCTGCGGGCGGCGTACGACCAGTTGGTACGTAAGGACGCCGGGCAGTAGCAGCGGGCAGGGCCTGCACAGGTGAGCGGTCCGGGCGGGGGATACCGCCGGGGCCGCTCACAGCTGTTGGTGGCGCCGCGTCGTGGGCGCGGGCAGAGGGTACGGTGCGGTCGGCAGCGACGAGGAGCGGATCATCAACTCCGGCAGGATGAGCGCGCGTTGGGCCGGGCGGCGGCTGCCTTCCAGCAGGCGCGCCAGCATCATCTCCACGGCGGTGCGGCCCACGAGCGCCTTGGGCGGCCGCACCGCCGTGATGGCCGGGTCGGCGAGGTGGGCGACCTCGTCGTCGTAGCTGACCAGCGCCATGTCGTCGGGGACGCGGATGCCCTGCTCGGTCAGGTACTGGACCACCGAGAGGGCGTCGGGGTCGCTGTGCACGATGAGGGCGGTGGTGCGGGAGCGGCGGCAGCTGTCCAGGATGTCGCCGATGATGCGGCGGTGTCCGGGCACATCGAGGGCGACGCTCTCGCGTATCAGGAAGTCGGCGCAGAGACCGAGTTCGGCGCAGGCGCGGCGCCAGCCCTCGGCGAGGTGTGCCGAGGTGGGGCTGCCCTTGGAGAGTACGAGTCCGATGTTGTGGTGGCCGAGTGTGTGCAGATGGCGGACCGCCATCTCCATGCCGGTCGCGTGGTCGCTGCGTACCCATTCGAGCTGGTGCGGTGTCGGGGTCCACTCGGGCGTCTTGCGTTCCACGAAGATGACCGGGACCGGCAGCTTGCCGATCCAGTCGATCATCTCGTGCATGCCGGGGCCCTCCAGGTTCGGTGCGAGGAGCAGCCCTTGGACCTGACCGGATTCGGTCAGCCGGACGATCTGCCGGCGGTCCTCCAGCTGGTCGTAACTGGAGCCCCGCAGCTGGATGTTGACGCCGTGCGCCGCCGCGGCGTTGCGGACGCCACTGACGATGTGCGGCCAGTAGAAGTCCAGGGAAGGCACGACCATCCCGATCGTGAACGCGGGGGTCGCGAGCCTGCGCCGGCGTACCGGTTCCTGCTCCAGGGCGGAGGGCAGTGTGGCCCCGCCGTGCACCCTGGTCAGCAGGGAACGTTCGGCCAGGGCCGCGATGTCGCGCCGGATCGTCAGCTCGCTGACCGACAGGTCCCGTGCGAGATCGCGTACGCGAACGGCGCCGTGCAGCCGCAGCTGATCCATCAGCCGTTCGCGGCGTTGCAGCGCGAACAGCTGGTCGGATCCCGCAGGTGATCTTTCGGGTCCCTCGTGCCCGCCGGGCCGTATCGAGGTCATGCCGCGTCCCTCCCGTCCGGAACTGAGCCGGGCGATGTTCGAGTCTGTTCGCTTTGTTTCGTCTCTGGTCGAGCTCTGGTGGGTCTGTGTGGGCGACCACTATCTCTGACTCAGCGTCTTCTGGCTGGAACTCGCCGGAAACGTGGATGCCACCTGCTGTTCGAGCGGGTGCCCGAAGGCAGAGGAGCCCGCACCGCATGCAGCCCAAGGCCCGCGCTCTGGTCGTGATGAGCAGGTCCAGCTTCGAGGCGCACTTCGACCAGGACCGGTTGCACCGCCTCGCCGACCTCGTGACCCTGGACGAGCCCTGCTGGACGGACAGCCTCGACAGCGCACGGTCGCGTGAACGCCTGGCCCGCGCCGAAGTGCTGCTCACCTCGTGGGGCGCGCCCGCCCTCACCGCGCAGCGGCTCGCCGCGGCACCCAGGCTGCGAGCCGTGCTGCACGGCGCCGGCAGCGTGCGCGACCTGGTCGGCCCGGAGGTGTGGCGGCGCGGGATCCAGGTGACGAGCGCCGCGGACGCCAACGCCGTACCGGTGGCCGAGTACACGCTCGCCGCGATCATCTTCGCCGGGAAGAAAGCCCCGTTCCTGGCCACGGACGAGCAGCACGCGTACGGCGGCTGGGGCTCGGTCACCGGGTACGGCGACCTGTCCAACTTCCGGCGGACCGTGGGCATCGTCGGCTTCTCACGGATCGGGCGGCGGGTCGTCGAACTCCTGAAGATGCTGGGCGGCACGACCTGCCTGGTCGCCGACCCGTACGCCGATCCGGACGAGGTGGCCCGCGCCGGCGCGACCCTCGTGCCGCTGGCGGAGATGCTGCCGCGTGTGCACGTGCTGTCCGTGCACGCCCCCGAACTGACCGAGACCCGCCATCTCATCGGCGCCGAGGAGCTGCGCAGGCTGCCCGACTTCGCGACGGTCATCAACACCGCCAGGGGCTCGCTGGTCGACCCCGACGCGCTGGCCGCCGAATGCGCCGCCCGCCGGCTGTTCGCGATCCTCGACGTCACCGACCCCGAACCGCTGCCCGCCGACTCGCCGTTGCGCCGGCTCGGCCGCGTGATGATCACTCCGCACATCGCCGGGTCCCTGGGCACCGAGATCGGCCGGCTGACCGATCACGTCCTCGACGAACTCGCCCGCTGGGTCGACCGACAGCCCCTGCGGGCGGAGGTCACCGCGGAGAGCTGGGCCCTGAACCTGAGCGCCTGACCCGACTTCGCCAGAACCCCGTCCCCGAGCTCAAAGGAGAGCCGCCGCAATGAAGTTGCCCAAGAATCTCGCCCGCCTGGCACCGCTGGTCGTCGCCGCGACGCTGACCGCCACCGCCTGCGATGCCAGCGGAGTCGACAGCTCGTCGTCGTCCGACGGCAAGACCGTCGTGAAGGTCGCGCTGTGGAACTACAAGACCACGCCCGAGTTCAAGGCCCTGATCGACGGCTTCGAGGCCGAGAACCCCGACATCGACGTCCAGCCGGTCGACATCCTCGCCGACAACTACCCGGACAAGGTCACCACGATGCTGGCGGGCGGTGACACCACCGACGTCCTCACCATGAAGAACGTCACCGACTACGCCCGCTACGCCAACCGCGGCCAGCTGCTGCCGCTGACCGACGAGGCGACCAAGCTCGACAAGGCGTCGTACTCCGGTCTCGACGACTACGACCTCAAGGGCAAGTACTACGCGCTGCCGTACCGCTCGGACTTCTGGGTCCTCTTCTACAACAAGGCCATGACCGGCAAGGCCGACCTGTCCAAGCTGACCTGGGACGACTACGCGAAGCTCGCGCGGCAGTTCACCAAGGGGTCGGGTTCGGACAAGGTCTACGGCGCCTACCACCACATCTGGCGCTCCGTCGTCCAGGCGATCTCCTCCGCGCAGACCGGCAGGGACCAGCTCGGCGGCGACTACGCCTACTTCAAGGACCAGTACGAGATGGCGCTCGGCCTGCAGAAGGCGAAGGCGACCCTGCCGTTCTCCACCGCCTCCAGCAACCAGATCACCTACGACTCGCAGCTGACCACCGGCAAGGCCGCCATGGTCCCGATGGGCTCCTGGTGGGCGGCCGCGCTGCTCGCCGAGAAGGCACAGGGCAAGAACGACATCAACTGGGGCATGGCGCCGATGCCGCAGGTCAAGAACGACGGCAAGACCGTCACCTTCGGTTCCCCGACCGCCTTCGCCGTCAACAAGAAGGCCCGCAACGCGGACGCCGCCAAGAAGTTCGTCACCTGGGCCTCGGGCCCGGAGGGCGCCGCCGCCGTCGCAAAGATCGGTGTCACGCCCGCGTACACCAGCGACAAGATCCTCGAGACCTTCTTCTCCGTCGACGGCATGCCGAGCGACGCGCTGTCGCGCAAGGCGATGCAGCCGAGCACGGTGGAACTGGAGATGCCGGTCAGCGAAAGGACCTCCGACATCGATCAGATCCTCAAGGAGGAGCACGAGATGATCATGAGCGGGGAGAAGTCCGTCGACGAGGGCATCAAGGAGATGGACGACCGTGTGAAGGACGAAGTCCAGTGAGTGTCGTCGCACCCCCGGCCACCAAGCACGCGCCCGCCGGCGACTCCGCGGCCCACCGCGCCGCAGCGAAGCGCCGGCGGCGGCGCACCACCCTCATCGGCTGGTCGTTCATCCTGCCGAACTTCCTCGGGTTCGCCGCCCTGACCCTGGTACCGGTCATCGGCGCGCTCGCGATCTCGTTCACCGACTGGGACTCCTACTCCACCCCGAAGTGGGTGGGCCTGGAAAACTTCGAGCGCCTGTGGAACGACTCCAACTTCTGGGCCGCGCTGCAGAACACCTTCTACTACGCGGCCGGACACATCCCGCTGACCCTGGTGGTCGCGCTCGGCCTCGCCGTGCTGCTCAACCAGAAGCTGCGCGGGGTGCGCGTCCTGCGGACCGCCTTCTTCTTCCCGTACATCACCTCGCTCGTCGCCGTCGCGGTGGTGTGGAACATGTTGCTGAGCCCGGAGTCGGGCCCGGTCAACCAGTTCCTGACGTTCCTCGGCGTCGACAACCCGCCGGGCTGGACCAGCTCACAGGACTGGGCGATGCCCGCGCTCATCATCGCGAGCGTGTGGCGGGACATGGGCTACTACATGGTGCTGTTCCTGGCCGGGTTGCAGACCGTCCCGGCCGAGCTGTACGAGGCGGCCCGGATGGACGGCGCGGGCCCCTGGCAGCGGTTCTGGCACGTCACCCTCCCGGGCCTTCGTCCCACGACGTTCTTCGTCACCGTCATGATCACCGTCTCCAGCTTCAAGGTCTTCGACCTGGTGCAGGTCATGACCGAGGGCGGACCCGGCCGCTCCACCCTCGTCCTGTCCCAGCTGATCTTCCGCGAGGGCATCACGCAGGGCCGCTTCGGCTACGCCTCGGCGGTCTCCCTCGCGCTCTTCCTGATCTGCCTGGTGATCACGGTGATCCAGTTCCAGATGCAGCGTAGGAGTGAGCGATGAACACCACGGTGAACACCCCTGCGCTGCGCAAGGACAGCGACGCGCCCACGGACACGCCTCCTGCCGGCTCGCCTGAGGAGTCCGGCACCCGCGGTGGCGGCGCGGTGGCGGTGACCGGGCAGATCGCCCTGTACGTGCTGCTCGCCGCGGTGGCGCTCGCGGTCCTCCTGCCGTTCTTCTGGATGCTGATCTCCTCGGTCAAGGACGACCGTGATGTGTTCACGGTGCCGATCCAGTGGATCCCCGAGACGTTCAAGTGGTCCAACTTCACCGACATCTGGACGCGGGTGCCGTTCGCCGCCTACCTCGGCAACTCGTTCTTCCTGAGCATCGTGATCACCTTCCTGCAGGTGCTCACCGGCAGCTTCGCCGCGTACGGCTTCGCCAAGATGCGCTTCCCGGGCCGGGACCTGCTCTTCACCGGGTACATCGCGACGATCGCGGTGCCGTGGCAGGCGTACATGGTGCCGCAGTACGTGATCATGCAGAAGCTCGGCCTGGTGAACTCCTACACGTCGCTGATCCTGCTCCAGGCGTTCGGCGCGTTCGGCGTCTTTCTGATGCGGCAGTTCTATCTGACGATCCCGGACGAGATCAGCGAGGCGGCCCGCCTCGACGGCCTGACCGAGTACGGCATCTGGGCGCGCATCGTCCTCCCGCTGTCCAAGCCGGCCCTCGCGAGCCTCGCGCTGCTGACGTTCGTGAACACCTGGAACGACTACATGGGCCCGTTCATCTACCTCACCGACAACCGCCTGTGGACGGTGCAGTTGGGGCTTCGCGCCTTCATCGGGCAGTACGACGCCGAGTCGGCGATGATCATGACCGGCTCGGTGCTCTCCGTGGTGCCGGTCCTGGCGGTGTTCCTGCTCGGCCAGCGCTACTTCGTACGCGGCATCGCGACGACCGGCGTGAAGGGCTGAGGGATGCAGACGAACGAGGCGGTGCGGGCGACGCGGGCGGTGCGGCGTCCGCGGCTGAACGTCGCTTACGGCTCATGGGAGTTGATCTGGGCACACGTCCACCGTGTCCTGGTCGTCAACCTCGGAGTCGCCGCGACGAATCTGCCCCTGCTGGCCGCGTTGTACGTGACGCCACAGCCATGGCGGCACCCACTGTTCTTCGGGGTCCTGCTGCTGACGCTGCCGGGCCCGTCCCTGGCCGCCGCGTTCGCGTATCTCGGTGCGACGACGGGGGAGGAGCAGGCCCCGGTACGCCTCTTCGCCCGGGCCTACCGGCGACTGTTCCGGCGAGCGGTGCTGGTCTCGGCGCCTTTCGTGCTGCTCGTGATCGCGGCTGTCGTCGATGTCATGGCGCTGCGAACCGGCGCGCTGGGCATGGCAGTCGTGCCGATGGCCGTGGTGGTCGCGCTGGTGGCCGCCCTCGCCTGGCCGGTCGCGCTCGCGCATGTGGCCGGGGGAGGGGCGGTGGGGCGACGGCTGTTCCTGCTGGCGCCGTACGCGGTGGTCCGGCACGGGCTGCTGGCCCTGATGAACCTCATGCTGGGGATCGTTGTCCTGCTGCTCGTCAGCCAGGCGCCGCTGCTGGCGCTCGCGGTGCTGCCCGGATGCGTGCTGTTCGTGGTGTGGCGCAATTGCCGGGTCATGGCCGGCGACCCCGGCGCAGAAGACGTACGAGAAGGAGAAGAGGGGAGGCGCGATGGCAGCGGCATCTTCAGGCCGGGCAGGGGCCTGGACGCAACAACCGTTGGACGCTGACCGGCTGAGCGGGCTGCAGACCCGGATCCGGGCGGAGGCGCGCATCGCGCGCGGGACGCGCATGCCGGACCTGCCGTTCTCCGCGTACCGCCGCTTCGACGACGACGGCGACCGCCTGGCGTACGAAGGGCTGTACTTCCGGCGACGCGCTCATGTGACCGCCCTCGCCGCCGAAGCGCTGATCGACTCCGGCGCCCAACTGGACGCCCTCAGCGACGCGTTGTGGTCCGTATGCGACGAGTACACATGGGCGTTGCCCGCCCACGAGATGCACGCGACGCGCCTGGACCGGGGTATGGACCAGTGCCTGGACCTGTTCGCCGCGCTCACCGCGCAGCTGCTCGCGGAGACCGTTCAGGTCTGCGGCGACCGGCTCGATCCCCGGGTCGTCGCCCGCGTACCCGACCAGGTGGACCACCGGGTGCTGTCCCTCCTGGCCGACGACGACCGGCCGCTTCTGTGGGAGGACTGGGCCCACAACTGGGCGGCCGTGTGCGGCGGTTGTGCCGGGCTCGCGGCGCTGGCGCTGTGGGATCCCGGACCGCGCCTCACCCGGGTCCTCGACCGGTGCCGGCGCGCCCAGCTCACCTACCTCAGCGGCTTCGGGGACGACGGGGGCTGCGCGGAGGGAGTGGGCTACTGGGTGTTCGGTTTCGCGCACTTCGTCTACTTCGCCGAGGGCCTGCGGGAGTTCACCGGAGAGGACCTGCTCGCGCACCCGAAGGCGTCGGCCATCGCCCGGTTCCCCGAGGCCGTGCACCTGGGCGGCGGGCTGTTCCCCGCCTTCTCGGACGCGGAGGAACGCCCGCGTGTGCCCGCCGGGCTCGCCGGTCGGCTCGCGCGCAGGCTCGGGGTGCGGGTCCCGGCCGAGGCGGTCGAGGCCACGGACGACGGGACGGCCCTCGCTCGGGACTGGGCCGACCTCTCCCGGACCCTGCGATGGGGTGCCCCGCCCCAGGGTCCCGACTCCGAGCCCACATCGACCTATCTCCCCGACCTCGCCTGGCTGGTCGACCGGGGAGAAGGGGTGGCCTTCGCGGCCAAGGGCGGAAACAACGCCGAGCCGCACAACCACAACGACCTCGGCCAGTTCGTCCTGGCAGCACAGGGCGAGGTGCTGCTCGCCGACCTGGGCGCCGGCGAATACCGCAAGGGGTACTTCGACGACGACACCCGCTACGAGTTCCTGCACGCCTCCTCGCGCGCGCACTCCGTGCCCCGCGTCGACGCGCGTGAACAGTCCGCGGGCGCCGCCCGCGAGGCCCGGGTAGTGGACCGGCAACTGCACGCACACGGCGCGGACCTGACCGTCGACATCGCCGGCGCTTATGAGGTGCCGGGTCTGACAGCGCTTCTCCGTACCTTCTCCTGGCGCCGCGACGCCGGGGAACTGCTGCTCGTCGACGAGGTCGAGACGCAACGGCCGATGCCGCTGGACGAGGTGTTCGTCAGCCGGCTGCGTCCCGAGCTCGGCGCGGACGGGGCGGTATGGACGGGGGCCGTGGCCCGGGTCCGCCTCGACCTGCCGGACGGCTGCGTCCCGCACATCGAAACGGTGCACACCACCGACCACGCGGGCGCCCCCGACACGGTCCACCTCCTGCGGCTCGTCTTCGACCTCACCGGGCGGCGGACGCGATTGCCGTTCCGTTTCACCGTCGGGTCTGCTGCCGAGGCGACCGAACGACCCGGGACCGGTTCGGGGTGACTCCTGGGAAGTGCTGAGAATGCGGCGAACGAGGTGTGAGGGCAGGCTCGTGGTGTGTGGAGTTCTGGCCGCCTCCACCAACCCTGCGGTGCGTTCCCGCCGGGTTCTGTCCTGGCTGACCTGTTGTGCCCACACTCCGGCCGTCGGCTCGAGTGGCCGCTGTGCCCCGAAGCTTCAAGGCTTCGGGGCACAGTGCTGCGACAACATGGCCCGTTCCGCGTCCGGGTGCGTGCCGGGGTCAGCGGGCGAGAGAGACGGCGAAGGGCCGGAAGCCGTGCCGGCGCAGGATATGGGGCACGACCAGGATCATGGCCTCGGTGGCGCGGGCTGTGCCGATGCCGCCGAGGTCCTCGATCCAGGCGGGCTGCCAGCCCAGGTCGCCGAGCAGGCCGGTGACGGTCTTCTTCGCGTGCTCGTCGTCGCCCGAGACATAGACGGTCGGCGGGGTGGCCAGGGTTTCGGGAGCGGTCATGACCATGAACAGCATGGTGTTGAGCGTCTTGACCACCCGGGTGTCGGGGAGCGCGGCCTGGAGCTTCTCGGCGAGGCTGCTGCCGGGGTGGCACAGGTCGCCGGGGAGACCGTCGTCGCCGTCGCGGGTGGCGTTGGAGACATCGATGAGGATCTTTCCGGAGAGCTCGGCGCGCAGGCCGGTGAGCCGCTCCAGGGAACTGCCGCCGGGCGTCGCGTTGATCACGATGTCCGTGGTGCGGGCGGTGCTGCGCTGGTCGGCGAGGGCGATCCGCGGGTCGGTGAGCGCGGCCGTGGTCTCCGGGCTCCGGGTGCCGAGGGTGACGTGGTGTCCGGCGGCGGCGAGCTTGCCGGCCAGGTTGGTTCCGACGCGGCCGGCGCCCAGGATGCCGATGGTGGTCATGAGGTGATGCTCCTAGTGGTATCGGGTGGGAAGAGCGAGGGCGTCCGGTCAGGCGCTGGGTGACAGGATCTTGCGGGCGGTGGCGTGGATGCCCGGGGCGGAGGCCAGGAAGTCACGGCTGCCCGTGTGCCAGGGTTCGCCCGCCAGATCGGTGACGGTGCCGCCGGCCTCGGAGACCAGCAGGGCGCCGGCGACCAGGCCGGAGCGGACGTCGGAGAACTGCCAGAACGCGTCCATGCGTCCGGCGGCGACGTGGATGAGCTGCATCGTGGCGGGCACGGAAACCCGCACGACCAGGCCGTTGACGAGCATGGCGGTGACCGAGTCACCGATCCGCCGGAAGGTGTGCTCGTCCTCGCCGGGCCTGGCCTGACCGGTGCCGATGAGCGCGGCGCCCAGGTCGGTCTTGGCCGACACCTTCAGGGTCCGGCCGTTGAGCCGGGCACCGCCGCCGGCGACGGCCGTGTACGTGTCGCCGGTCAGAGGCAGGTGCACGACGGTGAGTACCGGCTGGTTGTCGCGGACCAGAGTGGCGGTGACGGCCCAGTCATCCATGCCGTGGACGTGGTTGATGTTGCCCTCGGCGGGGTCGACGACCCACCACTCCCCGGGCGGGAGCGCGCCACCGGCCAGTTCGTCCTCGGCCCACCGCGATCCTCTACGGGCTTGCAGCAACGGTTCCCGCAGCACGTCCAGTACGGCGTCGTCGTTGGCGTGGATCTCATGGACGATCTCGTCCAGAGTCACGCCGCGGGCGTGCGAGGTATAGCGGTCGCGCAGCGTACGACCGGCGGTCCGTACCGCGGCCGTCACCTCGGTCAAGAGCGCCGCGTCGGTGTCGAAAGGCATGGCTGTGCTCATGGCGGAATCCCTGGGTGTGGTCGAAGCGGAGCGGTTGTCCTGCCCCGCACCTCGAAGGTAGGCCGCGCCATGATTAACAACAAGTGCATGCTTGTCACTTGTAGAGTTACTCCCATGCAACTGGATCTGAACCTGCTCACCGCTCTCGACGCGCTACTGGAAGAGGGCAGCGTCGCCGGTGCCGCAGCCCGCCTCCACGTGACCGCACCGGCGATGAGCCGCTCCCTCGGCCGCATCCGCAAGGCGACCGGTGACCAGATCCTGGTCCGCACAGGCCGCAGCATGGTCCCCACCAGCCGCGCCCTGGCCATGCGCGCCGAGGTCCACGCGCTCGTGCAGCAGGCCCACCACCTTCTGTCCGCGCAGCAGGAACTCGACCTGTCGGCGCTGGACCGGGTGTTCACCGTGCGCTGGCACGACGCCCTGACCGCGGCCTGCGGCACCGCCCTGACCACGGCCGTCCACCGACAGGCGCCCGGCGTGCGACTGCGCCTGTCCGCCGAACCCGGCGCGGACGACGCCGAGTTGCGCCGAGGCGAGGTCGATCTGGAATCCAGCTCCAGTCGGCCGACGCTCCCCGACATCCGCCATCGCCTCGTCGGCAGTGACAGGCTGGTCGTCGCCGTCCGCCCGGGACACCCGCTCGTCGAGGGCCGGCTGAGCCCGGAGCGTTACGCGGCCGCCGAGCACCTCACCATTTCGCGTCGGGGAAATCTGCGCGACCCGATCGACGACGCCCTGACCACGCGCGGTCTCGAACGACGCGTCGTCGCCGCCGGGCCCACCGCCGCCTTCGCGCTCCAACTCGCCCTGAAGACCGACCTGGTGGTCACCCTCCCCGACGCGGTCACCCGCGCGGCCCGGGACCGGCTCGGCCTTGTCACGCTGGCGTTGCCGCTCCCGTTGCCCGAGGTCTCGTTGTATCTGCTGTGGCACCAGCGCTATGACGACGACCGCGCCCACAGCTGGCTGCGCGACCTGGCCGCCGAAACCGTCCAGGCACTGTTCGCACCGACCCGCCCCGCATGAGCGGCATCGCATGTCGACCCGGTACTCACACGGGTGTGACTTCCGTGGGACGTCCGGCCCAAGCGGTCAGGGCCTGGACGCGCTCGGCCCGGCGGACGTCCGCGTCGACGGCCTGCGTGGCCCACGCGATATGGCCGTCGGGGCGCACCAGGATCTCCGACACTCCGCGCAGTTCATCGCGGTCCTCGTGTGCCGCAGGGTTCGCGGCGTTCGCGACGGTGAGGCGTGCGGCCCAGCCCTCGACCGGCTGCGTCGACTGCGCTCGCTCGCCGTTGTGCCCCGCAAGGTTGTGCCCCACCAGGTCGATCAGAACGAAGTGTCCGGCGGCGAGGAGTTCGTATACGCGGGTGTTCTCCGCGTCCGCTGTGCTCAGTCCGATGTCCGGCATCCGTCGGCCCACCAAGGGGTGTGTGCCTTCCAACGGGGAGGCGTACGCCGTGCTCAGCGCGGAGACACGGCCGGCGAGAAGCCGGTTGACTTCCTGGATGCCGAGCAACTCGTCGAACAGGGTGCGCAAAGCCGTCCCAGGACGCTGGTACTGGGGGACGAGAGCGAGTTCGGCGAGGAGCAACTGCACCTCGGTGTCCTGGGTGACCGCCTGACCGACGGGACGTCGTTCGTCTTCGTAGCTGTCCAGCAGGCCGGCGGGGGCCCAGCCGTTGACCACGGCGGCGAGCTTCCAGCCGAGATTCATGGCGTCCTGCAGTCCGGTGTTCAGCCCTTGCCCGGCTGCCGGGAAATGGATGTGGGCGGCGTCTCCGGCCACCAGGACGCGCCCGCTGCGGTAACGGTCGGCCAGGCGGGTCGTGTTGCCGAAGCGTGAGAGCCACCGCGGTTCGGCTACGCCGCAGTCGTGACCACAGATGCGGCTCAGGGAGGACCGGAACTCCTCCAGTGTCACGGGCTCGGCAGCAGGGGTTCGCATGCGCTCCGGATCGATGTAGACGAAGCGGGTGAGTCCGGCCTCCAACGGCACGGCCAGGACGCCGTTCGCCCTCGCCGCGTCGAGAACCTCGGGCGAGGCGTCGGTCACCGCGAAGTCGCCGAGCACGCCGGTGAGCGTCTCGTCGGTCCCGGAGAATCCGATGGTGGCTGCCTGGCGCACGACGCTGCGGCCACCGTCGCATCCGACGACGTACCGCGCCCGGCATGTGACGGCCTGCCCGTCGCTGTCGCGGAGGTCGACCGAAACGCCCGTGTCGTCCTGCGTGAGCCCCAGGACCTCGTGCCCGCGGTCGATCCGCACACCCAGTTCGCGAGCCCGTTCTTCGAGTAGGGCTTCTGTACGCGCCTGAGCCAGGAACAGCGTGTGGCCGTGCCGGCTGTCCAGCGCACTGAAGTCGAGGCGGGTGGGCAGATTGGCGTAGTGCCAGCCCGGCACGGTCCTGCCCGACGACAGGAAACGCGACGCGAGACCCCGCATGTCCATCAGCTCCAGGCTGCGTGGATGCAGCGTCAGGGCCCGGGAGTTCTGCGTGGCCTCCGCGCGGCGCTCCACGATGCGCACCTGGACACCGGCCAGGGCGAGTTCACACCCGAGCATCAGGCCGGTCGGCCCGGCGCCGACGACGATCACATCCGGTTCTGTGACCTCGTCGGCGACTTCGTAGGTGCCTGTGTCCGTGACTTCGTCCGTGACTGTGTCCCTGGCTGTGTCCATAGCTGTGTCCCTTGTCTGGCGAGCGGGCTAATTAGTGAACAGCGTTCACGTGAACGCTGTTCACTATAGTCAGAGCCATGACCTCTTCGTCAACGCCGGGCCGAGGCCGCCCCGCACGCCTGGACCGCGCCGGAACCGTCGACACCGCCCTGGAGCTGTTGGACGAACTCGGCCTCGACGCGCTCACGATGCGCCGACTGGCCGACAGGCTGGGCGTCCAGGCCGGGGCGCTCTACCGCCACTTCACGACCAAGCAGGATCTGCTCACGGCCATGGCTGAACGCATGCTCGGTGACATCCGCACCCCACCCGGGGCGCCGGCCGACTGGGCGGGACATCTGCGCGCGCTCGCCCGGGCGATGCGCCGGGCGCTCCTGGCCCGCCGTGACGGAGCCCGGGTCTTCGGCGGCACCCACTCGGTAGGCCCTCACACGCTGGGTTTCGCCGAATCCGTCCTCGGTGTGCTCCGTGAGGCAGGTTTCACGGACGAAGACGCCGCCCGCACATGTATGACCTTGGTCAACTTCACCCTCGGCCACACACTCGAGGAACAGGCTGCCTCCGCACCGTCCGAGGGCGGCTCACCAGTGGATGCGGACCGTCTGCGGAACGCGGTACTGGCCGGCCCGTACCCGCACCTCACGGCTGCCATGCCCGTGCTCACCAGCACGGACTTCGACGCCCACTTCGCATTCGCCCTGGACATCCAGATCGCCGGGCTACGTCATCTGCGCTCCCACGCCGAATGATCGCGCGCTGCTGATTCGCTGCTCATTCGTGTCCCGCACCGTGGTTCTCGTCAGTCACCGGACTGACCGCAGAGGCAAGCAAGAACAAGAGGTACCTGTCATGACACTCGATGTCCCTGGCTTCGAGTACACCCGGCTGCCGGGCGCGGACGGCGTCGAACTGAACGTCGCGGTCGGAGGCAGCGGCAGCCCCGTCGTGCTGTTGCACGGCTTTCCGCAGACCCACCTGATGTGGCGGCATGTCGTGCGGCAACTGGTCGCCGAGCACACGGTGATCCTCCCCGACCTGCGGGGATACGGTGCGAGTGACAAGCCGCAGGCCATCGATGAGCACGTCTACTCCAAGCGCACCATGGCCGCCGACATCGTCTCGGTCGCCGCACGGCTCGGCCACGAGCAGTTCGCGCTGGTCGGCCACGACCGTGGCGCGCTCGTCGCCTTCCGGGCGGGCCTCGACCACCCCGAGACCCTCACGCACCTGGGGATCCTGGACGTCGTACCGACACTGGACATGTGGAACGTGCTGCGGGGCCGCTCCGCGGCGGTCGGCTACCACCTGTTCCTCATGGCGCAGCCTGCGGGCCTGCCGGAGACGATGATCTCCAACAGCGCGGACGCGTTCTTCGGCTCGTTCCTCGACGCGTGGGCGAAGGACCCGGCGGCGATCCCGGAGGCGGTGCGTGCCGAGTACCTGCGGGCGAGCGGCGGTGCGGTGGACTCGATCGTCGCGGACTACCGTGCTTCGGCCGGTATCGATGTGACCCATGACCAGGCGGACTTCGACGCGGGCTCGCGGTTCGCGATGCCTGTCACCGTGATACAGCAGGACTGGGGCTCACAGCTCGGCTACGACGCTGCACAAGTGTGGCGGGCATGGGCCCCTGACCTGGACCACCGTCTGACCCGAGCGGGTCACTTCATGGCCGAGGAAGCACCCGACGAGGTCGCCGAGGCCATCCGGGACCTGCTGGCCCGCTGAGAGCCTGTGAAATGACCCGGAAGGGCGTCGTTCGGAAGGGATGAGCAAGCAGCATGCGGATCGATGTGCTCGGCGCGGTGCAGGCATGGCACGACGACGGCCGGCCGATCAACCTCGGCGGACCACGCCACCGGGAGGTCCTGGGCCGCCTCGTCGCCGCCCAGGGCCGCATGGTCACCACCGACACCCTGATCGACGACCTGTGGGACGAACCTCCGGCCGGCGCCGTCGGCGCACTGCGCACCTTCGTCGCCGCGCTGCGCCGGGCCATCGAACCGGACCGGCCGCCGCGCACACCGCCACGGGTGCTGGTCACCTCGGGCACCGGGTATCTGCTGCGGCTGCCACGCCGAGCCGTCGACGTCCACCGCTTCCGGGACGCCCTCGCCGCAGCCCGCAGCTCTCCCGACAAGGCGGGGGGCCTCGGCGAGGCGCTCGCCTGGTGGCGCGGACCGGCCTACGCCGACCTTCCCGACTCCGCGTGGGTCGAGCAGGAACGCCGTCAGCTGGAGGAACTGCGCTTGCAAAGCGTGGAGTTGAGGGCGGATGCCTTTCTGGCGTCGGATGCCTTTCTGGCGTCGGATGCCCGTCTGGTGTCGGATGCCCGTCTGGTGTCGGGCACCCATCCGCAGACAGGCACCTTTCTCGCGTCCGGGGACGCCGCCGGCCTGGTCGCCGAACTGGGCGCACACGTCGCCGAGCACCCCTGGCGCGAGCCGGCCTGGGGTCTGCTGGCCCGGGCGCTCCACCGCGCAGGGCGCCGAGCCGAGGCCCTGGACACCCTGCGCCGGGCCCGCACGATGCTCGTGGAGCAACTCGGACTGGACCCCAGCCCGCGCATGCGACGCCTGGAGACCGACATCCTCAACGAGGGGCCCGATCTGGATCAGCCCGGAGAGCAGGACGCGGCCGGTTCGGCCGCCACGCGGACCCGGCTGGGCCCACGTACGACCGTGGAAGTGGCTCGTACCCTCGCACTGGCCGGCGGCGACGCGCTCGTCGGCTCGCGCCGGGACCGGCTGGCCGCCATCGCCGCCGCTGAACGCACGGGAGACGTCATGCTGACCGCGCGCGTCATCGGCGCCTACGACGTGCCCGCGATCTGGAGCCGTGCCGACGACCCCGATCAGTCGCGTGCCGTCGTCGCAGCGGCCGAACGCACCCTCCGTCGGATCGGCGCCGACGGCCCGGCCGCCCTGCGCGCGCGACTCCTCGCCACCGTCGCCAACGAGAGCCGCAGCGCCGACACCACCGGCACCGCCCTCGAATCCGCGCAGGCGGCCGCACACGCAGCCGAGGCCCTGGCGCGAGACCTGAAGGACCCCGCCCTGCTCGCCTTCGCGCTCAACGGCGTGTTCCTGCACTCCTTCACCCGTACGGGCCTTGCCGCTCGGCGCGACGCGATCGGCGCCGAACTCCTCACGCTGACCGGCCGCCACGAGCTGCCGGCCTTCGAGATCCTGGGCCACCTCGTACGCCTCCAGGCGGCATCCGCACTCGGTGAACTCGACGCGGCAACCGAGCACGCCGAGGCGGCGGAGACGCTCGCCGCCGCCCACGAATCCCCGCTCGTCCCCGTCCTCACCGCGTGGTTCCGGGCCCGTGTCACCGCTGCCCGCAGCGCCGAACCCGGCGGTCCGACCGCGGCTACGGCCGCTGCCGCCTACCGCGCCGCCGACCAGGACCTGGCCACAGCCGGAATGCCTGGGCTCCACCGCGGCCTGCTCCCGCTCGCCCTGCTCGGCCTCCGGCTGCTGCACGACCGCCCAGCGCCCACCGACCCCGGCCTCGACTGGGGGCCGTATCTGCCCTGGGCGGCGCCGCTGGTGCTGCTGGCACAGGACCGGGTCGGGGAAGCCCGCGACGCCCTCCGCGCAGCACCCGAACCGCCCGGCGACCACATGCAAGAAGCACTCTGGTCCCTCACCGCGCGTGCCGCGGCCGTCCTGGACGAACCCGGGATCGCGGCGCGCGCAGCGACTGCGTTGCGTGCCGCGCGAACCGAACACGCGGGCGCGGCCGGCGGCATGCTCACCCTCGGCCCCGTGGAGCGCTACCTCGCCGAGGCCGAAGCCTGCGCTCGAGGACAGGCTCCCAATTCCAGGTGAAGGGTGAGTGCGGCCAGGGGTACGGCAGACCGGACCATCGCGCAACGTAGCGTCAAAACGCCATTACCGCAGGTGAGTTGTGTGCAAAGAATGCAGGTTCGGGCAGATTTTTTCACGTCAGGCTTTGAAATAGTCACAGGAAGGTCACTAAGGTCAGGCTTCGAACCTCCGCGCGGATGATCACTCACATGGGGTGAGTGACGGTGGAGGGGCGTCGCCCATCGCGTGTTCCGTGGGCGGCTGAAAGAAGAAGGAGCTCGCCTCCGTGGCGTCCCACCGTCGACCCAAGCAGCCGAGCCGCACCCGCGTGACCGTGCTCACCGCGACCGCCGCCGCTGCCGTGGCCCTCACCTCGCAAGCCGCCAATGCGGCCCCCAAGCCCACGAAGAGCGAGGTCAAGGCGAAGGTCGACAAGCTCTACGAGGAGGCGGAGCGGGCCACCAACCAGTTCGACGGGGCCAAGGAGAAGCAGGAGAAGCTGGAGAAGGAGATCGGCCGGCTCCAGGGCAAGGTCGCCCGCGAGCAGGAGGAGCTCAATGAACTGCGCGCAGGCATCGGCGCGATGGCCAGCGAGCAGTACCGCTCCGGCGGCATCGACCCCTCGGTCCAGCTCTTCCTCTCCGCCGACCCGGACGACTACCTCGACAAGGCGTCCACACTCGACTCCCTCTCCGCGCAGCAGATCGAGTCGCTGAAGAAGGTCCAGGCGAAGCAGCGCACCCTCGCCCAGGAGCGCGCCGAGGCCTCGGAGAAGCTCAAGGATCTCGCCGACACCCGCACCGAACTCGGCAAGAAGAAGAAGGAGATCCAGGGCAAGCTCAGCAAGGCGCAGAAGCTGCTGAACTCCCTGACCGCCGCCGAGCGCCAGTCCATCGCCGACGAGGAGGAGCGCGCCAGCCGCTCCTCCGCGGGCCGCGTCGACCTCGGCAACGAGGTGGCCGCCTCCCAGTTCGGTGCTTCCGCCCTGAGCGCGGCCGCCACCCAGATCGGCAAGCCGTATCTCCGCGGCGGTACGGGCCCCAACTCCTACGACTGCTCGGGCCTCACCCAGTGGGCGTACGGGCAGGCCGGGGTCCAGATATCCCGGGTCACGTACACGCAGGTCAACGAGGGAAGCCGGATCGGCATGAGTGCACTCAAGCCCGGTGACCTGGTCTTCTTCAACAACACCGAACATGTCGGCCTCTACGCCGGCAACGGCCAGGTCCTGCACGCGCCGTACCCCGGGGCCTCGGTGCGCTACGAGTCGATGAGCACGATCGGCAGCTTCCAGTTCGGCGTCCGCGTCGCAGGCTGATCGCGCCCGCCGCTGACCCGCGTACCAGGAGCACCCGCAAGCGCCCTCGCTCAGGTGGAGTTGCGTCCCGGACTCGCAGTTTCAGTTGGCAGGCTGAACTTGCTGATCGGGCGTGGCTCGACCGGCTGGACCCCGCGGCCTGTGGGGGTGTCCCGGCCCGTGTCGCCGTCCTCCTCCCGTTCCTCGACGACATTCACATCGGCAACGGTGCTGCCGCTGCCGCCGGAGAAATGATCGGCGTCATCGGCCCTTCGAGGCGATTTCGTCGATCGATCTGATGGTCCACGTTGACCGCGGAAAGCCTGAATCGGCTCCAGGCGCCGCCGCCGGGCTGTTGGACCTGCTTCGCTGGGGTCATACTCGGATACTGAGCCCACCGTCGCACGCAACTCGCCCGCACAGGACGGAGATTGCCTTGGATACCGAACTGCTCGACCTGACCTCAGCCACCATCACGGACCTGAGCGGCGAGCTCGGGGAAGCGATGACTGCCGCCGTACGCTGGGCGGTCGAACAGTGCGACAACTCGCCATCGCTGCGCGCCAGCGGTGGCAACCCCGGAGGGGGCGCCCAACGCCTTGGCTGAGGGCCCGACGACACATCCACGACAGGAGGATCAACGTGCCCGAATCGCCGATGCCCGATGTCACCGCCATGACTTTCGGTGAGCTCCTCGACTCGGACGACAGCATGCTGCGGAATGCTGTGGCTTGGATCGGTGCCGAGGCGGACAAGTCTTTGCCCATCTCCGCGGGGGGAGATGATGGCGGCGGCGCGGAGCGGGTCGGGTGACTCCCCCGAGGCTCACCCACCATCGGGTCGCATGGAGCACGGTCGACGACATCGCGCGTGGAACAGCGGACCTTGACACCGTCCGGGAGATTCGAAACGCCGAGCGCAGCCGATCCCTGCTCCTGCTGCGGGCGATCCGTGACGAAGCCCTCTCGAATCCTGCGGCGGCCGGTCCCCTGCCTCCTCCGGACCTGGCCTGGCAAGTTCTGGAGGAGGTGCAGCGGACCGCACCCGCCGTCTTCGAAGAGGTGCTGTCGTATCCGTATGTCGCAGGCTGGGCCGGTTTCACCCTGCGCCACTTGCGGCGCGGACATTCGACCGATCCCGAGCCGGCGTGGGCCCACCTGGGACACCTTTACGGTATCGCCGCAGCAGCAGGCCTTCGTGCAGGCGTCGACCTGGATCTACCGGTTCCCGTGCGCAGGGGAGTGGTGTCCCTGCCGACCCTGGGAGCGGCCCGCGTCTTCGACGGAAGCACGGACCCCTGTTCCGTGGCCCGCATCCGGTCTTCCGGCTCTTCTGCATCCGGGGTCGAGATCGAGGCCGCGGATCTCGCGCTGGAGCTACCGGCGGATGTCACCCAAGACGGCCCGAACTGGCAGGCTCTGCGCAGCTTCGCCTTCCGCCAGGGGCCGCACGTCCTGTCCCTGCGACTTGACGACCTCGACCCTTATCGCGGCCTGTACGAGTCACTGGATCCGCATCGCCTGGACGATGCCGAAGCCTCCGCCTGGCATAAGCTGCTCGACGGGGCCTGGCAGGTGATCTGCCGTTGTCTGCCCGAGCGGGCGGACACCATGAGCGCCGCCTTGGATGTCCTCGCTCCCTACCCTTTCACCAGCCGTTTCCCACTGGTCAGCGCTTCCAGTGGAGAGGCTTTCGGAGGAGTCGTCGTGGCCCGGCCCGACGCTCCCGAAGATCTCGCTGAGACACTTGTGCACGAATTCCAGCACATCCTTCTGGGAGGCCTACTCCGGTTGGTCCCGTTGCTACGGCAGGACAAGTCGGCATCGAAGATCGAGGGTGGGTTCTACTACGCTCCGTGGCGTGACGACCCCCGCCCGGCAGCTGGACTGCTGCAGGGAATTTGTGCTTTTTCCGGTGTAACCGAACTATGGCGGGCCGCATCGCTGCGTGAGGGCGACCCAGTCAAACTTCGGGCGGAGTTCGGGTACAGCAGGTGGCAGACCCCGACGCGTGAGGCGGTGCATGCCCTGAGGGCCGATGCGGATCTGACCGAAGCCGGCCGGCGCCTCATCGGCCGGATCGGGCAACGCCTGGCCGACTTCGAAACCGGAGCACAGGGGCACCACCCGGCTGCGTCGATGGTTGCTGCCGATCACCGGGCAGGTTGGCGGCTGCGGTACCTGCGTCCAGATCCCGCAGCCGTCGCCGCCCTGGCCTGGCATTGGCAGGATGCGTCGGACAGCGGGACCAGGTACCGGTGCGGCGAAACCCTGGGTTCGGAGCCCGACGGCCCTTGGTCCTCGGCCCGCGCCGACCTCCTGCAGCGTGCGGCTCAGGCGGACCGATTCCCCGACATCAGGGCGTCAGTAGCCCTGACCGGCGCCACGCCTGCCGATCGGGCTCTTGCCGAAGGCCGTCATGGCGAGGCCCTGGACGGCTACCGTGACGAGTTGCGCGAAGATCCTGACCGTCCTGCTGCCTGGACCGGCTTCGCACTGGCCTGGGCGGCTCTCGAGGCCGGACCTGGCCCTGCGTTGCTGATGGAACGGCCGCAGTTGGTGCGGGCTGTCCACCGGTTGCTGCGTGCGGGGACACAGACACCGCAGCCCGACACCCTCGCCACCTGGCTGGCCACCCGCCTCGAACCGGGGGACGGGCCTCAGGGGAGTCCCCGCACCGGTATGGCGTAGCGGTACCCCAGCTTGGCTTGCTCGGTCCGCCATCGCACACCGTCGGTGGCCTGGCAGTAGCGTGACTGGAGTTGTGATTCCGGAGCGTCCGGCATCTCCATGCCCAATTGTTGCGCCTCGACCCGGGTGTGCGCGTACGGAGAAAAGGACACCCTCAGACCGTCGTATCCGGTGATCGTCACTTCGAGATGATCCGTCACATACGAGACATCGGTGTAGCACTTCTCTTCATGGCCGATGAAGCTAAATGCGTTGAGCAGTTCCAGTTCGACGATGAAGGAGCAGCGCCTCCGGCCCGTGTCCAGGGAAACCGGCACCCGTACGGCACCGGACTCGACCAACCGACCGTCCAGCGTCGCCGCGTCGGCAGGAATCTTGCGCTCCCGACGGATGAAGGCGATGGACGGATCGGCGTCCACCCCGTCCACACAGACACGGCGTACAGAGATGCTCGTCCAGGAGGGTTGGTCCTGCGGAACCTCCGCGATCATGGGGAAGGAGATCCACGGAACGACGTCGGCGTCCGGTGCTTCCACGTCGCAGGAGATCTTCAGTGTCGCGTTACCGTCACCCGCGATCACGAAACTGTCGTGTCGGCGACGAAACCGGATGAGGCGGGGCACGTACGCTTCCAGATCGCGCAAGTGCGCCAACTCGTGCGTGCTTTTGCGGATGCTGTCTGCCACCAGCCATCCGGCGACCAGGGCCGTGGCGAGGGAAGCCGCGATCAACAGCCACGTCAGGACCAGGAACAGGGCAGCCTGCGACGCACTGGACCGCAGGCCGACCAGTGTTCCTGCGATCGTGAGCACCAGCGACACCATCGCCGAGACGAACGCGGCGAAGGCCGCACTTACTCCGCCGCTCTGATGTTGCTCCACGTACACACTCCCCGGACATCGCGCGACCCAACTGGACCGATGCCCAGATTCCGGCGCCAATAGGCAGAATAGGCTGAATCTGGATCAGGTGACACATGGCCGGCAGACAAAGGCAGCGATTCTCAACTGCCGTACGGAGAAGGCGAGGTGAGCTACGTGGCGCTTGGCCGAGGCAGCGTTGCGAACGCCCTGCCGAAGTCCGCCCTGCTCCGTATCCCCGCCGAGACCGCAATGGATCCATGGGGCATGGCCCCTGCCTCCTCGGCCTGGGAGCCGGGCCGGCGGGTCGGGCCGATGAGTTTGCCCGTCTCCTGAAGTCTCCCCTGTGACAAGCCCGCCCTGTCGGCGGATCGCGACCGCCGGAGCCCGGTGTCATGGAGGAGAGAGGGAAGCCGTGATGAATCACCCCATTCGGTTGTACATGTCGATGTCGCTCGACGGCTTTGTCGCCGGCCCGGACGACCGTCCGGGGCAGGAGCTCGGACGCGACGGTGGGCGCCTCTTCAACTGGCTCGA
Source organism: Streptomyces kunmingensis (assembly GCF_039533535.1). Lineage (NCBI taxonomy): Bacteria > Bacillati > Actinomycetota > Actinomycetes > Kitasatosporales > Streptomycetaceae > Streptomyces > Streptomyces kunmingensis. Next base: position 125,388 of record NZ_BAAATS010000022.1, read on the forward strand.
CGACCGGGAGTCCGACGGTCCGAGCGGCCAGGTCTACCGTGAAGCGCTGGCGACCGGCGCGGTGATCTCAGGCCGTCGGACCTTCGAGCTCGCCGGGCGCTGGCAGGGCGACCACCACGACGGGGTGTCGATCTTCGTACTCACCCACCAGGTGGATGACGGGGACGTGCCACCCGGCCACGCGCGTTTCGTCACCGATGTCGAGGACTGCGCCCGCCGGGCTCGCGCAGCCGCAGGGGACCGGCCGGTCATGGTCCACGGGGCGGGGGCGGCCCAGGCGCTCATCCGAGCCGGGCAGCTGGACGAGATGGAGATCCACCTGGTTCCCGTCCTCCTCGGGGACGGTCGACGGCTGTTCGACCACCTGGGCAGCGATCACATCGAACTCGACCTCGTCCGAAGGCTCGAGGACCGGGACGTCACACATCTGCGCTACCGGGTGCATCGATCCGGGAAGGCCGCGTGAAGACGCTCTTCGCGGCCTACCGCGTCACTGACCTGGACCGCTCGCTCGGTTTCTACACCGCTCTGGGCTACGCCGTACTGGGCAGGGTCGAGGGCGGCGACGGGACGCGACTCGTGATCCTCAAGTTCCCCGACGAACCCGCGGCCTCGCTCGAACTGGTCCACCGCCCCGGCGCCGGACCGGTCGACGTGGGCAGCGGCTTCGACCACCTCGCGATCCAGGTGGAGAAGCTCGCCGGCACCATGGCGACGCTGACCGAAGCCGGCCTGAGTCCCGGACCCCTCCAGCACCCGGGCGGCCCCCACGGCCCGAAGACGCCGGGGCTCACCGACCCTGACGGCTACCGGATCGAGTTGGTGGAGTGGCCGTCCGGACATCCCGACGGCATGACCGCAGCCGACTTCGACTGAGCGGGCAGGCCGGGGTCAAGGTCCGGTGGGGTGCGGTACGCGGCCGAGGAGTTCGGCGAGGCCCTGGCGGGTGGTGGCGACGACGACACGGTCCTGGGGGCGCAGGACGTAGCCGGGAGGGAGGTTCCAGACCAGCCCGGTGGTGTGTGTGCCGGCGTCGTCGTACGCGGGGGTCGCCGCGAGGTCCGGGCGTCGGTCCGCGGGGGAGGCGGAGTCCAGGGCGAGGACGCGCCAGTGGCCGGGACGGAAGGATTCGGCGATGGTGCGGCCCTCCAGGCGCGGATGCCCGGCGACTTCGAGGGCGGCGAAGAGCAGGACGCTGCGTTCCACGGGTATGGCGCCGAGGATCTGGCGGCCCATCATGGCGCCTGCGAAGGCGGGCGCGGCGAGGGTGGAGACACTGCGGCTGCGGGTGAGGGCGCGGGGGTGAGCGGCGCGCAGGGTGCGGTAGACGGCGGCGGCGAACGCATCGTCGTAGAGGCGGAGCACCACGCGCAGGTTCGGCTTGAGGGCTCGGGCGGACAGGGCCGCCTCGAGGTTGGTGGCGTCGATGCTGGTCAGCGCGAGCAGGGCGTGGGCCCGATGGACCTTGGCGGCCTCCAGTACGCCGTCGTCGGTGACGTCGCCGATGACGGTCGGTACGCGCAGGCGGCGGGCGAGCGGGACCCCGCGTGCGTCCGGGTCCTCCTCGATGCAGACGACGGGGATGTCGAGTTCGCGCAGGCGGGTCAGGACGCGGGAGCCGATCTTGCCGAGGCCGAGCAGCACGATGTGGCCGGACAGGCCGCGCGGCGGTCGGCGCAGTGTGGCGGTGGTGCGGAAGGTGCCGAGGGCTTCGAGGACGGCGGCCAGCAGCACCGGCAGCAGCAGCAACCCGGCGACCCCGGTGAGGAGTTGGAGGACCTTGCGGGCCGTGGGTTCGCCGATCGCGGGGTCGTCGATGGCGAACAGGTCGAGCAGGGTCAGGTAGCCGGCGTGCAGGGGATGGATGTCGTCGCCGGTGGCCCAGGTGGCGATGGCGAGACCGAGAACGCTGACGGCCAGGCCGAACAGGGACCAGCGCAGCCGGCGTGAGAAGAGGGAACCCAGCGGCATGCCGCGGGCTTTGTTGCCGCGGGACGACCCGGTGGTCGCGGCCGGCGCGACGGCCTGCAGGACGATCGTGCCGCGGCCTGCGGCGCTCTCGACGGCGCGCTCGTCGGGCAGGAGCAGGGGGCTGTCACCGCCGTCGGTCTCCGAACTGTCGGATCCGGCGGGGTCGTTGGTGGTGGTGGAGAGCAGGGCGAGGGTGGCCAGGCCGGGGTCGGCCGTCTCACCGTGCCGGGGTGGCGTGCGTTCCACGGCGCGCAGAAGCAGTCCGTCGGCCTGGACGACCTTGCTGGTGCCCGCGATGGCCGTGGCGGCGAGGGCGGGAGCGGCGGTGTCGGCGTCGGACAGGACGGTGGTGGAGGTGTCCCGGGCGGCCGGGTCCAGGCCGGGGGAGGAGAGGGCGGCGGCCTGGTCGAGGAGAGCGGCGAGGTGCTGGCCGAGGCTGCGGTTGTACAGGCGGATGACCAACCGGAGCCGCGGGTTGAGGCGGCGCGCGGTGAGTGCGGCACGGATGTTGGTCTCGTCGTCGTCATGGACGAGGGCGAGTGCGCTGGCGTCGGCCACGCCTGCTTCGGCGAGTGCTTGTTCGTCGAGCACCGCAGCTTGTAAGACGTGCATCGGGTCGTTCGCGGCGTTCGGCTCCGTGCCGGGGGCGCGGTTGAGGAGGGCCTGGACACGGCTGAGCAGGGTGGCGGAACGAACGTGCGCCCGCGCCGCCGGTCCGGACGTCTCGTCTCCGGGTCCGGCCGGGAGGACGACGGTGACCCGCTCGGCGTAGACGGTGCGCAGCTCCGCGGCGAGACGTTCGGCCAGCGCGTCGTCACCGCACACGATCATGTGGCGCCGGGACGCGGGCCGTTGGGGCTGATGGGGCAGGGTGTCCATGGGATAAGTCAAGCGGACCGCAGGGGACGTCGTGACGGCAGGGCCGAGGGGTGTCCGGAGCGTCCGGAGCGTCTGGTGCGTCCCGTGCCTCCTGTGAGTCCCGTGCGTCCCGTGCGTCCGGAGCTCCCGGTGCATGCATCGACGACGATGCGCGTCGGCATCACCATCCGTTCCGACCTCCCTGCGCCACCTCCTCGCCGACGCCCGCCACCGCAGCGGCGCCCCAACGGCAGCGGCGCCCTGACCGCAGCGGCGCTCCGACCGCCGCGGAGGTGCTGTGCGTGGAGCGTGTGCATGTCGAAGCTGTTGCACGGCGCGAGGGATCTCCTACACACTGACGGCGGGAAACATCCGTGTCGGCGGACGAAGGATTTGCCTCATGAGCCCGGTCCTTGACACCGCGTTCGTACCGCCGAGGGACCGGGAAGAAGTGGTCCGGCACGCCGTGTGGGACTCCCTCGTGGCGGTCGACATCGACCACGGTCCTGCCGCCGAGGACATCTCCGTCCGCATCGGGCTCGGCGCGGTCGGGCCGCTCAGGTTCTGTTCCGCGCGGGCCTCCGCGGTCACCGTCCGCCGGACGCGGCAACTGGCCCGGGTGGACGAGGAACCGGCTGTCTTCCTCGGCCTCCAGGTGACGGGCACCAGCCTGGTAGTGCAGAACGGCCGCGAGTGCGCGCTGGGGCCGGGTGAGCTGGCCGTCTACGAGTCGATCTCCCCCTACACCCTGCTCTTCGACGAGGGAGTCGACCACCACTTCCTGCGCTTCCCCCGCGCGCTGCTCGCGCTCCCCGACCGGCTGTTACGGGAGACCAGCACGGTCACCCTGGGGTCCGACAACCCCCTGGTGGACCTGGCCTTCACCTACTTCTCCCAACTGTCCGTCAGCGACCGCTTGCAGGACAGCACGCACGGCGACGCCATCGTGGAACCCAGCGTCGAACTGCTCCGCGCCGTCCTGACGTCCCAGCACGGCAACTCCAGCCTGACCAGGGGGCCGTTGGAGGCCACGCTCAGCCTGCGGATCACGCACTACATCCGGCAGCACCTCGCCGAACCGGATCTGTCGGCGGCACGGATAGCCGCCGCCCACGACATCTCCGTACGGCACCTCTACGCGGTGCTCTCCCGCTCGGGCATCAGCCTCGGAGACTGGATCCGTACGCGCCGCCTGGCCGAGTGCAGACGAGAGCTGGCCGGGCCGAACGGGGGGCGGCGCACCATCGCGGCGATAGGACGCAGCTGGGGCTTCGTCGACGCGACCCACTTCAGCAAGGCGTTCAAACGGGCCTACGCCATCACCCCTCGGGACTGGCGAGAACAGAATCGCCCCCGCTCCTCCGCGTAACGCCGACGTACGCGCCGTGCCGTGCCGTAATCCGGGACGGGGACAGACGTGCCCTCGCGCCGGGAGCGTGCCAGAACAAAGTGGTTGAGGGGGGCCGATCGGCGCGGCACACTCGCCCGATGAGCCACAGCACAACGCCGGGCACGTGGGACGGACCCTGGTACCGCGTCCACACAGAGTGGTTCGAGGCCGCGTTCCTTCCGAACGCCGGCGAGGACTTGGAGTCCGTGGCCGACGTCGACGTCTTCGTGGACCTCAAGGACGGCTCCCGTTGGAGCGCGACCATCATCACCCTGGCCCAGGTCGAGATCATCATGAACCGATGGGCCGCCGGCGGGGAGGCCCTCGCAGGCCGCTACTTCCGGTGCTCGGACGGGCTCATCGTCCGTGACGCCGGCATCGGCAACATGACCCAGGTCCTCACCGGTCTGATCGAGAACGGCGAGTTCACCCAGATCCTTCAACGCCTCGACGACTGACACCCGCTCAGCCCGCACATCTCATCCCGGAAAGATCAGTAGGGGACGAGCTCACGGCTGAGCCGTAGGCTGCCCGTCGTGGCGCGATTCGATGAGGTCATGGCAACGTTCTGGGCTGACGGTGATCTCGGAGTCCAGCCGCCTCTGACGGACGAGACGGTAGGAGAAGCCGAGCGCGTGCTCGGTGTGACGCTGCCCTCGGCCCTGACCGACCTCCTGTGGGTTCAGAACGGCGGCATCGTGGCTGACGAGCACGGTGCGTTCCCCACCGGTCAGCCGACCTCGTGGAGCGAAGGCCACGTGCCCTTCGATGCCCTGATGGGCATCGGGCCGAGCGGGCAGACGCCGTCGTTGCTGGACACCCCCTACTTGGTCACAGAGTGGGGGCTGCCGTCGTCGATCGTGCTTCTTTCTGGCGACGGGCACTACTGGATCGGTCTCGACTACCGAGGTTGCGGCCCGGACGGCGACCCGTCAGTCACCTGGTTCGACACCGATCTCGACACTGATCTGACACTGGCCGGCGTCTTCAAGACGTTCGTGGAGAAGCTCACCGCGGGCAGAGCCTTCGACCTCGGCCCCGATGACGCCGTATCGGGTTGACGTCGGCCCGTGGGCAGACGGTCAGGGGCGCGCCGCCGTGAGAAGTGAGGCAGGTGGACGTGAAGGTGGTCGACTCGGCAGCGTCCGGCATGATCTCTTCATGCTGGTGTTGAAGAGTGGCCCGGTTGTGCTGTCGAAGCGGCCGACGAAGCCGATGATCGGTGCGAGGGTGGGCGACCTCAGACGGGATGGGGCGCTGGTCCTTGAGCGGGTGGAGGAGGAGTCGGGCGACTGGTACGTCCAGGTATGGCTGCGCGAGGACAACACGTATCAGCTGGAATACCGCGACGGTGTTCCGTCCGAGCACTACCAGACCCGGACCATCTCCCGCGAGAAGGCTGCGGAAGCGATGATGGGTTGGATGAAGCGCGATCCGGCCTGGAAGGACGCCTTCCACTGGATCAACATCGGCTCGATGTTCAAAGGCGACTACCAGGGCGACTGCTGACCAGACGCGCGCGGGCCGGTCGGCTTCGGCGCGACGGGAGTATTCGGTGGCAGGGCACGGCCCCTGGCTGAGACTCTGCGGTCATGAGTCCCGAGTCCGATGGTGTGGTCGGCATGCCCTGGCTGGGCGACCCGATCGACGCGCGTGCGGTGTTCGGTCAGGAACACAGGTTGCTGCTCGAGACCCTGCGTGGTCTGGCACCCTCCGACTGGTGCAGGACGGCAGCCGGGCGCTGGACGGTGCACGATATCGCCGCACACCTCCTCGGTGACTGCTACGGCCGCCTCGGCCACGGCTACCGGAGCGGCTTCGCCGACGGTGAGACGCTCGAGGCGTTCATCCACCGCACGAATCAGGAATGGGTCGAGCTGCACGCCGATGACGGCCCCGCTTCGCTCATCGACGCGCTGGCAGCGGCAGGTGCCCAGCTGGCCGAGCTCTTTGCCGCAGCCAGTCTTGACGCGACCGCCCTGGGTGTTTCGTGGGCAGGTATCGACCCCGCACCGGCATGGCTGGACATCGCCCGGGAGTTCAGTGAGCACTGGACCCACCGGCAGCAGATCCTCCACGCCATCGGCCGTGACACAGACCTGGAGCCGCGTGCCCTGGCGACGGTCCTCGATACCTTCATGCGAGCCCTGCCTCACACACTCCGACACACATCGGCACCGGTCGGGGCGCAAGTCCAGGTGATCGCCGAGGGCCCCGGCGGCGGCGATTGGACGGCGACCGCCACCGCGGACCGCTGGTCGTTGGCCGAAGCGCCGAGCGGCCGACCAAGCGTGGCCGTGCTGCTGGATACAGACACTCTCTGGCGATTGGCTACGCGGAACATCGATCCGGCGGATGCCCTTTCCCGCGCTCATGTACAAGGAGACCGTCGGCTCGCCGAAGCCGCGTGCCAGATCGTGTCCATCGTCTACTGAGCCTACGCCGGTCCGCACCGATCCCACTGGTCCCACCGATCCCACCGGTCCCATCGGCTTCCACCCTGCCTGCCAGCCACGAAACCCAACCGGCTACTGCCCTAAGACCGACGCCAGTTGAGCAGTACCACGTCGACCGCCGCGTGCAGAGTCGTCGCCGCCACCCCGTCCCGCAGCTGCGTGGAGAGGCCGAGGAGGAAGCTGTGGATCATGGCTGTCACCCCGTCGACGTCGGCGTCGGCATCGAGTTCGCCCGCGGCGATGCCCCGCTCCACGCAGGCCCTGATGCGCACCCGGTCCGCCTCACGTCGTGCCGCGACGGCAGCCCGTACTCCCTCGTGCTCCTCGCCCGGCGCCCGCATCGTGCCGGACAGGGCGATGAGACAGCCGACGGGGTGAGACGGGTCGGCCTGCATGTCGATCGAGCCGTGCAGCAGGGCGGCCACCGCTTCGCGCGGGCTGACCGTTTCGTCCTCGACGACGCCGGTGGCAGTGCCGGGCCCGTTCATGTAGTGCTCGACGGCCCGCTTGAACAGCCCTTCTTTCGAGTCGAAGGCGCCATACAGGCTCGCGGAGGACAGACCCGTGGCGGCTCGCAGCTGTGCCAGTGAGGTCGCTTCGTAACCCTGCTCCCAGAACAGCAGCATCGCGGCTTCCAGTACGCCCTCCATGTCGAAGGCGCGGGGACGGCCTGCGGGCGACATATGGACCTCCTGCGTCGAAGACGAGCGTTCCGGCGTTCCGGTGCGGGGAGCGCTTCACTGCCTCCCATATTGGACCAACTGCTCCACAAAGTGCCAAGTGCTGAAGCATCCGATGGGAGGTCGTCCTCGACCACGACCGCGCCCGGGCCGAGCACTCACGTCGTCGGCTCGTCGATTTCCTGGCCCAGGACGGCGTGTTCGGCTTCGGTGTGCACTTCGCCGACCAGCAGCTCGGCACGGTCGACGGCACCGGCCGCTGGATTCCTTGGCGCGACGAGACGGGTTATGGGTCCGTGTAGGACCGCGCCGAGGGTCCTTTCCGCCGCCCGCCCCGGTGCGGTCGGGGCACGCTCGTGTTCGCGCGGCTGGCAGGATGGCCGACCGTGAACAGTAGTGGTGCGGGACAGGAGGAGGGGGCCGCGGGACGGGAGCCCCGACGGCGGCGTGATCCGGAACGGACCCGTGCGGTCCTGCTCGACGCGCTCCTGGAGCTGATCGCCGAGGGTGCGGGGGAGCCGACCCGTAAGGCCATCGCCGAGCGGGCCGGTGTGTCGGAGCGCTCGGTCTTCGTGCACTTCGCCGACCGCGAGGCGCTCTACGTGGGCGCGGCCGAGCGGCAGGCGCAGCGGTGGCAGGCGTTCGCGGACCCGATTCCGTCGCGGTGGGACACCCCGCGCAAGGTCGAAGCGCTGCTGGCCCAGCGCAGCCGGATGTACGAGCTCATGACGCCGATCCGCAGAGTGGGGCTGGCCCTCGAGCCGGACTCGCCCGGGCTCCGGCTGGTGATGGGGCGGGGAGACGCCTGGTTCCGTGACGACCTGACCGCGAACTTCCCCGAACTGGAACGGGAGCCGGGGGCGCTGCGGCCCGGCGGCCTCCTGGACGCCCTGGAAGCCGCTTCCTCCTGGGCCGCGTGGGACCACCTGCGCACCCGGCGCGGTCTGACCGAGGAGGCCGCCCGCTCCGCGCTGCGACGCACGCTTGGAGCGCTGCTGGGCTGCCCGCGGGACTGATCCGGTCCGGTCCAGTCTGGCGTTCCGGTCCGGTCCGGTCCGGTCCGGTCCAGTCCGGTCCAGTCCGGTTCGGTCCGGTCTGGGCCGGGCCTGTCCGAAGTCCGCCGGGCCCGTGCGCGATCACCCCTTGACCGCTATTGCAGTCGTACTGCAATAGTGGGGTGTCGACCGCGCTCGACGTCGGGCATCACCGTTCGCGCACCTCCGTGTCGTGACGTCCGACCGGCCCAGAAAGGTCCCTCGCCCATGACGCCGATGAACAGGCGCGGTTTCGCCGCCGCCGCGGCGGGAGCCGCAGCCGCAGCCGTCTCGCTCAACCCGCAGACCGTGCAGGCGACTTCCGGATCCCGCCGTTCCGGAACTCCCGCACCGACGCGCACGGACGGGCTTCCCTACGACGACACGCAGGACTTCGCCGACGCCCGCCGGGGATTCGTCGCCGCCTTCACCGGCGGCCCGATCACCACCGATGACGGCACGGTCGCCTGGAATCCGGACGCCTACCGCTTCCTCGCCGACGCGGAAGGGCCGGCCCCCGACACCGTCGATCCGAGCCTGTGGCGTCAAGCCCGACTGCTCTCCCATCAGGGCCTCTACCGGGTCACGGACCGCATCTATCAGGTCAGGGGCCTGGACCTGTCCAACATGACGATCGTCGAAGGCGACAGCGGCATCATCGTCATCGACCCGCTCATCTCCGCCGAGACCGCCGCCGCTGCCCTGCGCCTGTACCGGGACCACCGTGGTGAACGGCCCGTCCGCGCGATGATCTACACGCACCCGCACGTCGACCACTTCGGCGGCTGCCGTGGCGTGCTGCCGGACGGCGCGGGGGAGGACATACCCGTACTGGCGCCCAGCGGTTTCATGGAGCATGCCGTCAGTGAGAACGTCTACGCCGGGCCCGCCATGTCCCGTCGCGCCTCGTACATGTACGGATCCAGGCTCCCGGCCGGTGCCAAGGCCCAGGTCGGCTGCGGTCTGGGTCTGACCGTCTCGCTGGGTACCGTCGGGCTCATCCCTCCCACCCGTTCCATAGGGTCCACGGGGGAGGAGGTGACGCTCGACGGGGTGCGGATCCGCTTTCAGATGACCCCCGGGACCGAGTGCCAGGAAGAGATGAACTTCCTCTTCCCCGACCTGCGCGCCGTCTGCATGGCGGAGAACGCCACCCACACCATGCACAACATCGTGACCTTGCGCGGCGCGCAGGTCCGTGACGCCCACGCCTGGGCCGGCTATCTCACCGAGTCGATCGGCCTCTATACCGGCGCCGCCGATGTCGCCTTCGCCTCGCACCACTGGCCCACGTGGGGCAACGACGAGATCGTCGCCCTCCTCACCCACCAGCGGGACCTCTACGGCTACCTGCACGACCAGACCGTCCGGCAGATCAACCAGGGCCTGAACGGCACCGAGATCGCCGAGAACTTCTCCTTGCCGCCCCAGCTCGAAGCCGTCTGGGCCAACCGCGGCTACTACGGCTCGATCAGCCATAACGTCAAGGCGGTCTACCAGCGCTACATGGGCTGGTTCGACGGCAACCCCGCCCACCTGTGGGAGCACCCACCGGTCGAAGAGGCCCGCCGATGGGTGGAGACCCTGGGCGGCCAGGCGGCGGTCCGCGCCCGCGCCCGGCACTACACGGACCGGGGAGACCTGCGCTTCGCCGTCACCCTGCTCAACCATGCCGTCTTCAACGACCCGGAGGACAAGCGGGCCCGCCGGGACCTCGCCGCCCTCTACACCCGCCTGGGCCATCGCGTGGAGAACGCCGTCTGGCGCAACTTCTATCTCACGGGCGCCCAGGAACTCACCCACGGCGTCACCCCCGGCACCAGTGCCGCTCTCGGCCCCGACATGCACCAGGCCCTGACGGTCAGTCAGCTCATCGACGGCCTGGCCGTCCGCGTGGACGGGCCGAAGGCGTGGGCGATCGACCTCGCCATCGACTGGCACATCGGTGACGAGTACTGGCACCTCCGTCTCGCGAACGGGCTCCTCACCCACACCAGCGGCCCCCGCCCGGCCGCGGACGCCGGACTCACCATGACAATGACCAAGGCCCAACTCCTGGCTGTGCTCGCCGGCCGGGGAACCGACGGCATCCGCATGGACGGCGACCCGGCCTTGCTCACCCGCCTGCTGTCCGTCCTCGACAAACCGGCCGCCGCATTCCCCATCGTCACACCGTGACCGCCCAACCTTCGCGACCCGGTCAGCGGTCCGCAAATAGAGGTGACAGGGGTCGAACTGGTCGGCATGATCGAGCGGTTGTCCTGCCGCGTCCGACCTCAGGGGTATGTCACGTCCATCCACCGCGAACGAGCCTGGTCGCTGCCTTGGCCCGCCGCCGACCCGGGCCGGAGTGCCTTCGAGTGGGACGAGGATGAGGCGGCGCGGCTGACGGCGCTGGTCGTCCCGATGGTGCCTACGGCCGACGCGGAGGAAATGGAGCGCTTTCGCTTCGAGGACGAGGTCACCCTGCTCCTGATGGACCGTTACGGCCGGTGGGCCTGCGGCTGGGACTGGTCGACCCACAACGGTGGTCCTGTCGAAGCCTGGTGCTGCGACAGGCACTCCGTCGGGGAGGCATCGGAGACTGCTGCACGCGTCGTGACCTGTCTGCTGGAGTGGCGTGACTGGCTGGAGGACATGGCCGAGCGGTTCGCGCAGCTCGGCCCTCCTGCCGACGTGGACGCCGAGGACCGCAGCTGGCACCTTGAACGCGCGGTGATCCGCCTGGTCACCGTGGTCGTGGACCGCACCCGTGCCGAGTCGTCCTGGTACGGGCTCTGCAGGACGACGCTGACCTGGTTCCTGGCCTCCACCGGCCTGGGGTCGCAGGAGGCACAGGTGGCGGTGGAGGCCGCGATCGGCGACCGGTTCAAGAGCTACGTCGAGCCCGCCCCTACCCTGATCGGCACGGTGGGTGAGGACCTGGCGGTCCAGCTGACCGGCCGCGGGTTCTACCGTGCCCGGTAACGCGCCAACCTGGGCGAACGCCTCGGCATGAGCGTGAGCGTGAGCATGAAAGGAAGCAGCAGCCGGTGAAGGGCTGGGAAGACGACGAGTACTGCCTCTACGTCAATGGTGGCGAGGGGCGGACCTGTGGAGTCTGCTCGCCGACTGGAGCGACAGCGAGGACGGGGTGGAGCGGGCGCGGCACATTCCTCGCTTCACCCGCCTCATCACCTGCTGGAGCCGGCTCGGGTTCATCAAGGTGTTCCGTTCGGACGAATGGCCGGCGGACGACACCGGCGAGGAGGTCACCGGTTCGGGCCTGGATGACCTGCTCGCCGACCCGGGCAGTTGGGAGTACAGGGAGGAACCGACGCGCTGGATCTGTGTCGCGTCCGGCGACCGGGACATTCAGGAGCTGGAGAAAGGGATGTGCCCCAGGGATCGGTAGCCACCGGTCTGCTCGGCCCGATCGTGGTCGATGCGCTGCGCAACAGGGACGCGTTGCGCAACAGGGACGCGCTGCGCAACAGGGCTCCTGCGCGCCAGGTACGACACCGAGTTCGCCGTATCTCCCGTCCGGGACATGTCGCCCCGATCCGGTCTCTGCTACGCAGGGAACAGGCCCCGCGGGGCACACTCGGTGCGCTGCGATCGGCCAGAGGGAATCATGGTCGCTTCCGTACGCAGTCAGGGGCCACGGACACCCGAGACGGACCCCAGGGTGGGAGTCCGCGACGTCAGCGTTGCGCGGCAGGGGGAGCCGAAGCACCGGCTGGTCGCGATAGGGGATTCCCTGACGCAGGGTTTCCAGAGCGCGGCGATCTTCAACACGGCCCTCTCGTACCCGGCGATCGTGGCGTACGAGCTGGGCTGTGCCGAACAGTTCCGGCACCCCCGCTATGACGGCGTCGGCGGACTGCCCTTCAACATCGAACCGTTCCTTCGTGACCTTGAAGCCCGGTACGGGCGGGCCGTGGACGTGTGGGAGGCGCCGTTCGCGGTGTTCAGGGCCTTGAGCCTGATGGACCGGGTGGAGGACTACTGGGAGCGGGGGCCAGGGCTGACGGTGCCCCCGACCACAGCCGTCATGCACAACCTCGCGGTCTTCGGCTGGGATCTGCGTGACGCGCTGTCCAAGTCGGCCGACGAGTGCCGCTCCCGGATCGACAGGCCCAAGGACGACCCGATCATCCAGATCGTCCAGAACGCCGCCGAGCGCGCCGCCCTGCGCGTCCTTCCGACCAAGCCCCCGGCGGCCGGGGCCCTGACCCAACTGGGCGCCGCCGCCGAGCTCGGCAAGGACACCGACGGCACCGGCGGCGAGTACGGGATCGAGACGCTGGTCGTCTTCCTCGGTGCGAACAACGCCCTGCGGGCGGTGACCGAACTCAAGGTGGTCTGGAGCGAGGACCCCGGCTTCGACAGCCTGGACCACAAGGGGCGCTTCACCGTCTGGCGGCCGGAGCACTTCGTGGCCGAGCTGCGTCAAGTGGCCGCCGCGGTGACCGAGATCAAGGCGCGGCACGTCATCTGGTGCACCGTCCCGCACGTCACCATCGCCCCGATCGCACGCGGCGTGGCGGGCAAGACCCGGCCCGGCTCGCTCTACTACCCGTACTACACCCGTCCGTGGATCAGTGACCGGAACTTCGATCCCGGCCGGGACCCGGGCATCACCGGCGCGCAGGCCCAAGAGGTCGACGGCGCGATCGACGAGTACAACGACGCGATCACCGGGGTGGTCCGCGAGGCCCGCAACCAGGGGAGGGACTGGTACCTGCTGGAGACCTGCGGTCTTCTGGACCGGCTCGCGTCCCGTCGCTACGCGGAGGATCCGTCGGCGCGTCCCGACTGGTGGCAGCCCTATCCGTTGCCGCCCGCCCTGCAGGCGCTGACTCCGCCGCCCAACTCCCACTTCCTCGCCTGCGACGGGGGACGGCGCACGGACGGAGGCCTGTTCTCGCTCGACGGCGTCCATCCCACGACGGTCGGATACGGGATCGTCGCCCAGGAGCTGATCAATGTGATGCGGCTGGCTGAGGTCGAGTTCTTGCGGCCCGACGGACACACCCCACGCCAGGACCCGGTGCTCGTCGACTTCGACCGCCTCATCCGCAACGACACACTCATCAACCGGCCGCCGGGCAACCTGGATTCGTCCCTGCGTGTCCTCGGCTGGGCCGACGAGGCCACGGACCTGTTCCGGCGGGTCTTCACCAGCTTCTAGCGGGGAGGTCCCGGCCCGGGGGAACGTCCGGGCCGGGCGCGGCTCAGCTGTTGCCGTTCGGGATGAGGAACAGGTGGATCGACTGGTCCTTCGCGCGCAACCGGTCGTTCCGCGCGCCCGCCTTCGCCCGGTCGGACACGATCACCACATGGTCGGAGGAGACCCAGCACACGCCCTCGGGATTGCCGTAGACCGTGCGCCCCTTGCTGTCGGTGGGGAGACGGTAGAGGGTGCCTTCGTCGACCTGCCATTTCTTTGTGGAGAGGCGGCCCGTCCACAGCGCCGACGACGCCTGCGACAGGACGGCGATCCGTCCGTCGCGCACGGACACGCTGCTGTAGTCCTCGAAGGGCAACGACTTGGGCAGCCGGATCGTGCCGATGTGGATCCACCGCTTGCCGCCGCGCCGGAAGACCTGGATACGGCCGCCGCCCGGTGTCCTGCCTTTCTTGCCGCCCGCGCACTGGTTTCCCTCACACAGGGCGAGCAGGTACTCCTTGCCCGAGCGCTCCACCCACTCCAGACCCTCCATGCCCTTGTTGGCGTCCGCAAGGTCGAAGTCGAGGTGCGCCGATCCGGTCGGGCGCAGCTTCGCGTCGTACTCCTGGATGCGGGCGCGGAAGACCTTGGGCTTGACCGGTTCGGCCTCGCTCAGCGTGAAGTAGTGGTCGTGCAGGGTGTCGTGGGCGAGGTCCTCGTAGCCCACCTGCGCCTTCGACTTGGTGTTCTTCGTCTTCCTGCCGGCGTTGATGACGCCGTTCTCCGGCGCCTTCGGCGACAGCTCGCTGCTGACCCGGATGAGGAAGGGCAGGTTGTCGCAGACGATCAGGAAGGCTCCGTCGCGGTAGAGCACGCCGCTCGCTTCCAGACGGTCGCCCGCGACGTCCCCGATCAGCTCACGGATCTTGGCCTCCTTGACCAGGCGCAGCTCACGCGCCGCTGACAGTCCGCCCTTGGTCTTGGCCTTACCCGCTTTGTTGGTCGACGCGGTCATGAGGGCAGTACCTCCATCGCAGTCGGGAAGAGGGCGCCGCCGGCGCCGTCGGGGTAGGTCTTGCGCAGCTCGGCAAGCTGCTGGCGTGCGCGGTCGTAGCGCATCCGGGTGTAGTGGAAGATCCCGTACGTGAACTGCGAACCGCGGCTCAGCTCCCACTGGCGGTAACCGGCGCGGTACACCTCGTCGTTGGTGAACTGCCGCCCCGTGAAGGGCCGGCCGTGCGGGCTCGTGGCCTCGCCGTACGCGGCGGACGAGACGAGCTGCCACAGACCGTCGGTCCGCCCGGAGCCCTCCGAGCCGAGCAGCTCGGCGACCCGCTCAGGACCGAACTCGGTGTCCAGGAGGTACTCGAGGTGGTCGAGGTAGTACTGGCAGAAGTCGTGATGCCGCAGCAGGTTGGTGAACAGCGGCAGCTGCGACACCTCGTGCGGGGCGTGCGTGATCCGGCAGTAGTCACGGGTCATCGCGGGCCAGTCGAGCAGGTCCGTGAACTGCCACGGCGTCGAGAAGAAGTCGATGCCCGAGCTGTTGTCGTAGTCCCAGGGAATGAACGTGAAGTACGGGCGGGCCATGAACCCCGTCGGGTCGCCGAGGCGGCCCGAGTTGTAGAGGTAGTAGTTCGACGGCGTGGCGAAGTAGTTGTCCCAGCTGCCCAGGAGGACGTTGGCGCCCGCCCAGCGCAGGAAGGCCTTCACGTTCAGGACCTGCTCGACCGCCTCCCGGAAGGCGTCGGTCGCGAACCGCTTCTCACCGCCCGTCAGCTGGACGCCGTTGATGGTGCGGACGAGTGTGGCGAGGTCGTCGTAGGTGCCGGCGGAGGGGTCGTCCTCGTTCGTCTTCAGGCGGTACGTACGGTCGTCCGGCCGGGCGCCTGCGGTGAAGTACTGCCGGCCGCTGTCGGTGCCGCCCGGGCCGGAGCGGTGCTCCAGGGTCGCGCAACCGACGTCACCGCAGTAGGCCTTGTAGAGATTGCCCTCGGAGTTCTTGCCGAAGTGGTCTTTGAGGAACTTCTTGTCGACCTGCTCGATGACCGAGTACAGCCCCATGTAGCGGTCGTTGATCGTGAACGTCGCGTACGTGTGCTGCGCCGCCGGAATGCCCGCTCGCTCGAGGAGGCGCCAGGCGACGGCCTCGCGCATCTGCGACGGGTCGTTGTACATCGCCTTGAGGTTGATCCGCTCCATGCCGTAGAGCCGGTCCTCGCTCGCGCCGACCTCGAAGTCGATCTTCCAGGAGCGCTTGGGTGCGTGTGCCGTCATGTTGCCGCTGTTGACCATGGAGAACGACGGTGTCGAGAGCAGGGTGTCGTCCGCGGCGGCGTTGCTCCTGGCCAGGGTCAGCCGTGCGCCCGGCGGCGCCTGCATCACCTCGTCGGCTGTCAGGACGCCGGACGGCCAGCCGGTGACCTTGACCTGATACATGTCCTGAGCGAAGAACTCCGTTTTGTTCTCCGCCGCGTCGAGGAGTTCCTGCACGATCCGTCCGGTCGGGGTGAGCTGCCCGTCCGGGCCGAGACATACGAGCGTGCCGTCCGCCGGGGTGCCCGTCGTGCCCTCCTGCTCGGCGAGCAGGAGGTCATACACCGTGTTGAACTCGGCTTTGGTCCGCAGCGCGGCGTCGACCGGACCCGCCGTCGCGTTGGCCCGCTCGGCGAGGCGCCGGCCCGTGCCCTTCGGCAGCGCGGACACCGCGACGCTCTGATTCTTGAACGCGTCCCGGAACGCGCCCTTGCTCATGGTCCTGTCCACGCCGGCCTCCCTGGGTGAACCTTTCTCTCTACGCCCGGCGCCACATGACCGCCAGACCGAGAACCGGCCGGACCACGGCCGGCGGCGCGGCGGTCAGCGCTGTTGCCGTCGTCGCCACAGGAGCAGGCCCCCGCCACCGACGACGACTGCCGCGAGCCCGCCGGTGACACTCCACGCGAGGCCGTGTCCCGAGGCGGTGGTCGACGCGTACTTCACATCGAGGTCCACGGTCACCGCGGCCGTGTGGTCGGTTGTGTCGGGGTCCGCGGGCGGTTCGTCGTCCTTGCGTTTTGTAAGCCGGACAGACCCGTCGCCGGCGTTCTCGCCGAACTTCAGGGTGAACGGGAGGGTCTCCTCGGTGCCCGGTTCGTGCACGCGCAGCGGGCAGGTGTAGACGGCGCCCCGGCGCCGGCACGTGGGTTCGTGGACGTCCTCGTCGAGCTCCTCCATCGGCTCCTTCACCACCTCGGCTCCGCGCGGCACGGTGAAGACCAGGTTGTACGCGCCGCCCTGGCCCGGGTCGCCGGGCCCGTCCGCGCGGGCGCCGACCCGCACCTCCTGCTCGCCGCCCGGAGCCGCCCGCACGTGGGCACCGATCGCCGCGTAGTCGGCGGGGTTGTCCGTGCGTACTTCGGCCCACGCCTCGCGCTCGTCGCTCCACTGCCCGCTGCCACCCGAGCGCACCTGCGGTCGCAGTGGCGGGCCGTCGCCGGCCGTACCGCCGTCGGGCACGAGCACATCGTGGTACGGGCCGACGTCCAGGGGCCAGGCGGTCTGGTACAGCGAGCCGTGGTCCAGCGTCTCGTGGGTTCGTAGCCGCAGACCCGGACTGAACACCACCGTCTGTCCCGGGCGCAATCGCAGGTCCGGGAAAGTGCAGTAGGCGGTTTGCGGTGCGTCGTCATCGCCGGTGTAACGGCAGTTGGAGAAGCGTTGCGTCAAGGTCAGCTCGCTGACGCCCCCGATCATCAGGGCCACGCCGTCGGCCGTCGTCTCGCCCGAGTTGCGGACGGCGAGGTCCAGGACGGTTTCGGCGCCGGGCCTTACGCCGGTGACGGTCTCGGGGCTGCGGACCTCCAGGATGGGCCCGCCGACCACCACCGTGGTCGTCGCGGTGGACACGTGACCGTCCGGGGCCTCGTAGCGCATGCGGAGCTCGCCCCGGTCACCGGCCTTGCTGCCGGGCGCGGCGTAGGGAAGCGCGCCCGCCCAGTCCGCCCAACTGTTGTAGCTCGCACCGACTTTGCACACCACGCGGACCCCGCCGGTGCTGCTGCAACCGCTGCCGAACTGCTTCAGCCGCAGCGTCTCCTTCGCGCCGCTGACATCCATCGTGAGCCGCCCCGTCTTCTCGCCGACTCCCTCGCTCTCGCCGCGCGTGTACCGGATGTGGAGGCGCTTGTCCCGCTCGGGCCGCTTTCGGCCGCCGGGCGGCTTCACGTGGTACGTGCTCGGCGCCACGAGCCCGGATTCGGGGGCGGGTTCGGCGGACGCCGTCACGCTGCCGGGCAGCAGCGCGGCGAGAGCGGCGAGCGCCGCGGCGACGGCGCAGCGGAGGAGGGCGCGACGCCGTCCGCTCAGGAGAACGGGGAGATGCGTGGGTTGCGCAGGCATCGGGCCAGTCGAACACAGCCCTCCCGAGCGACCAAGGGCCTGCTGTCACGACTCGGGAACAGCTGTGTCCCGCACGAGTGGTTCAGGCCGCGGTCTCGGGCACCGGTGCGGGCTCCCGGGTGCGGCCGCGGTCCAGCCGGTCCCAGAGGGTCAGCAGCGGAGACGTCATCACCGTCGTCACCAGGGCGACGATCACCAGCACACCGAAGAGCGCCGGTGACGTGATGCCCGCGGCCAGGCCGACGTTGATGGCGATGAGCTGCATCAGACCGCGGGCGTTCATCAGTGTGCCCACCCGGATGGCGACGTCCGGCGGCTCGCCCAGCAGCCGCGCGGTGGCCCAGCAGGCACCGAACTTGCTGACGACGGCCACCAGGACACAGGCCGCGGTGAACAGCAGCATGTTGCCGCCGGACAGCAGCGTGAAGTCGGTGTTCAGGCCCGAGTAGGCGAAGAACAGAGGCAGGAACACGATGCGGCTGACCGGCTCGATGGCCCGTACCGCGCGGGTCACCACCGGGTCGCGGGGGAAGGCGACACCGAGGCTGAACGCGCCGAACACGGCGTACAGGCCGATGCGGTCGGTGTACCAGGCGGCGATGAACAGGACGAGGACGATGACCAGCAGCGCGTGTTCCTCGGTCAGCCGACGCGCCCAGTCCAGGGCCTTCGGGCGCAGGCGTACGAACACGGCGAGGAACACGCCGAGTCCGACCGTGCCGACCGCCGCCAGGGCGAAGGTGCCCATCCCGCCGCCCGCCATGCTCAGTACCGCCGCCAGCATGATCCATGCCACGGCGTCGTCCAGCGCGCCGGCGGCCAGCGAGACGGAGCCGAACCGGGTGTTGGTCAGGCCGCGTTCGTTGATGATGCGCGCCAGCATCGGGAAGGCCGTGATGGCCAGGGTGACCCCGATGAACAGCGCGCCCACCAGCGGTGAGATGCCGTCCGGGTAGATGTCCACCCAGTTGTGGGCGACGGTGGCGAGGCCCACGCCCAGCACCAGCGGTATCGCGATCCCCGCTGCCGACACAGGCACCGCGATGCGGCCCACCGAGGACAGGCGGTCGGTGCGGAACTCGTAGCCCGCCAGGAACATGAAGGCGACGAGGCCGATCTGCCCGGCCACGTACAGGATCGGGCGCAGTTCCTGCGGGAAGAGGGCTTCCTCGGCGCCCGGTGCGATGAGACCGAGCATCGACGGGCCGAGGGCCACGCCGGCGACCATCTCACCCACGACGGGCGGTTGTCCCAGATAACGCAGTAACCAGCCGACGAGGCGGCAGGTGGTAAGGATGACGGCCACGGCGAGGAAGAACGCCGGACCCAGCTCGGTGGTCGACAACGGTGACTCCTCGGTCGGGAGGCGAGGGGAGGGGGACGCCGTCAGAGCCGGTCTTCGAACCCCCGCCCGAGCGCAGGCGGGGGTTCGAAGACACCGGCCTCAGGTGCTCCGGCCCGTGTACGGGCAGGTGGTGACGGCGGGTTCGCGTTGCCCGCCTGCGCCGGGAGCGGCGTGCTCGCGCGGCAGTGGGCGGCCTTCGGTGTCGTGCTCGGCGAAGAAACGTGCGGCGGGCTTCGTACGGCGGGCGTCAAGGACCATGTACGTGCCGAGGACGAGCTGCGTCAGACTGCGTCCGACGTCCTCGGCCCGGTCCCGGACGGTCAGCGCGGCGCGCAGGACGCGGCGCCGCGGCGTGTCCGCCGGCCGGTCCCGGGGGATCAGGAGGCAGGGCGCGCGGTGCGGGATGGAACGGGTGTGGCTGACGGGCGAGTCCAGCTCGAAGCGGGCCAGCACCTCGCGGGTGGCGGCGCGCATCGCGATCGGGGAGAGGCGCCAGGCAGGACAGGGCCGGTTGGCGGCGATCCCGAACGGGATGTGGTGAGCTTCCTTGGCGGACAGCGTCTCCCAGCGCTCGGGGTCGAAGCGCTCGGGGTCGGTGTAGCCGGTGGCGTGGTATTCGGGGTAGTTGAAGGTCAGCACGGACCCCGACGGGATGAGCGGCATGCCCTCCAGGTCGATGTCCGCGGTGGTGATGCGGTGGGCCACGCCGAACAACGGGAAGAGCCGGAACGTCTCGTTCATGACGTGCGACAGATAGCGGTCGTCGTCGTTGCCCGCAGCCACCCGCTCCTGCACCCCGGGGTGCTGGGCAAGGACCAGCAGGAGGTGCGCCATCGCCTCCGACATCTGGACGACGGCGGTGTTGAAGAAGGTGCCCTGGAGGTAGTACGCGTGCTGGCGGCGGGTCAGCCCGGCGGGCAGTTCGTGCGGCACGTCACCGGCGGCCAGCCTGCGCAGCAGATAGCGGGTCAGCCGGTCGCGGCGGCGCATGTGCCGCAGCCTGGTGCACTTCAGGGCGTTGACCACGTCCTCGGCGTTGTCGACGATCAGTTTCCGCGCCGCGGGCGGGCAGTCCTCCCGGAACACCAGCGTGTAGAAGAACTCCGCCCACACCGGCATCATCAGGTCGCGCAGCCGCACCGGCCGCACGCTGTCGGCGGGCAGGGTGTCCAGGACGCGCCGGGTACTGCGCGCGGCCGCGTCGTACAACTCGGCCGAGGGTCCGGCGAGGATGGCGAGGGTGCGGCGCGACACCTCGTCGTAGCGGGGTCCGGCTTCCAGGTGCTCCTGGTGGATGTCGGCGCCGGGGGCGAGCCAGTACCAGAACAGGTCGGACAGCGCCGCGCCCTTGCTGCGCCCGTTCGCCGCGGGCCGGCCGTAGATCTCCTCGAAGCGCTCGGCGCCGCCGTACGCCTCCTGCGGGAAGGGCAGGCCCTCGTCGCCGTTGACGCGGGCGAAGAGCTTCATCCGTACGGAGACGACCCGGCGGGGCAGCCACGCCGGTGAGGAGAGCAGCAGCGCGCTGCCCGCGGCCAGGGCCGCTGCCGTGGTCTTCTTCAGCATGTCGGTTCTCCTCTCGACGGCCGTCGTGCCGTGCCGCGTTCGACCACCTGGTCGGCCGTGAGGTCCTGGGGCCGATGCCCACCGCACAGGGCGAGCACGTGGTCGAAGTCCGCGCGCAGCGCGGTCAGGTACTCCCGCACTCCTTCCTCGCCGCGGGCGGCGAGCGCCCACAGCACGGGCCTGCCGATGCCGACGGCCCGGGCGCCGAGGGCGAGGGCGGTGGCGATGTCGCTGCCCCGGCGTACACCGCCGTCCATCAGGACCGGCACCCGTCCGGCGACGGCGTCGGCCACCGCGGGCAGCGCCTCCACCGATGCGGGGGCGGCGTCGAGCTGCCGTCCGCCGTGGTTGGAGACGAGCAGCGCGTCCATGCCCTGCTCGACGGCGATGCGCGCGTCGTCGGGGTGCAGCACACCCTTGAGGACGAGCGGCAGGTCGGTCTGTTCACGCAGTCGGCGCAGGTCGTCCCAGCCGGCCGGCCACATGGGGATGGGGAGGGGCCGGCCGGGCTCGCTGCCGGGCAGGTTGCGCATGTTCTCGGTGGCGAGGCCGGGCGGCAGATCGTGGAATCCGTTGTGCAGGTCCCGGGTACGACGGCCGAAGACGGGGGAATCGACGGTGACGACGAGGGCGGAGCAGCCCGCCCGCTGCGCCCGGCGGACCAGCTCGGTGGTGACCTCGGGCTCCGGGTGGAGGTAGAGCTGGAACCAGACCACCGCGTCGGCGTCCTGTTCTCGGGCCGCCGCGACGACGTCCGCCACGGAGGTGGTCGCCGCCACGCCTGTCACCAGCGGGACGCCGGCCGCGGCGGCGGCGCGCGCGGTGGCCGCTTCGCCGTGGGGGTGGGCGAGCCGGTGGAAGGCGGTGGGCGAGACGAACAGCGGGGCCGGCCACTCCCGGTCGAGGACGCTGACCCCGGTGCTGCGGTCGGCCCCGCCGCGCAGCACCCGGGGGAGCAGGGCGAGGCGGCCGAAGGCGTTCTCGTTCTCCCGCAGGGCGGTCTCCTCACCGGCGCCGCCGGCGAAGAAGTCGTAGTGCTCCTGCGGGAGTTGCTTGCGCGCCGGTTCGGCCAGGTGGTGCGTCGGGCCCGTGTCCTTGCCGGTCATGTCCGGGGTGTGGCGAGCGCGTCACCGGCCGGGGAACCGTCGCCGTCCGCGAGGCGGGCGGTGAGGAAGGAGCGCAGCGGGCCGACGTGCACGTCGGGGTTGTCCCACTCGTTCTCCAGGTTCTCCGTGATGTGGTGCTCGGCGACCGGCTTGCCGCTGCCGTCGGGAAGGAACTGCCGCACCACGGGGTGCAGGTAGCGGGCGTCGAGACCGCTGGTGTCCTGCTGGCTCGTGCGGTTGACGCTGACGTCGAAGGGGTCGACCTGGTCGTGGTCGGCGCCGTACTCCAGGGTGACGCTGAAGTAGGCGGACAGCTCCCCGAAGTCGCCGCGCGCGGCTGCGGCATGCAGGTGCTCCACCGGTACTTCCTCGCAGTAGCGCACCTGGCCGCCGGCGTCGACCAGGACGGCGTCGCCGAGGAACCCGAACATCTGCCACAGGGCCGAGGTGCGGTTGATGCGCTCGGTGACCGCGTCGGCGACGGCGGCGCCGGTGGCGGGCAGTCCGGCGTGCGGCCACGGCGCGTCGTGGTAGCGGCGCTCCAGGATGCGGGCCAGTGCCTTCACGCCGTACCGGAAACCGTGAATGAAGCCACTGGTGGATTTCTTGAAATCACGGGACTGGGTGATGGTGCCGACGAAGTAGAGGTCGGGTACGTTGACCGATTCCCAGGCGTCCGTGAGGTGCGGGAAGCGCTCTTTCACGATCAGGTCGGGGCGGCATTCCTCGTCGAATATCGACGCATCGAAGCGGAATCCGGTGGCCAGAATGACGCGGTCGTAAGGGATGTCTTTGACGACCTCGTCGACGCGCGAGAAGCTGACGCTCACCACATATGTGCCGTCGGCATTCCGTTTGATACGGAGAATCTCTCCGTCCAGGATCGCGTTCTGCGATTTGAGTTGGTAAGTGTCGAGGAAGTTGTTGTTCACGGCCCGTAGATGGCCGACGAAATGAGTGCGCCAGGCCAGCTTCAGTGAACCGGGTCCGGCCACATGGATCACCGCGGCGGTCTCGATGAGGTTGTCCGCGGTCTCGAACGCGGAATTGCCGCGGCCGATGATGAGAACCCGCTGGTCGACGAAGTCCTGCGGATCGACCGTGACCTCGTCGTAGCGCTCGGCCTCTGCCGCGCCCTCGATGGGCGGCATGTAGGGCCGGGAGACGCCGGTGGCGACGATGACACGCCGCGCCCGGACAACGTTGCCATGTTCGTCCGTGGCCACGAACTCGCCGCTGTCCGAGCGCGTTACGCGGCTGATGCGGGTGTTGTAGCGGATGTTCAGACCGTGCTCACGGGCGAAGTCGTCCAGGTAGCGGACGAACTCGTCGGCCGGTGGGAAGTAGCGGGGGGTGTAACTGGTGAACAAGGGGCCCTCGTCGGAGAGCAGCGAGTTCCAGTCGACGCGCAGCCGCAGTTCCGGGTCGCTCCAGCCGGTGTGCACCTTATTGCTGGAGATCAGGGTCCGGTGCCTCGGAAAACGTGTGAAGAAAGCGCCGGGCGCGTCACTTCCCTCCACGATGAGATAGTCCCTACCGGACTTCTTGAGGAAATATCCGGCTTGGAGGCCTGCGGGTCCTGCGCCGATGACGAGATAGTCGACATGGACTGAACCGGACATTGTGGCCCTGCCTTCCGTGGGGGTGTCGAAGACGGTACTTGATGGTTAAAGCACGCTGCCACCCCACCTGTCTGTGACCTAGGTCACACACATTCGGAATGGGGTAATTATGAGTCTCGGATAACGTGTGCGGGCGTTCGGCGGACCGCACGGGCCTTTACATCGGTCATTACGATCCGTTCTCGACCATTCACACAGCCTTTACACCGATGATTTCCGGCCAAGAGTGGAGATGAAGTGGACGAACAGCACGCAGGCACTTTTCCGCAGACACTCATCGACGCGTTCCGTGCCGCTCCCGACCGACCCGCCTTCGAGTACGAGGGGCGCACGGTCACCAGGGGAGAGGTGCTCGACGCGGTCGCCACCCTCGTGCGGGGCCTGCGCGGGGCTGGCCTGACCGCCGGTTCGTACGTGGCTCTGGACACCGGGGTCTCCCCGGAGGCGTTCGCCGTCCGGATCGCCGCCCACACCGTCGGCTGCACGGTGATCGGCCTGCGCCCCGGGCTGACCCGCGAGCACCTGCGGTCCATCCTGGCCCGGGACGTCAGCGCCGTGGTCACCGACGACACCGCGAGCAACGCCGAACTTCACGCCGAAGCCGCCGAACTGGGCGTCCCACTGCTGGACGCCGCCTCCCTGCGGTCGGCGGGGGAGGCTCTTCCCGGCTCTGGCGATGACCTCACCGCGCAGGGCAACCCCGACGACGTCGGCATCATCCACCTCACCAGCGGCAGCACCGGGCGCCCCAAGGGCACGGTGGTGACCTACGGCGCACTGACCCACAACTGGGCTTTGGAACCGTCCCGTTGGAACGACCGCGTCCGCCGGCTCGCCGCGCGCTACGAACGCTTCCTGCTGTTCGGCACGCTGAACAGCGCCGTGGTCTTCGAGCACCTCGGCCTGTGCCTGATGAGCGGCGGCACCGCCGTGATACCCGGGCAGCCGTTGCGCTTTCCCGAAGTGTTCGCCCAGCACCGCATCACCGCATGTCTGGTGACGGTGCCGCGGCTGTACGCCCTCCTCGACGCCGCCCGGGAGGGCAGCCCGGACCTCTCCACGCTGCGCAACCTCCTCGTGGCCGGTTCCCCACTCCCGCCGCACCGGCTCACCGAGGCCGCCGCGCTGCTCGGCCCCGTCGTCCACCACGGCTACGGACAGACCGAGACGGGCATGCTCTCCGTCCTCGAACCCGCGGAACTGACCGGCGACCCGGCCCTGGCCGACAGTGTGGGACGCCCGCTGGAGACCGTCGAGACGCGGGTGCGCGACAGCGAGGGCCAGGACGTACCGACCGGGGACACGGGCGAAGTGTGGGTGCGCAGGCCGGACTTCTTCCGCGGCTACTGGGACGACGTCGAGGAGACCGCTGACGTGCTGCGGGACGGCTGGGTGCGCACCCGTGACCTCGGCAGCCTCGACGCCGACGGGTATCTGCGACTGGCCGGACGCATCCGCGACATCATCATCGTCAACGCCATCGTCCACTACGCGGGACCCATCGAACGCGCCCTCGCCTCACACCCGGACGTCGACCAGGCCTACGTCGTGAGCGTCCCCGACGAGCACACCGGCGAGGCCATCCACGCCTTCGTCGTACCGCGGCCCGCGGCCGTCGCGCCCGAGGAGGAAACGCTGCGCAAGCTGGTCGCCCGGGAAGTCGGTGCGGCGAGCGTCCCGGCCGGCGTCGTCCTCCTCACCGAGGTCCCCGTGGCCCCCAGCGGCAAGCCGGACAAGGCGGCGCTGCGCGCGATGGTGTCACCGCGCTGACCGAACGACGCCGAGGTGACGCCGCCCGCGTCGTAAAGCGGCTTCGCAGGGCAGGGCAGGGCGGCTGCTCGAGTTGCCGGATCGGCGCCGAGCGGCCGTTGCGCTGCGCAAGCGTGGGTGAGGCCCGGGGCGGTGGGCGCCCGGCTGCCGGCCTGCCTCACGGCGGGTTTCCCCTCGGACCGACCTGGGTTGTCAGCGGTGCGGGCCCGGGCCTACCGCCGCGTTCTCCTTCGGCGGCGAAGAGGCGGCGAAGAGGCGGCGGGCAGGCCCGGGCGTCCGGTTGGATCAGAGAGCGGTGGTCAACTCGGCGCGGTCCGAGCGCCGTTGGGCCGCCAGCGCGGGGTCCAGTGCGGGGACGGCGGCGAGGAGCTGCTTGGTGTAGGGATCCCGGGGGTCCGCGTACACCGTCTCCACGTCGCCCTCCTCGACGATCCGGCCGCCGCGCATGACGGCGACGCGGTCGCTGACCTGTCGTACGACGGCGAGGTCGTGCGCGATGAAGACCAGGGCCAGGCCAAGGTCCCGCTGCAATTGGCCGAGAAGCGCGATCACTTGGGCCTGGGTCGTCACGTCGAGGGCGGAGACCGCCTCGTCGCAGACGATCAGGTCCGGGTCGCCGGCCAGGGCCCGCGCGATGCCGACCCGTTGGCGCTGCCCCCCGCTGAACTCGTGCGGGTACCGGTCGTAAAGGCCCGGGTCGAGACCGACGCGTTCGAGCAGATCACCGACGCGCGACCGGATGACGCTCTCGTCGCGCTCGCCGGACGCCCGGAGCGGGTCCGCGACCGACTCGCCGATCGAGCGACGCGGGTTGAGGGAGGACTGGGGGTCCTGGAAGACCATCTGCACCCGCGCCCGCCGGGAGAGGCTGCCGGACGTGGGGTCGAGGAGCCCGACGAGCATGCGCCCGAGCGTGGTCTTGCCGCTTCCGCTCTCGCCGACGATGCCGAGGGTCTCGCCCCGGCGCACAGCGACGGAGACGCCGTCGACGGCGGCGAGGGCGGTCGCGCCCTTGCCGAACACCCGCCTGACATCGATGGCTTCGACCAGCGGCTCCAATCCGTCGCCCCCGTCGTCGTCCCCGCCGTGGTCCACCGGCACCGGCGCCGCGGCTGCGGACCGGGCCGTGATGCGGGGCACCGCAGCGAGCAGCGCCTGGGTGTACGGCTCGCGCGGAGCCAGCAGCACTTCGCCGACCGGCCCCTTTTCCACGGCTCTTCCGGACTGCATGACGAGCACGTCCTCGACCGACTCCGCCGCGACCGCCACATCGTGGGTGACCAGGAGCAGACCCATGCCCGTCTCGCGCCGCAACTGGTGCAGCAGGTCCAGGATCTGGGCCTGCACCGTGACGTCCAGCGCGGTCGTGGGCTCGTCGGCGATGAGGAGCTGGGGCTCGCAGGCGAGAGCCATCGCGATCAGCGCCCGCTGCCGCATCCCGCCGGAGAACTCGTGCGGCCTCGACCGGGCCCGCCGCGCGGCGTCGGGGATCCGGACCCGGTCGAGGACCTCGACGGCCCGCGCCCGGGCCGCCCGCCGGGAGACCCGGTGGTGCACCCGGTAGACCTGGGCGATCTGGTCGCCGATCGCGTAGTACGGGTCGAGCGAGGAGAGCGGGTCCTGGAAGACCATCGCGGCCCGGCCGCCGCGCAGGGAGCGCAGCTCGGCGTCGTCCGCCGCGTTCACGTCGACTCCGGCGACCTCGACCGATCCGGTGACCTCGGCGCCCGTGCCCCGGTGCAGGCCGAGGAGTGCGTACGCCGACGCGCTCTTGCCGGAGCCGGACTCGCCGACGATGCCGAGCGCGCGGCCCGGCTCGAGGGAGAACGACAGGTCCCGCACCGCCCGCACGTCGCCGAACGAGACGGAGAGACCGGAGACTTCGACCAGGCTCACGCGAGCACCACCCGTCGGTCGGCCATCGCGTGCAGTACGTCCGCGACGGTGTTGGCGAGGACGACGAAGAATCCGGTGGTGAGCACCAGACCTACGACGACCGGAAGGTCCACGTTCTTGACGGCGTCGACGAGTTCCCGGCCCACTCCGGGGATCCCGAAGAGGGACTCGGTCAGGACGGCGCCGCCGAACATCGAACCGACGTCCAGTGCGGCGAGTGCGATCACCGGCGCCAGCGCGCCGCGCAGGGCGTGCCGGCCGACCAGCGTCCCCTCGCCGACCCCGTACGCCCGGAAGGTACGTACGTGGTCCTCGGCGAGGGTCTCCAGCATCGACGCCCGGGTCATCCGGGCGTACGGGGCCGCGGAGATCAGCGCCAGCGAGATCCAGGGCAGCAGCAGGTTCCAGGCCCACTGCTCGGGGTCGTCGGTGAAGGGCACGTAGTCCGGGAACGGCAGTACCTGGAGCGCCGTCACCAGCAGGATGATGAGCAGCAGGCCGATGACGAAGACCGGGGTGGCCATGCCGGCGAGCGTGATCCAGGTCAGGACGCGCTCGGTGAGGCGACCGCGCCGCCACACCGACAGCAGCCCGGTGCCGACACCGAGCACGATCCACAGCACGAAGGCGCCGACGACGAGCGAGGCGGTCGCCGGAAGCTTGGCCAGGATCAGGCCGGTGACCTGCTGGTCGCTCTGGTACGACAGCCCGAGGCAGGGGGCCTGGCAGTGCATCACTCCGGTACCGGTCGAGTAGTCGCGACCGGCGAAGAGGGCCTCGACGAAGTGCGCGTACTGCACGTACAGCGGGTCGCCCAGGTGCAGTTGTTCGCTGACCTGCGCGACCTGCGCGGGGGAGCAGCGCGGGCCGCACGCGATCTGCGCGACGTTGCCGGGAGCGACGTAGAAGGCGGCGTAGACGACGATGCTGAGCGCGACCAGGACGAACAGTGCTCCTGCGGTCCGCCGGATCAGGAACCCCCTCATACGTCGGCTCCCTTCTTGCGGCCGGTGCCGATCCGCAGCCGGGACTCGGCGCGCGGATCGAGCGCGGTGCGCACGCCTTCGCCGAGGACGGTCAGCGCCAGCACGGTGACGAACAGCAGCAGGGCGGGGATCAACAGATAGGTCGGAGCCGCCTGGTACCAGGTGTCCGCGTCGCTGAGCATCTGTCCCCAGGACGGTGTGGGCGGTTTGATGCCGACGCCGAGGAAGGACAAGGCCGCCTCGACGACGATGTTGGCGGGAAAGAGCAGCACGGCGTACGTGATGACGGGTGCGGCGAGGGCCGGCAGCAGTTCGCGCCGGGCGACCTGCCAGGCGTTCCAGCCGCTGAGCCGGGCGGCGGCGACGTGGTCGAGCGATTTGAGCGCGAGGGTCTGGGCCCGCACGATCTTCGAGGTACCGGCCCAGCCCACCAGGCCGATGACGACGGCGATCAGGACCGGGCGCGGGAAATCGGCCGGGACGACGGCCAGGGCGCCGAGCGCGATGACCATCACGGGCAGGGCGACCATGACGTCGGTGACCCGGCTCAGCGCCTGGTCGACGAAGCGGTTGCCGAGCCCGGCCGCGAGCCCGATGCCGACGCCGATGACCACTTGGAAGAGGGTGGCGGTGAGTGCGACGCCGAGGGAGACGCGTGCTCCGTAGGCGACGCGGGCGAACAGGTCGCGTCCGGTGAGGGGTTCGACACCGAGCCAGTGGTCGGCGCTGATCCCGCCGAACGAGCCGATCGGTACGCCTCCGGTGGCCGAGTCGACGAGCGTCGGATGGTACGTCGTGGGGTTCTGCCCCTCCAGGGCGGTGAGCAGCGGTGCGGCGAGCGCGACGAAGATCAGGAGGGCGACGGCCGCGCCCGCGACGAGGGCCGCGCGGCGGGTCCGCAGCCGCCGCCAGAAGGAACGCCCCCCGGGGGCGGGGTCCGCGATCACGGGCCCCGCCCCCTCGGTCTTCTCGACGAAGAGTGTGTCGGCCATGGCTACTTGACCGCGACCTGGGAGACGTCGAGGACACCGGTCCAGTCGCTGATCACGATGTTCTTGACGGACTTGCCGTACAGCCGCTTGTAGACCGGGTGGAACAGCGGCACCGTCAGGGCCTGCTCGCCGACCTTCTTGTCGAGCGCGCCCCAGCGCTTCGCGGCGGCGCCCAGGTCGGTCAGCTTGTTGATCTCGTCGATCTCCTTGTTGACCGACGCGTCGTTCAGCTGGGCCGAGTTGAAGTTGTACCCGGCCTTGACGATCTGGCGGCCGTCGAAGATCGGGGCGAAGAACGGGCCGCCGGAGGGCCAGTCGGCGCCCCAGCCGCCGAGGAAGAAGCCCGGCTCGCTCTTCACGTTGTAGACGGTGTCGGAGTAGTCGTTGTCCTCCAGGCCGCGCAGCTTGACGGTGATGCCCGCCTTCTTCAGAGCTTCCTGGATCGCCGTGGCGATCTCCGGGCTCGTGGCGAAGTTCTTCTCATTGTCGTGCGTGAGGGTGACGGTCAGGCCCTTCGCGTAACCGGCCTCCTCCAGCAACTCCTTGGCCTTGGAGGCGTTGCCCGTCCTCCCGGCCGGGAAGTGGTCGTAGGGCGTGTGGCCGAAGGACTTCTGGTCGGGCAGGAAGGTGGTCGCGGGCTCGGCGAGCGAGGAGCCGCCCGCCGCGTTGACCACGGAGGAGCGGTCGATCGCGTAGGAGATCGCCTGGCGCACCTTCGGGTTGTCGAACGGCTTCACCTTCGGGTTGAAAGCGATGTAGTTGGTGTAGCCGAAGTGACCGGTGCCGACCCGGGCGGCGAGGTCCTTGTCGCCGGTGACCTTGGCGAGTTCGGCCGGGCCGAGGTTGGTGTCGGTGGTGACGGCGGCGGCGTCGGTGCCCCGGGAGGCGGAAAGCCGCTGGTTGATGACGGCGGATGCGAGACCGGAGCGGACGACGATGCGGTCGGGGTAGGCCTTGCGCTCCTCGTCGGTCGCGGCCGACCAGTGCGTGTTGCGCTCAAGCACGAGACGCTCGCCGTCACCCTCGTTCTTCACGACCCTGTACGGGCCGGAGGAGAGTGGGTGCTGCTCGTACTTGGTGCCCTCGTCCTTGGCCTTCGGCACCGGGGTCGTCTGCGTCTGGGTGGCGAGGTAGGGGAACTCGCCCTCGGGCTTGTCGAGATGGAAGACGATGGTCTTCTCGTCGGGCGTCTCGATCGAGTCGAGACCCTTCTTGTCCTTGTACGGGCCCTGGTAGTCGGCCCCGCCGATCAGCCAGTCCCGCAGATAGGGCGCGCCGCCGGACAGTTCGGCGGCGAAGGACCGCTCGATGCCGTACTTGATGTCGGCACTCGTGATCCTGCTGCCGTCCTCGTACTTCAGGCCGTCCTTGAGCGTGTACGTCCACACGGTGGCGTTCTTGCTCGGTGTGCCCAGGTCGGTGGCCAGGTCGGGGACGACCTTCGCACCGGCGGCGCCGTCCTCGCGGTTGCGCGTGGTGAGCGTGCGGAAGACGAGGGAGGGGATGTTCCCGCCGCCGGAGGTGTAGAGCCGGGCGGGGTCGAAATCTTCCTGCGGGGCGCTGTTCAGGACAGTGAGTGTGCCGCCCTTGTGCGGCGTGCCCGAGGCGCCGGGGGAGTCGCCCTTGCTCTCCTGGGGACCGCAGGCCGCGGCCCCCGCACCCACGACGAGTACGGCTGCGGCCGCGGTCAGGCGGCGCGATATGAAGGGCGGTTGACGCATCGGAAGATGACCTCTCGGAGTACTGCCTGAACGGGGAGAAGAACCGCGCAGGCGGCACCGAGGAGTCGGGTGGCGAAGAAGGCGACCGGATTGCCGGGGACTGTCGCGCCTGCGGGGGAGCGGATGCAGGTGCGCGGTCGGGAACAGCCTCACCCGGGCCGGTTCAGGCCTCGGTCGGAAGTGCGACGCGCACGCTGGCAGGCGTCAGCAACAGTGGATGTCGGAGACGCTGTGCCCGGTCACACCGATGAGCGCCAGCCGGATGGCGGCGCTCGCGGAGGTGAAGGGGCTGCGTGACATGGACAGGAATATGGATCACTGATCGGGGAAATGTCAACGCGACATGAGACGAAACGTCTCAGAATGTGGATGAACGGTCCTGTCGGCGGGCGGTGCGCACCCATGGGTGCGACCATCGGATCGACCAACGAGGGCTGCGCGCAGGGGGGTTGGGCCGGGCATCCACGGCTGGAAGTGGCCGTGGAAGTTTGAACCACCCCGCTGCTGGTTACGTCGCCCTGCGTCGACGTATCTCCCGTACCACCAGTAACGATGAGACGAGGAAGCCCCCGCATGCACACACGATTCATCGGCAACGACACCGTAGGACGGCACGAGGTCGGGGCCATCGGCCTGGGACTGATGACGTTCGACCAGACCGGGGACCAGCCGCGCAGGCAACTGCTCGACACGGTGAGCGCCGCGCTGGAGGCAGGCGTCACCCTCTTCGACACCGCCGACGCCTACGGGCCGGGTGACGAGAAGGGTGCGGGCGCGCAGGGCGAGAACGAGCGCCTGATCGCCGGACTGCTCGACGAACTCGGCGCACGCGAACGGGTGTTGCTCGCCACCAAGGGCGGTCATGTCCGTACGGAGGGCGGTGGCTGGGACACCGACAGTTCCGCCCCGCATCTGCGCAAGTCCGTCGACGACTCGCTGCGCCGCCTCGGAGTCGAACAGATCGCCCTGTGGCAGCACCACCGGCCCGACCCGGCCGTCCCGTACGAGGACGTCCTGCTCACCCTCAAGGAGATCCACGACAGCGGCAAGGTCGCCATGGTAGGCCTGTCCAACGCGAACCCGGAGCAGATCCGGCAGGCCCACGCGGTGCTCGGACCCGCGCTGGTCAGCGTGCAGAACCAGTTCTCACCGGCGTTCCGCAGCAGCCGCCCGGAGATCGACGTCTGCGCCGAACTGGGCCTCGCGTTCCTGCCCTGGAGTCCGCTCGGCGGTCTCGACCGCGCCAAGGGTCTCGCCGCACAGCACCCCGCCTTCCAGGAGGTCGCCTCGGAGCTCGGCGTCAGCCCGCAGCAGACGACGCTGGCCTGGGAACTCGCCCAGTCCCCGGTGGTGATCCCCATCCCCGGTGCGAAACGTCCCTCCTCCGTCACCGACTCCGCCGCCGCGGCCGACCTGACGCTCAGCGCGGAGCAGCTCGCCCGGCTCGACGCGGCCTGACTCAAGCGCTGAGGCTGTGGTGGTGCGCGACCTGGTGGGCGAGGACCGCCAGGGGCAGGTTCGTCCTGCGGCAGTGTTCGTGCAGGAGGAGCAGGGCCTGGTCGGGAGTGCAAGCGAAGCGGGTGGCGAGGATGCCTTTGACCTGCTCGGTCAGCACAGCCGAATGCACCGACTGCTCCACCTTCGTGACGGTGTTGTCGGGGGCGCACAGTGCGATGGAGGGTGCGCCCGCGCGCATGTCCTGGGCGAACACCCGCATCGAGATCGCCTGGAGCCGCATTTCGACAGCCATGGCGCGCTTGCGCGCCGCCCACTGCCGCAGGGTGGCAGTCCTGCAGGACTGCTCCGTACTCGCCAGGGGGCGCTGATCCCACCAAGGGGGCCTATTCGGAACGGCCCCAGGCGGCGGCGCCACGGCACTCTCCCTTCCGCTGCAAGAACAGATTGAGACAAGGGTCCCGCATTTTGGCGGGCAGAGGAACACCCGCTCACCACGGACAGAGCTTGGCGGGTCAGGGGCGTGACAGCTTCGGGGCGCTGCACCATTGGTCACTCCGGTTCGCCCGTCAGCCGCAGGTCGGAGTCGACTATCCGCCGGGCGATGTCGGCCGTGGTCGTGCCTTCGCGGAAGGCTCGCGCCTTGATGAGAGCCAGGGCGTCCGTGGTGGTCACCTCGCCCTGCGCGAGGATCATGCCGGTGGCCTGATGGACCACGTCCTGGACGTCGATGTCCCCGTAGAGCAGCGGGTCACCGTCCGGCCCGAGCAGGACGTCCGCGGCGAGGGCCGTGGCGATGCGTCTGAAATCCGCCTTCAGGGGCAGGCGGGCCTCGTCGAACACGGCCATCACCCCGAACTGATCCCCCTCGCAGGTGAGCGGCACGGCCGCGGCGGCCCGCAGTCCGAGATCCAGGACGCCGCGGCCGTAGTGCGGCCAGCGGTCCATCAGACCGGAGCCGGTGGCAGCCACCGCACGGCCGCTCCGCGCCACGTCGCACATGGGGCCTTCCCCGAGTACGTACTCCAGATCCTGCGCCCTGCCGGCCCGGGCGTCGGAAGACGCGACCGCCAGCTGCCGCCGGTTCTTGTCCATGAGAACCAGCGCTCCGCCGCCGCGGCGGCTCGTCCCCGTGCGGCGGCTGCGCGCCGCCACGCGTTGTCGGCGTCACGGTCGGTCACTTCCCACGAGCTACTCCCGGCGCCGAAGGGGAGGAACCCTGTCCGGAAAGGAAGGCACGGGCGACGGTCCGGGTGGCCCGGCGCGGGGGTGAGGGGCTCGGCGTGCCATGTCTAGGATCTGTCTTCGTAGACCAGGAGCGTGGAGGGGTGCATTCATGGGACAGGCGACTTACGTCCGCTTCGAGGGGACAGTGCGGCATGCTCGGGGCCACTTCCCCGGGATCTTCGTGATGGCCAATGAACTGGCTGCCGACGGTACGTTGAGCGACGAGCAGTACCGGTTCTGGCGGAGCGGCAACGACTGGTACGACGCCAACTACACCAATCCCACCACCGTCGATCCGAAGGTCTACGATCCCGCTGTGCATCCGGGTGCGGTGGCCTGGTTCAAGGCTTCCGCCCACCATCTCATCGAGCGCGTGGACGGGTATCGGGCGCTCCTCGCCGCGCACGGCGTCGAATGCCGGCGGCTGGAGTCCTCGGACCCGGGCGTGATCGTCTACGAGGACGAGAACCAGATCGTGGTCGTACCGGCAGAGGTCGCGGGCGCCGATGGGGGGAGCCCCTCGGACGATGATGCGAAGCGTTCGTCGTCACGGTGAGAGATCGAGGGACCAGGTCTGACTCACGAGGTCGTGCCCGAAGTCGTGCCCGGACTCCTCTCCGGTGAGCGTGAACCCGAAGCGCTGGTAGATCCGCCGCGCAGACGTCAGGTTGGCGGTGGTCCACAGGGTGACTCGCGCGTAGCCGGCCTCGCGGGCGAAGGCCAAGGACTCCTGTACGAGGCCGGTCCCCAGGCCGAGGCCGCGTGCCGCCGACGTGACAACGAGGACGCGCAGCTTGGCCGTTCCCGGCTCGTCGCCCGCGACGAGCATGACGCAGCCCGCACGCTCGCCGTCCACCTCGCCGATCCAGGCCGCTTCCGCGTCGGGGGAGTGCTTGGCGGCGAACTCGGCGACGATTCCGGCGACCAGCGCCTCGAAGTCGGTGCTCCAGCCGAACTGCTCGGCGTACAACTCGCCGTGGGCCATGACCATCCAGCCCAGATCGCCCGGTCGGTCGGCGCGGCGGATCACGCTCCGTCGTCGGCCGTCATCGTCCGCCATCACTCACTCCACATCATGCGTGCACCATCTGTTACTGACACGACTGTGTCAGTGGCTTTAGGCTAGTTCCATGCCGCCGCACACCGCAAACCCGTCCGCCCGACAGACCGAACTGCTCGAAGCCGCCTACCGCTACGCCCTGGCCCACGGCCTCGCGGATCTGTCGCTGCGCCCGCTGGCCGAGGCGATCGGCTCCAGCACCCGGGTCCTGATGTTTCTCTTCGGGAACAAGGACGGACTGGTACGCGCCCTCCTGGAGCGGGCTCGCGTGGACGAGCTCGCGGTCCTGGTCCAGCTGCGCCAGGAGGACAACCCCGTCGGCCTGGCCACCGCGGCCGAGCGCGTCTGGACCTGGATCGCCGCCGACGAACACCGGCCACTGCTGCGCCTGTGGGCCGAGGCGTACACCCGCTCCCTCGTCGAGCCCGAAGGACCCTGGGCCGGCTTTGCCGGAGCGACGGTGGAGGACTGGCTGAACGTCCTGGCCGCGTGCCAGCCCGAGCCGCACCGGGACACCGAAGCCGCTTCGGTCCGTCGCACCGCTGCGCTGGCCGTTCTGCGCGGCGCCCTGCTCGACCTCCTCGCCACCGACGACGAACCTCGGGTGACCGCCGCCGTCCACTACCAGCTCGAGCTCCTGCGCTCCGACGAGAACTGACGCCGGACAACGCCCTGGACAGTCCGGGCGCAGCCCAGAAGAGTCGGGCTGTCACAGCAGAGCGCGCCCCGGGCCGGGGCGTTCTTCCCCGCCCGGGGCGCGCGGCGGTCCGTCAGCCGTTCAACCGGGCGGGGAAGCGTTCCCAGACGCGGTGCGCGCCGAGCAGTTCCTTCATCTCATCGAGGACTGCGGCGCCGCTGTCTGCGACCACGACACCGGGGGCGCCGGCCGGCAGCCCGGCGGCGTCGAGGACCTGGTCGGCTCCCGCCCAGCCGCCGATGGCCTTGCCGTGGCGGAACGCCTCGTCCAGCAGCAGTCGCAGCCGCGGGTCGAGCGTGGAGGCCGAGGTCTTCGCCTTGGCGTCGCGCGCGGGCAGGGCGTCGGTGCCGGCGGCGGGGACACCCACCACCAGCAGGGCGTCGAACTCGATGGAGCGGGCCGTGGCGAACGTGCGCTGCACGGTGATCGGTTCGCCGCCCGCTTCCAGCTTTCCGCCGGCCGGGGCGATGACCAGCGGCACCATGCCTGCGTCGAGCAGGTGCCGGCGGACCGTGCGTACCCCGTCGGCGTCCGCGGAGCCGTCGGTCACGATCCCGATGATGCGTCCGTCCAGCGGCCAGATGCGGCCGAGCTGGGAGAGAGCCGGGCTGGGCTGTTCGTCCCGCAGCGGCTCGGTCGGCTCCGGGGCGGGCAGTCCGAGCGCGGCGGCGACCTGCGCGCACAGCTCCGTGTCGATGTTGGCCAGGGACTGCAGACCGCGTTCCTTGATGGCCTGCTCGTAGCACTTGCCGAGTTCGAAGGAGTAAGCATGGACGATGTGCTCGCGTTCGGGCGGGCTCATGCTCAGCCAGAACAGGCGGGCCTGGCTGAAGTGGTCGTCGTAGGACGCGGGTGCCTCGCGGACCTTGCGGGAGGCGGGCAGTTCGACGGGCACCTCGATGTCCGCCCCGGTGTCGGCGCCCGCCATGAACGGGCAGCCCGCGTCGAGCGAGTTGGGGTGGTAGGGCGCGACGCCGCGGTGCACGGCCGTCTGGTGCATACCGTCCCGCAGCATGTCGTTGACGGGCGCGTGCGGGCGGTTGATGGGCAGCTGGCCGAAGTTGGGCCCGCCGAGCCGGCTGATCTGGGTGTCGAGGTAGGAGAAGAGCCGCCCCTGGAACAGCGGGTCGTCGGTGACGTCGATGCCGGGCACGAGGTGGCCGAGGTGGAAGGCGACCTGCTCGGTCTCGGCGAAGTAGTTCGAGGGGTTGCGGTCGAGGGTGAGCAGCCCGATGGGCTGCACCGGGGCCAGTTCCTCCGGCACGATCTTCGTCGAGTCGAGCAGGTCGATGCCCTCGAAGGTCTGCTCGGGAGTGTCGGGGAACGTCTGGATGCCCAGTTCCCACTCGGGGTAGGCGCCCGCCTCGATGGCGTCGGCGAGGTCGCGGCGGTGGAAGTCGGGGTCCACGCCGCCCGCGATCTGCGCCTCCTCCCAGACGAGGGAGTGCACGCCGAGTTTCGGTTTCCAGTGGAACTTCACGAGGGTGGTCTCGCCGGCCGCGTTCTCCAGACGGAACGTGTGGACGCCGAAGCCCTCCATCATCCGGTAGGAGCGGGGGATGCCACGGTCGGACATGTTCCACAACGTGTGATGCGTGGCTTCCGTGTGCAGGGTGACGAAGTCCCAGAACGTGTCGTGGGCGCTCTGCGCCTGCGGGATCTCCCGGTCCGGATGCGGCTTGCCCGCGTGGATGATGTCCGGGAACTTGATGGCGTCCTGGATGAAGAACACCGGAATGTTGTTGCCCACGAGGTCGAAGGTGCCCTCGGCGGTGTAGAACTTCGTCGCGAAGCCGCGGGTGTCACGGACCGTGTCCGCCGAACCGCGCGAACCGAGGACGGTGGAGAACCGGACGAAGACATCGGTCTCGACGCCCTTCCCGAGGAAGGCCGCCTTCGTGACACCCGCCGCCCGGCCGTAGCCCTTGAACACGCCGTGGGCGGCGGCGCCCCGCGCATGGACGACGCGCTCCGGGATCCGTTCGTGGTCGAAGTGGGTGATCTTCTCCCGCAGATGGTGGTCCTGGAGGAGGACCGGGCCGCGGGGGCCGGCCTTGAGCGAGTGGTCCGTGTCGTAGAGGCGGTCGCCCTGCGCGGTGGTGAGGCGCTCGCCCTGCTGCGCGGCGGCCGCCCGGCCGTCACGCGAGCGGGCGCCGGTGGGGCTCACGGGCCTGGGACCGCTCTGGTCGGCCTTGGGCGGCAGGGGCTCGCGCACCTCGGTGGGCTCGGCGAACGTCGGTGACTCGGGGCCGGGCTTCCCGGGGACTCCGTCCTCGGGCGTCTGTCCGCCCGTGACCGCTTCCTTCAGCTTCTCCGCCGCTGCCTTCACGGGGTGGTCGTCATCCATCTGCATCTCCTCCGGTGCGCTGTGCCGTTGCGGTCCGTACGAGCAGCCCGCACACAACGAGGGAGTCGGGGTACCCGGATGTGACCGTTCCGTGCCGACCACTTCAGCCAAACCCGTACAAGCCGGGTGGCGCAGTTGCGTCCGTTCCTGAAGCGGCGAGTTGTCTCGGATCTGATCGAGGGGACACGCGGTCACGGATAGTGGTGATTCGGGGATCGGCCGGGCGGGATCTGTGCGACGCCTCGTTCTGCAAGGAGACGGTCGACGCCACGGTGCGTGAGCTGGACGGTGCTGAACCTGCCGGCCAGCGGTTTCCCGACCACTACATGGAAGATCTCGTTTCGTCCTCCGATCCCATGGGCCGTGCCGCGCAACCCGAGGAAGTGGCGCCTGCTTTCGTTCATCTGGCCTCCGACGCGGACTCCAGTCACACCGTCGGCGAGGTCATCGCTGTCACCGGCGGCATGACAGACAGCCGCCGACCCCGCCTGCTCTCGACATGCGCGGTGAGGTGGCGCTGAGCAGACTGGATGGCGAGTGCCCAGCCCCCGCACCCAGGAGTAGACGTGGCCGAACCCTCGTCATCCGCGTCATCACCCAGACAGATCCGGGTCGCCTCGGTACCCGCAGGACATGTGTACGTGCAGCACTGCTCGGCATCGGAGCCGGACGGCGTCAGGCGTCTGAAAGACCCCCGGCCCAACGGCGCGCCCAGCACTTCCCAGCGCTGGTGGCCCCCGGTGATGCTCGAGCCGGAGTGGATCGCCGCCCACCATCGCGACTTCGACGTCTTCCACCTGCACTTCGGTTTCGACGCCCAGAGCCCCGCCCAGCTGGCGGCTCTCGTGAAGACGCTGCGACGTCACGGCAAACCACTCGTCTACACGGTCCACGACTTGCGCAACCCGCACCAGAGGGACCCCTCGGCTCACGACGCCGCCCTGGACGTCGTCGTTCCGGCCGCCGACGGGCTCATCACCCTCACTCCCGGCGCGGCACGCACCATCAGCGACCGGTGGGGTCGCACGGCGACCGTCCTGCCCCATCCCCACGTGATCGAACTCCCGCGCATAGCCCGACCGCGGCCTGAACGCGCCCATTTCCGGGTGGGCGTACACGCCAAGAGCGTGCGGCCCAACATGTCCGTGTCACCGGTCGTCCGGGTGCTGGCCGAAACGGTGGCAGGCCTTCCGGAGGCGGAGCTCCAGGTGAACATCCATCGCGACGTGACCGACCCCGCGTCCGCGAATCACGCCCCTCAACTGGTGCGGGAACTGCGTGAACTCGCCGACCAGGATGGCGTCACCCTCGTCGTGCACGACTACTTCGACGACGAACAGCTCTGGGACTACCTCACCTCACTGGACCTGTCGGTACTGCCCTACGTCTTCGGTACGCACTCCGGCTGGCTGGAGGCATGTCACGACCTGGGCACCGCCGTCGCGGCCCCGGACTGCGGCTTCTACGCACAGCAGCGCCCCTGCCACACCTACGGGCATACCCAGGACGGCGGCCTCGACGGGGAGTCCCTGCACAAAGCGGTGCTCGCAGCTTTCGAGGAGGGCCGGGCCCCGCGGGCCACGCCGCGACACCGAACGCGAGAACGGTCCCACATCGCGGCGGCGCACCGCGCGCTCTACACAGAGGTACTCCAGTGAGCTCCCTGCGGGTGGCCCTCATCGCGTCCGCACGCCACCCGATCACCGAGCCGTTCGCCGGGGGGCTCGAAGCGCACACCTGGGGACTCGCCCATGCGCTGATCACACGTGGACACGAGGTGGAACTGTTCGCGGCGCCCGGTTCCGACCCGGCTCTGAGAGCCAGGGAACTGCCCGTGCGCACCGTCGCGTTGAGTCCCGCGGCCTGCTCGGACGCCAGCATGCCCAGTGCCACCTGGATGCGTGAACACCACGCATACCTGAGTCTGATGCTCGACCTGGCGCGGGACGGCGCGGACCGGTTCGACATCGTGCACAACAACAGCCTGCACTACCTGCCCATCGCGATGGCGTCCGCCCTGCGTGTCCCGGTGATCACCACGCTGCACACACCCCCGACGCCCTGGCTGGAGTCCGCCATCCAGACGCACGACCGCTGTCCGGTGGTGTTCACCGCCGTCAGCCGCTACACCGCGTCCGCCTGGCACCCTGTGGTCCCCGCGGCGCGCGTGGTGCGCAACGGGATCGACACCGGTGTCTGGCAAGCCGGGCCGGGCGGCAGCGATCTGGCGTGGTCGGGACGGCTGGTGCCGGAGAAGGGCCCCCACCTGGCGATCCGGGCCGCGCGGGCAGCCGGTGTGCCGCTGCACCTGGCGGGGCCGATCTCGGACGCGCAGTTCTTCGAGGAGCAGGTCGCGCCCCTGCTCGGCGACGGTGTGGACTATGTCGGACACCTTGACCGGCATGAGCTCGCGCACCTGCTGGGGACGTCGGCGGCGGCCCTGGTCACGCCCGGCTGGGCCGAACCGTACGGTCTGGTCGTGGCCGAGGCCCTGGCCTGTGGCACTCCCGTCTGCGGCTTCGACCGCGGGGCCCTGGCGGAGATCCTCACCCCGGACTGCGGCCGACTCGCGCCGCCGGGAGACGTCGACGCCCTGGCCGCCCTCATCCCGCAGGTCATGCAACTCGACCGGCACGCCGCCAGGCGCCGGGCCGAGCGGTTCTGCTCGCTCGAGCGCACGGCCGACGCCTACACCGCTCTGTACGACGAGGTGGCGCGGTGATCGGCTACTACGTCCACCGCGCTCTGTACGACGAGGTGGCGCGGTGATCGGCTACTACGTCCACCACCAGGGGCGCGGCCACCTGCACCGTGCCCAGTGCATCGCGGCCCGGATCGAGGGGCCGGTCACCTTCCTGTCCTCCCTTCCCCGGCCTGCCGACCGGCCCGGGCGATGGCTCTCGCTGCCCCCGGACACCGCTGACGCTCCGCTCGACCCCACCGCGCGCGGCCGCCTGCACTGGGTGCCGCTGCACCATCCGGAACACCGCGAACGCATGGGGCTCATCGCCGAATGGATCAGACGCGAGACCCCGTCGCTGTTCGTGAGCGACGTGTCGGTGGAGGCCGCCTGCCTGGCACGGCTCATGGGGGTCCCGGTCGCCGTGATGGCGATGCGCGGCGACCGCACAGACGCCGCCCACCGGCTGGGCTACGACCTGGCGGACACGCTCATCGCCCCCTGGCCGCACACCCTGCCCGAGCCCGGCTGGCCGGCACACTGGCGCGACAAGACCGTGCACACCGGCAGCATTTCGCGCTACGACGGACGCCTGCGCCCGCCGCCCGACGATGCTTCGGGCCGCAACGAGGTGGTCGTGATGCTCGGCGCAGGCGGCACTCACCTGACCGCCGAACGGCTGCACGAAGCACAACAGGCCACTCCCGACTGGTCCTGGACCGTCCTCGGCGCTCCTGGGGCGGCGTGGATCGAAGACCCGTGGCCCGTGCTCTGCCGGGCCCGTGTAGTCGTCACACACGGCGGCCAGAACGCCGTCGCGGAGTGCGCCGCCGCCCGGGTGCCCACCCTGGTGATTCCAGAAAACCGGCCCCACCGCGAGCAGCACGCCACCGCGACGGCGCTGCGCTCGGCAGGCTTGGCGACCGTACGGGAGGACTGGCCCGCCGCCTGGGAATGGCCCGCCCTCCTGGCAAGAACGGCGCTGCGGCCGGACCGCTGGCAGGAGTGGTCCCACGGTGACGGGGCCCGGCGCGCGGGGAGCCTGCTCACCGAAATGGCCTCCCGTTCCTCGCAGCAGGACACATGCGTACCGCGGTGATCACCCTGGCCGCGGGCCGGCACGCACATCTGATGCTTCAGCAGGACGGCCTCGCCCGCGGCACCCGCAGTCCCGACCGGTACGTCATCGTTGCCATGGCCGACCCGGACATCGCGCGGCTGACCGCGGACAGAAGGCCCACAGCGGAAGTGATCACGCTGCCCCTGGCCGAGGCACGGCTGCCCCTGGCCGCAGCCCGCAACGAAGGAGCCGCACACGCCCTTCGGGCCGGCGCGGATCTCCTGATCTTCCTGGACGTGGACTGTGTGCCGGGTCCCGCTCTCGTGTCCCGCTACGCCGACGCGGCCCGGGACGGGGCGCTGCTGTGCGGAACCGTCGCCTATCTGCCGCCCCCGCCGCGCGGGGGATACCGGCTCGAGGACCTGGACGGCATGGCCCGGCCGCACCCGGCGCGCCCGGCCCCCGCCGCGGGCCAGGTGCTGCGCGGGGGAGACCCGCACCTGTTCTGGTCGCTGTCCTTCGCCGTCACCGCCCGCACCTGGGAACACGTCGGCGGGTTCTGCGAGGCCTACACCGGGTACGGCGGCGAGGACACCGACTTCGCCGCCACCGCGGCACATCGTGGAGTGGACCTGTGGTGGGTCGGCGGCGCCCCCGCGTATCACCAACACCACCCGACACAGGAGCCTCCGGTCCAGCACCTCGACGACATCCTGCGGAACGCGGCGACCTACAAACAGCGGTGGGGCACCTGGCCGATGGAGGGCTGGTTGCGTGCCTTCGAGGCCCGTGGCCTTGCGGTCTACGACCGGGACGCCGACACCTGGCACAGGTCGAACGCCGACCACGGCGACGGCCATGATGGTGACGTACCGACAGAGAGACGCCCGGTACCCGACAGACACCCGTGAGACTCCGGCTCGGTGCCGATGGGCATCGGGTCGGGCCGGGTCCTCGGTCGGCCGTCGGCGGAGTCCGTGGGGCCGGCGGTGTGGCGGCGGTGCCAGAAGGAGTGCCGGGGCCACCGGTGTTCGAGGGCGTAGAAGGTGCGCCGGTTGCGCAGGTGGACGGCGGTGATCGTGTCGAGTTCGGCGGCGTAGCGGGGGAGGGCCGTGCGGTCGCCGTCGAGGTGGTCGTGGACCGCGTGGCCGGCCCGCATGCCGGTGTACAGAGCGATGAGGATGCCCTGCGACGACAATGGGTCGAAGGCTGCGGCCGCGTCGCCGGCCGCGACCCACCCGGAGCCGTGGACGGCGTTCAGGCGGACGGTGTGGGCGGGCGCGCGTCGTACGGCGGCGGTCGGCCAGGGGTGTGCGGACACGCGGGCATCGGTGTGGCGGGCGCGGGCCACGTCGGCGCGCAGACCTGCGCGGTCCGTCCGGGCACCGGGCAGATCCGCGTCGGTGTACCGGACGAGCAGCCGGTGTCCGGCGGGCAGCAGCGCGGTGTACCACCAGCCGTCCGGTGAGGATTCCACGAGGGTCGAGGTGTCAGGGATCGACGTGGTCGACGGGGGCAGGGTCAGGCAGAGTGCGATCAGCCGGTCGTGGACGATCCGGCGGGCGCCGGCCGCGGTGGCCAGGCTCGCTCGGCGGCCGGTGGCGTCGACCAGCCAGCGGCAGCGCACGGTGCGGCGCTCACGGGGACCGCGCAACTCCACGGTCCAGGTGCCGTCGCCGGATCGGTGGGCGGGACGGACCGTGGAGTGTTCGGCCACGTCGGTGCCGAGGAGGCGGGCGCGCTCGCGCAGTCCCCGGTCGAAGCGGCCGCGGTCGAGGTGCCAGCCATGGCCGTGCGGGTCGAGGATGGCGTCCTGCGCGGCGAGGACGTCCGAACCCCAGGCCGACAGGTTCGCGTGACAGGGCAGGTGGTGGCGGTCGTCGAGGATGTCCCGCGCGCCGAGGTCATGGAGCAGGACCCGGGCGGCGGCCGGTAACGCCTCGCCGACGGGCGGCGGTCCGCCCCCGGCGTCGGCGAGCAGGACGGTGCGACCACCGCGGCCCAGCGTCAGGGCGGCGGCGACGCCGGCCGGACCGCCCCCGGCGACCACGACGTCGTACACCGCTGCGGTGGCCGGCGGTGGACCGGAGTGATGCACCGTCACGACGAGCTCTCGGGACGGCCGGTGCCGCCTGCGGCGTCCTCCCCGAAGGGGTCGAGTTTGTCGATGTAGCCGACGGTGATGTTCTCGGTGGCGAGGCCGACGTCCTCGGCGAGGCCGGACAGCACCGCGCCCCGGGCGGCGATGTCATCGGCGGCGACCTGCGGCACGTGCAGGGTCACCAGGTTCCGGTCGTCCGGCACCCCTTCGAGGGCGAAACCGGGCACGGACTCGACCTGGATGCGCGGCGGGTACTTGTTGTCGCCCACGGTGTAGCTGCGGGTCTCCACCACGCCGAAGTGATGCCACTCCGCGGCGGCCTGCTTCAACTGGTCCTTGTACTCGCCCTTCAGGCCTCGCAGCCAGGAGGCCCGGTTGGCGAACGCCGCCTCGCGCTCGTCCTCCGAAGGGGTCAGGCCGCCCTCCTTGTTGACGATCCGGAAGTCGCGTTCGGTCAGCACGTGGTTGGGCACCCGCGCGGGCCAGAAGGTCGGCAGATGGGGGTCGTACCGGGGACCCAGGCCGGCGGTGGACTCGTAGCCCGAGCGGCAGCTGGCGGTGTCCGTCTGCCAGGGAACGGCCATCCACCGGGTCAGGCAGCCCGGACCCTGTGCGTACAGAGGGCCGTCGGCGGCCAGCGCCTTCTCGGGGGTGAGCTCCGCGCCGTAGTCGGGCTCGGCCGCTCCTTCGGCGCGGTGCAGGATGCGGAACGGTTCGGCGAACATCGTCGCGTGCCGGATCGGCCAGGTGACCTCGCAGCCGGGGTGGAAGGCGTCGGCGAGGCAGAAGTCGAGGGCGGCGCGGTCCAGGAGCCCGGGCTGGTCGGCGACGGGCGCGTCCTCCACGCGATGGGGGAAGCCGCTCCACGGGGTGTCGACGAAATCGCCCTCGGACCACTTGAGCAGCATGTCCATCTGGAGGGCCGACAGGGTCATGTACTGCCGTGGCGACCTGGGCCGGCCGGCCATGCCGTCGCCGTAGAACCACGGCCAGGTCATCGGCGCCAGTCCGTCTCGCTCGTAGGTGCGCATGGCGGTGTACACCTGACGGCGGACCTCGCGGTAGGTGTCGCCGGGCCGGGAGAGGCGCCGCTGCAACTCGGGGGCGGTGAAGTCCTGCGGGCCTGCGCAACCGAAGTGGGCGG
Source organism: Streptomyces kunmingensis (assembly GCF_039533535.1). NCBI lineage: Bacteria > Bacillati > Actinomycetota > Actinomycetes > Kitasatosporales > Streptomycetaceae > Streptomyces > Streptomyces kunmingensis. The sequence goes on from NZ_BAAATS010000022.1 coordinate 170,081, forward strand.
CGAAGCCCTTGTTGACCCACTGCAGATGGCTGAAGCGTTCCAGGAGCGGTGCGATGTCGTGTCTGAAGGAGACCTTGGCGGGCCGGGGCAACTGGCCCTGGCCGACGAACACGTCGAGGAGAAGGTCGTAGAGAGTACGGACGGTCTTGATGTCCGGTGCGTAGTTGGGCGGCCCCACCACGACCCAGGCCGGTTTCACCTCGATGGGGCGGCCGTCCAGGGTGAGCGTGGCGGTGACCGGGCCGTCCGAGGTGTCGTCGTACCAGCCGTCGTTGTTGCCGAACGAGACCAGTTCCTCGTTGTTCTTCGCGCCGGACCGGCCGGCGCCGCCGAGCACCACGAGCCGCCCGCGCTCGTCGGTGTGCATCCGCCCCAGCGGGACGGGGATGCCCTGGAACGCGCCGCCGGTGAACTCCACGCTCTGGCCGGTGCCGGCGCGCAGGGTCTTGCGACCGGGGTCGATGACGAGGCTGCGACGCTCGACGCCCTTGTTGCGTCTCGGCGTGCCGACGCCCTTCATGTCGGGGATGTCGAGGGCGAGCTTGAACTCGTACCAGGCGGCCTTCTGGTTGGCGACGTGGACGCCCCACTCGATCGCGACTCCGGAGTCGGTGGCCGTCAGCTCCCGTACGGCCTTGCCGGAGCTGTTGTAGCCGTAGAGGCGGAAGCGGGCCGCCTGGCGCTTGACGGCACCGGTGTCGTCCTTGAGGGAACCGGCCGGCATCGGGTCAGGGCCCGGTGTCTCGGGACCGTAGTACCAGCCGTCGTCGCGGGTGCTGTTGCCCACCCGTGCCACTCCGATCGCGGGGTGGATCTTCGCGTAGGCGATGTCGTCGCTCATGGTGCTCGCGGGTCCCTTCCGCGCGCCGGTCCTGCCCGCCGGGTGTCGGGGCGCAGGCGGGGTTCGAAGACAGGCTCTTACGTCGGTGGACTCCGACCCTTCCTCCATCCGATGCCCTCCGCCAGGTGGGCACGTCCGACCGGGGCAGCGCACGCCGGAGTACACGCGGCGCATGGCCCGGGCACGCACCGGGCCGGCTCTTGGTGCCCGGCCCGTGAGAGGCGTCAGGCCGTGCCGTACGGGACGATCGCCGCCGAGTCGTCGTCGGCGGGCGAGATGTGCAGGCGGCCGCGGGCGAAGTGGGAGGCGAATTCCACGGCGTGGTCCTCGACCACCAGCGTGGTGACGGGCTCCTCGGTGTACGGCGGAGTGCCGGGGCCGATGCGATAGGCGGTGCGGATCACCTCGTGGTCGGGGTCCGTGCTGTCCACGGTGGCGAAGCCCGTGTGTTTCGTGCCGTAGGTGCCGCTGATGCGCAGCTCGTAGCGGATCTCCAGCAGGCCCGGCGCGGGGCAGCTCCAGCGGAAGCGTCCGATGCTGAGGGCCGAGGTGATGCTGTCGAAGCGGCTCCACCCCCGCCCGTCGGGGAGGAAGTTCAGTTCGCTGGTCTCCGTTGCCCCTACGTCGAAGGGACCGCTGTGCCAGTGGCCGAGCAAGCGCGTATCGATCATGTGGGTCACTTGCCGATTGTTTCCCACGCGCGGCGGGTCAGGAGTGCGGTCCTCGGTGGGGTTGCACCAGGCCGCTCTGGTAGGCGGCGACCACGAGTTGGGCGCGGTCGCGGGCATGGAGTTTGGTCATGGCCCGGTAGATGTGGCTGCGTACGGTGAGTGGGCTCAGGACCAGTTGCTCGGCGATCTCCGCGTTGGACAGGCCGTACGCGGCCAGCCCTGTGACCTCGCGTTCGCGGTCGGTCAGGGTCGTGATCGTCCGGGGGAGGGCGCGGAAGCCCTCGGTGTCGGGGGCGGCCAGGAAGCGGGTGATGAGCGCCCGGGTGGCGGCGGGGGAGAGGAGTGCGTCTCCGGCCGCGACGGTGCGGATGCTCGACAGCAGTTCCTCCGGGCTGACGCCCTTGCCGAGGAATCCGCTCGCACCGGCGCGCAGGGCTTTGGCGACGTTCTCGTCGTTCTCGAAGGTGGTGAGGACGAGGATGTGTGTGTCCGACAGTTCCGGCCGGGCACAGATGGCGGCCGTGGCGGCCACTCCGTCGACGTTGGGCATGCGGATGTCCATGAGGACGACGTCGGGGCGGTGCGTGGTGGTGAGGGCGACGGCTTCCTGCCCGTCGGCCGCCTCCGCGACGACGGTCAGGTCGGGGACCGAGTCGATGAGGATGCGGAACGTGGCCCGCAGGAGGGCTTGGTCATCGGCGAGCAGGACTCGAATGGTCATGGGGCGGTGCCTTCGTCACGGTTGTCGAGGGGGAGCGAGCAGGCGACCTCGAAGCCGCCCTGCGGACGTCGCGCGGCACGGAAGGTGCCGCCTACGGCCAGAGCACGCTCCCGCATGGTGAGGAGGCCGAAGCCGTCGCCGGGGCTCGTGGCTGCCGAGGCGCCGTCGTACGTCGCGTCGTTGACGACGGTCAGCGTCAGGTAGTGCTGGGTGTAGGCGAGGCGAACCCGTGCTGTCCGGGTGGCGGCGTGCTTGCTGACGTTGGTGAGCGCCTCCTGGACGATCCGGTACGCGGTCAGGCCCAGGACCGGCGTGAGCGGGCGCTCGGTGCCGTCGACGGTGACGGTCACCGTCAGGCCGGCCGCCGCACAGGCGTCGACCAGACCGGGCAGGCCGTCCAGTCCCGGCGCGGGCGCGAGATCGTCGGAGGGGTCGCCGTCCTGGCGCAGCAGACCGACGGTGGCCTTGAGTTCGCGCAGGGCGGCGGACGTGGTCCGCGGCAGCGTCGCGACGATCTCGAGGGCCTGGGCGGGGTGGGTCCGCGCGAGGTGGGCGGCGGTGCCTGCCTGGGCGTCGGCCAGAGTGAGGTGGTGAGCGACCACGTCGTGCAACTCGCGCGCGATGCGCATCCGTTCCAGGAACACACGGTGACGGGCCTCCTCCTCACGCTCGCGGGCGATGTGCTCGGCGCGGGCCGCCGCGTACTCCCGGCGCACCCGCACGTAGCTGCCGAAGGCGGCGGACAGCAGTACCCAGGCCGTCGGGTTGATCACGCCGAGAACGGGTGAGTCGTGCCAGGGCGAGAGGAAGAGGCCGGTGATCACCATGGCGAGGGCGGCGGCCGACGTGCTGATCCATGTGACGTGGCGGCGGCTGTGCAGGCTCAGGGAGTACTGCGCGACCAGGAGAGGGCTCACCAGCAGGGGCGACAGAAAGTAGCCCAGGGCGCCCTGGGCCACGGCGCACAGCAAGGTGGCGACCAGTACCGGCAGGGGCCGGGTGCGCCGCCGGTGAAGGGGGCCGCAGGCGACGACCGACAGGACGACGCCGGGCCATATGGCGGAGGCGGGCCACACGAGCCAGGTGAGTGCCACACCTGACATGCCGGCTACGGACACCAGCAACAGCGTCAGGGCCTCGGTGACGTGCGGGCGTGCTGCCGCCCGGCGCTGCCAGCTGGTGCTCATCACGCTCCGTGAAGGGGGTCGGGGACAGACATGCTCACATACCGGCGGGCCGCGACGCCGTCACAGCGTGCGTCGCGGCCCGTCGGTACGGGTCCTCAGAGGCGAGCCGGAGTCTGCGGCGCGATCTGCACGTCGTCCGCCGCCGCGGTGTCGTGGGCGGTCCTCGCGGTCAGTTCCGCGCCCTCGACATCGACCCTGGGCAGCAACCGGTCGAGTCGGCCGGGCAGCCACCACGCCTTGTCCTTGAGCAGGGCGAGCACGGCCGGAACGAGCGCCATGCGCACGACGAAGGCGTCGAACAGTACGGCGACGGCGAGCCCGAAACCGATCGTCTTGATCATCGACTCCGCGGCGCCGATGAACCCGGAGAACACCGCGATCATGATCACCGCGGCTGCGGTGACGACCCGGGCGCTGTGCCTGAACCCGGTGACCACCGCCTGCTGGGCCGAACCGCCGTGGACGTACGCCTCACGCATGCGCGCGACGAGGAAGACCTCGTAGTCCATCGCCAGGCCGAAGACGATACCCACCAAGAAGATCGGCATCAGGCTCATGATCGGACCGGGCTGCTCCACGCCGATCAGTCCCGCGCCCCAGCCCCACTGGAAGACCGCCACCACCGCGCCGAGCGCGGCCAGCACCGACAGCAGGAACCCGAGGGCGGCCTTGACGGGTACCAGGATTGAGCGGAAGACCACCAGCAGCAGGACAAGGGCGAGTATCACGATGACGGCCAGGTAGGGCACGAGGGCGTCCTGGAGGGCCTGGGCGACGTCGATGTTCATCGCCGTGCTGCCCGTGACCTCGAACGTCGCTCCCGTCCGCCCCTCAAGGTCTGCGCGTTGGGCACGGATGTCCTGGACGAGGTCCTTGGTCTTCTCGTCGTTCGGCCCGGTCGCCGGAACCACGGACAGCAGCGCCGCGTCGCCCGCCGTGTTGAACCGGGCGGCGGAGACGGACACCACCCCGTCGGTGTCCTTGATCGTCTCGCTGATCCGGGCGACGGCACCCTTCTGGTCGTCCGCCTCCTTGACGTCCGCGACCACGGTCAGCGGTCCGTTGAAACCGGCGCCGAAACCGTCCGCGAGTGCGTCGTAGGCACGCCGTTCCGTCGAGGACACGGGCTTCGACTCGGCTCCCGGCATGCCCATCTCCAAGTGCGCCGCGGGCAGAGCCAGGGTTCCCAGACCCACGACACCCAGCACCAGAACCGCCACCGGCCGGCGCAGCACGAACCGGGCCCACCGCGAACCGCCGTTGTGTTCCGGCTCGGCCGCGACACCGCGCTTGCGGGTGGAGCGGGCGAGTACCGCCTGCGGCCAGAAGCCGAGCAGGGCGGGAACCAGGGTCAGCGCGATCAGCACCGCGACGACGACGGCACCCGCGGCGCACAGGCCCATCTTGGTCAGCATGGGAACGCCGACCACGGACAGTCCCGCCAGGGCGATGATGACCGTCAGGCCGGCGAAGACCACGGCGGAGCCGGCCGTGCCCGCGGCCAGACCGGCCGCGTCGAGCGGTTCCCGCCCGTTCGCGCGTTCCTCCCGGTAGCGGGAGACCACGAACAGGGCGTAGTCGATACCGACTGCCAGGCCGAGCATCGTGGCGAGTGTTCCGGTCGTCAGGGAGAGCCCGAAGACACCGGCGAAGGCCATGATGGCGGCCATGCTCACACCGATGCCGATGACGGCGGTCAGCAGCGGGAGGCCGGCGGCCGCGAGGGAGCCGAAGGTGATCAGCAGGACCACCGCGGCGAGAGCGATGCCGATCATCTCGGACGAGCCGCCCGCCGCGGGCTGCTCGGTGAGAGCGGAGCCGCCGACCTCGACGGTGAGCCCGGCGGTACGAGCCTGGTCGACGGCCTTCTCCACGGCTGCCTTGTCGGCGTCGGTCAGATCGCCGGACGACACCTTGAAGTTGACGGTGGCGTAGGCGGTGGAGCCGTCCTTGCTCACAGCCTGTGCGGTGAAGGGACTCACGGCGTTGGAGACCTGTGGCTCGTCGGCGGCCTCCTGTACGAAGTCCTCGATGACCGCGCGGTTGTCGTGCGCCGTCACCTTCTCGCCGTCGGGGGCGGCGAACACGACCTGCGCGTTGGCGCCGTCGGCCGCCGAACCGGGGAAGCGCTCCCCGATCAGGTCGAACGCCTTCTGCGCTTCGATGCCGGGCATGAAGGACGTGTTGTCGTCGGAAGCGGTCGAAGCCGAGGCGGCGCCGAAGCCGGCGGTGCCGAGGAGCACCGCCCACAACAACGCCACGAGCCAGCGGCGCCGGAAGGCGGTCCGGCCCAGCCGGTAGAGCAAGGTAGCCACGAGAAGCGGATCTCCAGATCAGGTGTCGGTCGGACGACCCAGCCTGGCGGGAGGAGCGGTGTCGGGGCATCGCACCGGTGCTGGCACTTGCGGTTGGTGATGCCGTACCAGGCGGGATGCCGGTCTCCTACTCAGGGAGGAGGCCAGAACACTGCCGGAGGAGGACGGGGCGGCCTCACCCCGCATGGTCAGAAGCTACGTGTCAGTCGCGCCGCGCCCTCGACACAGCGAAGCCCCCGCCCCCGAGCACGACCACCGCGGCGAGTGCTTGGCGGTCCGGTCCGGGTCGGGGCGGCCGATGCCGATGCGTAGGCCGAGGAGTGACCCGGGCAGGTCAGAAAACCGCTCGCGTGACATCAAGCATCACGTAAGGATCGACAACCGGTGTCCGGCGCTCAGCGGGGAGGAACCGACATGGTCGGTCGGGTGCAATTGCGGCAGGTGGACGAAGAGGGTCTCGAGGAACTCCTCGCGGTGGCCGTCGAGGATGCGGAACCCGAAGAGGTCATGCCTCCCGTCACTGGTCCACCAGGGTGGACGCTCGCACGACAGGAAGCCTTCCGGAACTGGCATCGTGCTCGACGCGACGGACTGGTCGGCCCGCTCCACGAGTCCACGTTCGCGGTCACGTACGACGGAAAGACCGTGGGTTCGGCTCGCCTGGCTCTCCGCGGCACTCATGGCGTCCTCGAAACCGGTATGTGGCTGGCCCGCTCGTGGCGCGGACAAGGAGTAGGGACCGCCGCTCTGCGCTTACTCCTCCAGGAAGCCGCGGGGGCCGGTGCGCGGTCCGTGGTCGCGGACACCGAAGTCCACAACGCGGCGGCCCTTGCCTCCTTGCGCCGAAATGGCGCAACGCTCAGCGCGAGCCAGGACACCGGCGCAGTCCACGCCGAGTTCGTGCTGCCGGCCTCGCCCTCCACCGCGAGCCCGTGATGCCACAACCGGTGTACCGGATCTAGGACTTCGCCAGGAACGGGTCGAGCGCCGCCCAGGTCGCGTCCGGCGCTTCCAGGTGCGGGAGGTGCCCGGCCCGCGGGATCTCGATGAACTGCGCGCCCGGCACCCTACGGGCGACAGCCCGCCCGTAGGCCGGCGTGACGATCCGGTCGCTCTCGCCCCACACCACGAGCGTCGGGACATCCACCGCGCCGAGCCGGCCGAGCAACGTCGGGTCGCTCATGCTCGCGCCGGCGACGGCGGCCATCGTGCGTCCGTTCGCCTGCTGGATCGCGCGCTGCTCATCGGTGAAGCCGGCCGGGTCGACGTATCCCCGCTCCGGGGCGTGCCAGGCGGCCTCGGCGAGCCCGCGGGCGTCGAGGGCGAAGAAGTCCGCGACGGGCTCGCCCTCCACCACCGCACCGACGCCGTCGATGTCGACCACGGCCCCGATCAGACCCGCGTACCGCTCGTCACGGGCGGCCTGCACCGCCATCTCGAGGGCGATCCACCCGCCGATCGAGGACCCGACCAGCACGACGTCGTGCTCTTCGTGTTCGAGCAGGCGCCCGAGATAGGCGGCCGCGAGCTGTGCGACCGAGGTGATGGAGTCGGGGCGCGCTGTGCCTTCCCAGCCGGGATGCGTCGGGGCGAACGCGTGCATGGCGGTCGAGAGGTGCCCCACTATCGGGGCGACGGTGCGGGGCCCGCCACCGCCGTGCAGCACGAGTGCCGTGCGTGCCTCGGGGTCGCCGGCCTGAAGGACAGGGAGGTCCTCGGGAAGTCCGGACAGGTCGGAAAGGTCGGCAGGGGAGATGGGCATGATGCTCCTCGGTGAATCAACATGTTTATATACTGATGTTGATACGGTAGCACCATGACGACCGACCTAGAAGCGCTCGGGCAGGCGATCAAGCGTGCGCAGTACCGGAACCACCGCACGATGGATGCCGCGCTGCGTGAGATCGGGATCAGCCTCGTCCAGTGGGACGCCCTGCGCGCCATCGAGCGGATGCCGGGGGCCTCCGGGCATGACCTGGCCGTCGCGACGTTCCAGAGTGATCAGGCGTTCGGCACCCTCGCGGGCCGCCTAGTGGACCGTGGGCTCATCGCTCGGACCGCGGGTCTCGGGCGACGCTTCGAGCACACCCTCACCGAGTCGGGGCATACGGCACTCGCGGAGGGCCGACAGTTGTCGATCGGCGTGCTGCACGACCTCTTCGCACCGCTCGACGAGGCGCAACGTGCGGAATTGCTTCGAGCGCTTCGGGATCTCACCGCGGACGCGTGATCGGACCGCGTTCGAGGATGCGGGTTCGCGAGCGTGACGCGGGCCAGTTCCTCTCGCAGGGTCTTCTCGATGCCCTCGTAGCTGCCCTGCATCGCCGGCTGGATGCCGTGACCCACCACGCATCCCTGGTCCGGGGTGGTGCGGTGCATCGCGAACAGCGGGCCGGGTTCCACCGCCTCGTACACGTCGAGCAGGGTCATCGACTCCAGCTCGCGCGCCAGGGACCAGCCCGCGCCGACGCCCCGCCGGGACTCCGAGACGCTCAAAGCCCTGGTCAGCTCGTTGTCCCTGCAGCGTATGGGCCACCCCGAAGAGATCGCCGCGGCAATCGCCTTCCTGGCCGGCCCTGCCGCGTCGTACGTCACGGGCGCGGTGCTGGACGCCCACGGTGGCTACAACGCCTGAACCCGAACTCCTGCCGCGCGCCTCCGGACGACATGGTGCTTTCGGGGCGCGCACCGCAGGCGCCCCACGCGTGCGTGGACGGCGCCCACGTGCGCGAGAGAGGGGAGCCAGGACCGGTCCGTCACCATCGCGCGCTCGGTGTTCGTCACGAAGGCCGGAGACCGCCCGGACGAACTGGTCAGCCACGTCTCGAGCCGCCCGCTGTCGATCCTCGACGTGCCTATCCCGATACGTGTGTCCGCCCAGTCTCATTCACCCTCCAGTCTCATTCACCCTCGATGATGAAGTCGGTCAGTGCGGCAGCGACGGCATCCGGCTGTTCATCGGGGATGAAGTGTCCGGCGTCCGGCACGACGACACCAGTGGTGTGGTCGGCCCACGGCTCGATGGAAGCTGCCATGTCGGGGATGGAGCCGTGGCTGCTGGAGATCCCGAGAACCGGGACCGTCAGGCGCTGTCGTTCCAGCACTTCGTGGTTCTTCTGCGCCGACTCGGCGGCGTCCCGGTAGTAGGCCAGGGATGCACGCAGGCCGCCGTCGGCGGCCACGGACGCGGCGTACCGCCCGACCTCGGCGTCGTCGAAGGTGTCGGAGGACAGGGTCTTGACCTTCAGGAACCAGCCGACGTACTCCCGTTCGCGGCCCGCGAGCAGTGTCTCGGGCAGATCGGGCACGAGGTGGAAGGCGAAGTGCCAGGTCTTCCACGCGTGTTCGGGGTCGGTCGGAACGGCGTCAGGGAGTGTGATGCCCGGGATGCCGGCGTCGAGCAGTGCCAGGCCACGCAACTGGCTCTGGTACTTCAGGGCGAGGGAGAAGGCGACCCACGCGCCGATGTCGTGGGCGACCAGCCAGTATGCCGAGACTCCGAGCGCCTCGACCGCGGCGTGGACGTGTGCGGCGACCGTGTGTGTGTCGTAACTGATGTCAGGGCGCTCGGAGTGGCCCTGGCCCGGCAGGTCGATCGCGACGACGTGGAAACGGTCGGCCAGGGTCGGCATCACCTTGCGCCATGCCCACCAGGTCTGCGGAAACCCGGCGAGCAGCACGACGGCCGGACCGTCCGGCCGACCGCCCTCGACCGCGTGAAGCCGGACGCCGCCCGCGTCGACCCAACGGTGGGTGAAACCGGCCAGGTCGGGCAGCGGCAGGTCGCGGACCGGGTTGCTGGAGACGCAAGGGGCGTCTGCGGGATCATTCATGATGCTCCTCCACTGGCGTGAGGTGTGCTGATGGTCTACTGAAGATGCAGGTGTGCAGGTGTGCAGGTGTGCAGGTGTGCAGGTGTGTACGTGTGCTGAGTGCCTCGGCGCCTCGGCCGGGGTGTGGCCCACGAGCGCGGTGGACATGACGGGAGCGGTGAGCGAGCACGCGGTGCGCCTGACGCTGCGCGGTGCGGTCCGAGGGCTGTCCGGCCATGACCACGACTTCACACTAACCCATCTTGAACTGATTGTTTCAAGATGGGATGATGGTCGACACCGCGAAGGCAGCGCAGAAGAAGGGTGCGGCATGGCAGGCAAGAAGCAGTTCGACATCGCCACGGCGCTCGATGCCGCGATGATCCAGTTCTGGCGGGCCGGCTACGCGGACACGTCGGTGGACGACCTGTCCCGGGCGACCGGACTCAACCGCAGTTCCATCTACTCCTCCCTCGGCGACAAGGACACGCTCTTCCTGCGCTGCCTGGACCGCTACACCACGCGCTACGGAGACAAGTACGACGCCGCGTTGTCCTGCGCCGCCGACCAACCCCTGGCAGCCGTGCGGGCGTTCTTCGACATCACCCTTGAACGCATCGCGGACCCCGGTCTGCCCGACGGATGCCTCGTAGCCCAGACCGTGATGGCGACCCCGGTGCTGAGCGCAAGCATCGCGGCGCACGCACGGGAGGCGATCGGCTTCCAGCACACCCGGCTACGCGCCGCGCTGAAGGCCGGCCGACTGCACGACGAGGCGGCCGAGTCCTACGCGACCCACCTCGCGGCCGTGAACCAGTCCCTCGCCGTCATGAGCAGAGCCGGAACGAGCGCGGAGCAGCTGCGCGCCATCGTCGACGTGACCGTCGACGCACTTGCGCACACTCTCGGCGCGAGCGACTGAGATCTTGCACACGAGGTCAGAGAGCCTCACGTGTCTCCTGGCGCCCGCCGTCTGTCGGTTGGTCCGCGTGGGCTTCGGTGGCTGTGCCGTCGGTGGCTGTGCTGCCGGTCAGGCGCCGTTCCAGGGGCCTGATGGCCGTGCTCGCGGTGAGTGCCAGGCAGCCGATGACGACCCAGGGCATGGATTGGTCGACGCCGTACAGGACACCGAAGAGGCCGGGTGTCACCATGTCCGCGGCCGCGAACGAGTACTGGAATGCTGCCAGATAGGTTCCGCGGGCTCCCCCCGGCGCCGCGTCCGCGGACAGCGCGTTGGCGGCAGGTCCGTGCAGCATTTCCGCGGTCGCCCAGAGCCGGCCGCCCCAGGCCATCGCGCCGCCCCGCGAGGTGTGCCGTCAACAGGGTTACGGAGTTGCCCCGTCGACGTCGGCCAGGGCGGCGGGTGCGTGCGCACACTCGCCGGAAACCCCTGTTGCCCGGACAAGGCGGTGGTACGCACGCGATGATCAGAGGCGGGAGGGGCACTGTGGAGCTCATGTTTCAGCGCGATATGGCGTTCGAGGTCGGGGACTATCTGCTGGCCGTCCGCGATCGTTATGGGCCCGACGCGGGGCAGCGCGGCGAAGGCCTCGCCCGTGTCGAACGGGTTCAGCACATCGTGCGTCCTGCTTTCCTGGATCGTGCAACCGCCGACCTGCCCACACGTATGGCGTTCGATGAGATGGCCGCTGTGTGGTGTCAGGGTTTCCCGGGCCCGATTCTTTTGCGCAAGGGCGACCATCGTCGCGGCGTGCACCTCGACGCCGACCGGTGTGCCTGGGACAGGGAACACCCCACCTGGACCCAGGAGCCCGACGGGTTCAGCGGCGGCCGATCGCCTGAGGAGCCCCATCCGCACCGTACGCGGCGGACGCCTGCGGACGACGGGGAATCTCCCGCCGAGGAACCGCAGATCCCGCTGGTATCCCGGCGTGCCGCCTCCTTCACGAAGCCGGCGCACGGCCTGATGGTCGGCGATTACCTGCAGGTTCACGCACGGCGGCACCCCGTGACGTCCATGGGAGTGGACGAAGGATTCCACCGTGTCGAATGGATCGGCCATCTGCCGGCCGCGCACGCCGCCCAGCTGCTTCACCGCCCCGCAGCCGGACCCCACCCGGTCGTCGTGGCCAGTGTCCACGGTGTGCCGGGCGCGCTCGTACTCGCGGACACCGACGTGCAGGTCCTCATCCGGCCCAACCCGGAGCGGATCGCCCTGGATCAGCGGGAGCCCCGGCACGACACCCCGTTCTTCGACATCCGTGATGTCCGGGAGCCCGATGTCCACTCGCTCAGGGAACTCGACGCGCAGCTGCGGCCGCCCCCACCCGCAGGCGAGACAGACCTGTACCCGAGCCAATTCGCCGATGACGGCCAACGTGAGCTCCACCTGCACGGCGTCAGCGGGATGCGCATGGTGCCCCTCCCTGAACTGCCTTGGCCACACGACCTGTTCAAGTGCCCGCACCGGGAGCGGGCCAAAGAGCTGGCGCGCACCTACAACGACGGTGAACGCGGCACCCAGGTGGCACACGCGGAACTGTTCACCGAGCTCACCGAGCCCGACTTCAGCGCGTGCGCGTACCACCAGGCCGACTGGCCGGCGATCGTCGCGGTCGCCCAGCACCACGCTGAACTGGAGGCCGAGAGCCCGCAGGATGACGCCGCACTGGCCAAGGTCTACGCGGCTGAACATCTCAGCGTCGACGACCGGCAATGGGCGCAGGACCTCATCCATGATCACCTGTGGTGGGACCAGGGAGCGAAGTCGCTGACCAACGGACAGCATCGGCTGTGCGCGATGCGCGCCGCCAACCTGCCCTACGTGCCGGTCTACGGCCTGCATATCCCTTCGCATCCCGAACCAGAGGCTGCGTCCACTCCAGAACCAGAGGCTGCGTCCACCACGATCCGTCACCACGCGACGCAGACGGTCCAGAACTACTGGACAGTCCGTCTGTACACCTGGGGTGCCCCGCCGTGGGCAGCTTTCATGGGCGGGCTCCTGGCCCGGCATCGGCTCCTGCGACGTCTGCTCCCTCCGCCTGACGATGACGGGCAGAGAAGCCGGGGCTGAGCCTGACCGAGCAGATCATCGCCCCTGGCCTCACGCCCAACCGCTGGGAAAGTGATCTGGAGCACATGCTGTCACAGCTGCCGTGCAGGTGGTGTCTTGAGCTCGAACCGCTCGGACCGGTCGAAACGAGGGAGACATCATCATGGGTGAGAGCACCGATGTGGTTGTGGTGGGCGGCGGGTACGCCGGCGTCATGGCGGCGAATCGACTGACGCAGCGCGCCGACGTGACCGTGACGCTGATCAACCCGCGCCCCGCCTTCGTCCACCGGGTCCGCCTGCACCAGATGGTGGGCGGGACCGGCGCCGCAGTCGTCGACTACCGGGAGGTCCTGGCGGAGGGGGTGCAGCTACTGGTCGACAGCGTGACGCGGATCGACGCGGCCGGGCGCGGGGTGGAGCTGGCGAGCGGCGGTACGGTCGGCTACGACTACCTGGTCTACGCGGTAGGCAGTGGCAGCGCCGACCCGCAGGTGCCCGGGGCCGCCGAGTTCGCCCACCCGATCGCGGGCCTGGAGGAGGCGCAGCGGCTGCTGCCGGTTCTGGATGCGGCGCCCGCGTCGGCCGCGGTAACGGTCGTCGGAGCGGGTCCGACAGGCATCGAGACCGCTGCGGAACTGGCGGAGCAGGGCCGCAACGTGACCCTGGCCTGCGGTGGCGTGCTCGGGCCGTACCTGCACCGGCGGGGGCGGCGGTCGGTGGCCGGGCGGCTGGCGGCGCTCGGGGTGAACGTCGTGGAAGGCCCCGCCTCGTTGGTGACGGCGGTGACGCGTGACGCCGTACGGCTCGCTGACGGTCGGGAGTTGCCCAGCGCGGTGACCATCTGGACCGCAGGTTTCAGCGTGCCGGACCTGGCCTTGCGCAGTGCGCTGCGTACCGATGCCCTGGGCCGCTTGCTCACGGACGAGACGCTGACCAGCGTGGATGACGACCGTATCGTTGCGGCGGGGGACTCCGCGGCGCCCTCGGGTCTGCCGCTGCGGATGAGCTGCCAGACGGCGATGCCGCTGGGCGCGCGGGCCGCCGACACGGTGCTCAGCCGGTTGGCGGGGCAACAGCCCGAAGCCCTCAGCCAGTCGTTCGGGGCGCAGTGCATCAGCCTGGGCCGGGGCACCGGCATCTTCCAGTTCGGCAACAGGTCCGACATCGCGGTGTGGTTCCACATCGACGGTCGCCTCGGCGCGAAAATGAAGGAAACCGTGTGCAAGGGCATCGTCAAGCACCTGGCCGATGAGGCGCACCAGCCCGGCGGGTACAAGCTGCACCGCATGAAAGGAGGCGCCGGACGCCGCCAGGCGCTGGAGGCATTGCGGGCCGAGGGGCCGGCCGTAGAACGGATTTCCTAGATCCGAGGCGGCCGAAGGGGAGATGATCCAACTATGAGCGATGCCAACACCGTTGACCGGGCGACCGAGGCCTTCGTCGCCTGTCGCAACCTGCTTTTCACCGTCGCGTACGAGATGCTCGGCTCGGCGGCCGATGCCGAGGACGTCGTGCAGGAGACCTGGTTGCGGTGGGTCGAGGTCGACCTCGAGCAGGTGCGCGACCAGCGCGCGTACCTGGTCCGGATCACGACGCGGCAGGCACTCAACCGGCTGCGCACGATGTCCCGGCGCAAGGAGTCGTACGTGGGCCCGTGGCTGCCGGAGCCGCTGCTGACCACGCCGGACGTCGCCCAGGACGTCGAACTCGCCGAGAGCGTGTCGATGGCGGTGATGCTGGTCCTGGAGACGCTGTCACCGACCGAGCGGGCCGTGTTCGTGCTGCGCGAGGTCTTCGACGTCGGCTACGACGAGATCGCGGCGGCCGTCGACAAGACCCCGGCCGCCGTCCGCCAGATCGCGCACCGCGCCCGCCGGCACGTGGACGCCCGGCGCCCGCGCACAGTGGTGTCCCAGCGCCAGACGCGGGCGGCGGTGGAGTCGTTCGTGCGGGCGCTGGAGGGCGGCGACCTGCAAGGATTGCTCGACGTACTCGCGCCTGACGTCGTCTACATGGGCGACGGCGGCGGCGTGAAACACGCTGCGCTGCGGCCGATCACCGGCGCCGACAAGGTGGCCCGCCTGTTGGCCGGCGGCTTCGCCAAGAACACGATCCCGCTCGCCTTCGGACCCATCATGATCAACGGCAGCCCGGCGCTGACGATCCACCTGAACGGTGAACTGGACAGCATCATCGCGGCCCGGGTGGAGGACGGCCGCATCACCGGCCTCTACGCCGTCCGCAACCCTGCGAAGCTGTCCCGCATCGCGTCCGAGACCCCGCTCACTCTGCGATGAACTCCCCACGCCTCGCCCATGGCACCGCCAGGAACCGTGCGTCTACCTGTGCGATACCTCAGCAACGCGCTCTGACTTCGGAGAAAGAACACTGGCATGGAGATTCTTCGATACGTGTTCCTTGTCTTTCATCTCTTCGGGTTCGCCGCGCTCATGGGTGGAGTCTTCTTCCAACTGAGAGCGAAAGACCCGGTGGCCGGCAGTTACATGCTGACCAGCGCGGTGGTCCAGCTGGTCACCGGGGCGGGACTCATCTGGACCCGAACAACCCTGGATCTGGGCGTGGTTGACGCGAAGATGGGCGTCAAGTCCATCGCGGCTGCGGCAGTCGTGGCCGTCGCGTGGAAGTAATTCCCGGGCGGGCGCGGACGGGGGCGCAGATGTGAGGACGCTCGGGGCTGTCCGCCGCTGGAGCTGGAGGCTGGACGAGGGCCAGAAGTCGGGTGCATTCGCCCGCGGGCGGTGTCGGCGCGGTGCAGGGAAGGATGTCCCGGATGATCTGGGAGGGCAGTCCCGCGCTGTAGAGGTCCTGGATGCAGGCGACCTGGCGCGCTGAGCGTGCGGGACATCGCGCACCGGTGCCTGGGCATCACCGGCTCCCTCTCCGCGAACAGCGATGTCCACGGCCACATTTTCCGGGACATCGACGGCTCGCTTTTCGGGAGCGCGGCGGCAACGACATCCTGCGGCGAGCGGGGAGCCCACGACGCGTTCCCTGGCCCGGCACCTGCGCTCGGTCTCCGGTCCCGCCACGGACTTCGTCGTCATCCTGGTAGGCCACGAGAACAACTTCGGCGGCGCGGTCACCGTCGACCAGGTGACGAAGACGCAGTACGCGATCCAGGTGGCCAGTGATGTCTATGCCTGGCGCGGGCGGCGGGTCCGTCGTGGCGGGGCCCTCGTACGGGGGAGAAGCCAGGGCTCGCTGGAGGATGGCTGAGGTGGTGTCAGGCGGGTTGCGGCCGGCCTTGATGACCAGGAAACCGTCGCCGTCGCCAGCCGGCTGGCCGGCCGGCTCGAGAGTCCGAAGCCGGGGGCCGTCGTGGAACCACTGAGGCGCACTGTGCTCAGGCGAGAGCGGCGGCGAGCAAGGTGAAGGCGGCGATGAGGATGGCGACGCGGACGTAGTGGAAGCGGTCCCAGCGGTTCATCTGCTCCTTCCAGTCGGCAGGCCGGTTCTCGGGGGTCCACGTCTTGCCCCGGTTGTTGATCGGGACGAGCAGCAGGAGCGACATGATCACGCTGAGGAGCAGCAGCGCGCCGGCGATGACGGCGAGGCCGACGCCGTCGTGGTGCCGGCCCGCGACGGCCCGTATCGCGACGAGGACGAGCGAGCCGATGTACCAGACCGGCATCACGGCGCCGAGCATCCGGCCCCCGTGGGCGCGGCCGAGTTGGCCGCTGTCCTCGGGGAGGGCGTTGAGGATCGGGTTGATGACGAAGGCGACGGAGAACTCCACCCCGACCATCAGGCCGACGACCACGGTGGTGAACACCTCAAGTGCGTTGAGCATGACGACCCCTCCAACTATCTAGCGCTGCTAGCTGTTGAGGCAACGCTAGTACTACTGCCGCTCGATTGTCTAGCAGTGCTAGGATCGGGTCATGTCGGTACAGGAACGCAAGCAGCGTGAACGGGCGGAGCGCGAGCGCCTCATCGTGGCGACCGCCCGCGAACTCGCCGAGCAGCAGGGCTGGGACGCGGTCACCACCCGTCGGCTCGCCGAACGCATCGAGTACAGCCAGCCCGTCCTCTACAGCCACTTCCGCGGCAAGCGCGAGATCATCGGCGCCGTCGCCCTGGAGGGTGCTGCCGAGCTGGCCGCGGCGGTGCGGGCCGCGACCTCACAGGCCTCGGCGGCAGGCGACCCGCACGCCCGGGTCACCGCCCTCTCCCGCGCCTACCTCGCCTTCGCCGACCAGAACCCGGCGGTCTATGACGCCATATTCCAACTCGACGGCGGCCTCGCGTACGCGCAGGAGGACACCCCGGAACCCCTCAAGGACGCCTTTGCCGCACTGCTGGAGTGCCTCGGCGAGGTCGCCGGAAAGGGCGTCCATTCGGGGCTGTTCACCGAGGTGTTCTGGGCGTCCCTGCACGGTCTCGCGACCCTGACCCGGGCGGGACGGCTACCGCCGGAGGACACCGAGACGAGGGTGGCGCTGCTGGTGGACCGACTCGCCGTGCTCTGACGCACCCGCCCGGACCGGGCTGCAGCGGCTCGGCGTCGACGGCGGGACCGGACCGGGGCCGGCGTCCGGCCGCGCCTGCGCGCCGCGCGGCCGATCGGGCTTCGCCGAACGGCCGAACGGCCGACCGGGTTTGGCCGCGAGGCTGCCCGGGCTTCGCCGCGGGGGCGGTGAGCAGACGAGAACTAGCGCAGGGCGAGGAGCCCAGCCTCCGTCGGCCCGAAGCCGCATGCGTCGAAGTAGAAAGGGCGCAGATGTTCTTCGAAATCCACGTGGAGCCATTCGCAGTCCGCCGCACGGGCGCCGTGGGCCGCGGCCGCCACGAGTTCGGTCCCGACACCGGTCTTGCGCGCGTCCTCGGCGACCATCGTGTCGAGAACGAAGGCATGGACGCCCCCGTCCCAGGCGACGTTGACGAACCCTACGAGCCTGCCACCGCTACGCGCACAGACCCAGCCGAGGCTGTGACGCCGCACTCGTGTCTGCCGATCGGTGTTCTCCTGAACGTGCCCGAACGCCTCCGCGTGGAGCGTGTCGACGGCGGCATCGTCGAAGTCACCGCGCCACTCGTACGTGATCGTCATAGGCCGCATCGTAGGTCGTGAGACACCGTCCATTCCTGCCAATTCTGAGGCCCACGCAGGGCCGCCCACGCAGCGATGAGTACCGGATTCCCACCGACGGGACAAGGGGCGCCTTCCTCGCGGTACTCGAGAGGCGCAGGTCGAAGGAGACCGGGCCGGCCCGCCGCGGTGGCCGACGTGCGCACCCGCATTTCAGGCGACGCGCACCACAAACTTGCCGCGCACCCCGCCGGCCTCCAGGGCCCGGTGCGCCTCCCCGATCTGCTCCAGCGGAAAGACGGTGTCCACCGCGGGTCGCAGGGTGCCGGCCGCCGCGTAGCCCGCGATGTCGTCGAGGAGGGGGCGGCGCGGGTTGCCGCTGAAGAAGCGGACCCGACCGCGGCCGTGTGCGGCACTGGCCGCGATGTAGCCCAGCGACGCGGCAGGGTGCGAGGCGTCGAAGGAGATCGTCACCATGCGCCCGCCCGGCTTCAGCAGACCCCGGTAGGTCCGCAGCTCGGTGCCCGCCGTGTCGAGCACCACGTCGAAACGGCCGAGTTCGTGCGGGCGGACCGTGCGGTGGTCGACGGTGTGGCGGGCGCCGAGTTCGCGGACGAAGTCGAGGTTCGCGGCGCGCGCCAGGGCGGTGACCTCCGCGCCGCGGGCCCGCCCGAGCTGGACCGCGAGATTGCCGACGCCGCCCGCCGCGCCGCGTACGAGCAGTTGTTCACCCGGGCGCAGCGCGACCTTGTCGCGGAGCGCGGTGAGGGCCGTGGTGCCCACCGGCAGCGCGGCGGCCTCGATCAGGTCGAGTCCTTCCGGTACGCGCCCCAGCCGGTCGGCGCGCACCGTCACGTACTCGGCAGCGCTGCCGAAGGACGCGCGACCCAGGACGCCCCAGACCCGGTCGCCGACCCCGAACTCCTCCCCGTGCCCGGCCCTGCCGGGGCCGAAGGCAGCGACCTCGCCGGTGAAGTCGAGACCGGTGCGCTGCGGGAACTTTCGGCCGGTGACGAACGATGCACGGCCGGCCCGGCCCATCAGCTCGCCGCCGTTCACGCTGAGAGCGCGCACGCGCACCAGCACCTCGCCCGGGGCCGGTTCGGGCCTCGGTACCCGGCCCACGTACAGCACCTCAGGACCGCCGAAGCGGTCGAACAGCACGGCCTTCATCATCGGGCTCACCGGCTGGCTCATCGTTGTCACCTTCGCTGCGTGCGCTTGCTCTGCTGTCGTCGAGAACGACGGTAGGTTGCTATGTGGATGGGACCATCCACTTCTGGCGGAGGTGAGAGACAGTGGCGGTGAGATCATCTCGGATCGCCTCTCGGACCGCGGGTGACGGCGCGGCGGAGGACGGCCTGCGGGCGGACGCTCGACGCAACCGGGACCGAATCCTCGTCGCCGCCCGCGACGTGTTCGCCGAGCGCGGCATCGATGCGCCGATGGCCACTGTGGCCAGGCGGGCCGGCGTCGGTGTGGCGACCTTGTACCGACGTTTCCCGACCCGGGACGATCTGGTGCGGGCCGCCTTCGCCCGGCAGATGGACCTCTGCGGCCGGGCACTCACGGAGGCCGTCGACGATCCCGACCCCTGGCGCGGCTTCCAGCGGCTGATCGAGAGGATCTGCGCTCTGCAGAGCGAGGAGCGGGGGTTCCCCGCTGAGTTCTTCCTGGCCTTCCCCGAGTCCACGGAGGAGCACGCCCGGGCACGTGAGCAGGGAGAGAAGGCGTTCGCCGCTCTGGTACGCAGGGCTCAGGCAGCGGGCGTGCTGCGGCCCGACTTCCACCCCTCCGACCTGCTCGTCGTGGTGGTGGCCAACTGCGGTCTGGTGGCGGCGCTGCCCGGGGACGGTGCGGCGTCCCGGCGTCTGGTGGCCTACCTTCTCGAAGCGTTCCGTGCCGAGCCTGCCCGCGGCGCGCTGCCACCGCCGAGCACGGTCCGCCTGCCGCTTACGCCCCAGCAGCCGTTCCGGCCCTGAACCGGGGCGGCTCTGGTAGCCGTCACTGGACTTGGGGCAAGAACGCCCCGATCGCGGGTACCGGAGATCGCAGCGACTACTGGGCAGTTGCGAACGGGGGATGATGTGGACCCGGCCAGGGGACACCTCTTGGAGGGCAGCGCCGCGGGCTACACCCTGCCGGCCTCGATGGTGGTGCTCGTCGCGGTGATCGTGTGGAAAAAGCGACGCCGCCGCTGACACACACTGGTGAGAGGTGAGGCAGCCGCTTGCATGCTGCTGCTCTGCAGGTCACTGCAAGTCAACGTGGTTCGGCGGTGGATTCGCGGATGATGAGCTGAGGCGGGGACACGTGCGGAACCGGCGGCGTGTCCTGTTCGCCGAGGCGGTGAAGCAGGCTGAGCGCGGCCGCGCGGCCCATGTGGTTCAGGTCCTGGCGGATGGTCGTGAGCTGAGGGTGCAGCAACTGGCCCACGGGCTTCCAGCATTGCGCGGCTTCGAAGATCCTGGAACCGGGCCGCCGCGTCGGCCCGGTTCCAGGGCTGTGCCGCCTCTGGCGTGATCCGTCAGTTCCTCCTCGGTCGGATGAAGGGCTCCGGCGGGATGTTCTCGGCGAGATGGGTCAGGCTCGTGGTGCCGGGGAGGGCCGGCCCCAACCGCCCCCCGACCTGCCGTTGTCCGCCTCCGCCACCAGACCCAGCCTCGGCGGTGCCGCAGCCGCCAGACCCGCTTCGATGCTGCGTGCTGCCGACAGTGCGAGCGGCGCGTAGATTTCGGCGGATGCGTCGTCGAACGTGAAGACGGGGCCGCTCAGTGCGAGGACGCCCGCCAGAGTCCCGTCGGGGGCGCGCACGGCGACCGCGAGCGCGCGCCGCGCCGCGTTGGGGTCCGCCGGATCGAGTGCCCAGCCGTTCTGCGCGGCCCGCGCGAGTTCCTCGGCGTCGTCGTGTGTTTCACGCACGGACGGGTCTGCGGCAGTGGGGTCCCCGCTTTCCGCCGGTTCGCCGGTCAGCGCGCGGACGAGCAGTCCGCAGGCTCCGGCCGTGAGGTGTTCGCGCTCGCCGGGCCGGGGCCCGAGGGCGAGGCCCGTTCCGTGTGAGCGCACCTCGACGTGCACCAGCCACTCTCGGTCGCGTACGGCGAAGGAGGCGAACTGGCCTGTGCGGGCGCGGAGTTCGTCGAGTACCGGGCGGACGTGTGTCAGCAGCGGCTCCTCGCCGAGCACCGCCGCGGCGAGGCCGAGGAGGGCCGGCCCCGGGCGGTAGCTGCCGTTCTCGCCCGGTTCGGCGAAGCCCGCAGCGGCGAGGGAGCGCAGGAGCCGGTGCACGGTGGGCTTGGCCAGTCCGGTACGCCGGGAAAGGTCCGCGAGACGGTGCGGCGCCCCCGTGGCGACGAGCGCTGACAGCACCTCCAGCGCTTTGTCCACGGGGCCCGGAGCGCCGCCGGCCGGGGGCGGAGCGTCGGGGGCCGGGTGGGCCGCTGCCTGCGAAGGAGTATTGACCTGTTTCCCCATGCGGATTAGCTTACCCGCACTGCATTCCATCTGCCGGAACGGGTGTGTTGGTCAATGGAACGATTCCCTCGCCGTGGGTCAGGGCGACCACGCCCGACGCGTCGCACCGTGCTGCGGTACGGGGGCGGCGCCGTACCCGCGCTCGCCGCAACCGGCCTGCTGAGCGGCTGTGGCGCCGAGCCCGCCGTGAACGTCGGCAACGTGCTCAGGGTGTCTCAGGCGGGCGATCCGAAGACGATGGACCCGCAGAAGCAGGGCGACATGACGTCCATGAACGTGCTCGTCAACCTTTTCGACCCGCTCACCGTCCGAGGCCGCGACAACAAGCTGCGCCCCGGACTCGCCCTCGGCTGGAAGGCGATCTCGCCGAAGGTGTGGCGCTTCAGGCTCCGCCCCGGCGTCCGCTTCCACAACGGCGAGGTCTGCGACGCGGCCGCCGTCAAGTTCAGCCTCGACCGGCTCCGCGACCCCGCCACCGCGTCCCCGATCGTGGAACTGCGGTACGTCGACGGGGTCACCGTCGTGGACAGCCGGACCGTGGACGTCCACACCTCCGTCCACGACCCGATCCTGCCCGACAAGGTCTCCCTCTTCGGCGGCGTCGTCGTCCCGCCCCGCTACCTCGACAAGGTCGGTGACGACGGCTTCGCCGCCCGCCCCGTCGGCACCGGTCCTTTCACCTTCGCCCACTGGCAGCGCGACCACGAACTACGTCTGCGCGCCTTTGCCGGCCACTGGTCAGGACCGCCCGGCGTCGGCGAACTCGTCTTCACTCCCGCGCCCAACCCGTCCTCCGCGCTCGCCGCGCTCCAGAGCGGCGAGGTGGACCTCGTCAGCGGCCTCACCCCCGACGCCGCCCTGCAACTCGACGGCTACCCCGGGGTCCACCTCGACCACCACACCGGCATCCGCACCTCGTACCTCTCGCTGGACACCCTCACGGACGGCCCGCTGCGCGACCGCCGCGTCCGCCAGGCGCTCAACCACGCCGTGGACGTACCGCTCCTGATCAAGGCCGTCCTCGGGGGGAAGGCCCAGGAGGTCCCCGCGATGATCCCGCGCGGCGCCTTCGGATTCGACGGTTCGGTCACCCCGTACGAGCGCTCCGTCAGCCGGGCCAAGAAGCTGCTCGCCGAAGCCGGGCACCCGGACGGCTTCCACACCACCCTCACCGCGTCCAATGCGGACGCCAACGTGGCCGAGGCGCTCTCCGGGCTCCTCGCCCGCGCAGGTGTGCACGCCCGGGTCAACCTCCTCGACCCCGGCACCTACGCGCAACGCCTCACGTCCGACAACCACAGCGCTCTGGGCCCGATGTACCTCGCGGCCTCGACGGTGTGGACCCTGGACGGCGAGAGCATGCTCCAGTCCAACGTGCGCCGCGACCGCCGCCAGAGCCGCTGGCACGACAAGCGCGCCGACGACCTGGTGGACGCCGAGGAACTGTCCGTCGACCCCGCCGTCCGGCGCCGCGCCTTCGGCAAACTCCAGGAACTCATCAAGACCGAGGCGCCGTTCGTCCCCCTGTACCAGATCGACAACATCTACGCCCGCAACAGCCGCCCGAACTGGACCCCGGGCGCCGCCGGCGTTCTCGACATGGCCGGCGCGGAGGTCACCCGATGAGCGTCACCCTCACCCCCGACACCGCCGCTGCCGACACCACGAAGCAGCCGGGCCGCGCCGGTCACCTCCTGCGGACGCTCGCCATCCGCGTGGGCACCGCGCTGCTGGTGCTGCTGTGCACCGCGACCGTCGCCTTCTTCCTCGTACGGCTCTCCGGGGACCCGGTCAAGGTGCTCCTGCCGCCCGACGCGACAGCCGAGCAGGAAAGCACGCTGCGCCACAGCCTCGGCCTGGACCGGCCGCTGTTCACCCAGTACCTCGACTATCTGTGGGGCCTGCCGCGGCTCGACTTCGGCAACTCGCTCTTCTACGGCCAGCCGGTCCGATCCGTCCTCGCCGACCGCATTCCCGCGACCCTGCTTCTCGCGGCGGGCGCCCTCGTCGTCACCCTCGTCATCGCCCTGCCCGCCGGCATCCTCGCCGCGATGCGCCGTGGCCGCGCCACCGACCGCACCGTCATCACCGGTGTCCTCATCGGCCAGTCCACGCCGCCGTTCTGGGTCGGCATCCTCCTCATCCTCGTCTTCGCCGTCGGCCTCCACGCCCTGCCTGCCTCCGGCTACGGCACCTTCGCGCACCTCGTCCTGCCCTCGGTGACACTCGCCATCTACTCCGTCGCCGTGGTCGCCCGGCTGCTGCGTTCCTCCCTCGTGGACGTCCTAGCCTCCGACCACATCCGCACCGCACGTGCCTGCGGCCTCGGCCCCGTACGCACCGTGCTCACACACGGACTGCGCAACGCCTCGCTGCCCGTCGTCACCGTCGTCGGCCTGGAGGTCGGCAGTCTTCTCGGCGGCGCCATCCTCACCGAACAGGTCTTCTCCTGGCCGGGCGTCGGCCGCCTCACCATCGAGGCCATCTCCAACCGGGACTTCCCCCTCGTCCAGGCCACGATCCTGCTCTTCGCCGCGACCTTCGTCGTCGTCAACCTCCTCGTCGACCTCTCCTACAGCCTTCTCGACCCGAGGGTGAGGACCCACGCATGACCACCACCACCGCACCACCGGAGTCCGAGGCCGCGCAGCCCGCCGCTCCTGGCAGCACCCGCGCCGCCGCCGTCCGCTCCCTGCTGCGCAACAAGCTCGCGGTCGCCGCCCTCGCCTTCCTCCTCCTCGTCATCGTCTGCGCCCTCTTCGCCCCGCTGATCGCCCCCGCGGACCCCAACACGCAAGACCTCCTCGCCCGCCTCAAGCCCCCGGCCTGGCAGCACGGAGGCAGCTCCGCGCACCTCCTCGGCACCGACCAGCTCGGCCGCGACCTGCTCGCACGCGTCATCTACGGCACACGTGTCTCGCTCCTCGTCGGCGCCGGCGCCGCTCTCCTCGCGGGAGTCCTCGGCACCCTCGCGGGCATGGCCGCCGGATACTTCGGCGGCTGGACCGACCGCATCCTGATGCGCCTGGCCGACGTCCAGCTCGCCTTCCCCGCGATCCTCCTCGCGCTCGCCGTGGTCGGCTTCGTCGGCTCCGGGCTCTGGTACGTGATCCTCGTCCTCGGCATCACCGGCTGGGTCTCCTACGCCCGCGTGGTCCGCTCCGAGGTGCTGTCGCTGCGCACCCGCGAGTTCGTCACCGAGGCCCACGCCATCGGCGTACGGCACACCACCATCATGCGGCGGCACCTCCTGCCCAACGTCACGGCACCGCTCGCCACGATCGGGACCCTCCACGTCGCCGCCGCGATCGTCGCCGAGGCCTCGCTCAGCTACCTCGGACTCGGCGTCCCCAAGGAGACCGTCACCTGGGGCGCGATGCTCGCCGACGGACAGCTCTACCTCGGCACCTCCTGGTGGGTCGCCGTCTTCCCCGGCATCGCCCTCATGCTCACCTCCCTGGCCGTCAACATCACCGGCGACGCCTTGCGCGACGTCGCGGACCCGAAGGCGTACCGCCGATGACCAGCAGCCCGGCCTCCGAGCCCGTCCTCCGGTTCGACGACCTCCACGTCGACTTCCGCCTGGACGCCCACACCGTGCACGCCGTCCGGGGCATCAGCTTCGACGTCCACGCGGGCGAGACCCTCGCCGTCGTCGGCGAGTCCGGCAGCGGCAAGTCCGCCACCGCCCTCGCGGCGCTGCGCCTCAACCCGGAACCCCCCTGCGTCTACCCGCGCGGCGACGTCCTGCTCGACGGCGCCGGCATCCTCCACCGCCCCGAACGCGAGCTGCGCCGCCTTCGCGGCAGCGACATCTCCATGGTCTTCCAGGACCCCATGACGAGCCTCGACCCGCTCCAGCGCTGCGGCGCCCAGGTCAGTGAAGTACTGCGCCTGCACGGCAAGGTGAGCCGCGCCGAAGCCCGCACCCGCGCTCTCGAAGCCCTCGCCGACGTCGGTATCCCCGACCCGGAGCGCCGCTACCGCCAGTACCCCCACGAACTCTCCGGCGGCCTGCGCCAGCGCGTCATGATCGCCTCCGCGCTCGTCGCCCGCCCTCGCGTCCTCATCGCCGACGAACCCACCACCGCGCTCGACGTCACCGTCCAGCGACAGATCCTCGACCTCCTCCTCGACCTGAGGCAGCGCCACGGCATGGCCGTCGTCCTCATCACCCACGACCTCGGCGTCGTCGCCGAGACCGCCGACCGCGTCGTCGTCATGCGCCACGGCGAGGTCGTGGAGAGCGGCGACGTCGAGCAGATCTTCGCCCGCCCCGCCCACCCCTACACCCGCGCCCTCCTCGACGCGACGCCCCGACTGGAGCCCGCAACATGACCGCCACCCCGCTCCTCGACATCCGGGGCCTGCGCAAGGAGTACCCGGGCCGCCCGCCGAGCCTCGCCGTGGACGACGTGGACCTCTGCGTCCACGAGGGCGAGACACTCGCCCTCGTCGGCGAGTCCGGGTGCGGCAAGACCACCCTCACCCGTCTCGTGCTGCGCCTGACCGAGCCCACAGCGGGCACGGTCCACTTCGACGGCACCGACCTGCACCGCCTCGACCGCGGCGAGCTGCGCCGCTTCCGCCGCCAACTCCAGGTGGTCCTGCAGGATCCGTACTCGAGCATGAACCCGCGCATGCGCGTCGCCGACATCGTCGCCGAGCCCCTCGTCACCCACGACCCCGAGTACCGGGGCCGGCGCGGCCGGGCCCGCGGTCGCGAGCGCGTCGCCGAACTCCTCGATGCCGTGGGCCTGGACCGGACCGTCCTCGACCGCTACCCGCACGAGTTCTCCGGTGGCCAGCGCCAGCGCGTCTCCATCGCCCGCGCCCTAGCCCTCGAACCCCGCTTCGTCGTCCTCGACGAACCCACGAGCGCCCTCGATGTCTCCGTGCAGGCCCGCGTCCTGGATCTCCTCGCCGAACTCCAGCAGCGTCTCGGCCTGACGTACCTCTTCGTCTCGCACAACCTCGCCGTGGTCCGGCAGATCTCCGACCGTGTCGCCGTCATGCGCACGGGCCGCATCGTCGAGACCGGCACGGCCGAGCAGGTCTTCGCCGACCCCGCCCACGAATACACCCGCGCTCTCCTCGCGGCGGTACCCGTCCCCGACCCCCGCCGACGCCGCCGCCGGGGCGACGCGTGAGCCCCCGGGCGACGAGGACGGGGATGGAGGTGCGGGGCCGGGCTGGAGCACACGCGGCGGCCGGGCCTCTAGCGCGCCGAAAGCACCAGCCCCGCCGCACCGAGGAGCGCCACGTCGTCCACGGCCGCCTCACTCATCTCGACCCGCACCGGCTCGCCACCGCCGAGCACGTCCGCCCGCAGCTGTTCCTCGATCAGCGCACGGAAGGGCTCACCGCCCTCGCGAGCCTCGCCGTGCAGTACGAAGAGGCCGCAGGCGAAGAGCTGTTGCACGGTGGCGAGGCCGAGCGCCACGTTCTCCGCGTACTCCGCGACGAGCTTCTCGGCCGCATTCCCGGGCGCCCCG
Organism: Streptomyces kunmingensis; assembly: GCF_039533535.1. Lineage (NCBI taxonomy): Bacteria > Bacillati > Actinomycetota > Actinomycetes > Kitasatosporales > Streptomycetaceae > Streptomyces > Streptomyces kunmingensis. Next base: position 196,665 of record NZ_BAAATS010000022.1, read on the forward strand.
ACCAGTGCGCCGAGCGACACGTCGCCGCCGAGCCCCAGTTCCTCGGCGCGCTCCCGCAGCCACCTCGTCGTCGCCACCGTCTTCCAACAGCCCCGCCGCCCGCAGGTGCAGCGCCGGCCACTCGCCGAGACCGTCATGTGCGCCCCGCTGCGCCCGCCGGGCGGGGCGACCACCTCGCCCGCGTAGAGAATCCCCACCCCGAGGACCTCACCGGTGGACACCGAGGCGAAGGAGCGCCGGCCGCGCCCGGGACCGAACCACCGGTCCCCGAGCACCTGCACCCGCGCCCGGTGCTCGACACGTACCGGTACACCCACCAACGCCTCCAGACGGCGCCCCACCGGGTAGCCGCGCAGGGCAGGCGCCTCGTTCACCTCCACCACGAGGCCCGCCGCCGGGTCCACCACACCCGCCGCTGCGACGCCGACGCCCACCGGCGCGCCGGCCACGAGCAGTCCGGCCACCTCCGCGAGCGCCGCGTCCACCGCGCCGGGCCCCGCCGCCGGGTCGAAGCGTGCCTCGGCACGCTCGTGCACCGACCCCGCCCCGCTCATCAGCGCCGCCCGTACCTGACCCGGAAGGACCTCGACCGCGCCCAGCGCGCCAGGCCCCGTCGCACCGCCGCCCTCGTGAGCCACGGACAGGGACGGCACCAACCGCAAAGGACTACGTTCATGAGCCATACGCCGACTCTGCCACGCCGCGCCACCGGGGTGACAGCAGCGTGAACCACCGGTACCTGACCGAGACCACCTGGCGCGAGACCCGCGAGGCCGCGCCCGATGCCATCGCCATCCTGCCCCTCGGCTCCCAGGAACAGCACGCCGAACACCTCCCGCTCGGCACCGACACACTCCTCGCCGAGGCCGTCACGGAACGTGCCCTGGCCGACCTCGGCGCACGAGCCGCGGCGGGGGAGGACGTGCCACGTCTCGTGCGCCTGCCGACGCTGCCGTACGGGCACAGCCCGCACCATCTCTTCGCCGCGGCGCTCACCCTCTCCGCACACACCCTCGGCCTGGTCCTCGACGAGATCCTGGACTCGCTCGCCGCGACGGGACACCGGCGGGTACTCCTCGTCAACGGCCACGGCGGCAACGACGAGATCATGCGGCTCGCCGTCAAGCGCTTCGCGCTGCGCGCGGACGTCACCGCCGCCGCCTGCTCGTACTGGTCGCTCGGCGAGCCGGCCGCCGACGCGGAGCATGCCGCTTTCGTTCCCGGTCACGCGGGCTGGTTCGAGACCTCACTCATGCTCGCCGCGCACCCCGGTCTGGTGAGAACCCCGGTCGTGGCCCGCGAGCCCGTAGATCCGCCGCCGCTCTTCGACCGGCCGCCGTACGCCGGTCTCACCACCGAGCGGCACGGCGAATGGGAGCGCGTCGGCGGGAGCACGGACGACGCCTCGGGTGCCGACGCCGAGCGGGGCGCAGCCCTCCTCGACGCGCGTGCCCGCGCGTTCGCCGAGGCCGTGCTCGCCTTCGACCGCGCGACCCGCACCGCCCTTTCCTGAACCACCCGCCTGCCCCGCACGCGCCGTGCCGCCTGCGCGCACCGCGCCTCCGCACCACTCAGCGAGGAACCCGCATGAAGATCACCGGTGTTGACGTCCACGTCGTCAACCTTCCGCTCCTCAACCCGTTCACCTCGTCCTTCGAGACCAAGACCGGCGAGACACGCACCATCGTCCGCATCCGCACCGACAGCGGCATCGAAGGCTGGGGCGAGACGATGTGGGGGCAGCCGGTCGCCGCTCTCGTGCGGATCCTCGCGGAGGACCTGATCGGCACGAGCCCCTTCGCGCTCGAAGCCTTCCACCGCAAGCAGCACATGGTGCCCTTCTTCCACGGCTACCTCGGTTACGCGGCGCTCGCCGCCATCGACGTCGCCTGCTGGGACGCGATGGGCAAGGCGACCGGGCAGAGCGTCACCGACCTGCTCGGCGGCTCCGTCCGTACGGAGGTTCCTCTCACCGCGCTCATCACCCGTGCCGACGCCCCTGGCGTCCCCGCCGCCGACCGGCCTCGCGCGCTGGCCGAGCACACGGCGAGGGTCGTCGCCGAGGGCGGTTTCAGCGCCGTCAAGCTCAAGGGCACCACCGATGTCGCGGGCGACGTGGCGATCCTGCGCGCCCTGCGCAGCGAGCTCCCCACCGTCGACCTGCGTGTCGACCCCAATGCCGCCTGGTCCGTGCCCGATTCGATCCGTGCCGGGATAGCTCTGGAAGAACTGGACCTGGAGTACCTGGAGGACCCCTGCGTGGGCATCGAGGGCATGAGCCAGGTGCGGGCCAAGGTCCGCATCCCGCTGTGCACCAACATGTGCCTGGTGCGCTTCGAGGAGTTCGCCCCCGCCGTGCGTCTCGGCGCGGTGGACGTGGTCCACGGAGACGTCTACAAGTGGGGCGGGATCGCCGCCACCAAGGCGCTCGCCGCCCACTGTGAGACCTTCGGCCTCGGCATGAACCTGCACAGTGGCGGTGAACTAGGCATCGCCACCGCCGCCCACCTCGCCGTCGTCGCCAGTACTCCGGTCCTGTCGCGCGCCATCGACTCCATGTACTACCTGCACGCCGACGACATCATCGAGCCGCTGACCCTGCGCGAGGGCCGCCTGACCGTGCCTACGGGACCGGGGCTCGGCGCCACTGTCGACGAGGACAAGCTTCGCCACTACGCCGAAATCAACGCCAAGGAAGGGGACCTGACCCGATGAGCGGGACCATCCGACGCGCTCTGCGTACCGACGCGGCGCCCGCGCCTGCCGGCGCCTACAACCAGGGGATCGCGGCAGGCCCGTACGCCTATACCTCGGGCCTCGGCCCGCAGGATCCCGCGAGCGGCGGCGCCGTCCCCGAGGGCATCGAGGCGCAGACCCGGCAGGTCCTCGCCAACCTCGCCGCCGTCCTCGCCGCCGATGGACTCGATCTCGGGGACGTCGTGAAGTCGACCGTGCATCTCCAGCACTTGCACCGCGACTTCGAGGGCTTCGACGCCGCCTATCGCACGGTATTCGGCGCGACGGGGAAGTCGCTGCCGGTGCGGACGACGGTCGGTTCCGACCTCATGAACATCCTGGTCGAGATCGACGTGGTGGCTTTGAGGCACACGGAGTAGGCGGGGCCGGTGCGGGGGAGGGCGGCGCGGATCGCGCCGCCCCGAACCTCAGGCATCCTCAGAGGACACACATGCAACAAACGCAAAGGGGAAAGCGTGATGTCCAGTCGGGTTCGTGAAATTCTGCTGGCCGCGAGGGAGAACCGCTCGTTCTCGGCTGCGGCGTGGTCCTACGGTGACCACACCGGCTCGTGGGACCGGGGTGTTGTCGGCACTCTCTCCTGGGACGGCGACGATGCTGCGGAGGGAAGTCACTGGGACCTCGCATCAGTGACCAAACCCATTGTGGCAACAGCAGTGATGTCGCTCGTAGAGTCCGGCGAGCTCTCACTCGAAGACACCGCAGGGGATTACCTGCACGATTACCCTGACCACAATGCTTCGCTGAAAGTCCGGGATCTGTTGACGCACACGTCGGGACTCCCCGGCCAAGTTCCTCTTTTCCGGTGGAACCCCACCAGCGAGACGCTGCTGGCCGCCGTCCGGAATCTCGCCCGTGTGACGCCGCCGGGCACCAGCGTGTTCTACTCGTCGCAGGGTTACATCGTTCTCGGCCTCATCGCCGAAGCGGCGTCCGGGCTCAGCCTGGACCAGCTCGTCCGTGAACGCGTGTTCTCTCCGGCAGGCATGGCCAACTCCTCATTCGGACTGCCTGCACCCATGCGGGCAAACGCTGTTGCCACGGAGGACGATCCGTGGCGTGGTCGCGTAGTGCAGGGCGAGGTACATGATGAGAATGCGGCAGTGATCGGCCGGGCTGCCGGACACGCGGGAATCTTCTCCACCCTCGCAGACATGGAACTGCTCGGACAGGCACTGTGCTCCGAGGGCCTCGGGAGCAACGGCCGCATCTTGTCGGCGCAGACCTACCGCGTCATGAGCGCCCAGCGCACCGATCACCTGAACCACCGCAGAACCCTGGGGTGGATGGGCGCCGACCCCGTGACGTCGCACGCGGGCGACCTCATCGGGCCGAACGGATACGGGCACAACGGCTTCACCGGCACCTCGTTGTGGATCGACCCTGACTCGCGCCGCTACTCGGTCCTGCTCACCAACCGAGTGCATCCGAGCCGGAGCAATACATCCATTGCGCGGGTGCGCACCCTGGTCAACAACGTCGCCTTCGGCAGTGCGGCGCCGACGGGGGCGCGCTGACGCGGGGGGCTGGAGCGGGAGTTCTGACTGCGTGGGGGTGCGGCGTGCGTCCTGCGAAGAGATTCAGTCTGTCTTCAGAGTCAGGCGTGTGCCGGGACCGCTCCGGGCGGGCCGTTCTGTGCGGGTCTGCACTCCATCAGCAGCTGGCTTCCCCGGGGGCCGACCGGGCGAAAGCCTGCCTTGCTCCACGCCCTGATGGCACGGCTGTTGGATGCTTCTGGATCGACGGTCACTCGGTCCCATCCCGCGACGGTATGGAGGTGCCGGATGAGGGCGCGGGCGGCATCAGGACCGTGACCCCGGCCCTGGACGTGGGGCAGGAGCACCATGTCGATGCCGCCTTCGTGCGGGCCGGCGGTGACGTACTGGGCGTAACCCACGGGGGCGTCGCCCCTGAGGACCAGAAACGAGACCACCGCGGGACGTCGCCTTCCGATGTACTTAGCGGCCACTTCCTCGCGGGAAAGAGGCCGCCCGCCCCAGTTGCGCACGAACTCAGGGTCGGCGAACCACTCGGCGAGCAGCGGCAGATGCTCCTCTGCGGCGGGAACGAGCAAGGTCGTCTCGCCCTTGATGCCGCCCCGTGACGTGTCGTTCATGGGTGCCGATCCCTCCGTGCGCGTGTCCCGCCCAACTCATCGTTCCAGCGCAAGAGTGCACCCGTCCGATGCAGTACGGCAGCCGGATGCCGAGCAGGACCGCGTCGTCGTTCTGGTGCTCGACGAACTGGTCGGTGGCGGCGGCGACGCTCGTTCTCTCGATCGGCGGCCGCTCGGGGGCGAAAGGGACGAAGTGCGGGTGGGCGGTGGCACGGTCAAGGACTACGTCGGCGATGTGCGGGGCGATCACCGGTGAGCTGTGGAAGCCGTCGCGGTAGGTGCCGCTCGCGAAGACCAGTCCCCGGCAGGAGGGGACGGCGCCCAGCAGGGGGAATCCGTCGAGCGTGACAGGGCGGTGGCCGACCAGCCAGCGGTGGATGTGGGAGTACCCCAGCCGGTGGTCGAAGTCCTCGCACGCCCTGCGCAGCAGGTTGAAGGACACGCCGAGGCTGGGGCCCGTCGAGTGGAGGAAGGAGGGGAGGTTGGTGCCCCCGATGTACTCGTGCCCTCGATCGCCGAGCGGCACCAGCTGCAGTCCGCAGGCCCCGGGCTGGTTGGGGGTGCGCACCACGTGGTCGAACCCTGCGGCGTCGTCGTGCCGTTGGGTCAGCACGGCCAGCCCGGTGCCCTGCAGCATCAGCGGTACCGCTCCCAGGGGAAGCTGCTCGATGAATCGCCGGGTGCGGCTGCCGGCCGCTACGACCACCGCCGGGGCGGACATCGTCTCGCCGCCGGCCAGGCGGACTCCGAACTTCGCGACCGACGCGGGATCGCCGAGCGTGGACACGGTGGCTTCGCCGAAGCAGTTCAGCATGGCCCCGGCGGCCACGGACGCCGCTCCCTCGCGGGCCGCCGGGCCGATGACCGCGATCCGCAGGTCGGGTGCGCGTTGCGACAGCTCGAAGGCGGTGGACAGGCCGATGATGCCGTTGCCGACCACCACCACATCACGTGTGCTGCGGTCCATCGGGTCTCCCCATGCTGCGTGAGCCTGGATCCGCACGGGCCTGGGCCGTACGGGTCGTACCTGGGGGCCGGTGCCGGCCCGACGTCAGTAGCATGCGATGAGCTGGGGGCGCTCGCACGTCGGGCGGTTCCGCGGCACAGGCGGTGGGTGCCCGGGTCTCAGGCGCCGGGCGCGACTGCCGCACGACGGCTCCCCCTGCCGCCGGGTGACGGGAGTATGCATGTAAAGGTGTGGCATGACGACAGACCGGTTTGATGTCACCCGTCAGATTGCCGCGTCCCCATCGGCCATCTTTGGGGTGTTGCGATCCCCGCTGGGCCATGTGGGCATCGACAGTTCAGGGATGCTGCAGTCCGCGGAGGGTGATCCCGTAAGTGCGGTGGGGGACGAGTTCGTCGTCCATATGGATCGGGAGGCTCTTGGCGACCTTCCCATGGGGCGGTACGACGTCACCGTGATCATCACTCGCTACGAACGCGACGCGCTCCTGGAGTGGACGATCTCAGGCACCGTCCAGCCGCCCATTCGTCATCTCTACGGGTACCGACTCGAACCCAACGAGACGGGCACCCTTGTGACTTCCTACTACGACTGGAGCCAGGTCGACGACAAGTACCGTGAGGCGGGCGTCTTCCCGGTCATCCCGGAGGCCGGGCTGCGGGCCACGCTCGGAATCCTTGCTCGTACTGTCGAGAATGGGCTGTCCGCCGCCTGACACACGGGTCGGCCCAGCACTGTTCGCTGCCGAGGACCTTCGCGAACAAGGCGCACAGCGCGGGGTCCCCGTGGTCCCCGGGAGGTCGGTTCCCGGCGGTGGAGCAGTTGTTGGGTTCACCGCCGATGGCCGCTGCCCGCTCAGTGGGTATTCACCCCCGAGAGTCAGTGGTGCTCCGACACCGTGGGGGCGGGTTCGGGCGCCGGGGTCTGCGTCGCGTCGGCGCCCGGTCCGGGAGCCTGCGGAGCGTCCGGGGCGCGGAAAAATTGGGGCTCGTACCCTTCATGTGCATAAAGCGCGTGCGTGCTCTGCGGGAGCGCGGTGCGATGCTCGGGCTCGGCGTGAGGACCGCTGCCGGTGCGGGTGTGCGTCAGTGCCACGGTGCGCACCCCGGATGCCCGCTCATGGACCCAGAGGTCCGGCCTCCGCCTCCAAGTCATCAGCACGTACCCGCCGAGCAGGACCGCGACGAGAGCGATCAGCAGCACCTGCGGAAACTGATCGATCAGCTTCCACTGGATCGCGCGCGCGTCCGCCGCCGTAGCGTTCTGGACCCGGTGCACCACCCACGACGGCCCGTACAGCAGGACCATCGACGCGGCCACGAGGGTCGCCATCAGCGGGAGGGTCACCACGCCCAGCAGCGACGCGCGAACCCCGGCCCGCCACAGCGCAGGCCGCCCGTCGCCTCCGGCCGGCGCCAGCTTCAGCAGGAGAAGCCGCTTGCCCGGGGTCGTCCCCGTCAGCCAGGGCAGTACGACGAACCACACGGCGAAGACCGCGACCATCACCTGCGGTACGGGACGGGATGCGCCGTACATGTCTCCCGCCGCGACCAGAGCCACGAGGACGGTGACGGCCGAGACCCCGGTCAGGTCGACCAGTAGCGCCACCAGGCGCCGTCCGGGGGTGACGGTCCGTCGGGCCGGCGTCGTGTCGCCCAGTGATTCCCGTGTCGGGAGCAGCCGGGTCAGCGGCCCGGCCACGTACCAGCCGAGCAGCGCTCCCGTGGTGTTGAGCAGCAGGTCGTCGACGTCGAACAGACGGTACGGGCACGGGTAGATGCCCCACAGCCCGGTGACCTGCGTGACCTCGAAGAACAGCGAGGCGCCGAAGCCCGCGACGGCCGCGGCGGCGATACCGCGCCGCAGGTGGTAGCGGACGAAGACGCCCAGTGGGAGCAGCAGGGCCAGGTTCAGGACCGCACCGCTGACCGCGGGGTTATGGAGCAGCAGCGCGTTCAACGTGACCTTGTGGTGCGCCTCCTTCCAGATGTCGCCGAAGGTGTTGCCCGGGAGCCACTGCGGGTGGGCGACCGCCGCGAACGTCTTGCACATGTTTGCTGTCCGCGCGGGCAGCGGGACGAGCGTCATGCACAGGGCCGTGATCGCGTAGTAGAGGAAGCCGAGGAGCGACAGGGCGCGCCACTGCGACATGGTGCCGTGGCGGCGGTACAGGACGACCGCCGTCGGGAGGAACAGCAGCAACGCGAGGAGCGGGAAGAGCGCTGCTGCTGTCTTCATCGGCAGAAGGTACGCGGAAATCATGCGGGTGACTATACACACTGCGTATACAGGGTGTGTATAGGGGTGTGAGCTGCGGCTTTGTGCGTAGGGTGTGGGGTGTCGAGGGGTGACGGCGACGGGTGCGCCGACAAGGATGTGCTGGAACTGCTGCGCGGACTCCGGGCGGTGGACGCCTCCATTGCGCCCGGGGCGACGGTCCGGGCCGGTTCGGTCCTGTCCGGCTCCTACGTCCCGTAGTGGTCAGACACTTGCCGCGTGTTCGCCACCTCATGTCTCCCTACGCCGGACCGCACCTGCATAACGTCGTTGCGGTTTGAACCAGCACCTAGGGAGCGCGTCCATGTGCGTTGACGAAAACACATCACCCCAGCAACTCTCCGGTCACGACCGTCGGGGTTTCCTGCGCAATGCGGCGCTGGCGGGGGCCGGTGCGGCAGCCGGGTCGTTGGTCCTCGGTGGGGCGCCGGCGTCCGCGGCGGACGCCTCGCCGAAGGGCGGAATCGGGAGATGGACCCCGGACCCGACCGCGCTTCAGTTCACCTTCGCCGTCATGCCGGACACCCAATACCTGTACTGGGGAAGCCAGGACAGCGTCAACCGGACCCCTCAGGAAGAGTCCTTCCGCTACATCATCAACAACAGCGGAGTCGCCGACAACAACATCGTCTTCATGTCCCACCTCGGCGACCTGACGCAGGACGCCGATCCGTCCTCGTTCCAGCAGGTCGACAGGGCCTTCGACGTGCTGGACTCCAGGGGCGCCGCATACAGCGTGCTGGCCGGAAACCACGACGTGAGCGGTGATGACACACGCGGGGACACGCCGTACCTGCGCACGCTCGGACCCGAGCGGTTCAGACACGCGAAGACCTTCGCCGGCTCGGACCGGACCGGCTACAACACAGCGCACATCTTCCGGGCGGCCGGACGGTCCTGGCTGGTCCTGGCACTGGACTGGCGAACCACCGACCAGGGCTTCGCCTGGGCCGACGCGTTCATCAAGCGGCATCCCGGGATGCCGGTGATTCTGACGTCGCACGACATCGTCTACTCCGACTACGATGACAACGTTTTCCCATACGAGTCGGGCGATCCGGAGAACAACGCCGCCCTGTCGGAGCACGGCCAGACCGTATGGGACCGGCTGGTCAAGGAGAACGACCAGATCTTCCTGACCCTCAACGGCCACTACTGGCCCTCCGGGCGCACGACCAAGAAGAACGCGTACGGCAACGACGTCTACATGCACATCGCCAACTACCAGAACCGCTTCTTCGGTGGCGGGGCCATGATCCGGCTGTACCACTTCGATCTGGCCCGCAACACGATCGACGTCGAGACGATCAACCCTTGGATCCTCGCTCAGGCACCGGAGACCCGCAACGAGTTGGCGGCCGAGCACGCTCGCATCACCGGCCCCGTCGACAACTTCGCCATCCCGATCGATTTCGAAAAGCGCTTCTCCGGCTTCATCCCCGTCCCCACGCGTCCTGCCCGCCCGGCCGGCCGCGTGCTGGTCAGAGGAACGCAGGCGTACTGGCGTTTCGACGGACAGGGCACACCCGGGGCCCCTCTCGCACAGGGCCAGACGATCCACGACCTCACCGGCAAGGGCAACGATCTGTCGGTGGTGACGTTGCCCGGTACCGCCGGGGACGCGCTGACCTGGTCCGACGACCATCATCCCGACCAGCCCGGGCACGGCAGCCTGCGCTTCACCGGTGGCAGGAACCCCGTAACCGGTTCTTATCTGGCAACCAGTGAGACAGCTCCCCTCAACAGGCAGACGTTCAAGGGGGGATACACGATCGAGACGTTCGTGCGGATTCCACTGGACTGGGACGCGGGCCGGAACGGAAACGCATCGATGCTCAGCCGGCGAGGAGCGGCGGCAGACGCCGGCAAACAGGGCAAGAACACCGACCCCAGCGAACCCCTGGCGCAGCTGGCCATCACCAACAACGGCCGCGAGGTGCAGTTCAACCACTACCCGCTGAACAACACGTATCCGACCACCAACTGGAGTCACGGCCTGGCGGAACTCCGGTGGTGGCACATCGCGGTGGTCAACGACGGCCGCTTCACGAAGCTGTACGTGAACGGTGCTCCTGTCGCCGACGACCCGAAGCGGGTGTCGAACGGTCTCACCTCGCTCGGCCTGCCGTGGCTCGTGGGAGGCCACGAATACGCGGGCGCGATTGACATCGTCTTCCACGGCGACATCGGTGAGATCCGCATCGTCGACCGTCCGCTGGCGAAGCACGAGTTTCTGACAGCCTGACGCGAAAGCTCCACGACCTCTGTCCATACCGCCGGTCGGGCAGCGCCCTCAACTCGGTTCGCTCGGCGGCCCCTTTGCGGGGCGGGGGCGGTATTTGAACGTGTTCAACAATGGCGTACGCTCCTGCCATGAGTGACAGAGCCGCCCAGCTCAAGGGCATCCGTGCGTGGTTGGTCCTCTTCGTCGTGTGCCTCGTGCTCAGCGGGGCCACCGCCTTTCCGCTCGTCCATGAACTGCGCTGGACCGAGGACCTGTTGCACGGGCTGTCCGTCGGTGACCACCTGCCCGCACTGATGGAGTGGGTGGAACGTGTCCGTGCCGGACTCGACGAGGCCGACACGGACTATCCCTTCCTGCTCTACGGCACGGACTGGCTGGCCTTCGCCCACCTCGTCATCGCCGTTGCGTTCTACGGGCCGTACCGCGACCCGGTGCGCAACATCTGGGTGATCGAGTTCGGGATGATCGCTTGCGCCGGGATCATCCCACTGGCCTTGATCTGCGGGCCGATCCGCGGGATTCCCCTCTGGTGGTCGGTGATCGACATGTCCTTCGGGGTGTTCGGGGTGATCCCCCTGTACGTGGTGTGGCGGAAGATCAAACGGCTCGAAACGCTGACCCCGACCACGGACGGCGCTCCTGTCCCGGCGTGACTTCGGCGGTGAGCAGCGCCATTCCGAGTACGGGCCACGCCTTCCGCCCGCGACGGTAGAAGCACACCATCGCCTCGACACCGCCGATCAGCTCACGTCACTCGTCGGGCAGCGGCCCGCTCTGCTCGGCGGCTGCCAGAGCAATGACCTTGCCTGACTCACGGTGCCTGGTTCGCTGTCCCAGGCACCGCGGACCGCGGACACCCGGGTTCCTGCTCCAGCACCCCGAAGCGCACATCAGGCCCGCAAACTCAGTGATCGAGACCGCGATGGCCGGCCCACAACGTCCCGGCAGAGTCGGCAGCGGCGGCGACCAGGGCCGCCAGTTCGGGTCTGTCGGGGACCGGGAACGAGACGTACGCGCCCCGACCACCTCCGATCGGCCGGCCGTAGGCCTTTGCGGCGAGGTGCCCGTTCGAGAGGAGCCGGACGTTGAGTGTGGTCAGCGTGAACGCTTCACCGCGTCGAGTGTCCGTCCAACGGAGCGCCTGCGGGATCGTGACATTGATCGCCAGAGCACTTATTTCCAGGTCGCTGCTCATGGACGGATGATCTCACGTGGGTTGCCGCAGGCGGCCGCCATCGGCTCAAGCAGCAGGCAGCCTGAACATGACTTGCGAGGCGCCCCAGTCGGTCCGAAGAGTTCCGTAGGTGCTCGGGGGCATGTCAGCGGTGGCTGGCACGATGCCTCGCATGGATCTCGCACACCCGCTCGACGGCCTGGACGCCCGGCCCTGGTCCGCCCTTTCCCACGCGTACGGCACCGCAGAGGACATTCCCGATGCGCTGCGGGCTCTGACCGGCGCCGACGTGGAAGCGGCGGATGAAGCATTGTCCGGGCTGTATGGAAGCGTGCTGCACCAGGGGACGGTCTACACCGCCTCTGCGGAGGCGGTGCCGTTCCTGGCCGGGATCGCAGTGGCCGGCCACCGCACAGCAGATGTCCTGGCGCTGCTCGGCGGCATGGCAGAGAGCGAGGACGAGTACGGCGTGGCACCGGGCGCGGTCCGGGCGGCCGTGGCAGAGCAACTCCCGCTGCTGCTGCCCCTGCTCGCCTGCCCCGACCCGGAGGTCCGCCGGACCGCAGCCTGGGCGGTGTCCCATACCCGCGCGCCCGTGATCGCGCTCCCGTCTCTTCGCGCACGCTGGGACGAGGAGCGCGAGTCCTCCGCGCGCGCCGAGGTCCTGGCCGGGATCGCACGGCTCGACCCACAGATCGGAGCCGCGGCGGCCGCCGCGGTCCTCGACTCGTCGCAGCCGGCCGAGGTGCGCAGGTCCGCCGTCTTCGCCTCCCTGGACGCAGGAACTCCGTGGACCGAGGCCATGCACACGACGATGCTGTCCCTTCTGCCCGCCGACTCCATGCGTCCTGCTTTCGATCTCGATCGCGGGGAGCCGCTGGCGGCCGTCGTCGAGGCACTCCTGGGCCGGAGCCGTGACATGGAGCGCAAGGCGGCGTTCGCACTGGTCGACGCAGCCCTGCTCGATGATCGGGCCGAGGTGCGGGCCGAAGGTCTCTGGGCCGCCGACCGCGCCTGCATGGTCTCCCGCAGCGCCCCGCGGCGACTGGTGCGGAACCTGCGAGCGGCGGCCGTCGACGAGGAGTCGGTGGTCGCCTTGTCGTCCCTGCTGGGCCGGCTGGGCAGCGTTGCCGCGCCGGCCGCGGACGTCCTCGCCCCCCTTGCCGGACGGAACCCGGACCGCGACGACGACCATGCGGATCGGGCCCTGGCCGCGCTCGTACTGGTTGCGCCCGCGCAGTCGGCCCCGCTCTTGGCAGCCGGCTTCGGGCGGCGCCCGCGGGCCCTCGATGCCGCTGCCGGGTTCCGGAGCCCGGAAGACTCCGCCTTCCCCTGCAGCGACGAACTCCTTCACGCCGTCCGGGTCCGCCTTGCCCGGCCCGAGGCCCTGAGCGGCAACGAACCCTGGCAGCTGACGAACCTGCTGGCGGGATGGGGCGCCGAGGCAGCGCCGGCGTTGCCCGAGCTGTGCGCGGCGCTTCCGCACCTTCCCGCTCAGGCTGCCCGAGCCGTCGCTGCCGTCGCCGCCGATTGCGCCCCGGCGGACCGGGTCCGGGCCGTCACCTCGTTGCGGGCGGTGGCGGGCGAGCAGGGAGTCCTCCCGGCGGCGGAGGCTTTGCACGACCTCACCGGCGAGTTGGCACCCCTGCTGCTCTGCCTCGAACAGCATCTCCGGGGTGGTGCCGGCCAGCTCGGAGAGGCCGCCAGGATGGCTGGTGCGCTCGGTCCCCGGGCAGCGACGCTTGCGCCTGTCCTGCGCGAGGCGCTCAACGGCACGGGCGGCGACACCACCCCCGCGCTGGATACGGACACGGCTCTCGCTGAGGCGTTGTGGCGTGTCACGGGGGACGTGGACGAGGTGGTTGCCGTTCTGGACTCGGTCTTCGCGCGCGCCGAACGGAACTCCTGGTCCCGGTGGTCGGTGGTGCGGGCCGCCCGCACCACGGCCCTCCTCGGCCCCGCGGGACGGTCGCTCGCGGCCCGCTTGGAAGCGACCCTCGACGATCCGGCACAGGCACCGGCCGCGGTGCTGGCCCTCACGGCCGTGGCCGAACCTGCCTCGCTGAACCGTGCCTCGCTCGCCGAAGCCGCCTTGCGGTCGGCGGAATCCGACGCCGATCCGACGGGGGCCTGCGACGCCCTGGAAGCACTCGGCCCTGACACATTGACCGGTGAACAGGTACGTCGGCTTGCCGCTCTCGCCGACGGCGATGCCCGGGTGATCCGCTCGGGAGTCGAAGATCGCGTCATCCGCCAGGACGAAGCCCTCCGAAACCGGGCGCGGGCACTCCTCACGGCCTGCACGGGCCCCGCGGCACCTTGACCTGCCGGCCATCGTCGACCGCCTCGACATCCGAACCGGGCCACGCCCTGCACCGTTCGTCCCGGACCGTGAATGTCGTAGTCGGCCGCCAGCGGACTGGATCTGTCGGGCCGGCTATCCGGTCGTTCGGGCCGAGCGTGGCTGAGCGCGCAGGGCAGGCAGCCGGGCACAGTTCTCCGCTACGGCCAGGCTCTCGTCCAGGGCCAGGAGTGAGAGGAGCCGCACAGGCCGGCCGGCTGTGGCAGCGGCCTCCAGTTTGTGGTGGCCGTCGAGGAGGAAGTGGGTCAGGCCCCAGTGGACGGAGGAGTCATCGCCCAAGCTGAGGGCGGGCTGGCACACGTCCAGCGTGGAGATCGCCACCGCTGTGGGGACCGTTCCCTGCCCCATGAGCGCGACGTACTCCTCGACGCGCTCTCTCTCGTTCCATGTCGGGGGGACCATGGGCACGACGAATTCGTAGAGGTGGGCGTCCGCGTCGACCGCGGTCTCGAAGGTCCGGTAGTACGGGGTGTGCGGGTACTCGGGGAGGCCCCAGAACTGATCGATCCCCCACGTCGTGACCTGTTCACCGCTGAAGTAGTCACCCTCCTTCCCCGGAATGATCAACCGGGGTTCCACGCTCAGGAGCAGCGGGAGGTACTCGCCCTGCGGCAGCAACGCAGCGAACGCATCGATTACACCGCCGTCGTCCGGATCGTCCAGTGCGCCGGTGAGCTGTTCCTGCATGCTCTCCAGAGACAACTTCTCTCTTGCGGTTTCCAGCCGGCGGAACAGGAGCGGGCACGTTCCGCAGTAGAAGCTGAGCTCGAAGGCAGGCTCGTCGTCGACCATGAGCAAGCGGCGCCGCGCTCCTCCACCGCGTTCCTGCAGTTCCGTGTCGAAGTGCAGCCGTGCCTCGGAGGAAGGGACGCCGAGGCTGCGGGGTTCGCCTGTTCTGATCATCACGGGCCGACCGTACGGGACGCTGTGAACCGGTTCCACCGAGTACCTGGCGTGTATCCAGCCGGGCGGGCCAACTACACACGGCCTCGGGGCTGGAGCGACGCCGGAGCGACCGATAATGCTGAGCACGTGTTCGCACGGTGCTGGCATCGTATGAACCATGGCAGCGATAGAAGACGGCGCGTCCGAACCGGGCAGCCCCGTACGCCGAGTTCAGATGTCTATGGAGGAGGCGGCGTGGCTTTATCAGGCAGATGAGGTGTGTCCGGAAGACCTGCCGATGACCGCTGCCGAGGCACTCGCAGCAGGGGCGGACAGCCCGACACTTTGTGAGCTCGCCGGGTTGTCGCGCAAGACGGACTCCCGGGACATCCGCGACGCCTTCGAGCAGGCGCTCGCAGAGCTCGGAATCGCGTTGCCCGATCCCGCTCCGGCCCAGCGCTACGCGCTCCGCAGGCTGGCCACCAGGTTCGCCGCCGGGGACGTGTCCCTCACCGAGCTGGCGTCGGATACGTGGTGGGAGGTGGAGGTCGCGACCGCGGAAGAGCATGCTTTCGTGGAACTGCTTCGGACATGTGCTTGCTGTTTCGAGTACACGCTGGGGCTCGACGAGGAGGAATGGAAGTCCCGACTGCGCGCCACGGCCCTCGCTCTGGCCTCACATCCCACGGTCGGTCCGGACAGCTAGGCGCAGTGCCGGGACTCTGTTGGTGATCTTGCGGCTCGGCGCCGGACGACTGCTGAGGGCCATGGCTCCGGCGTGCGAAAAGGCGGCATTGCCCGGAGTGCGGAGCGCCATCGGCGCCGAGGTCGCTCAGTGTTCGGCCCGGCTGTCGGCCGACAGTCGGAGGGGGCTGAAGGTTGTACGGCGGCGGCCGATCTCCGGTGTGAGAAGGGACATGCGCGCAACCTGTGACGGTTGAGGCGACGCGTCCGATGGGGGAGTGGGGAAGAACCGGGACCGGGCTTCCTGGGTGACCGGATCAAGGGGACACATCATGCGTGAAGGTGAGAGACGGGGCATGCGCCGACAGGTGATCATCGGGGTGTTCGTCGTCGCGCTCGCCGCCGGGGGCGCGGTGTTCCGGCCCGTCGAGCCGGCCACGGAGGTGCGTGCGCTCACCGCGCCGGCAGCGTCCGTGAGCGACACCGGAACCGCCGAGGCGAAACCGGCCGACCAGGTGCGCGGGGAGAGGCTGTTGCGGCAGGCCGGCGTCTGGTTGCGCGACGCCTACTCCGTGCGGATGGCGGCCGATGTCCGGCAGGGCACCAAGCACGTACGGGCGGAGGTGCGCCTGGACCACCACGGAAACTGCTCCGGGACCATCGACGACGGCGACGGAGTCGTCGCACACGTCGTCTACCTCAAGGGAGGCGCGGACACCGACGGGGACGGCGAGGGCGACGGCAAGGACGAGGCATACCTGAAGTACACCGACGCGGCCCTCGCCGCGATCGAGGTCAAGGCTGAAGCCATGAGCCCCGAAATGGGCGCGCGCGTGCGGGCGTTCACGGCCCGGGCCCGGGGCAAGTACATCAAGGCGCCGTCGGGCCCGAAGGGTGCGCAGGCCCTCGGCAAGCAGTGCGGCGTCGGCCAGATGTTGGCCACCGCGATGACCCGGCGTCCCGAGGGAACCCGCACGCTGCCCGTCGTGACCCGCGACGGGGAACGCCTTATTCCGCTTGTGCTGCCCTCGGCGAGCGGAGGCGGCACCGCGTATCTCGTCGCGGACGGAGACCCGCGGCTGCGCTCCGTGAGCGGCACCTCCGGCGGCATGCGTACCGCCGTAACCTTCACCGACTACGACAAACCCTTCTCGGTCCCCCGGATCGACCCGGCGCAGGTCGTGGAGGCCCCGGCGAACGGCGGCGCGTTGTTCGAGGTCTGAGAACCTGCCGCCGCTTGATGACCTCCCGGACCTGTTCGCCCGACCTCAGGCCACGGCGGGGGACCGCGCAGCACCGACCCGGCGGCGCCTACCGTCCCTCGTCGTGCGCCTCGGTGGCCAGCTCCGGCATGAGCCGGTCGATGACGGTGTAGTTCACCCCGGTCCAGAACTCGCCGCCCTCGCCCGCCGAAGACCGTTCGTGCTCGGTGATCGCGTGCTGGTCGCTGCTGGTGAGGTAGTCCTCGACGTCGTTGACTGAGGCGAAGCCGAGGATCTCGACGACGTCCATGGCGGCGGCGTCGGGGTCCTCCATCGTGGTACCGATGGTGTGCAGTTGCGCGTAACGGCGTACGTAGGTGTGGGTCGCCGGCTGGGACAGCACGAGAGCGGCATGGTCCTCGAGCCAGGAGCGCTGGAAGTCCTCACGCGACACCTCCGGGCGGCGCTGCAGAATGCGCACCAGGCTGATCGGCTCCCGGCGCAGACGGCTGGGCAAGATGATGTGTTCCCGGGTGAGGCCGCGGGTGACCTTGCGGAAGACGGTCCGCTCGTCTGCGATGACACGCTGGGCGAACTTCTCCTGTCCCAAGGTGGTGTCGACGTCCCCCGGGGTGCGGTAGGTGATGTAGGCCAGTCCGTCCCAGCGCGGCCTGCGGTGGACGGGGACGTGCGCGGCGGGATCGTCCAGGAGCCGGCCCGCGGTGTCGGTCATGGCGGTGTACGGCGGTGGCCAGGCGGAGGAGGGGCCGCCGGCGATGCGGTGGACCTGGTCGTAGCGCACGACCAGCTCCGAGGTGCTGCCCGGCTCGTCGTAGGCGAACTTCGGCCCGTGGACCTTGCGCCAGTATTCGTCGAAGTGCTCGAAGGCGAGGTTGGGATCGCCTTCCAGCGCCAGGTCGTGCGGCCGGGCGTCGGGCTGTTCGACCTCGTGGCCCGAGGAATCGACGGCCGAGCCCGCGTCCTGGGGCCGCAGGGCGCGCGGTGTGGCGTCCGCTCTGGAGACGAAGGTGGGGGTCACCGTGAGCGGCTCGGTGGTGGCGGTGAAGGTCCGGCGGTGCGGGGCCCGGTGAACTCGATCGGACGTACTCGGGTCGGGAACCTCGTGCGAAGCCATGGGCGGTCCTTGCGGGAAGCGGCCGGATACGGGGGTGCTGGCGGTGCGAGGCTAGGTCGGTAGGAGCGCAACCACGCCCGCGCCGGGCGGCCACTGATCCGGCCGGCCCTGCAGACTCACCCGAAGGCACTCCACGAGCGCGGGACACAACCGGCCGCCTCCAGGCTCCTGGCGGCGCCGCCGGGCCACGCCGCCAGGAACGGAAGAAGGGGCTCAGGCCGGGATGACCTTCTCACTGCGCAGGGTGTCGAAGAGGGCCGCGAAGGAGGCGAGGGTGTCGGCATAGTCGGTGAACCCGGCGCCGCGGCTGCGACTCATGTCGGTGAAGCACTCCACCGGGCGGCTCAGGTCGCTGTCCGTGTGCCACCAGGACGCGACCCGCGAGAGGTCAGCCTCGACCAGTCCCTCCCGTCCGGCGAGCCGACGCCACAGGTCCTCCTTCCCGGCCGTCTGCTGCTCCAGGGGGCGCGCCCGGTCGGCATAGCCCTCGGGTTCGACGCCGAGCAGTTCGGCGATGCGGGGCCACATCCAGCGCCAGCGGAAGACGTCACCGTTGGCGGCGTTGTACGCCTGGCTCGGCAGGTTCTCGGTGGTGGCGGCCCAGATCATCTGGCGGGCCAGCAGACCGGCGTCGGTCATGTCCGTGATGCCGTTCCACTGCACCTCGTTGCCGGGGAAGACGAAGGGTGTGCCCTCGGCGCGGCACAGCGCCGCCTGAGCGGCCAGGGTCTGTCCCATGTTCATGGCGTTCCCGACGGCGTACCCGATGATGGTGTGCGAACGGTGGACGCTCCAGGCGAAGCCGAGGCGCTCGGCCGCCGCCCACAGCTCGTCCTCCTGCGCGTAGTAGAAGTTCGGGGCGTCCAGGCGGGGTTCGTTCTCGTGGAAGGGGGTGTCCCGCGTCGCTCCGGTGCCGTACGCCTCGAACGGGCCCAGGTAGTGCTTGAGCCCGGTGACGAGCGCGACGTGCCGCAGGGTTCCCGCCCGGCCTGCCGCGTCCAGGACGTTGCGCACCATGGCCGCGTTGACGGTGATGTTCTCCGCCTCGGTCGGCCGGCGGCTCCACGCCGTGATGAAGACATGGGTCGGAGCCGTACCGGCCAGGGCCTGCTCCACCGACCGTGGGTCGGTCAGGTCCGCACGCAGCGTCGTCACACCGTCCGGGGCGGCGCTCTTCCGCCGGGACAGACTGGTGGTGGGCCAGCCGTTCGCGACCAGTTCCCGGCACAGGGCCCGGCCTGCGATCCCGGTACCGCCGACCACCAGGGCGCTTCGGCGACGTACATCTGTGTTCATGACTTTCCTTGCTCTCTTCTCTTGCGCGGGCAGGACGTGCGGCGGCCAGGTGAGGGACACCGTCTTGTGGCCGTGGCCGACCGCACCGGACCGGACCGCTCTCGGCGCGGTAAACGCCACCCGGCCGGTGCGGCGTCCGGAGCGGACACTCCGCTCCGCAGCCGCTAGGCGGTCGCCGTCGAGAAGGGGTAGTCGACGTAGCCGCGCTCGTCTCCGCCGTAGAACGTCGAACGGTCCGCCTCGTTCAGCTCGGCGCCCTGAGCCAGGCGGGTGGGCAGGTCGGGGTTGGCGATGAACGCGCGGCCGAAGGCCACGGCGTCGACGGTGCCGCTCTCCACCGCCCGCAGCGCCCGCTCCCGGTCGTAGCCGCCCGCCGCGATCAGACGGCCCGGGTAGCGCTTGCGCACCCAGGCGCTGTCGATGCTGTCGGCCGGGCGCCGGCCGGTCTCCGAGTCGTCGCCGACGATGCCCGGCTCGACCAGGTGCAGGTAGGCGAGGTCGCGCTGCGCGAGTGCGTCCAGGACGTAGGTGAACAGGGCGACCGGGTCGGAGTCGTGCATGTCCTGGAAGGTGCTGCTCGGCGAGAGCCGGACGCCGACGCGATCGGCACCGACCGCGTCGATGAGCGCGTCGAGCGCCTCCAGCAGCAGGCGCGCGCGGTTCTCGACGCTGCCGCCGTAACGGTCGGTGCGCCGGTTGGCACTGTCCTGGAGGAACTGGTCGATCAGGTAGCCGTTGGCGGCGTGCAGCTCGACGCCGTCGAAGCCGGCGGCCGCCGCGTTCCTGGCGGCCGTGCCGTACTGGGCGACGATCGCCGGGATCTCCTCGGTCTCCAGCGCCCGCGGTGTCACATGCGGCGTGCGGCCGTCCCGGGCGAACGTCCACCCGTCGATGCCGATGGGGGAGGGGCCGACGGGGTCCTTGCCGCCGGGCTGGAGGCTGGGGTGCGAGGCGCGCCCCGTGTGCCACAGCTGGGTGACGATGGCCGAGCCGGCGTCGTGCACCGCGTCGGTGACCGGCTTCCATGCCTGGACCTGTGCGTCGGTCCACAGTCCGGGGATGTCGGGGTTGCCGATGGCCTCGGGCGAGATGGCGGTGCCCTCGGTCACGATGAGCCCGGCAGAAGCACGCTGGACGTAGTACTCGGCGGCGAAGGGACCGGGACGCCCGTCCGGCAGGGCGCGACTGCGGGTCAGCGGCGGCATCACGATGCGGTTGGACAGCGACAGCGCCCCGAGCCGGACGGGGTCGAACAGGGACAGGCGGTCAGGCATGGAGTTACTCCGCAGAAGCTGAAAGAGGGTCCGCCGGCCGCGGTGATCGGCCGACTCTCCCGAAGCTAAACGTTCACGTTGACGTGAAGGTCAAGCGTGAGGCCCGTCCCTCTCCGGAACGTCCCGCAAAGCCCCGCGACCTGCGCTCCGTGCCCCGCGCACCGCAGGCACCCCACGTACACTTTGACGTGTACGTGAACCTTGGCTTCAGTGGGCCGGCACCAGCGGAAGAGTGCGCGCGATGAAGATCGGTGAGCTGGCACGCCGCGCCGGCGTGACCACCAGAACCCTGCGCTACTACGAGGAACAGGACCTGCTGCACCCCGAACGGCAGCCCAACGGCTATCGCTCCTACCCCGAGTCCGCCCTGCTGCGCGTCGAACAGATCCGTGACCTCCTCGCCGCCGGGCTGTCCACCCGAGTCATCCGCGTCGTGGTCCCCTGCTTCGAGGGGTCGGGCTCTGAGCTGCGGCCGCAGGTGGACGAGGAACTCGCCGCGAATCTGGCCCGCGAGGTCGAGGAGATGGACGTCCGTATCGACGCCCTGGTCCGCAACCGCGACGCCGTCTGCCGCTTCCTGCACAGCGCCACCCCTGCTCCCGCCGAGAGCAAGTAGCAGTCCAGAACGCGATCTGAACGCGACCTGGAACGCGACCTGGAACGCGACCTGGAACGTGTCCGCGGCGTCCGGCTAGGGCCGATGTGCGTCGTCCATTTCCGTCCCTGTGTCTCCTGTGTCGCGAGTGCGGCGTCGGTCATGGACCCGGGGCGCGGCGTAACCCCTTATTGCGGATTGACTGATCCAGTTTGACACCCGTAGACGCGTCGATCAATATCGGATCAGTTAATCCATAACTAGTGGAGGAGCCCGCCCCGATGACCACAACGTGCCCCACACCGGTCCGCGAGCGAGCGCACGAGTCGTTCCCCGTTCCGGCGCTGGTGGTGATGGCGTGCACCGGATTCATCGTGATCATGACCGAGACGCTGCCCGCGGGGCTGCTCCCGCAGCTCGCTGCCGGACTCGATGTCTCCGAAGGCGGCGCCGGCCAACTCGTGAGCGTCTACGCGATCGGAACGGTCCTTGCGGCGATACCCGCGATCACGCTGACGCGCGGGGCACGGCGGAAGCCGCTCCTCCTTGCGGGCCTGCTCGGATTCCTTGTCGCGAACGCGGTCACCGCGGTATCGCCGTCGTTCACCATCGCTCTTGTCGCCCGGTTCGTCGGGGGAGCCTTCTCCGGTCTGCTGTGGGGCATGCTCGCCGGATACGCCCGGCGTATCGCCGCACCCGAGCACGCCGGGCGTGCCCTTGCCATCGCCATGACCGGCACCCCGGTCGCACTCTGCGTCGGAACACCACTCGGCGCCTACTTGGGCTCGACGGTCGGCTGGCGCTGGTCCTTCGCCGCGATGTCACTGCTCAGCGTCATCGTCATGGTCTTCGCCAAGTTCCTTGTGCCCGACGCCTCCGGGCAGCCGTCGCAGACACGCGCTCCGCTCGGCCGGGTGCTGGGCATCCCCGGCGTGGCGACCATCCTCACCGTCGTATTCGTCTGGATGCTCGCGCACAACCTGCTCTACACCTACATCGCTTCCTATCTGCAGCAGATGCGTCTCCCGCTCCGGCCCGACCTCACCCTTCTCGTCTTCGGCGTCGCCGCGCTCGGAGGAATCTGGATCACCGGCGTGTTCATCGACCGCGCACTGCGCAAGCTCACCCTGGCGAGCGTGACCCTGTTCATCGTCGCCGGCGCGTTTCTTGCCGCCGCGCAGCAGTCCACTGCGCTCACGCTGCTCGCGATCGTGCTGTGGGGCCTCGCGTTCGGCGGCTCGGCAACGCAGTTGCAGACCGCCATGGGGGAGGCTGCGGGCGAGAACGCCGACGCGGCGAACGCGATGCTGACGACATCCTTCAACTTGGCGATTTTTGCGGGTGGTGCGCTGGGGGCTGTGGTCGTCGAGGGCGTGGGTGCACCGGTTCTTCCGGCGGGGATGATCGCGCTCACGCTCATGGCGCTCGTCACGGTCTGCTTCGGCCGGCGCGCGGCATTCCCCGCGGGGCGCTGATCGAGAACCGGCCCGGCCACTCGTCGAACTCGCCAAGTCCTCAACGCCTTCGGCCTGACCTTCGACGCCGACGAGGTTGTCGGCGTGCCTGCGTACGGTCGCGGCTCACATGATTTCCGACCTCGACCTCGACCTCGATCTCGACATCACCGTCGTCGTCGGCAGATGGCAACCGGCCGTTGTCGGCTACTGGGCCGCATACGTCGCTAAAGTCACCATCGCGCTCAACTCAGGAGGACAGCGGATGAGTGACCATGATTCGCGCGCAAACGGTGAGGCCTGGGATCCCTTCGGCACGTTGCGCCGCGCGTTGTGGATCGGAGGCGGTCAATGGGCCGGCAAGTCGAGTGTCGCCCGGCTGCTGGCCGTTTCATACGGCGTCACCGTCTACCACTACGACCACCACGATGCCCGTAGTCACAACGATCGCAGGATCGCCCGCCGTGTCGCTCTCGGCGAGCCCGCCACCGTGCCTGACCCGGACAAGACGTGGGTCCACACCACCCCGGAGGAGATGGCCACCGAAACCATGGCCGGTTTCCCGGACCGGTTCCAGTGGGCTCTCGACGACCTGCGCGCGCTCGTGTCCGGCCGCCCCATCATCGCCGAGGGGTGGGGACTTCGACCCGAACTCGTGGCACCCCTCATCGACTCACCGCGCCGGATGATCGTGATGGTGCCCACGCCCGGGTTCCGCGTCCGGCAGGCCCGCGATCTCCCCCGAGCGGCCTCGCTCGGACACCGGGTCAGCGACCCTGACCGAGCACAGGCCAACCGACTGGCCCGCGACCGACTCGTTGCCGAGGACGCCGCCCGCCGGGCCCAGCAACTCGGGATACGCGTACTCAGGGTCGATGGGTCGCGCGACGCCGTTGCGATCGCGGAGATCGTCGCCGATCACTTCGGCCCCTATCTTCCCGAGCGAGATCGCCTGAGTTGATCGTCAGAGTCACTCCGAGAGTTCCCGTACCCGCCGTCACCACCACATGCGCCGGTGCGGCACATCGTTCTTCTTGAACCGGACATGAGTTGAAATGGGTGGGCATGCCCTTGGGGCCGTAACCACTGGCGAGGGTGCGCCGTTCAGGATGGGACGGGCCACACTGAGTCCGCGCGATCGCACCCCGGAGGATCTCTTGCGTACCCGCACCGCACTTGCCGCGCTCATCGTCAGCACGGCCGCACTGGCGGCCGGCGGCGGCACCGCCATCGCCGCCGACGGCCTGCCTGACAAGTGCACCCCCGACGAGTCCTACACCGTTCCGGTGGGCAAGATCGCCGGGCAGGTTTCGAACAGTGTCCTGGGACGGGACCCTCTCGCAGAGCTCTGCAAGAGCGGCCAGGGCTCCGCGAAGTAGGAAGAGATCGAATGTACTGGTCGCAGCCACTCGTTGATGGCTGCGACGAGGACCGGGGCGTGCTGCCGGCTCACCAAGGACGAACGTGACGAACTCGCCGCCCCGCTCGCACCCACCCGGGTGAGCGAACGGGCCCTCCGAATCCGCACCGGCGTCGACCAGCGGGCGTGCGGTGTGGCGGAAGGGGCCGGCGACGTTCAGGACCTCGGTGGTGTCGGCGAGCGCGGCGCGCAGGACGCCGGGTCGTCGAGTACGAACGCCCTTCTGCCTACACCGAGTTCATCGCCCAGCGTGGTGATGCGCTCCTGGTTGCGGTCTGCCACGACGAGGTTGAGGCCCGACTGCGTGACGTGTTCCGCGACCGGCTAGCGCGCGCGGCTGGTGCCGCCGGTTCGTGAGCTCTTGAATCCGCCCCCGGTGTTGGCCGGCTCTCGTCCATGGCACTGCGAGCGGGATGGCGCGCGGAGGGTGCGTGAAGGCGCTGCGGGCAGGGGGCGGTGCGGGGGAACCGGCGCGACCGGCTCCTTCCGCCGAGAAGCGTGCCCACCGGCGATCGTGCCTGATCAAGGCGGATGCCGCTGGACTCGGTCACCCATACGGAGGTTGTCGCCGGGAACCTTCTGCGTGGCTGCGGCACGATCGAGGAACGATCCGGTATGGAGCCGGCCGATGAAGGGGAAGTTCCGTGATCCGCAAAGCCGCAGCATCCGCGTCCGTCGCTCTGGCCCTGCTCGTCGCCTCGCCCGCCGCCGCATGGGCCGCTCCGAGTGCTCCCCAGAAGGACCCCGTCGAGGTGTGCAAGAAGCTCGTCGAGCTCGTCAAGATCCTCAACCCCTCTGCTCCTGCGGCGGACCTGGACAAGCTGTGTGAGCCCAAGAGCCCGAGCCCCGCGACGTCGCCTTCGCCCTCACCGTCGACCTCGCCTTCGGCCTGACCTTCGACACCGGCGTCGCACTGTTCGACCGGCTGCTCAAACGGCGCTTCCGCCTCGAGTCCGCGGGCGTGCAACTGCTTCTTGAGTGGTGACACCTGGAAGTTGACGAGCCGGGCTGCTGCTCGTGAAGGCGTCCGGCGCCGGGCGCGGGGTCCGCGTGGGTGTCTGTGTCTGCGACGGCCTGCTGGGCGGTGCGGGGGTCGGTTTTGATCATGATGGTGCGGGCCTGTCGGCATAGGAGGCCAGGGGGCGCCCTTGAGCAGGAACTCCTGCTGCAGCCGCTGGTTGCGGGCGCCGTCGATGGGGCAGGTGTCGGCAAGGCCCCAGGGGCGTCGGGTTCGTCGTGGCTGCATGGCAGCCGCCACTGCGTCCGGAAGGTTTGACAGGGATGGTCCTGGCGTCCAGTGCGTGTGTTGTGCGACGGTGGGTGGACACGAGACCGAGCCGAGATGTAGAGTCGGCTCTTTGGGAACCGGACGTTGCCCCCTTCACGGGCATCCGGCTCCCGCCTCAGTCGTCGGCCCCGCACTTCAGGGCCGTCTCGTCTTTGGGCTCATCAACCCCCGGAAGGGGGCGCCCATCATGAACATCACCACGGAACTGGACGGCCACCGCGCCACGCTCACCCCGCACGGTGACATCGACTTCGACGCTATGGACCACCTACAGACCTCTCTGGTCCGCCTTCCGTCCGCCGTGACCCGTGTGGTGTGGGACCTGCACGATGTCCCGTTCGTGGACATCGCCGGCCTGCACCTGCTCGCCACCTCCCTGGGCCCCGTCCAGAGCGCCGTCACTCACCTGAACCCTCAAGCGCTGGGCATGCTTCGACTGGCCTGCGAGTTGTTCCCGCACATGGGCTTCGAGCGCCATCTGCCCGACGCCCCCCAGCTCCAGCCCGCGTAACAGGCAATACCGGGATGTAACCGGGCAGGCGGGATCGGTGGGCCCTCCGGCATGCCGAATCCCTGCCTGCCGGAGGGCCCGCAGGCGCATCCACGTCGCACATGCGGGTACTTCTGCGGGGCAGGCACGGAGCGCTCCCGACTGCTGGAAACGGTGGGTCATGACGTCAGACAGAGCCGTCACGCAGGACCACATGCGCCAGGACGCCGATCGGATGGGGCAAGAGGCCCAGGCCGTTGCTGCGCGATCTGCGGTCATGTACGCCCAAGCGAAAGCGTCGCACTCGGCTGCCGTGCAGGCGAGAGATCGGCTTCGGCGCAGGCTGGCGGACGCGCGCGCCCGACGGCGTGTGGCCTGCGCTTTGTGAGTAGCGGTTTCACTGCCGGTCGTGCCGCTTTGAGGGTCTGCCGCCACCTCGCCGGCGCACCATCGGCATCTCCAGCCACGTGACGATCTGCAGCAGCTTCAGCGTCGCTCGCTCAGTCCCGAGGGTGGAGGCATTCCGCAGGCGGGTTGCGGGTGTTGGCGATCACGGTGTCGAGCCGGTCGCGCGCCGCGAGCAGGTCGGTGATCCGCTCGCTGATCCGCGCGCGCTCGGCCTCCAGATGGTCCAGGAGCCCGGGTGTCACGGTGCCGGAGTACACGCACGGCAGCACCTCGCGCACGGACCTGGACGGCAGGCCCGCGGCGAAGAGTTGCTGGATCAGTCTGACCCGGTCGACAGCGGAAGCCGGGTACCGGCGCTGTCCTCCGGCGCTGCGCTCGGAGGGCAACAGGTCCTGCTCCTCGTAGTAGCGCAAGGCTCGCACGCTCACTCCGGTCTCCCGGGCCACCTCGCCGATACGCACGAACCCTCCGCTCCGCGGGCCGGGCGCCCGACTTGCATCTCACGTCAACGTCAGGTTTTAGCGTAGTCGACGTCAAGGCATACCGAGTCGATTGATCGCAGAGGCAGGACATCATGCGCGCAGCCCGCTACCACGAGTACGGCGGTACGGAGACCCTCACGGTCGACGAAGCCCCGGCCCCCCTTCCCGGCCCCGGCGAGATCCGCATCCGTGTCGCCGCGGCCGGCGTGAACCCGGTCGACTGGAAGGTACGCAGCGGCGAGGTGCGCGAGTTCTTTCCGGTGGATCTGCCCGCCATCCCCGGCCGGGACGCCGTCGGTGTGGTGGACACCGTCGGCCAGGGCGTCGAGGGCGTGAACATCGGGGACCGCGTCTTCGGGCTCGGCGGCATCACAGGTGCGACGGCGGAACTGGCCGTGCTCTCCGCCTGGGCCCCGGCGCCCGCGAACTGGACCGACGAGCAGGCGGCCGGCGCCGGCCTCGCGTCCGTCACAGCGCTCGGCGGACTCAAGGCCCTGGGCCCGCTGGACGGGCGCACCCTGCTCGTCGAGGGCGCCGCCGGAGGCGTCGGTGGCGCCGCGGTCGAGATCGCCCTCGCCCAGGGGGCCACCGTGATCGGAACCGCCAGCGAGCGCAACCACGCCTTCCTCGCCTCCCTCGGCGCCATTCCCACCACCTACGGCGCGGGCCTCGCCCAGCGCCTCACCGACCTGGCACCGAACGGCGTCGACCTCGTACTCGACGCTGCCGCCTCCGGCTCGCTCGCCGACCTCGTCGACATCGCCGGCGACCCCACCAGGGTCGTCACGGTCGCCGACCACCAGAACGCGGAACGCCTGGGCGTGCACATCGCCAATGCCGTCAACGACTCCGCACTCCTCACCGAAGCGGGGAATCTGGGCGAGCAGGGCCGCTACACCCCGCGGATCGAGCAGACCTACCGACTGGAGGAGGTCGCGCAGGCACACGCGCACTCCGAGCGCGGGCATGTGCGGGGAAAGATCGTCGTCCTCATCTGAGCCTTCATCAGACGCCCTTACCTTGGGCCGCTGCCGGCCTCGGTCTGCCCTGTTCTGGCGACACCCGCCGCGCAGGGACTCGGAGCCGATACCGAGTTGCGGGGCACCGGCCGTGACCGTCTTGCCGAGGTCTTCGAACGGGACGTGATCCTGACCCCGCTCGACGACCCCGGTGTGCCGCGTCGTGTACTGCTTCCGATCAGCTCTGGCACCTCAGGTCCCGCTTTCCAACTGGCCGCGACCGAAGGGGAAGTTGCAGTCGAGCGCTCAACCGTGTGCGAGGCCGCCCGGCTGTCAGTGCCCCTTCTTATGCTGACGCCATGAAGATCACCAAACAGGTACTCGCGGAGGCCTGGCAGCGCACTGCCGCGCGACATGACCTGCTCACCGACGTCGAACTGCCGCCCGTGACGAACTCGGAGGACGAACTGGAGGAGTGGGCCGAGCACGCCGAGGAGTCGCAGGACGGCGGCCTGTGTCTGCTCATCGACGAAGACGGCACGGTGCACGGCCGACACGGCCCGTACCGCGAGGTTTTCGTCACCCACGACCTCGAACAGGTGCTTTACCTGATCGCCGAGGCAGCGATACGTGGGCGCGGCGGCAGCCTCGAGGAGACGGCCGGCGCGCTGGACCGCATTGATCCGGCGTGGGGCAGACGGTTCCGCACGGGTGGCCTGGACGACGCGGGGACGGTCGAGGCGTGCGGGCGGGACCCGCTGGAGGGGCTCGCCTGGATAGCCGGGACCTGGCGCGAGCAGGCCCCGTACACGACGCTCGCCTTCTTCCGCGCGGAGCCCGGGCAGACCGTCGACGCCGAGCGCCTGGCCCTGCTGTACGGGGCCGACCCCGCGCAGGTCGAAGCCGGTACGCGTCTGAGGGATTTGCGGGCCGTGGACGAGGGCCGGGCGCACTGGGACCGCCATTGGAAGAGCTGCTGCTACGGGCAGGCGGGCGGCTGGACGTACCTGCTCCACCACGAGACGCCACCGGGGGCCTTCGCCGACAAGGAGGCGTACGCGGCGCTCGGGATCAAGGACAATGTGTGGCTGTCCGCCACCTCCGCGAAGGCCATCTACACCTTCGACTACATGCGGGACGGACACCGCGTCGACGACGACTGGGATGTGCTGGAGCTGATCCGGTACGAGCGCGGCCGCGCCCCCTATCTGCGCGGCGGCGAACTGGAGTTCCTCAACCGGGCCGTGCGCCGTGCGGAGCTGGACCACCCCGAACTGACCAACACCTTCGAGTTGTACTTCCACGCCCTGGAGGAGTCCCTCGGCCTGTGTCTGCCGCGCCAGGACTTCGCGGAAGGCGAGGTACGGGCCGCATACTGGGCCGGGACATAGCGTCAACCGTGACCCGGGCGGGCATGCCGGTACCTGTTGTCGGAGTTGTGCGGTGGCCCGCCGGGGCGGCGGCCCCGCGCGGCGACGCGCGCCAGTTGCGAGGCCTGGTACAGGGCGGATCAGGCCGGGTGCGTCTCGGTGGCCGATCCGTACCCGCGCTAGCCCGCGCTGCGCGGCGGCAGGTGTTGTGTGATCCGATCGAACAGGTCGGTCAGCGGCTCGCCGACATCCTGGCCGAACTCGGTCAGTCCGTAGGTGACTTGGGGCGGTGTCGTCGGCTCGACCTCCCGCCAGACCAGGGCGTCCCGGACCAGCGCGCGCAGGGTCTGGGCGAGCATCTTCTCGCTGATGCCCTGGATGCTGTCGCGCAGCTCGTAGAACCGAAGGTTGTTGCTCCGCAAGGAGATCAACACCCAGATGCCCCACCTGCTGGTCACGTGGTCGACCACGTTGCGTGCGGGGCAGTCGGTGTGAAACACCTCATACCGGTGGCCCGGCTCGGCCTGTGTCAGCTGCGTGCCTTCCCTCATGTCCGGAGCTTACCTCTGGGTATGTTCTTACGAAAAGTAAGCCCAGCTCCTAGCGTCAACGCGTCAACTGCCGCAGTGCACAACGGATTAGGGGCTGAACATGATCGTGGTGACCGGGGCTACCGGGAATGTGGGTAGGCCTTTGACGCAGGCCCTGGCCGAGGCAGGCGAGCAGGTGACCGCGGTGTCGCGGCACGCCGTGGCGGTGCCGGACGGGGTCCGGCACATGCCGGCCGACCTGGCCGACCCGACAAGCCTCACCTCCGCGTTGGACGGGGCCAAGGCGCTGTTCCTGCTGCTGTCCGGTGACTTGCACGCCCCCGACGCCAGGCCGGCCGACATCATCGGCCTGGCCGCGGCCAGCGGGGTTCGCCGGATCGTCCTGCTGTCCTCGCAGGGAGTGGCGACCAGGCCGCTCGGCCCGTCGCGGGTCGCGATGCGTTCGGTGGAGGACGCCTTGCGAGAGTCCGGCCTGGACTGGGCCGTCCTGCGACCGGGAGGCTTCGCCTCCAACGCCTTGGCGTGGGCGCAGTCCGTCCGCACGCAACGGACGGTCGCCGCACCCTTCGGCGATGTCGGGGTTCCCGTCGTCGACCCGGCGGACATCGCCGCAGTCGCGGCGGCTTGTCTGCTGAACGAACGGCACAACGACCAGGTCTTCGAACTGACCGGGCCGCAAGTGATCACGCCGCGTCAGCAGACGGCGGCCATCGCCGCCGCGCTCGGCGCGCCGGTGCGGTTCCACGAACTCACCCGCGGCGAGGCCAGAGCCGCGATGATCCGGTTCGTGCCGGTAGAACTCGCCGACGACACCCTGGACATCATCGCCGCCCCGAACCCGGCCGAACTGCGGATCAGTCCCGACGTGGAACGAGTCCTCGGACGCGCCCCGCGCCCCTTCAGCAGCTGGGTCGACCGCAGCATCGCCGCTTTCCGCTGAGGCGCAGCGCAACACCACGGCGGTGGTCGTCGTCCGTGCCGGGCCAGATCGTCCCAGTAGACGGACTGCGGTGGCCTCGGCGAGTGTGGCGATGAGCCCGCCGCGGGTGTAGCTGCGGCTTCGCACGAGCAGGGCGTCGTAGCCCGCGAGCGACGCGGGGGCCGGGCGGCCCAGGCACATCGACTCGTCGTTGATCCAGTCCATGTGCAGTCCGAGCGCCGGGGCTGTGCTGATCAGCTGTCGTTCCTCCCAGCCGACCCGGTCCGCGACGACGGCGATCATGCGTCGCATGTCACTGGCCCCAGTCGCGGAGTTCGGTCTCGACCATGTGGAGGGTTATCCGGTGCCCGGAGATGTCCTTGGATGAGCAACGTGAGAATGCACTCGGGACAGACAAGGGTCTCCGCCCTTGACCACCATCGGGACGGTCAGTTCTGTCTCGCACTCAGGGCAGGTACCGGTGAGCGTGTTTGTCGTCATGCGGAGTTCGCTTCACTCGTTGCGGCATCTGACGGACGGGAAGACGGCAGCGGCCTCACGGATCGCGTCCCGGTCGAGCAGCGGGTTACCGAGCAGCTCCTGCTGTGCGATGAGCCATGTGGTGAAAGCGCCGGTGTCCACGTCGATATCCGAGTCGGCCAGCGCCCAGGCGACGAGCGTCGGGGTGAGGCGACTGCGCACGCGTAACCGGCGCGTATTGCCGACGAGTTCGGGGGGCAGCGTCTCGTAGGCCTGCGGATGGTTGAGCTGTCCTGCCAGTTCGTAGGCGAAGGAGTGCGCGGTCGTCGGCCCCGGTTGGAAGGCTTCGCCGAGTCCGGAGCTCTGCAGTGCGAGGCGGGAGAGTTCGCTCAGGTGGGACAGGTCGAAGCGGGTGTCTGCGTGCAGGACGCGCAGCGCGGTGAGGAGTTCGGCCAACGGGGTGTTGCCGCCGCCCTCGCCGATGCCTGCGACGGTCGCCGAGATCCATCGGGCGCCTGCACGCACAGCGGCCAGGGAGTTGGCGACGGCCATGCCCAGCATGTTGTGGGAGTGGACCTCGATCTCGCAGCGGTCGATGGCCACGAGCTGGGCGATCAGCTCCTCCATCTGCCACGGCGAGAGGCACGCGACGGTCTCGGCCAGCCGGAAGCGGTCGGCTCCGGCATCAAAACCCGCGCGTACGTAGGGAAGGAGCCGGTCGATGGGGGTCCGCGCGCCATCCTCCCCGCTGAACGTGACATGGAATCCGCTCTCCTTGGCCTGCAAGACCGCCGAACGGGCCAGCGCCTGCAGGTACTTGAGGCTGGTCGAGCCGAGTTTCAGCTCCGCATGCCACTCCGAAGTGGGAAGTGAGCACATCACGTTTCGCACGCCCAGCCGTTTGGCTTCCGCAAGGGCCCGGGTGGCCTGCCGGCGATCACGTACGACGACCAGCGTCATGCTGCGCTCGGGTCCGACCGCCTCCTGCACGGCGAGGATGAGCCTGGCGTCCTTGGTCTCCGGCCCCGAGACCATGCCTACCTCGACGAGATCTACTCCGGTTCTGATGAGCAGGGCTGCGAGAGCCGCAGCATCCTTCGGGTTGAACTCGACTCCCGCCATGTGCGCGGAGTCCCGCAGCGTCGCATCCGATATCCGCGGCGTCCCTTCCACGCTCCCGACCGCTTCGGCTGCCATGTGCTTCACCCCTTGTCTAGAACGGATCGCACGTTCAACGGCCGGGCTCGAGTGCTGCCCGGCAGTGGGCGCACGCACGACGGCGTGATCTGGCAGGGGCCGTCGTCCACCAGAGCAATGGTGCGCCGGTCTCGGAGCCGCCCGGGCAGGCGTGTGTGACAGGCTGCGCCTTGACGTGCGTTGCAGCGGGCACGTCCGAACCCCTCTCTGTAGCCGCGGCGGGCTTTCGAACCGTGCCTGCTTCACACCCGGCTTCTTGCCGGCGATACGGCGCATCGGTTCGGTCCCCGGGCTGACCGTGGGACCGGAGTCCTTCATGGAGCTGCACTGACCCGGTCTGGACAGGCAGGCAGGCACGGTCCGCCGACGTCCGCGCCGCGCGGGCGGCAGCTCCGCTGAGGGCGTCGACCTTGTCCGGGTGACGCATCTCGACGGGGTGGGTGAGTTCGACAGCAACCATGCGGCCGGTCGCCCCGATCACTCCTACTTGTATGGCATCCATCCCACTCCTCACTCCTTCCGACCGCTGACGGACAGGCGCAGGGCTTGCTGGGAACTCGCTTCGACCGCACGCGAGGAGGCTTCCCGATGCCGACTCACCCCGGGGCGCGGTCCGTGTGTGGGCGCCGGTCTGGTGGCGCCGCTATACGGCTGGGGGATGGTAGTGCGGGCTTTCGCGGTGGAAGCGGGTGCGGGCTTCTGGTTGGTCCCAGGGGATGTAGGCGGTGACGAGGCGGCGGGTGCCGCTGTGGGGGTTGAAGGCGTGGCGCCCGTGCAGGATGCGGGTGTTGCGCAAGGCCAGGCACTCGCCGGCTTCGAACCGTCTGGTGATCCGGTAGGACTCGGAGCACAGGCGCCACAGGGAGTCGGGGCCGGTGACGCCGCCGGGCAGGCGGCAGGACATGCCGACGATCGCGATGGGCTCGTCGGGGCCGACGGTGGTGACGGGGCGGCGCAGGCGGTAGAGGTAGAGGTAGTGGTGGCTGGTGTAGAGCTGCTCGAACTCCACGGGTGTCTCGGCGAGCAGGGTGAACCAGGAGGGGTGCACTGTGCGGAAGTCCTCGACCGCCTTGAATCCGTCGAGAAAGTAGAACTCGCCGCCTATCGCCTCGTTTTCGACGAAGTAGCAGAATTCCAGCAGCGGGCCGACCGTCCGGTAGGGGTAGTCGGTGTGGGCGGTCAAAGTGAGGGACATTTCGGAGAGGTCCTCGGTCTCCGGCACCGCGGTGACGTCGGTGTATCTGCCGTATTCGGTGTGATGGACGGGGTCGAACTCGGCGAGCAACCGCTCCAGTTGCGGCACGGTGGTGTCGCGCGGCAGAGCGAAACCGTGGGTGAAGAGGTCATAGGTCCAAGGGCCGAGTCCGGCATGGAAGTCCGCGGCCTGGTGCGGGCGCATGTCCGCCGCGCCGGGTGTGGCGCTGTCCCGGAGGGTCTCTTTGATGAACTGTTCGCTGTCGCCGCGGTCCCAGGCGTGGTCGAGCAGCCAGTCCACCCAATACGTGCTTTCGGCGGTCTTCTGGAAGGAGCCCGGGTGCCGACAATCCGGGCAGGGGCAGCTGAAGCGCGGCCAGGGGAGTGCGATGGGTGTCTCGTCGAGGGTGGTGATGCCGCTGTCGAGAGTCATCAACGTCACGCTTCAACTCTTTCCGCGTCGCCGCGCTGGGCAACCCTTGGTGGGGCGCGGCCCAGCGGCCCAAGCCCCGCCTCTGGGGGCTGGACCAGGGCTTTGCTGGATTCCGGCCACATTTCGCGGAGACCCGCGCCGTAGGCAGCCCGCGGTTCCAGTGCGCGGGCCAGCGGCCACCCACTCTGAGGTCGTTGCTGACCAGGGGCGGGCGGCGCTGCGGTCCCTGACGTTCATTCGTGACGGCCTGGGTCCAGTGTTCCTCCACCGAGTCGGCAGAAAGTGTTGCCGGCGTTCTTCGCAGGGGCTTGCAGGCATGCAGGCCTGCCTCCGGTCGGACACCGGTGCCGCCGTACGGTTCGTAGCATCGGCTCTCGGTGTCGTAGCGGAAAGCGCGCCCGCGGGTCCGGCGGCCATCGAGGGCGGGAGGCCAGCGGCCCTCTTCACCTGCGCATCTATTGTTTTGGTGTGAATGACACGACCTCCGACCGACTCGTCTGGGAACTGACCGGGTGGGACACCGACGAACACCCGGTTCACGTCACCGAGCTCAGCCGAGAAGAGATCATGGGAATCCGTGACCTCTTCGACCGCCGTCCGACCCCGACGGGGACGGACGAGTGGCTTGCCTGCGCGGCCTACGAAGTGACCCATGACGTGCAGCTCCACGTGCTGGCCGCCGTTCCCCGACTGGAATTCAGGTCAGGACTGGACTACTTCGTCGAGGGATCTGTCCGATCCTGAATAGGCGATCAACCAGCTGCTCTCCGCGGCCGTCGCCGTGCTCGTCACTGTGATGCGGCCGGCGTGCAGGCACAGGGTCTCAGTGCCGGAGGGGCGCTGGCAGGGTGGCAGCGGGCGCATATCCGAACCGGCATGGGGCACTCGCTGCGTAGAGCCCCGCCGTGCATCCCCCGTCGCGGCGGGGCTCTACGCGTCATCACGATGGCTGCCGTAGCGCTGCGCGCTTACAGCGTTACCTCGCGACCCACAGCTTCGACCCGCCCACCGGCGGGCAGTCGTCCCGGCCGGGCCTCGCCATCGGCTTGCCCGTCACCTTTCTGGCCGACGACATCGACGGCCGCGCCTTGTTCGGTGGCCAGCAGAGCAACACGCCTCGCGCAGACCAGGGCCAAACAGCAGCGAGGCCAGTGAAAATCGTCTGTTCTGCCAGCGGCAGAACAGCGGCCGGACGGGGTTCGACGATCACTACAGTCCAGTCGCATGACGGCGTTTGCGACGTTTACGACGCGTACGGTCGAGTATCCGGCCGACGGTTTGACGATGATCGGGCATCTCGCGCTCCCGGCCGGTGTCGACCGCCGGCCCGCGGTGCTGCTCGGGCCCGAGGGGGTGGGGCTCAGCGATGTCGAGCGCCGTCGGGCCGATGCACTCGCCGAGCTGGGATACGTGGCGCTGGCCTTCGACCTCCACGGCGGGCGCTATTTGGGCGACCCCGAGGTGATGCTGGCCCGTTGCATGCCGCTGCTCGCCGATCCCGACCGGATGCGGGGCATCGGCCATGCGGCGCTCGACGTGTTGCGCGCCGAACCGCGGACCGACCCCGACCGGATCGCCGCCGTCGGCTACGGCACCGGGGGCGCCGTAGGACTGGAACTCGGGCGCGACGGCGTCAACCTGCGCGCGATCGCGACAGTCAACGCACTGACCACGGGCCGAACGGGCGAGGCAGCGCGCATTCGCTGCCCGGTGTGGGCCGGGGTCGGGTCGGAAGACCCGATCATGCCGCCCGCGCAACGGAACGCGTTCACCGCCGAGATGCAGGGTGCGGGCGTCGACTGGCGCCTCACGGTCTACGGCGGCGCCTTGCACGCCTTCCACCACCCACCGGTCGACCACCCCATGGTCCCCGGGGTCGGCTACCACCCGCAGCATGCGCGGCGAGCCTGGCGCGACGTCGTCGACCTGCTCGCCGAGTGCCTGCCCGTGACGGAGGATCTGAGGGTGTGCCCCAGCCCGTAGGAGCCGGTGAACTCGCTCTCGAATCGTGCGGTTGCTGTGCCGTCAGCGATGCACCAGAGGTAGAGGCAGCCCACGACGTCGTGTGCGGTGGAGAAGCCCGCGGTGTAGATCCATCCCTGTGCCTGGCCGCGGCAGGCGCAGGTCTCGCTGCCGGCGCTGATCGCTCCGGTTGCGACCGGGCCGAGCGGCGTATCGGTTGCGCGCGCCCTTTCGATGAGCTGCCAGAACAGGCCCGTGTCCATGGCGGATGACTGTGGCATGAGGTACTGACAGCGATGCCTGCGACTGCCCGCCGTGCACCCGGGTTGTCCGTGCCCGTAGCCGCCCGGGCCCGCTCGCAGGGCACGTTGCTCACACCACCGGACACAAAGAAGCCCTGGCTGGACGGGGGAGACCAGCCAGGGCCGCTGTGGTGTGGCGCGCGGAGGGCGGTCGCCTCGCGGCGAAAGGCTCCATGGGGCTTCAGCCGGACGATCGTCCCCATGGGCTATGGGTGAGGCCCGGGGACACTGTCCCCTCCGCAGCCACACTCCCTCCAACGCCGCACCCCTGCGCAGTGTTCCGCCCACGGGCGCCGTAGCCCGTGAACTGCAGCACACTTCCGACCGGCAGCCGACGCTGAAGCGAAGCCGGCGGGAACGTCTCTCACCACAGTCGGCTGGTGTGCCGCAGCTCGGCGGGGGCGCGGGCCGGCTCGGTCACGCCGCGAAAGGGAGGGCGCGCCTGGCTGAGTACGCCCGGCTCTGCTGCAGTGGACGGGGAGGGCACGGGCATTGACGCGATTGACGCGAAGACTGCCGAAGTGCCCTGGTAGTGCCCTGGCGCACTGAACCTTGATGTCCGTGGGCAGCGAAGTCAGCCGAGAGCGGTCCTACGACCTGCGGCGACTGACTTCATTTCGAAGCGGGTGCTCGTGATGGCCGACGATGGCAAGGTGGGTGCGGTTCCTCGCTTCCGCGGTTGCGACACGCTCCCGCGGTTGCGACACGCTTCTGCCGTTGCGACAGGCTTCCGCTGTCAGACGGGCGGCCAGTTTCGCAACGCCGCGTCGGCCACCTGCTGGAGTTCGGAGCGGCTGGCGCCGCTGGCGGCCTGAACGGCGATGCCGTTCGCCACGGTCATGACGTATCGGGCGAGCAGTTCCGCGTCCGCGTCCGCGGGCAGATCACCCGTGTCGATGGCCTGCTGGAACCGGTGGCGGAGGCGGGCACGGCCGTCCTCGCGCCAGGCGATCAGAGCGTCCTGGGCGACCCGTCCGGAGTCGCCGGCGGCCAGCGAGCCCTGCACGCCCAGGCACCCGACGGGGAAGCCGGGGCGGGTGGTCGTGCTGACCGCGCCGACGAGGAACGCCGTGGCCACCTCCCGGGCGCTCGGTTTCTCCAGCGCGCGGGCCGCATAGGCGGCGGGGCCTTCGGTGTAGCGCTCCAGGGCTTTGCGGAACAGCGTCTCCTTGTTGCCGAAGGCCGCGTACATGCTCTTGCGGGTGACGCCCATGGCGCTGGTCAGGTCGGTCAGGCTGGCGCCTTCATAACCCTGTTCCCAGAAGACCGTCATCGCCCGTTCCAGGGCCTCGTCGGCGTCGAAGCCTCGCGGGCGGCCGACAGGCGCTCTTCGGTTGATCTCCACGGCTACACCATACCGCCTCGATACCGATCGGTGCAGAAGTGCTACGGTCTTCTTCTGCACCGATCGGTATCTAATTTTCGGGAGTTCAAGCAATGGGACAGCTGCAAGGCAAGACCGCCGTCGTCACCGGTGGCAGCACAGGAATCGGCTTGGCCACCGCCGCGCGGCTGGCGTCCGAGGGCGCCCATGTCTTCATCACCGGCCGGCGCAAGGACGCCCTCGACAGGGCCGTCGAGTCGATCGGCTCCGCGGTCACCGCGGTGCAGGGCGACATAGCGGAGCCGGCCGACCTGGACCGGCTGTACGACGAGATCCGCGACCGGGGCCGGGGTCTGGACGTGCTCTTCGCCAATGCGGGCATGGCCACACTCGCCCCGCTGGCGCAGGCCACCCAGGAACAGTTCGACCAGATCTTCGGCGTCAACGTCCGGGGCACACTGCTCACCGTGCAGAAGGCATTGCCGCTGCTCAACGACGGCGCCTCGGTGATCCTGAACGACTCCGTCCGCGCCGACGACGGCCGGGAGGCCTTCGGCCTGTACGCGGCGTCGAAGGCCGCGATCCGGTCCCTCGCGCGGACCTGGGCCAACGAGCTGAAGGGCAGGGGCATTCGAGTCAACACGGTCGCGCCGGGCGCGATCGACACCCCCGGAGCCGACATCGCCATCGGCGAGGAGAACGCGGCCGCCATCAAGGCGGAACTCATAGCGGGAGTGCCGATCGGCCGCAGGGGGCGCCCGGAG
Source organism: Streptomyces kunmingensis (assembly GCF_039533535.1). NCBI lineage: Bacteria > Bacillati > Actinomycetota > Actinomycetes > Kitasatosporales > Streptomycetaceae > Streptomyces > Streptomyces kunmingensis. Next base: position 234,631 of record NZ_BAAATS010000022.1, read on the forward strand.
GAGGTCGCCGCCGCGGTGGCCTTCCTCGCCTCCGCGGACAGCAGTTTCATGCTCGGCACCACCCTGCACGTCAACGGCGGCGAGAACCAGTTCTGACCCCGCCACGCGAAGTCGCGACCTGTCGCGGGCGATTCCCGGCCCGCGACACGTCACCTGACCCACACGAGGATCCGCGCGGCACGCCCGGGCCGGACACGGAGCCCAAGATCTACCCTGACCGGTAGGGCCACCCGGCATCCAGCACCCCGAGCGCCGCCTCGTACGACTGGGTTCGCCGGAAAGGAAGCCGGAACGACTGGGTTCACTGTCCAGCGCCGCGCTTGGATGACAGCGGACACTCGAGCACCGGGTTCGGCGGTGTGGGCAAGACCAGGGTGGCGCCGAATGCCGCCGCCGCGCTGCAGCTCCGCTTCCGCGACGGAGCGTGGCTGGTGGAACTCTCGCCGCTGCGCCGGCGGGGCGCTCTGTTGCCGCACGCCACCGCGGAGGCGCTGCCGCTCGCCGATCGGACCACGCGCCCGATGACCGAGGTGCTGGCGAAGCATCTGACCGGCCGGGAGCTGCTGCTGGTCCTGGACACCTACGAGCACTTAGCGCACCGCCCCCGTATCCTCAGCGCCCTCACACATCCCGCGGCGCTTCACAGGTACCGGTGCGGTGAGTCAGTCGAAGAGGGAAACGAGCCCGATCACCCAGATCGCCAGGAACAAGAGAGCCAGGGTCAGACAGCCGATACCCGCCAGCACACCGCCGACCGTGAAGCGCTGGGAGGCAGCCTCGTGTCCGGTGGGGCCGTCCTGGTAGGAGGCGGGGTCGTCCCAGTCGACGGGGTGTCCCAACTCCTCGGCGCAGGCGGCCCGTACGCCGGTCAGTTGCTCCTGCGCGAAGGCGGTGGCGGCCCTTGCCTCGGGGCCGTGCCAGGCAAGGGCCTTCATCCGTCGCCCGAAAGACCCGTAGCGCGACTCGAAGGCGGTGCTCTCCTCGGCGTCACGGTCCTCTTCGAGATACATCCAACGCCCCGCCTCAGCGGCATCACCGTAAAGCCGGTACACCTCAGCCAGGCGACGGCGGAGCGACAAGTCGTGCGGGAAGGACGAGAGGAGACCGCGCAGTCGTTGGCGCGCGAGGGGAACCCGGCCGGCGGCCAGGTCCGCATCGACTCGGGCAAGGGTCTCTTGCAAAGGCATGAACGCATGATCAACTACCGCACAGATCTACGTCGACCGGTTTTGGTGCTGGTCGGTTGCGCCTGCCGGTGTGTGCCGCGGCGGCCTGAGCGGCGGCGTCGTAGTCAAGGCGTCGGTGCGGTGTCCTGCTGATTCGGCATCCCGAACATTGGCGCTGCATGGGGCCGAAGTGCGCCCACCTCAGCCCCAGGTGCAACGCGGCATGACCGATTCCCCCACTACAGCACTTGGCATGCTTCCGTCACGATGAGAGGCGCGTCCACTGACCCGGGCGCGCCCACAACAGAGGGGGAAACAGTATGTCCTTGCGCAAGCTAGCGGCGGTCTCGTCCGCCATCGCGGCGCTGGTCGCGGGTCCGGTCCTGGCCGGTAACGCCTCGGCCACCACCATCGGCAGCCAGCAGGCCGCGTACGCACAGCAGGCACACGACGCGGGTCTGACCAACTCGCAGGCGGCGCAGCTGCAGCGGAAGGTGGACGCCGCGCTCGCCAGGCAGGCCGACTCCCGTCAGATCGGAGCCAACAAGCTCGCCATTCCCGGCGGCACCCTGACGCTCGCCGCGCCGGGGAAGTTCAGCGCGGCCATCGCCTGCAGCAACGGCCATCTGTGCATCCAGGACGGCCAGGGCAGCACCTGGGACTACTACTACTGCGGCTACTACGACTTCTACGGTATCGGCGACGGCGTCTTCAACAACAACCAGACCTCAGGCACCAGAGCCCGCTTCTACAACTCCAACGGCAGCGAGCGCTGGTCGAACGTGGCCAAGGCCACCGGCACGGCCTCGTGGACTCCCGTCTACCACATCCGGCCCTGCTGAACTGAGCGTTCGTAGCACGGCAGAGGTGACGAGTGCTGCTTCCGTCGCCGGGAACGGCACTTCCCCAGGGCTCCCGACCCGATGACCCAGGTCGGGAGCCCTGGGCGGGCATCGCGGCCGAAGCTCCCGCCTTGGCACGCGACTCAGCGTGCGGTCGGGTGACCCAATTGAAGGGGCCTCTGAAGGGGCCGCTTGAAGGGGCCGCATTCTGTAAAGGGTGCGGCCCTTTTTGACTTTCGAGCTGTCAACGCCCGTATCACGGGCGCGTGTTGGCGTTCACCGCTCGGCCCCCTCGCACCAGGAGGGGCCGGGCGTCGTGAAAGCTTTCCTGGACGGACAGCCGGAGCCTGACCGTCCTGTGCGCCGGCATCTGCGGAAAACGGCACAGACTCAACAACCGGTCGGTGTGCGACGGCAGCGTGTGATCGTTACTCGGCACCTCAGCGGAACGGGTACGGGCCAGTGCCGGGGCGCACGGTGATGTCCGGCTGCGGAGTACCCGCGCTGTAGATCTTGATCGCGCCGCCCGGCAGGCCCTACTCGTTCGCGCCGTGCCCGGGTGGCCACCCGATGACGCCTTCCGCTCGAACGTTGCGCAAGGACGCTCCTTCGAACCGGGCACCGGTGACGCAGGTCAGCCCGAGCGGTGGCACGCCAGTGTGCACGCTTCCGAACCTGGCGTCGGTCAGATCGGTGTCGCGCAGGTCGGCACCCCGCAGATCGCATCCGGCCAGGCTGACCTCGCGCAGTGAAGCCCCGCGCAGGTCTGCCCCGCTGAAGTCACAGAACTTGAACCAACACCCGTCCAGGGTGGCGTGGCGTAGATCGACCCCGCTGAACGAGCAGCGGGTCGGAGGCTCGCACCCGCTCAGGATGCGGGGCGGTCTCCCTTCTTGTCGACGAGGCCGGACGCGAGCAGGGCCGAGACCCGGCCTGGCTCACTGACCGACTTCCAGTGGTCGCCGTATCGCTTCAGCAGCCCTTCGCCGCTGTAGCGGTAGGTCTTGGGGTCGAAGAACACCATCACTCGCTGGTCTGGCGTGCGTTTGTCGGGGAGCGTGATCCCGATCGAGTCGCGGCCCAGCGCGTCGATCGTGCGCACGGCCCGTACCCCGGGGACGGTGGCAAGCGCCCGGTAAGCGGCGGCCAGACCCTTCGGATGGGCAGGGTTGGCCCGCGAGACGAGGACCCTCAGCGCTCGGTACACGTGCTGCGTCGAGGTTTCCCCTTCCGCCGAACCGCCGGCGTAAAAGTTTTTGGCGCGCTGCTTGACCTCGGCCGGGTCACTGCCCGGCAGAGCTGCCAGGAAGCGGAACATCTCACGCGGTGAATGGTCATCGCCGGCGTGCCCGTTCTCGAACTTCGGGTCGTCGTAGCGCAACCAGCTCTCCGCCACCCGGGGCCCGCCCTTCTCCTCGTCGGGGCCGTCCGCCTGCGACCGGATCTCGTAGACCTTGCTGTAGGCCCACTGCCCGGCGTGCGGCTGCGGCACCGGATCGTCGGCGACGGCGTCGGCGGCCTCGCGCAGGACCGGTTTGGCGCTGCCGAGGTCGAGCACGTACGCGGGTGGCGGGGCGGCGGGCAGCGCGGCGCCGTCGTCGTTCAAAAGATGGGGGCCCACGGTCGCGGCCGCCGTCAGCACCGCGGCGACGCCCACGGCCGCCAAGCGCCAGTTGGCCCGCATCCGCTTACGACGGCGCCCGGCATCCATGCCGTCGAGCAGGGCGCGCCGTGCCACGGCGAGCCGGGCCCGGTCGGCATCGGGGGCTTCGTCACGAAAAGCCCGCACCCTGTCCATCTCGTCGATCCGCACGGTCAGATCACCTCCGGTACATCGCTCATGTCGGTGCGGAACGCCGGGTCGGCGCCCAGTGCGGCCCGCACCTTGCGGCGGGCCCGGTTGAGCCGGGACCGCACTGTCCCGACGGGGATGCCGAGCGCCTCGGCGACTTCCTGATAGGTCAGGTCGGCCCAGGCCACCAGCAGCAGCACATGCCGGTCCCCGGCGGACAGCGCGGCCAGGGCGGCGGCGAGCGGTCCCTGCGCGGCGAGACGGCGATCGGTGTCGTCGACCCAGCAAGCGGCGATGGGATCGTGTCCCGTACGGGCGAGCGCGCGCAGAGCACGTACTTCGCCACGGCGCTGTTTGCCAATGAGGTGCGCCGCGATCCCGTACAGCCACGGCCGCGCGCCGGCCCGGGCAGTGTCGTAGCGGCCGCGGGCGCGGAACGCCGTCAGGAAGGTGTCGGCGGTTACGTCGTCGGCCGCGTGGTCACCGAGCCGGCGGGCGGCATAGCGGTGGATGTCGGCGGCGTACCGGTCGTAGAGCCGGGCGAACTGCTCCGGTTGTTCCAGGGAGCCTGCGATGATCCGGGCATCGCTGTCGTCAGCGGGATCAGTCGCGGGTGGTCCGGTCACGGGTCCTCCGTCCGTGGGCGGGAGTTGAGCCTGTCACCCGCTGTTCCCCGCACGCGGCGAAATGGTTCACGTCCCTCACGGGCCCCTTGGGGCGGACGGAACGCGGCTGCTGACGGTTGACGGTGATGGTCGGCGCGGTGATGCTGCTGATGGGAATGCTGCGCCTCGGCGCGGTGATGAGCTTCGTGTTGAACGCCGGTCGCGGCTGCCAACGCCGGCAGCGGCGCGGTGACGAGGTGGCAGGGGGACGTCTCGGCGCCGGTGTTGAGGTGGGCGCCGTCTCCTCGTGCGCAGACTGCCTGGCCGCAGACTGCCCGGCCGCCGGCCGCCGGCCGCCGCGCCGATCGCGCTACAGAACCTTCGGGGTGGTGGGCGGCACGGTGAGGGGGCCTGGGGTGTTGGCCCAGTGGTGCAGGGCGTTGGTGTCGGGGAAGCGGGCGACGTTCTGGCCGTGGGGGTGGCCGGTGTACTGGTGGAAGAGCCAGTCGCTTTGGATGCGGGGTTCGCCGGGGGTGGTGTGGTCGGCGATCCACAGGCCGTCCGCGTCGTAGGCGCCGGAGTTGGTCTGCAGCCAGGTGTCGTAGGTGGCGTACAGGACGATCCGGCGGCGGGGCCGCAGTTTCTTCAGGCGGCGGATGAAGCGGTCCTTGTCCTGGCTGGTGGCCCGGCTGCCATCCGCGGTGGTTTCCCAGTCCACGATCAGGACGTCACCGTCCCGGTCCGGGATGTGGGTGAGGAAGTGGCGGGCCTGGGCGCGCGGGCGGCCCGGCAGGAGGAAGTGGCAGAAGCCGACGACGAGGTGGGCGCGGCGGGCGGTGCGGGTCAGGGCTTCGAGGCGCGGGTTGGTGTGAGTGCGGCCTTCGGTTGCCTGGAGGAAGACGAACGCATGGTCGTCGGTGGGGTAGGAGGGTGGCTGGTAGGCGTTGAGGTGGAGGCCGTGCAGCATGCGGTGCTCCTCGCCGTATTCCGGGCCGGGCGCTGCCCGGATGATGCCCGGTGTTGGCTGCGATCACCCGCGGCGCCGGTCTCCGCACACCAGGATTGGTCTTCGGGCGCGGATCCTGGAGGTCTCTGCCCGACCTTCGCTCGCCGTGTATCTGGAACCGTCCGTGTCGCTGGCCCGTGGCGCCCGGGGTAACCCGCTGCAGGCGTCGCCCGCCGCACAGGTCCGCCGCAGCGGATATGCCGGCTGTGTCGGTTCCTGAGGCTCTGGTCCACTTCTTCTTGTGGTGCGGTCACACGCTGTTCTCTCTGGGGTCTTCTGCTGGGATGATCGCGTCATGCTTCACGCTGGGGGACTGGGCCTGTCATGAGGGAGTGGTCACCGGAGGTGCTTGAGGTCCTGGAGGCTTCGGGATGGAATGCGGGCAGGCGGGTCGACACGATCGGCTGGCGGTCCAGGTTCGAAGCGGTCGGCATCGTCATGCATGACGCTGCCGAGAAGTTTCTCCAGGAGTTCGGAGGGCTGACCGTGAGCGTCGGCGGCCCGGGAACATCACCCCGCGCATCGCGCGCAAGGGCGTCGAGGCCTTCCAGTGCCTGGGGCCTCATCGCTGGACCGTGGAGCGGATGGTCGCCTGGCTTGCCGGATGCTGCCGCCTGCACCGTCTCTACGGACGCAAGGCAGGACACTTCCTCGCCTTCGCCGGAATCGCCGCCGCTCTGATCCGCTACCGCAGACTTGCGACGGTCAGCAACTCGTCGTGATCCGTAAAGTACGGCTCCTATGGCGCGGCCCGACGCGATGGACCGCACCGCGTACACCGTCGAGGAACCCATGACTGACTACCTGGCTGCCGTGATGGCGATGCTCGGCCCGGCCCAGAACCGCTACGCGGACCCGGCTGCCTGGGACCGTCTCCACGCAGAGCTCGGCATACAACTTCCCACCGACTACAGGGCCCTCGTGGACGCATTCGCCCCCACCCAGATCAACGGGCATCTGTACCTCGCCCACCCCGCGACCGAACGATGGAACCTGGGCCAAAACATCCGCAACAAGATCACGGCGTGGTCCAAGGTTCCGTGGGACGACCTCGATCTCGACGCGGACGAGGACCCCCGTCAGCTCTTCGGACTCGACGAGCTGCGCTTTGGCACCCGCAACGGGCTGTGGCCGATCGCCGGCACCGACCGGGGAGAGACCATCTTCCTGCTCGCTGCTCCCGACGCTCCGAGACTCCTGGTGAACTATGACGAAACCTGGGCAGAGCACCACATGAGCTTCGCGGAATGGATCTACCGCTACCTCATCGGCGAAGACATGAGCGGGCCCAACCGTGCAGCCTTCTACCCCGGCCCCGTGCAGTTGCAGCGACTTCCGATGTCCTCTGACGAACGCCCCGAACCTTGGTACGGCCCAGACCGCGGCATGTGAGACGCACCGCTCTCGTCACAGCGGCACCCTATGAGACCACTTCTTGGACAGCGGCCTCGGCCTCGAGGTCGAAGGGGACACCTGTGAGCTGTTCGCTCGACGCCCACAGCCGTCTGCCCTGTGCGGGGTCGTCGGCGCCTGTGGGGAGTTTGGCGGGCTTGGGGGTGCCGGAGGTCTGGTCCCGTCCGGCGGGGCCGATGAACTGGCCCGACTGGGCGTAGGGGCCGGTCGCCGCGTACAGCAAGGGCCAGGCGGCGCCCTCGGCCGAGCCCATGAGGAGGCGTGCGGCTATGGGAGTGGCCATGCGGCTCAGGGTGCCGGTGCCGTGCTGCTGCAGGCCGGTCATCGCCGACCCCGGGTGGACGACGAGCGCCTCGACGGGGCTGCTTGCGGTGCGGCGCGCGAGTTCGAGGGCGTAGACGATGTTGGCGCGCTTGGACTTGGCGTAGGCGCCCATGGCGCGGTAGCTCTTTTCGCTCATCAGGTCGTCCAGCCTGCCCATCGGCCATCGTGCCGCGATGGCGCTGACGGTGACCACGCGCGGTGCGGACGAGCGGCGCACGGCGGGCCAGACCTGGGCGTCGAAGGCGAAGTGGCCGAGGTGATTGGTGCCGACCGTCATCTCGAGGCCGTCGTGGGTGGTTCGCCGCTCGGGCAGGTTCATCACGCCGGCGTTGTTGAGGAGCAGGTCGACCGTCTCGGTCTCGGCGATCCGGGTGGCCGCGTCGCGGACGGAGGAGAGGTCGGAGAGGTCGAGCACGAGGGTGTCCGTCCGGGCCTCGGGGGTCGCGGCGCGTACGGCCTCTGCGGCCCGGTCCAGCTTGGTCCGGCTGCGGCCGGCCAGGATGACGCGGGCTCCGTGCCGGGCGAGCGCGCGGGCGGTCTCGAGTCCGATCCCGCCGTTTCCGCCGGTGATCAGCGCGGTGCGGCCGGTCTGGTCGGGGATGTCGTCGGGAGTCCAGTGGTTCACCGTGGCCTCGCTCCTTGGGTTCGTTGATGGTGTGCTCCGCATGCGGTGCTCGGCAGGGTCGTGGTGCCGAGTCGGAGAGCGTGCCGAGGGTGTCCTCGGCGAAGGATTCGGCGGCGACCTGGATCAGGTTCAGGCGCATGCCGCTGCAGGCGCCGGCGGCACTGGGCCGTCATGAACTTCCAGCAGGCGTCGGTGCCGCTGTGTTCTCCCGGGCTGTTGCTGCTCCAGATCGTGTCGGCCGCCCGAAGTTGGTCGACGACAACGTCGGGACGGCCCCCGCCGACGACTTCGTAAATGAAGGGCGTCAATCCTGGTGTGCAACCCGAGACCTGCCCCCTTTCAGACCGGTGGTCTGTTGTCTGTGCACCCAACTTAGGAGACCGCTGGTCTGATGTCAAAAGACCGGCTGTCTGTAATCTGGGGGCATGACGAACTTCCAGCGCGCGCGCAGTGAGGAGCAGCGTGAGGCACGGCGCCGGGCCATCCTCGACACCACCGCCGCCATGCTCGAGGAGATGCCCATCGGCGAGATCAGCCTGAACGAGCTGAGCCGCCGTGTCGGGCTGGCGAAGTCCAATGTGCTGCGCTATTTCGAATCGCGTGAGGCGATCCTGCTGGAACTGCTCGACCGCGCCTGGCGGCAGTGGGTGGCCGACTTGCCTGCCCTTGTGCACGCCGGTATCGACCAGGACGCTCCGGTGAGCCGGCGTGCAGAGCAGTTCGCCGCCGTCATCGCGGGCTCCCTCGCCCAACGGCGGGTCCTGTGTGACCTGTTGAGCGCGCAGGCGGGCGTGCTGGAACACAACGTTTCCCCGCAGGTGGCCGCCCGCTACAAGCGCGCGGCCGTGGCCAACGTCGCCGACATCGCGGCCTTGGCCCATCAGCAGCTTCCTGAGCTGGGCGACAGCGCACCGCAGTTGACCGCAGCCATGATCATGGCCGTCGGTGCCGTGTGGACGCACGCGCGGCCCTCCCCGGCGATGCTCGCTGCCTACGAAGCCGACGCCTCACTCACCGCGTTCAAGCTGGACTTCGTGACTGCCCTGCAGGACATGCTGGCCACGCTCATCGTGGGCACGATCGCCCGCGCCTCCGCCTGAGCCCGTTCTGCCCCCTTCGCCTTGCTGCATCCGCGCCCGTCATCATCATGGGTGCGGCACCATGGTCGCCCCCACCGCCCGCACTTCGGTCTCCACCGGTGCCTCCGCCGCCACCGGCTCCTGCAACGGCGCGCAGTCCCGACTCTTGTCCTGTCCGAACTCTCCGACCGCACCGACCTCCACAACGTTCAGCTGCGGCAGCCGTTTCAATACGTCGTCGCACACCGGCAACATCCCGCCAGGGCAGCGGATGTCGCGAGCCGGCCGAATCGATCAACGCCCACGACAAGTTGCATGAGCCAGGATCCTGCGAAGGGGAACGGGGCAACGTGGCGTCTGGGGTGCGTTGCAGTCCGCCTGGCCCGGGCGGGGAGGGCGTCAAGTACGTCTCGGTTCAATGCGATCCGCCATGCGCCGGGCAGCGGCTCGGCGACGGCCCGCCGGATCAGCTCGTGCCGAAAGCCGGCGCGCTCGGGGGTCACGGTCAGCAGACCGCTCTGCTCGGTTCGGGCCAGCACGGCCACCCCGTCCTCCCACTGTGCCTGTCCCAGCTCGCCTAAGACACTGCCCGCACCTCCGACGAGTTCACGGAAGGGGCCGAGCGGACGCCGCGTATCCAGAACGTCGCACTCGCCGCCCGCCGCGGTCCGTCTCCCGGAAGCGACGGTTTTGCGGCGCGCGGCGCACCGGGTGGCTCAGTCCTGCTGCTCCAGCGTGTCGGCGAAGGCGCGGAGGGCGTCGGCCAGATCCTTCTTGGTGGGCAGTTCATCGACCTTCTTCTCGAGACCGTCGATGCGTTTCGCCAGTTCGTCGAGGTCCGCGGGGGCCGTGGGAGGCGTGGTGGGCACGTCCGTGGGGGCCGGGGGATCGGACGGCTCCGGGGTCGGGTCCGTACCGCCCGAGCCTCCCGCATCCGTACCGCCCGAGCCTCCCGTATCCGTACCGGCCGAGCCTCCCGCATCCGTACCGCCCGAGACGCCACCGGCCACGCCGCCACTGCCGTCGGAGTCACCGCCGTCGGTTCCGCCCGACACACCAACGGGGCCGCCGTCACCGCCGCCGGTGTCGGCACCGACGCTTCCTCCTCCGTCGGACGGATCCGCGGACACAGCGGTAGGGCCGGAGGCCGCTCCGCCCTGGTCCGTCACGGCGATCGCCCCGCCCACACCCAGCACCATCGCGGCCGCCGCGCCGATCAGTGCCACTGTCATCCGGCGCGCCTGAAACTTCCTTATAATTGTCATGTGACGGACACTAACTATCGATCTGCGCGGAAGGATCCCTTCCGAGATTTCAGCACCGAGCTCTCTTCCTCGCGTACTCGCAGGAGTTCGGCCGGCCTACGCCGACGCCTCATAACGGCCACTGATATCTGCGGCTCGCGCGATCGAATCGATCATCCATTCAAAGGAACCGCACTCTAATCGGATGACGGCGGCGTCGCTCGGGCGCTGGTGGCAGTAGCGGAGCGGAGCGATGCTCCCAGAGGTCGTCGGGAACGGGGTCTGATCATCAGGTACAAGAGCTTTCGTCCCCCTCGTTTGGCTGCAGCGGTGCAAACTGCCGCAATGCGCTATTGCGGATCATCCACAGGCGGAAGGACCCCTCCTCCTGAGCCATCGCCAGGAGCTGTACCGGGGCCAGAGCAGCCAGCCGACCCGCGTACACGTGAACATGGCCGGCTACACCTCGTTGAAGCCACGCGAAGCGTCGTAGATGTCGGTCTCGATGACGACCACGAAGAAGCTCGTCACGACGTAGTGGACCATGACGCTGTCTTCCCAGGCCGAGCGCGTCACGGCGTCGTTCGTGTAGGCCAGGTGACTGCCGGCGCCGAAGGGCTCAGCCGCGATCCTGTCGACCAGACGCAGAAACTTCTCTCGATCTGCGGCCGGCATGTAGTCACGGAATCGCGCCACCTGTTCGGTGAACTGCACACGTTTGTTCATCGAGGCGGGATTCTAATAGGACTGCGTTACTGACCTTCTCGGGATGAGACAACCACGATGGTGAGCCATTCCTGCTCGTCCGCGTACCGGCGCATCCCGGCCGTCCGGTGGGTGTTGCGATGGTCCTAGAGAAGGACGATGGGGGCCTAGAGCTGGATGTGGGCGCGGACGCTGAGGTCGCGGTGGTCGGTCCCGGCTCCTCGTGCGACAGATGACCGTCGGCGTACGCCCCCTGCACGCGCCCCACGGTGGTGTCGCGTGCGTCTTCATCGGAGTGCGGTGCCGGGTTCTGAGGGGGAGGGGGCTCCCTTTCGCCCTACCTCCGGTCGGTGAGAGGGCGCGGCGCTCCGGAACGATGCGGCCCAGGGGCCGTTGTGCGGTGGGGGCCCGAGCCTGTTCCACAGCTCGGGACGGTGACCAGGGTCCATGCGTCGATGTCCTGATAGCGCCGCGGGCCCGAATGGCCTCTTATCGTGCTGCCGACCAGGTGGAGGCGTTCGGTCCGCCAGGGGCTTCCGGTGAAGCCGTCGAGGCAGGTGGCCGCCGCCGTCACGGACGCGTTGTCGTAGCGGCGAGCGCGGGCCAGCGTGAGGTGGGGGCGCAGCGGACGTTCGGCGAAGGCGACGTCGCAGTCCCTGATCCGCGCCCTTACTGCCGCGGCCAGCTCGTGCAGTCCGTCGAGATCGCCCTCGATGCCGCTCCACAGCACCCGCCCGTCGAAGTGTCCGCCCCCGAGCAGTGCCAGTTCGAGAGAGGGGCGGGCGGCCGCCAGGTCGGCGAGGGGTGAACGAAGGCGGTGGACGACGTCCACCGGCAGCTCGCCCAGGAAGGCCAGGGTGATGTGCCAGTCCTCGATGCGGTTCCAGCGCAGGCCGGGATGGGCGGCGTAGGCCGGGCTCAGCGCGTGCGCCAGCTCGTTCTTCGCATGGTCGGGCGGCGCGAGGGCGATGAACGCGTGCTGGGCAGCGGTCTGAGGCGGTTCGGTCACGGATGTTTTCTACCTCATGCGTTCGCCGTCCTCCCGCGTGCCCGGACTTCGGCGACGGCGGAATAGGACGGTCGCCCGGGGCCTTGTGCAGGATGCAGGACCGAACCGCCCGACCGCGTGACCGCAGTGGCATCCACCTCCGAAGGAGCAGTTCCATGGCCCTGACCCGCGAAGAGCGTGAGCAATTCCTCGCCGAGCCGCACATCGCGGCCCTGGCCGTCGACGCGGGCGAGGGAAGGGCGCCACTGACCGTGCCGATCTGGTACCAGTACGCGCCCGGCGGCGACATCTGGATCCACACCGTCAAGGGCTCGCGCAAGCATGAACTCATCGCGAAGACAGGCCGGTTCACGCTCATGGTCGACCGCGTCGAGCCGACCGTCCGCTACGTGTCCGTCGAGGGCCCGGTGATCTCCACGGTCCCCGCCACCCGCGCGCATCTGACCGAGATGGCTACGCGCTATCTGCCGCCCGAGAAGGTCGACGGCTACATCGAGTTCGCCGAGGCGACCCACGGCGAAGCGGTCATCATCACGGTCCGCCCGGAGCGCTGGCTCTCCTCCGACCTCGGCAGCGTCTGACCGGTCAGGGCAGGCGTTCGGGGGTGCTCGCAGAGCAACCCGCCGGCGTAAAGGCCGCTGCCCACAAGCCGTCTCGCGCGACAGACCTTGCGGCGTCCCACAGCCGTGGCAACGTGTCTTCGCGATGACCTATCCGAAGCCGTTCCGTTCGTCGAGCAACCGCGCTGGGCACAGGTTTTCCTGGGCCAGGAGCTGCACCTTTCGCGTCGCCGGCCTCTGAGTATGTGGCTTCAGCTCGGAGAGGGGCCGGAGAGAGCGATGCGGACGGCTGTGAGCAGTTGATCGTCGGTTGCCCCTGCGCGACGCCCGTCTGCGATGTACGTGTGGGCGGCCTCTGCCAGCTGTGTCTCGCGGGAGCGTGCGGGGCGTGGGGTGACGCGTGTTCCTGCTCCGCTCCGGCTGATGACCAGGTCGGCGGCTTCCAGTTCCCGGTAGGCGCGGGCGACGGTGCCTGCTGCCAGCCCCAGGTCTGCTGCCAGCTGTCGTACGGCCGGAAGCCGGTCGTTCGCCGCCAGATGGCCGCCGAGGATGAGGTCGGCCAACTGCAGCCGCACCTGTTCGTACGGGGGGACGGGACTGGAGGTGTCCACACGCACGGTCGGTTGGTTCATGCGGCGGCCTTCCGCGCTGTGGACAGGCGTGCCAGGTGGACCAGGAGGTGGATGAGTGCGGCTGCGGATCCGGCGATCAGGAGGTAGGAGGTGACCTGGAAGGGCAGCAGCCCCGAGACGTTGCACGGGGCGGTGGCCAGTACGTCGGTGTAGGCGTTGGCCAGCAGGGCGGAGGCGAGCAGCGATGAGGCCACCAGGCATCCCCATGCCAGGGTCACCGCTTCGGTCGAGGCTGCGCGCAGTGCGTTGTCCATCGTGCGTGATGGCGAACTCGTGGGAAGCGCGGGCCGAGCCGCGATTTTGCGTAGGGCGAGCAGGCACACGCCCCCTCCGCCGACGACCGAGACGAGCACGCCCAGGGCCGGCGACAGGGCTGCTCTTGGAATCTCCATGACGGAGCCGTTCGGGCAGGAGTAGCTCAGGAGGCTGCCGGAGGCGGCCATCCGGCTGGTCACTGTCATGAGGGCGGCGGCCACCGCAGCCTGCGCCACGAGGAGCAGCCCGAGCAGGGGGCCGTGGCGCCGGGGGAGGTAGTCCCGTACTCGGCGAGGCGTCAGTCCTGCCGTGCGGACCGCCCCCGTGGGGCGCGTGATGAGGAGTTCACTGGCCAGAACCGCGGCTACGACGCAGGCGCCGAAGACTGGGCCGGCCAGCCAGGGATCCGGGCCGAGGCCGCCGTACATGAGAACGACGGCTGTGGCCAGGCCTACGATCAGGCCGACTCGTCGCCAAGTTTGCGCGCGCCGGTGATACCGCCCGAGCGTGTCCTCGAGTGGGAATTCTCCGCGGCGCCCGGTGCACAACACCACGATTGTTCCTATGGCGAAGGGGGCGGCCAGGGTTGCGTTGAACGGCAGGGACACTGAACCTCCAGCACTTGTATCAAGTCTCTGACACAAGTTGCCCCGCGGAGGTCAATGTGTCAAGTGCTTGGTACAAGCGTGCACCGCCCTCGCTGTCGTCCGGGCCCGCGCCGCGACACGGGTCCCGTATCCGGCGGGCAACGCGGTGGCGTGCCGGGGGGGATGCGGTGAAGGCCTGGGCGGTATGAGGGAGGACCTCGAAGAATTTCTCGGTGACGTGAGAGCGAGAGAGCGGCTCATTGTGGGGACTTGAGCGACTGGTACCGGGAGGGGGCCTGGTGTCCGGAGGCCTGGAGACCGTCACCGACGCGAACAGTGCCCTGGACGGCACCATTCAGCGGGCCCTCTGATCGTCGGGGCGGCCGTGGACGACCTCGACGCCGACGTTCAACAGTGTTCCGTGGATGAGGACTTCGTCCTTGAAGACCTGGTCCACCAATGCCTCCTCCAGGCGCATTCCGCACCGCTCGGCAGCCTGATCGAGCAGGATGGTGCCGGCCGTGTTGTCGTGGGCCGATGCGGCCGGCATGACGACGCCAGTGATCGGCCCAGAACGTCGCCCGCCAGTCTCCGCTTGCGGCCCGAGGCCTTCTTGTCGGCGTCCAGTCCTGTCGTGGTCCTCGGGACACCCGCGGCCGCGCGGAGGGACCGGGTGTCGATGATCATGAAGGGCGGGGCCTCAAATCGCTTCGCTCTCTCCCGCACCTGGCAGCGCAGGAGTTCGCAGATCCGCTGGTCGAGAACGTCCTGGCGCCACGGGCCGAAGCAGTAGAACACCGCCGACCAGGCCGGGAGGCCGTGGGGTAGGTAGCGCCACCGACAGCCCGTCCGTTTCTGATGGAAGATCGCGTTCACGACCTCCCGCAGGTCGCACGCTCCGGGATCCCTGGTCGCTGACCGTGCCACCCGGTCCTGCTATGTCGAGTAGGCGGCGTGCGTGAAGATCAGTACCACGATCGAGCGATCACGAACCATGGAAGATCGGACTTGACGACCTCTCAGACTTGAACGATGTGCCCTGCGCGCGTGACTGACTGGCTGTCACAGCCCCTGATTGCAGAGCGAGTTAACGCCATCTCGGATGCAAGGTGCACGTCAAATGTTAGCCTCCTCCCCTTATCCACAAAGGGGAGGCATCGAGTGAAGAAACTACAGAGTTTCGCGTCCGTGCTGGCACTCTTGACCGGAATCGCCACTGCCTCGACAACGTCCGCCCACGCCGCTACGGACAGGAGTGGGGCGGAACGGCTGAACATCCCGAACAGCAGTGCATGCAGGGCGGGCCGCACCGTCATGCAAGGCATGGTCGCGGGGTCGGGCGGCCAGCTCTACATCATTTTCACCAAGGCGGGCGGGGCGGAGCCGGTCCTGTCCAGATGGTTGCGCGACGGCTCGACCTGGGACGGTGCCAGCTGGACCTGCGCCGGGGCGCCGACCTCCATACCCGCACTCGGCCACGGCAACGACCTCGCCTACCATCCGGACTATCGGGGCCAGGGTGCTGCCCTGATTGCCACCCAAGGAAGTCAATCGGCTTACCCGAGCGCCGATGTGACGGTCATTCACCTGGACTCGTCGGGATCTGTTGGCGCAAGCGAGGTGGTCCATCTGCCCATCGGCAATATCAGCGGCCTCTGCTACAGCGCGACGGCGGCCGACGGAGCCGGCAAATATGCTGCCCGCCGCTTGGGCAACCTGTGGACCCATCCCGGTGCCGGTTCGCTGACGAGCGGATGGACGCTGGTGAAGAGCAACCTGACGAGTCATGACAATCGTTCCGACCAGGGCATGGACTGCTCCGAGAACTACATCTGGAACACCAAGTCCATCACAACTTCAACGCCCGATACCGGGTGGAACTGGGTGTACCAGTACAACTGGTCCGGAGGTGACGTGGAGAGCGATATCGGAATTCCGGGGAACGGCCTGACCGACGAGATCGAAGATGTTACCCACATTGGGGGCGACTTCTTCATCGGCGTCAACCGAAACGGCGGAAGCGCCGACTCCGTGAAGGTTTTCATCGAGTGAAGTCATTCCCTCCGCCCAGCTGAGAACGCGGCACCGTCCAGCGATCCGCACACGCGAACCGCCGTCAGCGAGGCCCGGTTCTGCCAGGAGGAGTGGAAGGGCCCTGACCTGCTGTGCTCACACTTGCCTGGGACACGGGAGGCCAGATCCTCCCGGAGAACTGTGGGCATCTCGTCGCGTGGCAAGGCTCCTTACGCACTGCGCCGCAGAACGCCGGGTCGTCATTGTGCTCGCCGTCCAGTGCCGTTTTCGTCCACTGCGGTAGGAGCACCTCGGATCCACGGCCGGTGAGCGCGTGGCCGGGCGGGAGCGGCCCGTCGCCCGAGGGTGTGCGGCCCGTCGCCCAGGGGTGTGCGGCGGCGGGCGAACTCGGCGATGACCCGCCCGGCGACGGCCTGGTCGAGCAGGCCGTGGTCGTCGGTGGGGCGGCGGACGGCGTCGACGAGGTCGTCCGGTGCGGCGTCCTTCAGGAGGAAGCCGACGGCCCCGGCTTCGAGCGTGCCGAACACGTAGTCCTCCAGGTCGAAGGTGGTCGCCATGAGCACCGCCACGCGTCGGGCCCGGCTGAGACGATCTGATGCCAGGACTGTTCCCCGTGGTGCCAAACCTCGGAAGGCGCGGCGAACGGCTGACGCTGACCCGTTCAGAGGGCAGTGCGCGCCTGTCGGCTCCACCACACCACCGCGTAGAGAAGCAGTGCCGCGATCAGGACGGCGCCCGCCTCCTTCGCGGCGCCGGACAGGAGGCTTTCGGCTGCTTGGGCGCGTGTCAGTTCATGCGCGTCCGCCAGGTTCCTGCGCCCGCCGTCCACGATGCCCGCTATGGCGATCAGGGCGAAGGTCCACCGGGTTGCGCGCACCCTCCGTGAAGCCGGCCGCCCTGCGCCCCCGTGGCCGTCAGGTCGTGGGCGGCGTCGCCATAGATGCACCGCAAGGGCCGCCAAGCCGGCGACCGTGCTCACGTGTTGCAGGGCTCGGGCCCACGTCAGGTCCCCGACCAGCGGGTCTCGCAGGAGGGCCAGGCGGGACACGGCGTAGCCGTCGCCATGGGTGAAGGAGTCCCACACCAGATGGGTAGCTATGCCGATCAGCAAGGAGAGCGGCACCCACAACACCGACCGCCATCCTCCTCCGGCCGACGTTTCTCGCTCGCGGGGCGGTGGCGGAACGGGCTGGGACCGAGCGTCGGGTGCGCGGGACGGCAGCAACGCCTTGAGGGGACGACGGAGGGCCCGTTGCAGTCCGTACAGCGTCAGTGCGTACGGCAGGGCGACGGTGACCATCCCGGCCGGCGAGTGCGAGGTGGTGGCGTTCAGCAGAGGCTCGTACCAGGACTGGGCGTTGACCGGGATGCCAGTGCTCGCGGCGAAATACGGCATGTCCGGGGCCAGAGATCCGGCAATCAGTGCGGAGGCCGCGAGGGGTCGCCGTCGAAGGAGTGGCAGGACCGCTGCGGGGTGGGACAGGGTGAACGGCATCGTGGACCTTCACGGTGGAAGACGGCGGCGGGCCGCACCAGACCTGACGGCCGGATGCTCCACCGAAGTGTATATGCCGATGAACAGACTATGGCGGGACGAGGGGAGTAGAGGCGTCGATGCCCGTCAGGAGCGCGCAGGTTCCTCTTACGTAGATGAACGGCATATGTTGCTCGTATGAGTGAGCGCGTGATGCAGGAGCCGACCCTGATGGTGTTGACTGCCCTGGCCGACGAACCCCGGCACGGCTACGCCATCGCGCAGGAGGTGAAGTCGATCTCTCAGGGGCGGGTCGTGCTGCGGACCGGCACGCTGTACAGCGCGCTGGAACGGCTGGCGAACGACGGACTGATCGAAGTGCACCACGAGGAAGTGGTGGACGGGCGCAACCGCCGCGTCTACACCCTCGCCGCGGCGGGGCGGGCCCGCCTGGCCCAGGAAGCGCAACGGCTTGCGGACTCGGCCCGCGAGGCACGGAGGCGACTCGGCCTGGCAGTCGGCGAAGCCGGAGCCACGGCGTGATCGGCTACGTTCTGCGGCTCTACCCGCGAACGTACCGCGACGACTTCGGCGCGGAGCTGCGGGACGCCTACGACGAGGCGACGGCTGGTGCTTCGCCGGCCGCGCGGGTGCGGGAGGCGGCGGACATCGCCGCGCACGCACTGCGCACGCGTCTGCGGCTGACGTCCAGCGACCCGGCCGGACGCATCGCGCCCGCCGCGGCGCTGCTGTCCCTGGCCGCAGCGGCGGCCGTCTGCGGCCTGCATCTGAGTCGCGTGTACGTCGGGTGGGCCTCCTCTCCCGGACATGTGCCGATGGCCGTCGACACCTGGACTGCGATGGCCCTTTGCGCGCTCCTGGTGTGCGGGGGCGCCGCCGTCGCGCTGGCGCGGTGGTGGCGCTGGGGCTCGCGGCTCGCTGCTGTGGGTCTGCTCGGCTACGCGGGCGCGGCCTACGCCAGCGGTCCGGCCTTCGCCGACCCGGTCGTGACCCCGGCGGCGTGTGCTCTCACCGCCATAGCCGTGCTCGCATGCCCACCTGATCTGCCGCCCTCGGCCACATTGATGCCTGCCGCCGGGGGAGTGGCAGCCGCGATCTGGCTGCCCTTGACTGCGGTCTACGCCGGGGCGGTCCCCGTCAGCACCGACTACGGCTACTGGCCGTTGTGCGTGCTGCTGGCGGCCGGGCTCTGCAAGACGCTGCGCACCCCGTCGCCCGGGCTCTGCAAGACGCTGCGCACCCCGTCGCCCGGGCTCGCGAGTGCCATGGCAGCACTGCCGTCCTGTCCACTGCTGATCGCCCACGGCTACACCATGGGCGGGCAGGTGACGACACCGCTGCTGGCGTGCTGCGCCGTGCTGCTCACGCTCACCGCCGCCCCCACGGTCCTGCGCAGAGGCCGACGGGCCGTCGCCAAGCGTTGAGATCAGCTGCGCCGTACGAGACTACGGCGTCGTCCTTGAGCACCAGCGTGGTGACGGGGTCCTTGGTGTACGGAGGAACGTGCGCACCGATGCGGTAGGCAGTGGGCCTCAGTCAGCTTGAAGACGCAGGTCAAAGAGCTGGTGTGACGGTCGTTCGGGGTGCTCATGCTGGTCAGCGGAGCCGCGTTGGTATCTGGCTGCCATCGTGTGGAACACCTTCTTCGGTTCCCAGCGCTTCTCGTCGAGCATCCTGACGACACCGTAGGAGCCAAGGTCTTGCTCCCCGGGCCTGCTGTAACCGGCGAAGGTGAACCAGAGCGCGGTGTCCACGCCTTCCTCCTCGAAAATGTCCAACAATTCGGTGAGGTAGCGCGCCTGCTCGTCTTCGTCCGGGACCGCGCCGTGCGGCACCTGCCAGGCCATGCCGCCACGTTCTCCCGCGCCCTGGTACGCGCAGGTTCCGTACTCGGTCACCGCGACCGGTTTGCCGTGGGCGAGGTGCCCGCGCAGCTCGTCACGGAAGCTGTCGGCGTTGTAGGCGGCCCGGTAGGCATCGACGCCGACGAGGTCGAACGCGCCCCAGTCGACGGACTCCCAGGGAGCCGATGCGTAGGTGACCTGCCCGCCGAAGTGCGTACGGACGGTCGCGGCGACCTGGGAGAGGAAGTCGTTGAGGCGTTCTTGCACCGGTCCCAGGGAGGACCACCACTCCATGTCGGCGCCGGCCATGGCCCGCATACGGTCGCCATAGGTGTCGCCAGGGAGGAAACCACCGCAGAACGCGCTGATCTCGCAGCCGGCGACGAACACCACATCGGCGCCGGCCTCCCGTACGGCTTCGGCCCGGGCGGCGCAGTCGGCGAAGAACGGGAGCAACTGGTCGCGGGGAAGGTCCACGGGAAAGGGGGCGAACCAGACCTCGAGGCCGGCGTCTGCAGCGTGTCTTGCGGCGAGGCTCAGCCGTTCGGGCTCTCGTCCCGAGATACGAACGGCGTCACAGTGGAGATCTCCGGAGATCACCGCCATGTCGTGCCGGACCGTCCCAGGGGTGAAGCCCTTGCGGGAGAGTTCTTCCCCTGGGAGGAACCCTGTGTCGTAGTTGATGCCCCGTGCGCGCACGTCTGTGTCCCTTCGCTGCCGTTGCCGTGTTCGAGCAAGTCAAAGCCGCGCTCGGGGTCCTTGGCCAGAGGGCGGCTGCCAAAGGTGACGTCGCCGAAAACTCGGATCAGGGGTCAAGGCCCGACGGCGTGGCTGCGGGCCGCATGCCGAGCCACTGCTCAGCGTTCCAGGCCCGAAACCGCTCCACTTCGGCGAACCCCAGCTTTGCCGCGAGGCGCATCGAGTTGACGTTGGCGGTCTGGGTTGCGAGTACCACCGGCTCGCCAGGAAGAACGTCATCGAACCAGTCAAGGGCAGCCGCGCATGCCTCGGTGGCGTATCCGAAACCCCACGCTTGTGGCAGGAACAGGTAGCCGAGATCAGCCTTCCCCACGGCGGCCGGACGATGATGTTCCGCAGCTCTCCTGAGGAGGACTTGGCCGATCATCGCCCCGTCGAGCTCGATGACGAAACTCCCCGGCCAGCACTCGGGCACCGGGGGCAATTCGAGTTCAAGCTCGTCACGCGGCCGGGGGCCGCCGAGGTAGGTGTGCACTTCCGGCGACGCCAGCAGATCGATGAACGCCTTGCGGTCCCGGACCGCGGGCTCACGGAGCACGAGCCTCTCGGTCGCGATCGGGGCGGGCGGCCAGGCAATGGGTCCGAGGTCGGTCATGCCGGCCAGTTAAGCAGGGGGGATCGGACCGCTCGAACTCACCGAAACGCCGGCTGCCGTTGAGCTGTGGAGAGGGTGCTGTGCCCGGCAACGATGAGGCTTCGACACGGCAGACCGAGGATGAGGCTTCGACACGGCAGACCGAGACGGACCGAGGGCCGAGACGGACCGAGACGGACCGAGACGGACCGAGACGGACCGAGGTGGGGCAGGGGCCACGTTTCTGGTCGTGCCGACCGTGGACTCTCGCGGCGGGCCACCGGGATCGCCCTGGCACTGCTTGCCGGAGCGTGGGTTCCCCTGCCCTGATCGGCAGCGCCATCGGCGCCGTCGTGTGGACACCGGCAACGTGCCGACCGGCTGGGGAGGCCGTCAGCCCTCTAGCTCCATGGCCGCCATCAGTGCGTCCAGTAGACCCGGCGCGGCCTTTTGGAGGGCGGTGCGGCGGAGGCGGTGCCCGCGCGAAGGCCCGACCATGACCGGGTGGAAAACGCCCGCCTCGACCAGGATCTTGAAGTGGTGGGTCGCGGTGGACTTGTTCAGGCCCTCGTAGAGGTCCGAGCAGGGGGCTTCGGCGGCGGGGTCCACGGCCAGTCGGCGGACCATTTCCAGGCGTACGGGATCCGCGAGTGCGCGCAGCAGTTTCTGGACCGGGGCGACGGGCGGCAGCTGGTCGGAGGGGGTCTCCCAGGGCGGCATCAGACGACTCCAAGTTTGACGTGCATCGTACTTCTCCCTAGCATCCACGAAGTACGACACACATCATACTTCCCAGGAGTCCTTGTGCCGGCACTTTCCCCGGGGCGACGTCCCCAGCCATGGAGCTATGCGACCCTCCTCGTTCTTCTCATGCTCGGGCAGGCGACGTCCGCCATCCCCTCGCCGCTCTACTCCCTGTATGCCGAGAAATGGGACTACCCGCCCTTCCTCACCACCGTCATCTTCGCCGCGTACGGGGCCGTCGCGGTCGTCGCGATCCTCCTCTCCGGGGCTCTGTCCGACCGGTACGGCCGTCGGCCCGTGCTTCTCGTCGCCGTCCTGCTGCTGCTCGCCGGGCTGGCCGTCTTCGTCTTCGCCGCGGGTCCCGGACATCTCGTCGTGGCGCGGATGCTCAACGGCCTGGGGATCGGCGCGATCGTCGTCGTCGGCGGGGCTGCTCTGCTGGACGTGAGCCCCGAGCGGGCGGCCCGCAGCGGGACTCTCACCGCCATCGCGTTCAACGTCGGCATCGCCGCTGCCGCGCTCGGTACGGCGGGCCTCGCCCAGACCGGTTTCCACCCCCTGCTCCTGCCCTACCTCGCCGACGCGTTCATCGCCCTCGTCCTGTTCGTCCTCCTCCTGGTGATGCGGGAGCCGCACCCCTCGGTCGGGGCCGCGCCTCTGGGAATCCCTCGTCCGCACGTGCCCAAGGAGATCCGTGGACGCTTCGTCTTCGCGGTGATCGGCGCCGGAGCCGCCTGGGCCGTGCTCGGGGTCTGCTTCTCGCTGGAACCCTCGATCGCCGCCCACGCGGCGCATGTTGACGGACCCTTCTTCGGCGGTGTCGTCATTGCGGCCGTGGCCCTGGCCGCCGCCTGCGCCCAGGTCGTCAGCGCGCGCTACCCGGCCCGCACGGTCGCACTCGTCGGCGACACGGCGCTCGCCGTGCTCATGCTGGCCGGGGTGGCCGGCTTCGCGACCGGCAACGCCGGCGTCATCATCGTCACCGTCGCACTCCAGGGCGGCGCCTACGGGCTCGCCTTCGGCGGCTCCCTGCGCCACCTGACCGCTCACATTCCCGCCGAGCGGCGCGGAGCTGTCATGTCCATGTTCTACCTGCTCGCGTACGGCGCGCTCATCACGCCCACGCTCCTCGTCGGTATCGGCGCCACGGTCTGGAGCGACACTGCGATCTTCCCCGTCTTCTCCGTGCTCGCCGCCCTTCTCTGCGTCTCCGCCGTGGTCGTCGAGCGCGTACTGGGGCGTCGAGGAGGACAGTCTGCGGTGACGGCGGCGTCGACGGCTGAGGCGCCCCGGATGAGCGAGGCCGACTGACCGGTGACCTCGAAGCTGCCCACCTCGGCAAACCGCCGCGATAAGCAACGACCGAGCACGAAAGGGCTCACCGGAGGAGAGCTACATCCATGCTCGATCGAGGAACACAACTTGCAGGGCGGGGCTTTCGTCCAGATGGTGAAGACCGTCAGCAGGGAGATGTGCGTCGGGGTCGAAGTCGACAGGCTGACCGGGCACGCCCGCATCGCACGCGGCCGGACAGAAATCCGGACAAGACCCCGACCAGGTCGGACGGACAGCTGACTGTCCGGGACAGGCAACTCCTCTGGACCTCCGTCAGCTCGCCCTCGCAAGCTCTGATCTGCCCCGCAAACAAGCGGGCCAGTGACTCGGTAATCATGTGGGGGAAAGCGTGTCTCACACCATCGGAAAAATCCTGGGAACTGCCGCGGTGGCCACCGGCCTTGCGGTACTCCCGTCCGCAGCGAGCGCGGCACAGGGGCCGATCAGCGGCGCAAGCTACCGCGGATGCACCACGGTGACCGGCACCTACGGCTGGGAACTCACGAGCGCAGGCCTGGACATGTACCGCACGTGGGGCAGTGCCCGGCTCGTCAACCATCCCTCCAAGTGTCCTACCGGTTTCACGGCCGGCGTCCTGCAGCGCTCGACGACACACACCACGGATCACAGCTGGAACTTCTACGCCGCGGTCGACCCCGGCGGGACTTTCACGCGCGATCTAAGTGACACGAATGTCCGCGGTGTCCGCTTCCGCATCTGCAACGTGCACAGCGGCGGCGTCATCGACGGCTGCGGTCGGGTCCAGTAGTCGCGGACAACCAAGTGGTAGCAGCCCGTGTCTCGGTATCGGTATCGCAGCAGGAAGAGGACGCGGCACTCACCGCACGGCGCCCTGTCCTGACCTGACGTGACCGGGCTGCGAACCGTCAGCTGGGCTTCTTCACCGCGGTGATGGTCGTTCTCTTGAAGGCGGCGACCGGCGCGTTTGTGAAGTCGCTGATCTCGCCCCACTGCACGACGGTGTTGGTGCCCAGCAGGCAGGGAACTTCCGGTGCCGTGGCGACGGCATCACTTCGGGCCTCGTTGTCCTTCGGAGTGGAAGACCATCTCGCCCTCGACGAACGTCATCCTCACCTGCGTGGCGTGCACTTGGGTGATCGGTACGTCGAAGGGGTTCTGGTCGACGACGATGACATCGGCGAGCATGCCCGGCTCGATGCGTCCGACCCGGTGCGCCATTCCCTCCTGGCGCGCGGAGTTGACCGTGAAGAGGTCGAAGGCATGCTCCAGGGGGATCGCCTGGTCCGGGCCGAAGGAGTCGGGGCCGCCTCCCGGTTCCCGGCGGGTGACGAGGGTCTCGATGGCGGCCCACGGGTTCACCGACGGCACGACGCACCAGTCCGATCCCGCGACGACCAGCGCGCCGCCTTGGAGCATCTCGCGCACCGGCCATACGCGCCGGATCGCGGCCGGGCCGACGGCGGCCGCGATGTCGGCGCAGATGGGGGAGGGCCGCCACAGGTAGGGGGAAACCTCGAACGTGGCGCCGATCCGCGCGGCACGCCCGATGTCGGACTGCGTCACGAACGTGCAGTGCCCCACGTTGTGCATGCAGGGACCGGGCCCGTTGGCCGCGCGGGCGGCCTCGATGGCGTCGAGCGCCGCCCTGACCGCCGCGTCGCCGGCCGCGTGGAACTTCACGGTGATGCCCATCCGGTCGAACCGGGTCACCGCCTGGTTCAGGACCGCCCGCGCGACGGCGAGCATCCCGTGCCGGCCCACCTCGTCGTCCCGGCCCTCCACCGTGTCCGCGTAGGGCTCGATCATCGCCGCGGTGTGGTTGTCCGTCGGCACCCCGTCCAGGAAGATTTTCACGCAGTCGGGCGCGATGCGGGCGCTCGCGTAGAGGTTTCGCATGGCGATCAGGTCGTCGCACCCGGGGTCGTACGGAGACCACACGAGACTCAGGCGCACCCGCTGCCTGACGGCTCCTCGCGCCGCGAGACGAGTGTAGGCGCGCAGTTCGGAGTGCGGCCCGGCGGTGAACCCGACCGCGGCCTCGGTGAACGACGTGATCCCGTAGGAGAGCATTTCCCCCAGGGCCCACTCCAGAGCCGCCTCCACCTCCTCATCGGCAGGTTTGGGTGCCGAGGCCGCGAGCAGCTCGGCGGCGGTCTCGCGCTGTATGCCGCTCGGACAGCCCGCGACGTCCCGCTCGAAGATGCCCCCCGGAGGGTCCGGTGTGCCGGGGCCGATTCCCGCGGCCCTGAGTGCCGCGCTGTTGACCCATGAACTGTGGCCGCTGGTGTCCTCGAGGACAACGGGGTGGTCGGGGGCGATGACGTCGAGCATGCTCCGGTCCGGGCTGATGCCGAGCGCGGACGCGTCCCACTGCCCGCCGAGGACCCATGCGCCGGGGGCGGCCCGGGCCACGTGCTCGGCGACGATGCTCAGCGTCCGGTCCAGGCTTGAGCCCTGGGGGACCTTGCAGCGGCGTTCGCGGACCCCGGCGTAGATCGGGTGCACATGCAGGTCGTGCAGGCCCGGCAGAACGGTGTCCCCGGCCAGGTCGATCACCCGCGTGTCCGGTCCCCGCCGTTCGAGCACCTCCGCGCCGCCGCCTACCGTCTCGATGACACCGGCGCGCACGGCGAGCCCCTCGGCCCGGCCGGAAACCGTCCTGACGTGCCCACCCACCAGGATCGTGTCCGCGTACCTGTCGGTCATGGGCTGGCGCACCTCCGGCTCGCAGACTCCGCGGCTCAGCGACCGCGCGGCTCAGCGGCGGTTGATGAATCCGGCGTCGACAGGCAGCGTGACACCGGTGACGTAGCGGGCTTCGTCCGAGGCCAGCCACAGGATGGCGTGGGAGACGTCGAGGGGCTCGATCACGTCCACCGGCAGGGCGTTCGGCGCCCCCGCGGACAGCATCGGATCCTGGGCGACGAACTCGGCCATGACGGGGTCGGCGACCATGGGCGTGGCCACGCCGGTGGGGTGTACGGAGTTCACGCGGATGCTGTGCGGGGCGAGGTTGTTGGCGTACGTACGCATCAGCCCGACCAGGCCGTGCTTGGAAGCGGCGTAGCCGAGGCCGCCGTTGCTGGCCCCGCCGATGCCGACCAGCCCGGCGGTGGAGCTGACGATCACGATCGAGCCGCCCTGTTCGGCGTCGACCATCGAGGGAATGGCCGTTTCGATGGTGTGGAAGGTGCCGGTGAGGTTGACGTCGATGGCGTCATGCCACGCCTGCACCTGGTCCTTGACGAGCAGCGGTGCGATCCCCGCGTTGGCGACCACGACATGGATCTGCCCGAACTCGGCGAGCCCCGCGTCGTAGGCCTCCCGCAGGGCGTCCCGGTCGCGCACATCCGCCTGCCGCGCCACAACGCGGCGGCCCAGGTCCCGCACTTCCCCGACCGCGTCGCTCAGATCCTCCGGCGTCGACAGCGGGTACGGCACGGTGTCGACGGGCCGGCAGATGTCCACGATGACCAGGTCGGCGCCTTCCCCGGCCATCCGGCGCACGACATCGCGACCAAGACCTCCGGCCGCCCCCGTCACAAAGGCCACCTTGCCGCCGAGACGCCCCTGGGCTGGTTCCGCTTCCTCATCGGACATGTCGCGAGTCCCTGCCATCCAAAAGGCGGGACGAGCCCGCCGCGCGGAGTCTTATGGGTGATGTACCGCGCGATGGTCGGGCTGGCCAGGGGCCGGTCGAAGCCGCCGAGAAATGCGTCTACCCGCACCGCGGATGCTTGCGCGCCGTGTCGGACCCGCAGCCGGAGGAGCCCCGGAAGAGCCGGAGCCGGCCACGTCATCGTCCTGGCCGGCAGGGCATCGGTTCGCTGAACGCACCCGCACCCGAGCACGCCACCATCCGTGCTCTCCTCGCCGCCGGTTCCCGTCCTCGCCGCCGGTTCCCGGCGCAGGCGGACAGGGGCGGCGAGCGGTCATCTCCCGCCCGCAGCCTTGCAGTTGACTCCTACCACCGGCCTACGACCAACCCGCCCCGCTGTCAACGTGCGGGATGCGGCCGCACGGCGAGCGTGATCAAAAATTCGCAACTGTGGCCCGCGTTCGCCGGTTGACGCGGACCGTGCAGTAGGTGGCGCAAAGGAGCTCCACGGCTGTTCCGTGCTCGCAGCGCTGGAGAACAGGGACAGGATGGGCGTCGTGGATCAGCGCATCACTCGCCGCCGCCGTTGCCGCTGCTCCACAGATCCTCCCCATCCTTGGCTATGGCGACGGTACCGTCGGCGCGAAACTCAAGAAGCGCACCGCCCTCGGGATACCCCGTGTTGGTGGCCCATACCGGCTTGTCGTCGGCGGTGTAGACGACCAGGTTGCCGTCCTCCTGGAACACCGCCGTGTAGTTCTCGCCGGACGTGTCGGAGGCCCAACGGCGCCGGTCGTCGCTGTAGGCGACCAGGTTGCCGTCCTCCTGCATCACCAGCTTCACATGTGCCGTCTGGAGGAAGTCACCGGTCTCCAGCGTCTTGCGGGCGCGGACCGACATCGTCTCCGGGAGCCCGGCGACCGTGTCGGTGCTGAACAGATCACGGCCGTCCTTGGTGATGGCGACGTCGCCATCGGTGCGGAGTTCGAGGACCGCCCCCTTGGAGGCGCCGGTGTTCGAGGCCCAGACCTCCTCGTGGGCGGCGTTGTAGACGACCAGGTTGCCGTCCTTCTGGAAGACCGCCTCGTGGTTCTCGCCGGACGTCCGGGACGCCCAAGTGGGCTGATTTTTCTCGTCGTAGGAGACCAGGTCGCCGTTCTTCTGCATGACCAGATTCACATGAGCGGACCGGAGGGACTGGCCGGCCTCCAGCACTTTCCGGCCACGCACCGTCAGCGACTGCGGCAGTTCCTTGCCCCCCGAACCGCCGTCGGAGTCGCTGTGACTCCCGGACGCCTTCGGTTCCTTGGAGTCCGCGGCCGAACCGGAGCTCTGGAGAGCGACGACGGTCGCCGCGATGACCGCGACGACGGCCACCGCGCCGACGGCGAGGAACGGTGTGCGGCGGTACCAGGCCGGTCGCGTGCCGGGCCCGGACATGGTCGCGGACGCACCGGCCGGATCCGCGTACGTCGGAGGCGGCAGGAACCGCGTACCGGCGGCGACCGTGGGAGCCGGGTGCGCCACCGGCGCGGTGGGTGCGCCACCCGGGGCCGAGGGCGCGGGCGCGGCGGAAACTGCGCCGGGTGGCAGGGGACCGGCACCGGCGACGGCCGCTGTGTCCTCCTCGGAGCCGGACGGCGTCGACGCGGTGATCCGCTGGTAGGCGGGGTGCCGCACGACGTCGATCTCGCTGTCGCACAGCTCCACGATGCGCTGCGGCTCGGGCCGGCGGGCCGGGTCCTTGTCGGCGCAGGACCGTATCAACCGAGCCATTTCCTCAGGAACGCCCGCGAGGTCCATCTCCTCGTGCACGGTGCGGTAGGAGACGGTGGCCACCGAGCCCTGGCCGTACGGCGCTCGTCCGGTGAGGCAGTAGGCCATGGTGACGCCCAGCGCGAAGACATCGGAGGCCGGTCCGGTCTCGCCCTGGGTGAGGGTCTCCGGCGCGATGAATCCAGGGGTGCCGATGGCGGCACCTGCCAGCGTGATGTTGGCCATGGCCTCGCTGCGGGCGATACCGAAGTCGATGAGCTGGGGTCCGGTGGCCGAGAGGATGACGTTCTGCGGCTTGATGTCACGGTGCAGCACGCCGTGTACGTGGATGTCGGCCAGCCCCTCGGCGAGAGCCGCAAGGACGGCGCGCGCGAGGTCGATGGGGAACGGCCCGGAGGCGTCGACCGCGTCGGCCAGCGTCGGTCCGGGCACGTACTCGGTCGCCATCCAGAAGGGCGGGGTGGTGACTTCGGCGTCGATGAGGGCGGCCGTGAACGCGTTGCGGACAGTGCCCAGGGTCTCCACTTCCCGCCGGAACCGGTCCAACGCGTCGGGATCGGCCTGGAGATGGGTATTGACGACCTTCACCGCGGCGGGTCGCCCGCCCGGAGTCCGTCCGAGGTAGACGCTTCCCATCCCCCCCGGATCCGAGCCGGCCGAGCAGCCGATAGCGACCGATGTGTGTCGGATCGGACTCTTCCAACGGGTGCACTTGACACGCCCTCCAGGCAGGTCGAACGCAGGGATCCGCACGGCACGGATCGCGACAACGAGGCAGGTGCCCAAGACTTTCCGCAGCGGAGTGCCGGTTTTCCGGCGCCACCGGCCGTGAGCGCGCAGGTACCGTCCGCGATGCGCCGACTCCCCTGTTGACCTGCACTCCTTCGACCCTGCCCCCGTCCGTAACCTTATAGGGACTTCGCCTGTCCGGGGCACCGGACGGGAGGTCGCGTGCGGGGCCGCATTCGAGCACGGGCCGCGGATTTCGCCCACCGGCCCTGCCCACCGAGACCGCGACACAAGTTGCCCGTCGCCTGAACCGCACGCCCCACCTCGCCGCCCACCTCGCCACGGCCATCACCACAGCAGTCTCCACCAGCCAGCTCAACACCGCCCGCGTCCAAGGCGCCGCACTCGACGGCACCACCATTGCTCTCCACGACCGCCACAACGAACGTCAGGGCTGCATGACCCACCCCATGCCCGTCAGAGCCCAACCCCGTTTACTCGCCGCCGTGTTCACCCACCGCCTCACCACCGCAGAACGCAACAGCCCGCTTTTCCACTACCTGTTGGGCTCCTCTGACCCACCGGGTCCGAGGGACCTTGTGCCGGGTTTCTACTGAAGAGGCGCAGACCCACGCCCTGGTCAAGCAGGCCGTGGACGTGATGCCGGGGTTCCAGCGTCGTCTGGGCTCGGGGCCCGTCATAGATGGGAGCGTCCAGCAAGGTGGCCCAGCAGGTGCTGTGCGCCTTGACCTTGCTCGGGACGGCTTTGCACAGGTTGTGCCACAGATGCCACCGGTCGCCGATCTGCGTCGCGCGGGGCAGGACACGGCGGATGGCCAAGGCGTAGGTCGCGGAGCCGTCGAGGCGCGACGCGAGGTGTCCGCCGCGAGTATCGCCGGCAAACGTGCCCCGGCCCGGCGCGCCAACTCCGCGATCACGGCCTTGATTTGCCTCGTCGGACGGGTGGTGCGTCGCTGGTATCGGTCCAGGACTCCAGACACTTGCTCGCGGAAGGTGTGGCAGCAGCCGCATGTGGGACACACCGGACGCCGCACCGCACACGGACCACCACCCGTCGTTCATCGACCGGCCCATCGGCCACCGTCCGCCGGTGGTAGCCGTGCACATGCTCCGACGAAGCCCTGCACATCCGGCACACCGCGGCGCCCAGGGGAGTTCGTGCCCGCACCACAATCCGCGAACCCTCATCGACCACGTTGCTCGATGACCAGCGGAGCCAGCCCGAAAACACCGCCTGGAGCCGCACCCGCTCCGAATCAGCCATCCCGCCCGGACACCGGAGTTGGGGGAGCCGCGTGTTCTAGCACGTCCGTCAAGGACGCACCCCCGGACAAAGGTGCAGGGGTACATGTACATGGCAGGCGGCGTGATGCAAGATCGATCGGGCTGCCAGGTATTCGCCTGACGGCTATTCGGGATCCGACAGAGAGGTGTTGCACATGTCCATCACCATCAAGCCCGTCCAGAAGCCCACCATGAGCAAGGTCGCCGGCGCTGTTCTCTGTGGCTGACCCTCAGGGGAAGCGGTGAAACGGCGCGGGAGGTTGCTGTACGCGCCTCCCGCGCCTTCTCGGTCCGTCACCAATCTGTCCGGAGGATCTAGTCATGGCGGTTTCGCTGAACATGGAGCAAAAGCCTCAGCTGCGGCACTGTACGTTCTTCGTGCCCAACCAAGGGAAAGTGCTGATGATCGTGGGCGATCAGCACTTCGAGCTTGAGCAGCACGGTGCGGAACTCAAGGACTTCCTCAATTTGAAACGCTACCTTGACGGGCGTCACAGCATCGAAGAGATCGCCAAGATAACCGGCGTCGCCGTTTCTGATGTGCAAGGGATCGTGCAGAGCTTCGCGGAGCAGAACCTCCTCCGTCAGGAAGACGCATCGCTGGAGAAGATCCCCGCTGATGCCTTCCTGCGGCAGATCGACAAGTCCACGGCGATGTGGACCGAGCAGATCGGCTATCACCGCCTGTGGTCAGGGCTGGAGAACAAGGGCTTCCGGCGCGAGGTCTTCCTTGGCCTGATCATGGAGACGTACCACTACATCAACTCCGCCAGCAGGCACATCTCCACGGCGATTGCCCACTGCACGGACCCTCACTGGAAGCGTCTGCTCTCCGAGTACCTCGCCGAGGAGTACGACCACGCGTGGATGGCCCGGGACAGCCTGGTGAATATGGGCTTGTCGAAGGAAGAGGTGGAGAACGCGCACCCCGTCATCGGCACGTGGTCCTGGATCAACAACCTCTGTGAAATCGCCCGTGAGGATACTCTCGGATACCTCGCGTGTACCAAGCTTTTCGAAGCTCGGGGTACAGAGACCCTCGAGGGCGCCGAGACGCTACAGCGACTCGCCGAAGAGTACGGCTACCCCAAGGACTGCCTGTCCCCCCTCGTCTCCCACGTCGCCGAGGACGTGAAGGCGAACCATACGGGCCTTCTTGAGGAGGCACTGGAGCACCGCACCCACATTCCTGCCGTGCAGGCCCATCGAGCGGTGAACAATCTCCACGACCTCAAGCACTCGTTCGACCAGTACAACGACGGAATAATCCTCTACTACTCGGACGTGTCGAACTACATCCCGCGACTGAAGGTCGACTACTTCAGCCTGTGAGCGAGTTCGCCGGTGCCCAGGCCCCCTCCGCAACAGATCCTCGGAAGCTGACTTCCGGGCCGTTCGTCCGACTGTGGACTGCCTACACGGTCAATGTTGCCGGAGACGAGTTCTATACCCTCGCCGTGCCCTTGATTGCCTATCAGGCGGGCGCCTCGGCGGGATCGATGTCGCTGCTCTACGCCTGTTCGCTGCTTCCGCAGGTAGTCATGGGTGTATTGGGCGGGGTCGTGGCGGACCGAGCCGAGCGAGTGAAGATCCTTCGCATCAGCTACCTGTGCTCGGCTCTCACCCTCCTCACAGCGTGTGCGATCTTCGGTCTCACAGGAGTCCACCTGGCCGGACTGGCCGCAACGGCTGTTCTGCTGGGCGCGACCGCCCCCGTTGCCGCTGCGGCTTTCGACAGTTCGATCTCCCTGTATGTGGAACCCGCGGGCCTGTCCCGTGCGAATGCGATGACCGAGGCATCCCGCACCGTATGCGTGGTTGCCGGGCCGGCGGCGGCAGGAGTGCTGCTGGGCCACACGGCGCCACAGTACGCGCTGCTGGTGAACGCCCTCTCGTTCATCGGAGCCTTCCTCGTGCTCCACTCCGTGCGAACCAGGGCACGTA
The DNA here is from genome assembly GCF_039533535.1 of Streptomyces kunmingensis. Taxonomy (NCBI): domain Bacteria; kingdom Bacillati; phylum Actinomycetota; class Actinomycetes; order Kitasatosporales; family Streptomycetaceae; genus Streptomyces; species Streptomyces kunmingensis. The sequence continues at coordinate 266,594 of NZ_BAAATS010000022.1, forward strand.
GCGCGGCAACGCTTGGGAAAGCGCTCCCGGACGGGTTCGGCACCGCCCTGAAGGCCGGTCTCCGGCATCTTTTGAAGGGCCGCGGCTCCCTGCGGATCGGGGTGGCGCTGAGCACGGTCATCAACCTGGTCTTCGGAGCCTACGAACCACTGGTCGTCTACCGGCTGCGTGACCAGGTGCACGCGTCCAGCAGTACCGTGGGTCTGGTGATGGCATGTGCCGGTGCCGTCTCGTTGGCTGTGGCACTGCTCCTCTCCTGGAAGGCTCCGTCTCGGAGTTTCATGTCCGTCATGGGCGTGTCCACAGCAGCGCAGGGGCTCTCGGTCGCCGTCGTCGCGTTGAGTGACTCCGTCGTACTCATCACCTGCGCGCAAGCAGCGTTCGTGTCCGCGATGCTTGTGTACACGGTCTACTGGCGGGCGATGCGCCAAGCCAACGTGCCTTCCGCCTTCCTCGGCCGGGTCTCCGGCGCATGCCGGGCCATCGCTTTCGGCGGGTCGTTTCTCGGCAGTGTCGTCTCCTACTTCCTCCTGAACGGAATCCTGGCTGTAGACATTGCCTTGCTCGCAGCCGGCGTGATGGTGTTGGCCCTCGGAATCTTGCTGACCGCCTGGACGGCGGTCGGCCGCAAAACTACAGCGATGTGAACATGACCTTGCTCTTGGGTGCGGCTGAGCTGCACCAACTCCTCGACGTCCCCTCATGTCTGGCAACCCTCCGACAGGCGATGGTCGCCGCGGCCCGCCATGCGTCCGACGATCGCACCCCCTCGGCCGCCCAGCGAGTGCAGCACGACTTGCCGGCCCCCGGACGAATCGCGGCCGTATTCCCCGGCCTGCTCCCCGGTGTGCCCGCTTACACGGTGAAGGTGAATGCCAAATATCCCGCCTCGGTGCCGGCGATCTCGGGTGTGATCTGCCTGCACGACCTACAGACCGGACAACTACTGGCGGTTCTCGAGTCCGGCACGGTGACGGCGTGGCGTACCGGGCTGTCCGCCGCTCTTGGCACCGTCGAACTCGCCCACCAGGACCAGAGCTCCGTGCGGACCGTCGGAGTCATTGGAGCGGGCGAGCAAGCACGTCTCACTCTTCGCGCCCTGCACCATCTGACAGGGTTCGACCGGTTGGTCATTCACGACGAACGCCCGGCCGCAGCACGGCGCTTGGCGCAGGAGTGGGCGGCACTCGGCGTTTCCTCCACCGTCGTGGACACTCCCGCGGCCACCGTTGCTGTGGCGCGGACCATCGTGATGGCCACTTGGTCACGTACTCCTCTGCTGGAGCGGGCAGATGTGCCGGACGGCAGACACATCACGTCCTTGGGCAACGACGAGCCGGGGAAGCAGGAGGTGGCGTCAGACCTGATACATGCCTGCCGACTGTTCGTGGACGACATCGGACTCACTGAGTCCGGAGGCGTTCTGCGTGCCTCAGGTGTGGATCCGCAGAGCGTCGGCACCCTCGGAGACGTGCTGGCGGGCCGATATACGGGACGGCGCAGCGCGCAGGAGATCACCATGTACGCGCCGGTCGGTCTGCCGTTCCTCGACCTGGCCCTGGCGTGGCATGCCTATCAGGCTGCGGACGCGACGGCCCTGGGCACGCACTTCGACTTCGTGGGCACACGGCAGGATCCGCCTGCGACGGCGCCCCAGTCCTGAAAGAGGCAGCATGACAGCGGAAACGGAATCCTGGCGCCTCACAGCGGTTTCGCCGGCGGACTTTCCACCCACTGCGCTCTACCAGAGTCCGTGGACCGTATCGCTTGCGATTGCCTTCGCCTTCCGCGGAGTCGGCACCTATGTCATCGATGACATCGACAATGCGGGCGTGGAACGCGGCAACGAGGAAGAGCCGATCTTCCGAGTGGTCCGTAAGGAAACGATGAGCAAGAAGGGGTGGACGAACTGCCGCCCCCTGTCGGCGTTCTGCCCCGACGGCTTGTTGCATCCGCAGCTGGCGCGTGCCGACTACGCGGGCCTGGATCGTGTCACCCCGCTTGCTGAACTGGCCAGGGCACGCGGTACCAACGTCACCCGCTTCCTGCGTACGACCTCACGAACGCACGGGCTGTGGAGCCTGGCCGGCCCGGACCGTGCCATCACCGCCGTTCCTCTCGCGGAAGCGGCGGCCGGGATCTCTGAGATCATCACGCGTCACGAAGAGGCGGTCGTGCGCACTCTGCCACGCGCGCAGGACCAGGGCCCTGCCCTGCGGCGTTTGCGGCACCTCATGCCTGATCCGGACGCCGGGCACACCCTGCTCGACTACTTCCGGACCTGTATGGAACGGGCTCTGGACCTGGTGGGCGCACGGTCCGAGGTGCTCTCCGCGGCGCGAGACCTGCTGACAGGGGACGGGGGCAAGCTGCTACCGATCTTCCGAAGCGGCAGTTCCCACGCCGTCGACGCCTACAACACCGCGGCCCGGCTCCAGGGGAGCCGCAGTCTCTCCCCGGACCATCCGCTGCCCTACTACGTGGTGGACCTGCGCGACGGCCGCCGCCTGCCCATGGATCACGGCACCACCGTAGGCCGGCATCAGATCATCGCCCCGAAGATCCTCGCGATGGAGGGCGTGACCAACATGGCGCTGCCCGTAGCCACCGCCTCCAGATCGACGATCCGCGCACGCGAGATCGCCTACCGGGAGCTGCACTCCGGATCGAGCCAGACGTTCTATGACACCAACTGGCTGCAAGCGCTCGCCGGCTGCCGTGTCGAGGTCGCCGTCCATGACCTGTTCCGGCCGTTCGTCAAAGGACGTGCCACGGCGCCTCTGGAAGACCTCGCCGAGGCGCTGCTGCGGGTCGGACCGCCTGCCCCCGGACAACCGGATGTGTGGAACCGATGGGCAGCCGCCGAGACACTCAAGGACCTCGCGACATGGCACTACCCCCTCCTGATGTGGGCCGTGGCCGGAGAGGGCTGGCTCGCCCAGCTCAAGATCCTTCAGTACGCGACCTACGCGGACGCCATACCCGCCTGAACACGGGGCGCAGCACCACGTACAGGAAAGGACCGCGCGAACACACGCTGGAGACAGACAAGAAGAAGATCCTGCGCGATCTGGACGGTGTCCAGTACCGGTCGGCTGACGATGCGCAGCAGCTTCCGGCGGCGCTCGAGGCCGAAAAGGCACTCCTGGCCGCCGGGGTCAGTTTCGAAGGCGTGGACGACGGCGAGGTCCCCTGGTTCGTCGCCGCTCAGGCACTCGGCCCGGACGGCGCCCTGGCAGCCCGGATCGAACGGTTGGGACAGGGAATGTTCGCCCTGGCCGACACCGTCCAGAAGCTGCACTCCCGGGGAAACCCCACCGTGCACGACTACGCAGTTCCCGCTCCTGCTTCTCTGTTTCAGAGTGGTCAGCGAAACAGTCCCGCTGACCACCCGGGAGGGCAGTAGCGCGATACCTCCTGGCCGTAGGGGTCCTGTGGGACGCGCGCCGGTGACCGACCGCCTTTCAAGAACTACCTCGACCAGCGCGAGATGCCCCGGCCGAGATTCTGGCGCACCCTGGGCAGTTGACCTCGGCCACCTCATGATTCCCGACGGAGTCAACCTGACCGCACGAAGCGTCGCGCGCGCGAGCGAGGGCGACTACCTGTGGTGACCGGTGGCGTAGCGCGCGAGCATCGTCTCCACGGCCTCGTCGACGGCTTGGTCGGTCTCGTCTGCGGCCGGGTTCCAGTCGGTGAGCAGCATCCGGGGCCACAGGACGAAGTTGGCGATCATGCCGAGGAACTGGTTGGCGGCGCTCTCCGCGTCGGGCACACGCGCGGTGCCGGCCTCGTGCTCGGCTTGCAGGTAGAGCCGTACGGAGTCGAAGTAGGGCAGCTTGCCCAGCTGAAACTGCATCCTGCCCAGTTCGGGCAGGCGCGGCAGTTCGGCGATGACGATCCTGAACAGGGCCGTCATTCCGGGCCGGCCGACCAGCTCTGCGTATCGGCGGCCGATGGCCGTCAGGCCCCCACGCAGGTCGCCGGCCGGGGGCGGGGTCGAGGCGTGACCGGCCCCCTGCTTCCACGACTCGCTCACGATGGCCTCGAACAGGGCCGCCTTCGTGGGGAACTGCTTGAACAGCGTGGACTTCGACACCCCGGCCGCCTCGGCGATCCGGGCCAGTGACGTCCCTGCGTAGCCGTGGTCGAGGAAAAGGGCGGTGGCGGACGAGGTGATCGCCTCCCGCTTCCGCTGCGCCAGTTGTCGGTGGTGGTCGGAGAGTCCTTCTGCCATGGGGCCAGTATGCCCGCCACTACGAGGCGAGTCACTTGACTCGCCTCTGGGGCGGACCTACGGTGGAAGAGGCGAGTCGGTCGACTCGCCTCCGGCGTCGGGCCGTGAGCCCCGCAGCGTTTCCCCCATCCCATCCGAGGAGCAGTTCCATGGACAGCAAGAAGATCGCGCTGGTGACCGGCGCCAACCGGGGGCTGGGCCGCAGCGCGGCGCTGGCCCTGGCGCGGCGGGGCATCAACGTCATCCTCACCTACCGGGGTGATGGGGTCGGGGCGCAGGAGACGGTCGAGGCGGTGCGGGCGGCCGGGTCCGATGCCCTCGCGCTGCGTCTGGACATCGCCGACGTCGCCTCGTTCCCGCCCTTCGTGGCCGGGCTCGGCGAGCGGCTGCAGCCGTGGGGCGCCACGCGGCTGGACATCCTGGTCAACAACGCCGGTGTGGGGATCTTCAGCCCCCTGGAGCAGGTCGGTGTCGCGGACTTCGACGCGATGATGGACACCAACGTCCGTGGGACGTTCTTCCTCATCCAGGCACTGTTGCCGCTGATGGCCGACCCCGCCAGCGTCATCAATGTCTCCAGTTCCCTGACCCGCCACACCAGCCCGGCCACCGCCGTCTACTCGGCGTCCAAGGCCGCCGTCGAGGTGCTCAGCCGCACCCTGGCCCTGGAACTGGGCCCGCGCGGCATCCGGGTCAATTCCATCGCACCGGGACCGACCGCCACCGACTTCAACGGCGGTGCCATGCGCGATGACAGCGACATGCGAGCGGGGCTGGCGGCGCAGACCGCTCTGGGCCGCGTCGGCGAGCCCGCCGAGATCGGCGACGCCATCGCCACGCTCGCCTCCGACGGACTGCGCTGGGTCACCGCCCAGCGCATCGAGGTTTCCGGCGGCGCCCTGCTCTAGCGGGACACCGTTGTGTGCCAAGGCCGGCCGCGCTCTCGCCCCGGCACAAGGGCTCGCGCCACGCCGGGTGGGGGAGTGCGGCCCGGACGGGCGCCCCCAGCAGCTGGCGTTCCGGCTTCCCGACTGTCGTACCGTCCTCACCCAGACCCTCACCCCGATTCTGGCCGCGCAGGTCACGCAGCACCTGACCGAAGCGGGCCCGGCGCAGTGGCCCGCACCAGCGCGGGCGACAGCTACGCCACTGTGGCCGGCGGCTTGGTGTGGCCCCTTCGCTGAGCGCATCGTCCTTTGCGGCGTGCCGTCGACGCCTGCCATGGGTCGAGGACGGCTGGAAGCGCGACGCGGGAGCCGACGAGAGAGGCGTGGGCGGGTCGGCCCTGTTCCGGGCAGGGCTGTCTGCCAGGCCTGGGCGGGGTGCTGCTCGGGGATTGCGTCTCGCTCCGTCTCCGTTCGAGGTGGACTACCTCGCTGTCGAACACGCGAAAATCTATGTTGGCCGGAGTAGACATCGGGGGGTGGGCTGGGTATGGTTTCTCTCGTAGCCGAGATCAACGGGCCCGGCAGAGATGAACTGCCGGGCAGCAGTTCAGGAAGTTGCAGTACGCAGGACGGTGCGGTGGCGGAGTTTCGAAGCCAGAGCAGGTGCAGGACGGCGACGGGACTGGCGGCCGGACCGGGTGGCCCGCGGTGATCAGGGGCCTCCGCTGAGCAGGATCGCGGGTACGTAGTGGCGGTACCTGCGAGAGAAGTACGCAGTACCCCGCAGTGCAGTTGGTGAGTGGTACCTCGGTGAAGGCGTCGGCTGCGGGCGCGCGCGCCGGGAAGTTCGGCAGTGGGGTTCCAAGCCAGAGCAGTTGCAGGACGGGCGACGGGGCTGGCTGCCGGAGCGTGGCGCTGTCACCAGGTCACGAAGCAGTTCGCAGCACCAGCAGTACAACGCAGGAGAAGTGCGGTACCAGCAGTAGGCAAGTGATCGATCCCAGAGGGAAACACGGAGGAGCCAGGCGTCATCAGGATCGCCCGGGCGGATGTCTGAGCCCGGGTACCGCAGGACATCGATAGTGAGGTGGTCTGAGGTCAAGCAACCGCGATCCCCGTACCCCCGGCGGCAGTTCGGCCGGGCTTGCGGACACAGAAGGCCGGCGCGGTCCCAGGGCCGGCAGTTGGTGTAGCAGTTCCTTCGGGGCCCGGGTGCCACAGGCATCCGGGCCCCTCCACGCGTTCATGCAGAAAGGTGCCGATGACAGCAGACGACTCCTTCCACCGCCTCGAGGACGAGGACTACCCCGCCTACACGATAGGCAGGGCCGCCGACATGCTCGGCACTACCCAGGGCTTCCTGCGCGCCATCGGCGACGCCCGCCTCATCACCCCGCTGCGCTCCGACGGCGGCCACCGCCGCTACTCCCGCTACCAGTTGCGCATCGCCGCCCGCGCCCGCGAACTCGTCGACAAGGGCACCCCCATCGAGGCGGCTTGCCGCATCGTCATCCTCGAAGACCAGCTCGAGGAAGCGCAGCGCACCAACGCCGAACACCGTCGCACCGCCGGCCCCACGCCATCCGCGGCGGCGGGCTGAGACAGCCCCAGATGACAGCCTTCCGGCCGCCCGGGTGGGCGGGCCGTAACGGCACACCAACAACCTGCCCCCTGGACCCCGGCGGCGGTCGACGAGTGGCTGCGACGCGCACCGGACGACAGTCGTGAGAGCCGCGATCTCCACAGCGCGCTGCTCGACAAGGTCCGCGAGCGCGGCTACTCCCTCCTCGCCGCAGAGCCGCAGCTGCTCGAGCGCCATCGGGCGGCACTGTCCGCATTCGAGCAGTCCGACCGTCTGCCGCGTCAGGAACGCGCCGTCCAACAGGCGACCGTGGAAACTGGCCGAGCTCTTCTGCCCCGACCTGGTGCCGGGGCGGAACTACGACCTCGCTTCGATCGTCGTCCTCATCCCCACGAAGGCCGACCTGCCCCCGATGGCCCTCCGTATGACGGGTCTGCCCGGTGCCGCGTCGACGGCTCAGGTCGAGGCGTGGATCGACGACATGAAGCGGGTCGCCCGGAGCGCACCTTCCGGCTGATCAATAGAGACGATCAAGGGCCGTGTCGGGCATGGCGGGCGGGGCGTTGTCAACGGCGCCGAGAATCGACTGCAGCTGCTCCAGGGTGTCCAGTTGGGTGGCGGCCGGCACCACGGACAGAGTCCCGCGGAGCGCCGCGGTCGCTGCGGTGGTGATGGCCTCGGCGGTTGTGACTCCCGCCGGCGTAAGGCGCGCGTTGTGACTGCGCCGGCCCTGGGGGTCGGGCCGTGCTCGGCGCGCGGTGCCGGTCGTCCGTGCCGGTCGTCCGTGCCGGACGGAACTCAGCGCTCCCAGCAAGCACCCAGCAAGCGGCGCGGCAGCCGCCCTGCTGCGCACCAGCGGCTACCTGCCCTTGCCCGGCCTGCTCACCGCGGCGGGCCTGGCCGCCCTGCGGCAGGAGACCCACCGCCTGGAACAGCTGGTGAGGTGCTCGTCCCAGGCTCTGGGGCCGTCGACATGGACGGCGAGGGCGTCGAAGAGCATGGTGGGGGGAGATGGGCGACGATGTCGGGCGATGCGGTGGTGGGGGCGCGAACCGGCCCTTTCGCAGTTCGGCTGCACCGCGGAGGTAGAAGTTGCGCCAGGTTCCGTTCTCGCTGCTGTAGCCCAGCTGTTCGAGGGTGTCGGCGAGCAGATGCCAGGCCGCGGTGTGCTCGGGGTCGGCGAAGACCACGTGGGAAAGGACCTCGGCTGCCCACCGGTGGTCGCCTACCTCGAACGACTGTCTCAGGCCGGCTGCCGACGGGCCGTACGGGTGACTTCGACGCCTTCGCGGGTGCCCCAGCGGCTGACGCGGTGGCAGGTGGCCATCGCGTAGAAGTACAGCGGTCGCAGGACCAGGACCCGCCAGAGGGAGGTCAGCGGAGCGAGGGTGAACAGGAGTAGGGCCTGGCGCAGGCGCATGTCGGTGCGGTGGACGGTGAACAGGCGCAAGGCCATCAAGTAGCTCATGGCGGTGCCGATGACGACGCCGGCCAGGACGAGGGTGCCGGTGTGGGCGCGCAGGTGCGGGTCGGCGAGGATGACGCCGGGGATGGCGATACCGAGCGCGATGTGGACGTACTCCGCGACCGTGGTCCAGAAGACGATGCCGTTCAGCGGCATGTAGCGCAGCCACCACAGGTGGCGGACGGTGGTGCCGCGCATCCAGCGCATCTGCTGCCGCAGGTAGTGCGACCAGCGTTCGGGGGCGAGGGTGAAGACGAGCGACGAGGGCTGGTGGACGGTGTCCCCGGCCAGGAGCCCGTAGAAGGTGAGCATGGAGTCGTCGTTCATCTGCATCGGGCGGCCGCGGAACGTCTCGTGCTCGTAGGCGCCGGCCGCCTCGCGGACGATGTGGGCCCGGTAGAAGGCGAGAGTCCCGGAGTTGATGGTGACGCGCCCGAGCACGGACTGGGCGGAGCGCAGCCCGCGGGTGAAGGGCAGGTACAGCAGGTTGATCATGCGAGTCAGGGTGTTGGCGTCGTGGTTGAGTACGACGACCTGACCGGCGACGGAGGAGACTTCGGCGTCCGCGAACGGCTTCAGTCCCTCGGCGATCGCTTCAGGGTCGAGAACGGAGTCGCTGTCGAGGGTGACGAAGACGTCCGCGTCGTCCGTCGCCAGCACCCGCATCTGGGCGTGCCGCTTACCGCGGTTGGGGGTGCGGTCCCAGGTGACCTCGACGCCGCGGGCGGCGGCGCGTTCGAACAGCTCGGCGCGGACGTCGTCGTAGGTCATGGGGCTGCCGTCCTGGTGGACGGAGCCGTCGTCGACCACCCGGATCCTGTCCACGGCCCGGGTCTGTACGAGCAGGGAGTGCAGGCAACTGCGCAAGGCCGCGGCGTCCTCGTTGTAGACGGGGATCTGCACCGTCACCTTCAGCCGGTCCAGCTCGGCCTGTGCGTCCGGCGAGACGGTACGGGGCCTCTCCAGCCAGGACAGCGGCACCCACCACAGCAGCATGAAGGAGACCAGCCACGGCACCACCGCGTCGCGGCCTCCGCCCGCCAGTGCCGCGATCGTGCTGTAGACGTGGGCCACACCCCAGGTCAGGAACACCGTCAGCGGCACCGCCCCCAACAGGACCAGGCCGAAGGACGAGGCGTGCCAGGCGCGGGGCAGCGGCGCCACCCCCGGCCACCGCTTCGGTACGGGTTTCGCGGTTACGGGTACGGGTGCGGCGCCCGATCGCCCGCGTACACGGGCGAAGGTGCACGGGGTCACCGCTCGACCGGGCCCTTGCCGCGCCGGAACGACGTCCTGACCAGGGCCGCCCCGGCGAGCACAGCGACGAAGCTGATGACCACCAGCCACACCTGCCCGGTGGCCAGCCCGGTAGCGGCCAGCGTGCTTCCGGGACCCACGATCGAGCCGTAGGACATAACGCCTCCTGAAGAACGAACCCAGAGATGAGCAATCGATAAGCCCTATATATGCCCTTTCGCCCCCAAGGGCTCACTGAGCCGTCCTACTGGGGGACGCTCGCGCTGGACGCCGACCGGGTAGCAAGCTCTTGGCCCTACGCGATCCCCGGCCGTGTGATCGATCGCGCGTTCTCCATGCCGCTGGCCCGGGAGAAGCTCAATCATCAGTACGCGGGACGGCTGGTGGTGAGGGAGGCGGCTGTGCGACAGCTGGCGCGCAGGATCGTGCCCGGTTGTACCGGACCGTGGTTGTGACGTCACGGGCGTGTGGGTGTCGGGATGGGGCAGATGAGTTCGGGACCGCTGGTGGCGATCGCGCCACTGTCGACGGGGACGATGGCGCGGGTGATGAATCGGGCGTCAGTGGAGGCGAGGAAGGCTACCGCCGCGGCGCGACGTCGGGGGTGCTGTGTGCGCGTCACCGCTCTACCTAGTGCCGTGACGGCCCAAGTCAGCCGGGTGAGACGAAGGACCGTGGTGTTTGTGGAGATCACCTTCGTGGGGCTGCCGATCGACCATGACGAGGTCGAGGAGGCGTTGGAAGCGGCGTTCGAGCTCGACGGCGAGATCGCGGGCGCGGGCAGCGGCATGGGTCGTTGCCATCTTGACCTTGAGATTGCGGAAGGCTCGGACGCGATCGCGATCCTGGAGCGGCTCCGGGCTGTGCTGTCTGAACTGGGAGTCGCGGACCACGCGACTCCGATGTCAGCGAGTGATCAGGCTGCCATCCGCGCTCGTCCGCCCCAGCGGACGCCCTTCTCGCTGCGGACCCGGGCGCGCTCGCGGCGTTCGGCCGGCCGGACATCTCGATGGCGGGCGTTGGCGTTGGCGTTGCGCCAGCGCAGGTAGGCGTGCAGAGCCCGGGTCCGGACCGTGTGGTTGGGGTGGTTCGAGTTGGCGATGGTGAACTGCCGCAGCGGCCCGAAATGCACCTCGATCGGGCTTGCCCAGAATGTGCAGGTCGGTGTGAAGCACAGTTCGACCCGGTGCTTTTTGGCCCAGGCGCGGATCTTCTCACCCTTGTGCGCGGGCAGGTTGCCCAAGATCACATAGATGGGGTTGCCGTCTGGGCGGGCCGCCCGGATCGACCTGTGGGCGGCCGGCGTGTTGCCGGCGCCCTTGTTTCGCCGGTTGATGCCCCAGAGCGCGTCGTCACCGATCGAGAGGTGAGCTGGCGGGGGCGGCCTCCCGCCCAGCGGAGGTCCAGACAGGCCAGGCCGATCTCGTGCTCACGTGACCAGGGCCCTGGCCGACCTCCGAGACCAGCCGCTGGAAGCCGGGCCGGTCCACCAGACCGGACGCCGAGTGACCGAGGTCCTCGACGATCACCAGGACCTGAGACGGCGCCCAGCCCAGATCGACGGCACGCTGGGTGAGCCCGTACTGCAGCCTCGTCGATTCCGCATGGTCGAGGATCTGTTGCGGGATTGACTGGCGGACATGGACAACTGCCAGGCGGTCGAGAAGCCAGGGCTGGATCTTGGCGTCAAGCCGTTCCCACGGAGCTGTCACCGTCACGAGGTCACCCCCGTTCCGTCCGGCCATGACCGTCCGGGGCATCAGCTCGGCCGGCAGCACCACCACCAGCTGACGGCTCAGCTCCGGAACCGTCTCCCACCGGGGAATCTGAGGAGGTCCGCGACGACGTCTTCCGACACCACGACTCACCGTCCTCGGCCTCATCGGCTTCCCGCTCCCGCAACTGCCACACGACAGCCGCGGCCCTTACGTCTTCCTTGGCACTGTCACCGCAGCGTCACTTGCAACATGGCTCCGGTCCTGACAAATGCGAGGCAGGCCAGCGGCCGCTCGGGCCTGTCTGTGAGTGCCGTCTTATGGTTCCGGGATGAGCAACTCTGCTGCGGCTGCGGTCCTCACAACCACCGACCTATCTGAAGCGATACGTGCGGTGCGTACCTTGCTGGGCCTGGCAGACATCGATCAGGGAGAGGTCGACTTCGAAGCCGTGATCAGGTCGCCGGATGTCCTGGCGCAAGTACGTCACGTACTGCCCGACCTCGAATGGTGGGCGTTGGCCGGCGAACAGCACGGGTCTTCGAAGGCCAACGACAACCCTGCAGACTGTCTGCCGATCCGAGTGTTCGACTGGGGGCGTCCGCTGGACCGCGCTGAGCCCTTCGTCGCCGCTCTGGGGCCGGACCCCGCGGCTGTTCGGTGGGATCTGAACGCATGGCCTGCGGTTCCCGAAGCCGGGCTGGAAGCGATCTCGCAGAAGTACGCCTACCTCACGCTGACAGTGAATTCCCGGGACCTCTACCAGGACGAACCGTCGCAGGACCACACCGTCCACGTTCACGTCCGGGATCGGAACGGCGACCAGATCGCCCGCGTCCACTGGCTCGCCGATCAAGTGGGTGGCCGATTCACAGGCAGGGTGGAGTTGGCGCCTCTGTAACCCCTCAGCAAGCAGCCAGGACCGGTGTTTCTATCTGCCTCTGCCGCATGGCCGGCCGGACAACTCCTAAATCCCTCTTCGCGCCCGCCGCCAGCGCATGCGAAGTTCGTCGAGTGCCGCGCGTCGTTCGTCGGGGAGTTTGTCGGCGCGGCGGCGGACGTACGCTGCCCACATGCCGAGGTCGACCAGGACGGTGTCCTCGGGGGCGATCTCACGGCCGGAGGCGCCGGGTCCGGCGAGACCGACGGGCAGGGCTTCGACGTGTTTGCGGGGGATGTTGAGGTGGCCTTCGCGGGCCCGGTACTGTCGCGCGGCAGCCAGTTTCAGGGCCCACTCCCAGTCCTGGGTCCGCTTCACCGGCCGCTCGGACGGTGTGGCGTCCTGGGTGCCACGGCCGCTCTCCCGACCGCTTCGCACCGACTGTCCCGGTTCTGTCACAGCTGCGTCCCCCAGGACAACGGCACGCCCCGGTGCCGGGTCTGACGACACATGGTGCGGGTGACTCACCCGCGCCCTTCGGGAACAGCATCGACCGACGGGGGAACAACGAAATGATCGCTCTTGGACGGATCATGGCCGTGGCCACTGCGGGACTGGGCGCGGCCTGGCTCGCCGGCGGCACCGCTACAGCCGCCACACCGCTCACCGCGCCCACCGCGACCGTCAAGACCGCAGCCACAGCCGCAGTGGCGGCCTACAACGGGTCCTGCGGTGCGGGATACGCCGTCGTCAACTCCGCCGACATCGGCAGACTCGGCACGGTGTACCTCACCTACAGCGCCACCACCGGAGAGAACTGCGTCGTCACCGTGCGCGCGGTCAAAGGCGCCGCAGTGCACATGGTCGCTTCGTTGGGGCTGGGCACCAACACCGCCGACGTCATCGACGACGGCTACTACACCAGCTACGCCGGGCCCGTTTTCCTCGACGGCCGCGGGATGTGCATGAGTTGGCGCGGTGAGATCAACGGTGAGGTCGCGGGGAAGAACTGGACCAACTGCGAAGCGCGCATCCGTTAGTACTCCATCAGGACTTCGCTGTCGGACCTGCGGCCTTGGCCGGGCGGCTGGAGTGTAGTGGGCCGGGACATGGTCAGGGAAGGTCTCATGGAGGCCCCCCCTCGAATGTGCGACATCGCCGCCGGTAATGACAGCGACGGGCGACTGCCTGGCGCGTCCGGCGCCAGTTCGACCAGTTCACCGCGTGGTGTCGGCCTCGGTGTCCGCGCAGGTGCGGGGGCCGGGGTAACGGCAGACTTCGTACTGGTCCAGCCCGCACTCGTTCTTCGCAGCCTGAAAACACTCCTCGATGGCCCAGCGCGATCCGGCGATCCGCACCAACTCCCGGACGGTGACCTCCAAGGGGGTGTAGGCGAGGTAGTAGGCGATCTCGTCCGGGCGGGACATGCTGCGGCGGGCCGGCGCCCACCCCATCCGTCCGCCGCGCACCCCGCTTCCGAACTCTCCGCGACACAGCCGGATTCGCCAGCGCTTGACCACCCAAGACCACCAACGGAGTCACGGCACTGGCTCTAGGGACGCTGCCCCGGCTTGTCGACGACGGCTCGCTCGAGGATCGCGCTGGACCCGGTGAGCTCGCCCTTCTTCTGCCCGTCCGGCAGATCTTCCACGGCGACGGTGCGTTCTCCGAGGAACTGCTTCGTCTTCTTGTCGAAGATCAGCTCTTGACGCTCGCCGTCGTTGACGCGCGCGACGGCCACGCCACGGCGCCCCGCCGCATCGACCGCGTCCGGAACGACAACCACCCCGGGGATCTTGGCTGCGGCCCTGTAGAGGGCCGCACTCTGAGCGGCCGGCATCAGGCTCTCGAACGACAGGTCACCCACCTGGACGAAGGTGTTCTGGTCCTTGCTCTCGCCCCCGGCACTGACCCGGTGAAGCCACTTCAGCATCGCGTCGGGGTCGGTCGGCAGTGTCTGCAGGTTGCGGTAGTTCGTTGAGCCCTCATAGAGCGGAAGATCGGGCTTCAGCGCCTCCTCACCCGCGAACCCGTAGTCCGGCTCGCGGATCAACCCTGTATGCAGGCCGTCCACCGAGAGCCAGACCTCTCGCTTGTGGACGGGGTCCAGCTTCGCTTTCTTGCCTTCCTGGTGCGTGGTGTAGCCCACCTTGCTCTCGATGTATACGAATTGATCGTCGCGGATGCCGCCGGGCACGTTCTCATGCGCGGCCGCCAGTGCGATGTCCTCCAGCAACGCCACGGCCTCCTTGGTCGGCGGTTGCGCGTTCGCGCCTTCGCCGGACAGCGGGAGGAACACAAAGGTGACGGCCGCCGCGGTGGCGACGGACGCCGCCGCGAGCGCGGGCCGCAGCCACTTCTTGTGTACGGAGGCATGCGCGGGCGCGTCGGACTGCCGGATCTCGGTCATCAGATGCTCCTTGAGGAGTTCGTGACGGCCCGGCGGAAGGCTTTTCTCGGGAAGCTCAGTCATCGGTTCCCCTCCTTGATGGGCCTGACCGCAGTGGTGCGGTCACCTCTCATCTGTCCGCGCCTGGAGGGCGGTTCCATATGTTTCGCGAGTCTTGTTCTTGCTCGGGAGAGCCGCGATCGTACGGTTCCGACAGGCACCCCGAGCGCCTGGGCCGCCGCCGCGTAGTCGAGCCCCGCCCAGACGCAGAGCGCCAGTACCTCCCGGTCCGCCCTGCGAAGCTCGGACAGGGCCGTTCGTACGAGGGCCAGTTGCGCCGAGTCATCGAGGCGCCCGGCGATCTCTTCGGCGAAGTCGGGCTCGGTCTCCTCGGGCGGCAGACGAGCGAGGGCCGCCGCGTGTCTGCGTGCCGCCCGGCGTGTGTTGCGCGTGACGTTGGTGGCGATCCCGAGCAGCCAGGGCCGCAGCGAACCACCGTCCTCATCAACTCTCTCGCGCAGGCGCCATGCCTCCAGAAAGGTCAGCGACACGACATCTTCGGCCTGCGCCCAGTTGCCTGTGAGCCGGAACGCATGGTTGTAGACGGAACGCGCATACGCGTCGAAGAGCTCGCCAAAAGCGCCTTGGTCCCCCGTGCTGATGCGTTTCCGCAGAGTCGTATCCACACCCTCCATCTGTCCGTACGACGACAGCCGGTTCCAGTGACCCACGCCACAGAGGGGTCACGAGGCGCCATACCTGACAGACCACGTCACGAACATCGACTTTCGCCGCCTGAGAGCCTGACTTCGAACCCCCGCCTGCGCCCCGACGCCCGGCACGCCGAGCGCACGCACCGACCGCCGCTGCGCCCGCGCTTCGCGCCGACGACGGGAGTTCGAAGACAGCCTCTCGGGCGTGGTCTGCCGGCCCGTCTGAACTACTTGACCCGTTCGGACAAGAGCCCGCGCGCGGTTCGGGCCGCCGGTCTGACGGTCACCCACCGCACCCTCAGGTCGTGGCAGGAAATTATTGTTCGCCGTCGAAGGCGAACCTGGAGCGCATCGAGCGCGCCTACCTGGCGGTGCGCCGCCAGAACGTCGCCCGGCACCTGAACGTGCGCCGTGGGACCGGATCGTAGGCGCCTGGGCGGCCGGGGACCTGGCGCGCCTGGATGCTGCCTGGAAGGCCGATGTCCTGCCGGATCTCGGATCACAGTGGGGCCAGTACGAGTACGTCGCGAACGTCGGCTTCGCCGCGTGACGGGACGCGTTGGACCGCCGTATCGCGCACCGTCGCACCCGGCAGGGTGCGTGAGGCGGAGAGCCGCAGATTCCGGATGCCCGGCCATGGCCCCGAACCTGGGTGCGAGTGACCCGATCAGTACCCCGGGCGGCGTACACCGGAATGTGTGCATAGGATCAGTACAGCCCGAAGTGCACAGTCTTGAGGAGATGTCGCCCGCCATGTGATGCCGGCACGGTGTCCGGTTCTACGCGGCCGGCGCCGCCAGGCGGAAGCCCACGCCGATCGCTTCAAGATCGGGCTCGTAGGCGCCGTGCCGGCGGGCGCACCGGGCCAGGTCCCGGTCGTGGCGGAACGCGCCGCCTCGGGTGATGTGCCGGTCGAAAGCCCAGTCCTCGGTGCTCGGCACCTCGGCGGGCGCGCCAGGGTAGGGGGCGTAGAGGCTAGAGGTCCACTCGTCGGCGTTACCCGCCATGTCCAGCACCCCGAAAGGGCTGGCGCCCTTGGGGAACGAGCCGACCGGCGTCGTGGTGCCGATACCGAGGTCCACCAGATTGGCCAGGCCGGTGCGGTACTCCTCACCCCAAGGGAACTCGCGGCCGTCGTCGCCCCGCGCGGCCCGCTCCCACTCGTCCTCCGTGGGTAGCCGCACCTCGTGGCCGCCGAGCCGTTCCCCGAGCCACCGGCAGTAGGCCGTTGCCGCCTCCCAGGCGACCCCGATGACCGGGTGGTCCGCCGGCGCCTGTGGGACCGGTCGGCCGGTGGCCGCCGCGAAGCTTGTCCACTGGCCGACCGTGACCGGTGTACGGGCGATCCGGAACGCCTGCACGTGGATCTCCGCACGCGGGGCCTCCTTCATGTACCACTCCACCGGCACCCCGGTGTCCGCATAGTGGCGGGCCACTGCCGCCACCTCGTGGACCGGCGTACCTCGATGCAGCAACCCGGCCGGGACCTCGACCCAGTTCACCTGCTCCACCCGCACGGCTCCTCCTCGGCTCGCAGCGGACAACCCTCATGATCGTCTCGGTGGTCGGGGCGGGCATCGGCCGATGTACCCATCTCTACAGCGACCTTGGAACCAGGCTGTGCTCCGAAATGGCAAGCGGGGCACGTTCGCGTGTACCGGGTGACCATCTTCATGGCCCTGGCAAGCGGATGCTGTTGCTGATTTCGCTTGCCTCAACCTGCGGCTGGGGGCTCGACCGAGGTTGCGAAGGTCGGGAGCATCACATGCAAGCAGTACAACGAGTTGGTGGTCCGGGCTCCTTCAGAAGCTCGTTCTGACATCATGCTGCATGCGGATCGCACACGTAGACGGCCTGTTCAGCTGAAGGACGCTTTCCACCGCCCACTCTCAGGGGACTCTCGTGAAGAAGAGCATCATGACGGCCGGCACGCCCCTCATCAGCGGCACCGTAATTGCCGCCGCCAGTATCACGCAGGGCAACTATGTCGGCGGCGGCTTCGCCCTCGTCACGTGTGCGGTCATCTCGTCGGTCCTGCACTTCAAATCCCGTCGGCGACGTCGCCCAGCCGGAGCGTGAAACGGTGCTGCTGAGGGCCCATGGGTCCGTTTCTCCTGCTCTCCATACCGCTTTCACCGCTTCGCCCAGCGGGCGGCGGGGCGAACGGCGCAGCGGGTGAGGCGCCGTGACATCAGCCGGACTGCGGCCCGGTTGCGCATCGCTTCGGAACTCTCGGGTAGCCGACTGCGCCTGCCTTCGCCGAACTGCCGAGCGGGCCGCAGCCGGCCTCGGTGAACGCCTGAACGAGACCTGCGGGCCACGGCAGAGAACCTGGCGTACCAGTCGTCGAACAACGGACGCGCGAGGGACGGCGTGGCCCTGGCCGAGGCCGCACCGCACGGAGCACGATCCGCAGCGCCCGCAGTCGCCCGCGCCCTCTTCGGACGACGTCGCCGCTTTGTCGGTCAGGGGATGAGGGGCACGGTCTCGGCGCTGTTGGTCGACCAGTTGGTGACGATGGGCTTGTCGACGACTGCGGGCTCGGGCAGCGTCAGCTCGGCGGGGTTGGAGTCGTCCTCGGTAAGAGCGACGATGACGCTCTCGAACTCGGTGCCGCCGTCGGTGCCGGTGGTCTTGGGGCTGATACCGGTATAGGCGACCGTCGAGCCGGAGAGCTTGATGGGGTCCTCACCGCCCTGCCCCACGGGGGACGCCACACCGTCCGCACCCGAACCGAAGGACACACTGGGGGTGTTGACGTCCAGATAGCACGTGATGCCGGACTTGGCCTTCGCCGTGACCAGGTAGTAGCCCCCGGCCTGGGATTCCCAAGTGAGCGTGAAGCTCACATCGTTGGTGCCGCAGGACTGCCCGTAACCGCTCTTGTCGCCGCCACCGTTCGCGGCCTCCTCTGCCGTGCTGCCCTCACCCGAGCCGGCCTTGGCATTACTGGCCTGTGCGCCACCGGAGGCGGAGCCGCCGTCCGCCGTCGAGCCATTGCCTGAGGACGGGGACGGGGACACCGAAGACGTCGAGGACGAGGAGACGCTGGAGGCCTTCGCGCCGCTCGCCGCGTCGGTGTCCGAGCCGGAGCAGGCCGTCAGAGACAGCCCCGCGACCGCCGTCAGAGTTGCGGCGGCGATCCGCAGTTTGCGGCGCCTGGCGATACGAGCAGTGGTGGAGCGCATGGCGGGTCCCCTTGAAGCGGTCGGCGTTGTTGTTTCCCGGTGACGACTACGACTCTGCCCGCAGCCGCTACCGTCTGGTCGCCGAGCGCTAACGCCTCACTAACGCCCCAGAGCTGCGCGGCTGTCGTACACAGCACCAGGGGTACAAAACTCCGCACCATGCCGGGCTGAAACCTGGTCACCCAGCCGCACCACAGCACGCGCCGCAGCCCCGGGCCCTCCCCGGCCCGGTCAGCTTGTTCCTTGTCCTCGGCGGTCACGCACCGCGCCGGGCGCACAGAGCACCGCGTCCGCCAGCACGACCTTTGTCTCGTTCAGCGCACCTTGATCGAGGCACATATTGGTGGCCAGTTCAGATTCCCCGCTCACGGCCAGTCAGCCGGGAGTCATCTGGCCGCGAAAGTCACAACGCGTAGTCGTCAACAAGGTGGCTACCCGGCCTCGGTCGTCGGCTCCCCGGTTTGCCGCGGGGTTTCCACCGGGAAGTGGATCGGACTGAGCAGGTATTGCGCCCGCTCGGGGCCGGGCGAGTTGGACAGCCGCGGCACGATGGCCGCGCGCAGCTCGCCGCTCAGCTCCACGAGTTCCGCTCGGCTGAGCCAGAGGGCGTGTTGCCGGTAGCCCACTTGGTCGGCCACGGGGTCTGCGTCCTCTCGGTCGAGATAGGCGTTGAACTCGGCCAGCAGGGCGGTCATCGCGGTGGCGAACGCCTGCCGGTGGTCCTCGGTGGTGAGCGTGCGGACCGTCTCGGCGCCGATGACGGCCTGGTCCGGGCGCAGTCGGTAGTGCCGTTCCACCGCCCCGCGCACCCTGTGCTCCTCTGCCACCTCGAGGATTCCGCCGCTCACCAGCAGGTTGATGTTCCGGTAGACGGTGGCCTTGGAGGCGTCGGGGATGCGCGCGCACAGCTGGGCGGTGGTCCGGAGTCTGCCGCCGCCCATCGCGTGCACGATCCGCAGGCGGATGGGGTGGGCGAGCAGCTGCAGGGAGTCCATGCCTGAACCTTCTCACGGCTGCTACCTTTCTCAATCATGCGAACGAATGGGGTTGGGGCACTGGAGGTGGCGCGCGGTTTCGCCGCGTTGCTGCGGGCGGAACATTTCGACCGGGCCACGGAACTCTTCGCGGCCCCGCTGCGGGCCGCGGTCTCTGCCGAGGCACTGCAACTGGCCTGGGCGGCAGAGGCAGTTGGCCAGGGCGGGATCCGGGAGATCCAGGAGCCGGAGATCGAGGCCGGCGAAGCCGACCCGGTCCGGGTGCGCATCGCGGTCAGTGGCGCCGACGGAAGCTTCACCGTGGTCACGTCGGTCGGCAGCGACGGCCTGCTGCACGGACTACGCCTCGATCCGTACGGTGACGCCGAGTGGCAGCCACCGTGCTACGCACAGCAGCACCGGTTCAGCGAACGGGAAGTTCTACTCGAAACCGGGCCGCTCGCCGTGCCCGGCACACTCACCCTGCCCGACGGTGATGGACCATGGTCCGCCGTGGTCCTGCTCGCCGGCGGCGGGCCGTTCGACCGGGACGGGGCCAGCGGTCCGAACAAGCCGCTGAAGGACCTCGCTTGGGGGCTCGCCTCCCGCCAGGTGGCCGTACTGCGTTTCGACAAGCCGACTTTCGCCCACCCGGGCCGGCTGCCCTCCGGGTTCACTATGGCCGATGAATACCTGCCGCCCGCCCTCGCTGCCGTCCAACTGCTCCGCCGGCAACCCGAAGTGGACCCGGACCGGATCTACCTGCTCGGCCACAGCATGGGCGGCAAAGCGGCGCCGCGGATCGCAGCCGCCGACCCGTCGATCGCTGGCCTGGTGCTGCTTGCCGCGGACGCGCAGCCGATGCACCGGGCGGCTGTTCGGGTGGCCCGCCACCTCGCGGCCCTCGCCGCCTACCCGGGCGCTGACGAGGCGGTGGCCGCGCTTGCCAGGAAGGCCGAGTTGGTGGCAAGCCCCGAACTCACCTCCGAGACACCGCCGGAGCTCCTGCCCCTGGGGTTCTCCGCCTCCTACTGGCTCGATCTGCGCGCTTATGACCCGGTAGCCACTGCGGCCGCACTGGCCTGTCCGATGCTGATCCTGCAGGGCGGGCGGGATTACCAGGTGACCGTCGCCGACGACCTGGCACTGTGGCAGCGCGCGCTGGAGAACCAGCCCGGCGTGGCGATCCGGATCCACCAGGATGCCAACCATCTCTTCCTGTCCGGCAGCGGCCGCCCCTCCCCGGCCGAGTACGCCAGGCCGGGACACGTCCTCCCGGCGGTGGTGGACGAGATCGCGGCCTGGCTGGCACGACCGTAGGGGAAAACAGGGCCCACCCAGGTTGAAGCCGCCACGCGCCCACAATGGTCACCGTCGGTTACACCGTTACTGGCCGTACGTGGGGAATTCCTGGTGGCCGCTGTCAGGTACATGATGCTCAGGCGAAGGCCACCTCAGCGTCAGGAGAATGCCGAGGTGAGCGGCTTAGTTCGAGACTGTTTCGATACGGGAAGGTCGAACAGACCGCGCTACGCGGGTGAAGTCGATGAGTTTGGGTGGCGATAGGAGTCTGATGCAGGACACCCGATCTCTGGAGGCTGCCGTATGGCTGAACCACACATTTTGTAAACTCGGAAAGCTCTGGAACGGGCGATCCACGTCGAGCGGTTGGCGCTCGCACAAGACCTCGCTGAGCTCAGTGAGGCCCAATGGGCGAAAGCATCACTGTGTGAACGCTGGACCGTGGAGCAGGTCGTAGCCCACCTGACGGCAGGTGCCAGCACGAAGATGTGGCGCTGGCTGCTGAGCATGCTGGCCGCACGGTTCGACCCCGATCTGCACAACGACCGACGGCTCGCAAAGCACCGTGGTGCTACACCTGAAGAGACCTTGCGGCGATTTCGCGCAGTTGTCGCTGGGCCCGCCGGGCCGACAGGACATACTGCGGCCTGGCTGGGGGAGATAGTCGTCCACAGCGAGGACATCCGTCGGCCGTTGGGTCTTGTGCGGACGCCCCCGGTAGCCACCACGACTGCCGTAGCCCGGTTCTTCGCCGGCCGCGATTTCACCGTGGCGAGCAAAACTGCAACCGCGGGCTTGCGGCTCGAGGCCGCAGACGGACCGTTCACCACCGGCTCGGGAGATCTGCTCCGGGGGCCGACCCTCTCGCTGGTGATGGGGATGGCAGGCCGCGCAGTGGCCTGCGAGGACCTTGAAGGGGACGGTGCGGCAGTCCTGCGTGCCCGACTGCGCTCAGGTTGAAGAACAAGCTAAGAACCTGTTCGTGCACCCGCAGGAGCCGGGGCCACCGGTACAAATCTGCGCTCACGCGCCTTTGCTTCCGGCTGAATCGCCGGGAAAAGGGGACGCACGGCCGGTCAGTCTGCTGAGGGAATGTTCGCGTTCGAGTCTGCTGCGGGAATGTTCGCGTCGTAGTACACGTACCACGCCTCATCGTTCGTGCTCTGCGGCCGGGGCGGCCAAGGACAGGGCAACGGCGGCAAGTACCACGAAAGTGGTCGTCTTCATGCGGGATCGATTTGCGCAAGGCGGGTGTTGCGGTGGGGCCGGCACGGAGCGGTCCCGGCTCCTGGAGCGAAACGGTAGGGCTTGGAGTCTTCCGAGACCGGCTGGGGCCGCTTCGGCGACTGTGCGGCTCCAGCCACCGCCTTCCGGGGCGGTTGCCGGGCTGTCTCGGATCGTCGTCAGCACAGTGTGGGGCGCGACGCGCGACGTACGCTCCCCGGCCGATGACTACATCCATGGACGGCGTTGACGGACCGGACGCCACCGCGAGGCGCTTTGGACCCCGCCCGCCCACGGGTTGCCGGCCATGTGCGGGGGAACCGGGCCGGTGGCGGGCTTGCCGGTGTCCCGGCGGGAGGGGGACGGTGGTGGGAAACTGACGCCGATACCCCCCAGGACCCCGGAGGCAAGGGTTGACGTTCGACGTATCGCAGCAGGCCACCACCCCCGAACGGGAGACCACCGCCGCGCGGGTGGAGGCGCTGGAGAGGGAAGCCGTCCAGCTGAGGGAAGCCGTTGCCGCGCATGCTGAGGTCGGGCAGGCGATCGGCATCGTCGTGGCCGCCGCCCACATCCCGCCCGCCCGGGCCTGGACCGTGTTGCGGAAGATCTCCCAGCGCCAACACCAAACTCCGGCGCGTGGCCGGCCTGCTCACCCACTGGGCCTGCACCGGCGAACTTTCCGCTCCGGTGGGCACCGGGTTCTACCGCCGGCTCCGCGCCTGCCGGGCCTGCCCGCCGGCGGAATCGTCCGGTACGCGCGCCCCAGGCGTGCGCTCACGTCATCCTTGAGGCCGGTCGGGTATCCGACCAGTGGCAGAGGGGTGGTGGGGTGAGGCAACAGGCTGACGTGGTCGAGACGCTGACGCGTGCCGAGGCCGCGATGAGCAAGTCCCGTGCGCTGCGGTCACAGGCCCGGCGGCTGGTCGAGGCGAGCCGCGCACTCCTGCGCAGCCGGGAGCAGAAACGGCGAGCCCGGTGAGGGCGGCGGGCCTGGGAGTGACCACGCGGTTCGCGCGGCGGCCTGGGCGATCAGCCGTCGTCCTTCCTGAGGAGCCCTCTGGGTGGCGCTCAGGGCGCCCGGCGCAGTGTGCCGGTGGTCGGTGTCTGCTTGAGGGGTGGGTGGCTATGTGTCGGGGTCGGTGAGTGCGGGGTCCGGTGGCGGGGCGGTGCGCAGGCGTAAGGCGGTGAGGCGGGCGTGTTCGGAGCGGCGGCGCAGGTCGGTGGCGTGTTCGGGCTGTTGGAGGGCCAGGCGGTCGTATTCGTCGGCGAGTGTGTCCTGGGCGGCGGCCAGGGCGGCTGTGACGGTCATGAGTTGTTCGTGCAGGTGCCGCACGCTGGCTTCTGCTGCCTGCCGTGGTGAGGTGCCGTCCTGCTGCCGTGCGCCGGGGGTGGTCATCTGGCGGATGACGGCGAGTTGTTCCCACGCGTCGCGTGTGTCCGCCCGCTGCAGGGCGGCTTCGCTGCGGGCCAGTCGGTCCTGGCTGGCGTGCATCAGTCGGCGGGAGCGCTGGATCGCTTCGTAGGAGCGCTGTCGGTGGCTGGGGACCGTATCGTGCAGCGCGCGGCTGCGGACGTCCAGCCTGCTCTCCCATGCCGCCATCTGTGCCTCGCGTGCATCGTCGGCGACCTCGCGTGCATCCGCGGCGTGTTCGCGCTGGTCGGCGACGTCCTCGCGGGCGTCGGCGAGCAGGTCGCGTTGGTCGGCGGCGTCCTCGCGTGCATCGGCAAGATGCTCGCGTCGCCCGGCGAGCAGGTCGCGTCGGTCGGCCGCGGCCTCGCGCGCATCGGCCTGGCGGATGCGTGGTGTGACAGGAGCTGTGGCTGCGTACGGTTCCGTGTCTGTCCGGTCTGGCTCCATGCTGACAGTCTCCTGCGGAACGGCACGGCGGTCGTGGGCTTGGACCGTCAACAACCCATGTGCAGCGGGGGGCTTCCGTCAGGGCTGGGGTCGGCGTGGCCGCCCGGGGTCTCGGACCGTCTTCGCACTTTCGGGGACCACGGCTTACGGCTGCTGGGGCCGAACGGCTCTATGGCCGGGCGGGGTTGACCGGCGATTGTGTGCATGGGTGAGCCGCTCGGCGGGCGGCGGTGGTCTGCTTCGGCAGTGAGGCGGACCACCGCCGCCTGCGGCGAGCCCCAGGGGCGGGTGCTGGCGCCGGCCCGGGCGGGCAGGGCCGCGCGGATAGGGCACGGCGAGGCGGGAGCCCCGGGCAGGTCTCCTACCCGGCGCGGATGGTCTCGCCGGGCACGGGTTGTGGTGGCTGCGGGGTGCGGCCGCGCGTGGCCCATGCCTGGCTTTCGGTGATCTGTTGTTCGCTTTTTTGGCGCAGTGCTTGCGCGGTGGCGCGGGCCGCGGCGGTGCGCGCACGCAGCTGTACCCAGTCCTGTGCGCTCGCCATACCTGTCACTCCTCCACCCGTGCACCGCTGGACACCTTGTTGAGAGTGGGTGACGGTGTCGTGCGGCCGCAGCACCGGCGGCGAACACGGCGCCATGGTCGCTGTCCGGCAAACGAACTTGCGGCGCTCGACGCCCGCATGCCGGAGCTCGGCCGGCACCGCGGCGTTTTGGCCGATCAGCTCGGTCTGCGCGGGAGTGTGCGTGATGGTGATGTCCAGCCTGCCGGTGTGACCGTTACGGGAAGGAAAAGAGCGCTCATCGGCGCTGGGCCGATGGCGGGAGGACAGTGCCTCATCTGCTGTGTTGGCGGTGTTCCCGGCGGGTGGCCGCGATCCCGGGGGCGGCTGTGACCGCCGGCGGCTGGCGGCTGTGGCCGTGCCGGGGACCGGTCGTGTCGTGGCAGGGTCCCGCGGCCTGCTGGGGGAGTAGCGTGGGCCTACGGCGTGAACCTGTCTTGCTCCGGCGCGTGTTGAGCCAGGCTGGACCGTTCGGCCGCATTCCGCCCTGACCCTGCGCTATGAGCAACGACGCAGAGATCTGCTCTGGGGCAGGGGACAGGCCATGACGGTCACCACGCGTGAACTGGACATGTCCAGGGCGGTACTTGATCTGGTGAGCCGTCCTGCGGATCTGGATGTGCTGGAACTGCTGTACGACCTGACCGCGTATGCGGCCGCGTTCCTGCCGGTGCGGGCGGGGATCACGGTGCTGGACGACGGCGGGGATGTCGCCTATCTGACCGCCTCGGACGAGCTCTGCCGCCGCTTCGAGCAGGACCAGCTCGATCTGGACGAGGGGCCGTGTCTGGACAGCGCCCGCACCCATGAACCGCTGCCGGTAGCGTTGCTGGACAGCGAGCAGGCCACGGCCCGCTGGCCGCGTTTCGCGCCCCGCGCGGTGGCCGCCTCCATCACCGCGGTGGCCGCGATTCCCCTGCACACCCCCGACCTGATGCTGGGCGCCCTCAACCTGATCAGCACGGGCCCGCCGCTGCCCTCAGGGCGCGACCTGCACCTGGTCCAGGTCCTGGCCGATGCCGCCGCCCTCGCGCTCACCCACCGCCGCGACATCGTGGGCCGGGAGGAGACGATCCGTCAGTTGCAGACCGCCCTGGACAGCCGGATCGTCATCGAACAGGCCAAGGGCGTCCTCGCCGCCCGCCTGCAGGTGACCATGGACGCATCGTTCACCCTGCTGCGCGGCCACGCCCGCGCCACCCAGCAACCCTTGACCGTGCTGGCCACCCGGATCGCCCACCGCGACATCCCGGACGCCCTGCTCGAGAAGACCCGCTGATGTGGCCGGCCGCACCCGCCCGCCGCCCCCCACCCTGGGGGGCCGGGCCGTGGACGCACGTGACCTTCCCGCGCTGCTGACCGGGATGCGCCGGGCCGCCCGTACCGGGCAGGACCTGTCCGCGTTCTCCGCCCGCACGCTGGCCCACCACACCCAGGCGGACTGCCTGACCCTCACCCTCATCTCCGCCCAGGGCGCCCTCGAGGTGCTGTGGGCCGACCCCGCCGACCACGTCGGCCTGCCGCTGGAGGATCTGCAGTACACCCTCGGCGAAGGCCCCACCGTGGACGCCGCCCACACCCACCACCTCATCACCGTCCCCGACCTGCACACCGCCACCCGCTGGCCCGCCCTGGCCGACGCCGCCCCCGCCGCCCGCGCCATCGCCGCACTCCCGGTACGCCTGGGCGTCATCGTCCCCGCCGTACTGACCGCCTGCCGCACCACACCCACCCCCTTCACCCCCGACCAGCTCACCACCCTCACCACCGTCACCCACGCCCTGATCCACCCCCTCCTGCACACCACCATCCACCCCACCGACACCGGCCCCGGCACCCCGGACCTGCTGCGCGCCGAGGTCCACCAGGCCGCCGGCATCACTGCCGCCGACCTCGACATCCCCATCGAACAGGCCTTGCTGCGGCTACGCTCCCACGCCTTTGCAGGCGGCCGCCCACTGCGCGAGATCGCGCACGACGTGGTCACCGGCCGCCTCCACCTCGACCCCACCTGACCACCCCTGGACGCGGACGGACGAGGGGCTTTCCGGCGACGCCATCAAGCATCAGAGGACCGCCACACAAAGCCCCGCCCCAAAAAGGGCCCCGGCACGCCCGCCAGCGGGGGCGTGCCCTGGGGGCGTGCACGGGCGCCCTCTGCTTCCACTCGGGACTATCGGCCTGGCCGTTGCGGGAGTAGCGTCGGTGGCAGTCCGTGAATATGCCTCGCCGTCAGCGCGGCGGGCGACTGTATCGGCACTCTCTCGGGCCCGTGGACGGGTCCCCACGCCAGCGGCTGCTTCAGCGGGACACTGCTCCCGCCTCATAAGCACCGCACGTCTGCGTGGACGAGGCTTCCCCCAAGCGGATTCGTTGCCCGTTGGCGATTGCGGTGCACGGCCCCTTGCGGCCCGTTGGTGATCGCGGTGCACGGCCTTTTGCGGGGAATCCTGTGATGCGTGACTACTTCGTCGATGACCGCCTACTGATCACCCCCCTACGCCACGAGGAGGGGGTACGACCGTGTGGCGACGTCGTCGGCACGCACCAAGTCCCCCTCGTCACAGCAGTTGCCGAATGCGCACAGCGGGCCGATGAGATCACGGTCGATCTCACCCGCGTCGACCACCTCTCCAACAGCGGTCTGGCGGCCTTGGTCGGCTTCGCCCGCACCCTGCGCCCCCCGCAGTACCTGCGCGTAACAGCCGGCCACGAACTCCGCCTGGCCCAGCGGCTCACCGAGCGCGGCTGGGACCAAATCGACACCCTGCGCCTGCACGGCGCACAGGGGCCAGCCCTGGGCCGCGGGAGACGCCCGCTGACACCGCGGGCTGTACTGCCAGGTCCTGCCAACCGCGAGGGCGGATCAGCGGGCCATGGCCGGCACAGCGGGCTTGCAGGCTTGCAGACGGAAGTCCGGAGCAGGGGCATGGTGGTGAAAAACGGACGCCGATGCCCCGAGACCTCGAGGTGCTGCGGGAGATCTCCCAGCGCACCAACACCAAGCTGCGCCGCGTGATTGGCCTGCTCACCCACGGGGCCACACCGGCGAACTCTCCACCCCGCTGCGCACCGAGCGTGTCCGTGAACGCGCCGAGGCGAAGGGGAACTTGCCCGGCGCGCCACGGGCCGCGGACCACGGCAGTGGGTATCAGCGGAGGTGCCGGGAGAAGAACCTCAGCGTGCTGTCCAGCTCGAATGCCGGGATCTCCCCGTGCTTGCCGGGGTTGGCATGCAGCGTCTTCTCGGTCGAGGCCAAGGCGTCGAACAGCGCCATGCTCTGCACTCGTGGCACCCGCTCGTCGTCCCACTGCACCAAGAACTCCACCGGGACGGTGATCGCCGCGGCAGCCTCGGCCGAGGCCAGGGCCCCGCCCAAGCCCAGTACCGCCGCCCGGACTCGGGGTTCGGCAGCGACGAACGGAACGCCGAGTCCGCACCCCAGCGAGACCCCCCAGTAGCCCACTGGCCCGACGCCGACGTGGTCTAGCTGCTGGACCGCGTCCAGGGTCGCCTGCCATTCCGGCACCGTCTGGCGGGCCACGAGCGCCTGGAAACCCGCGATCAGCACAGCCAGCTCTTCACCGGCCTCGATGCGAGCCTGGTTCTCGGTCGCTACCCGGTCGTATTCCTCGACCTTCGGCCGGTCGCCATGGGCGGGCACGTCGAGTGCCACGACCGCGAAACCGAGTTCTGTCACGAAGCGGCGTGCACGGGCCAGGATGTCGGGGGCCTTCTTGTGCTGTCCGCCACCGTGCCCCATCAGGACGAGCGGACGGGCGCCGACAGCAGCTTCCGGCGTCCACAGCACGCCAGGAATCTCATGGAGGGTAAAGAGCTGTTCGCGGACGCCGACGGACGACGTCTCAGAGAGGAAGCGCATAGCGTTTCGAGCCTTTCGGGATGCCTTTGCGGGCGCTCCCTAGGCCATGCAGGGGAGGGAGGCCCGGCCGCCTGTGAAAGCGTTGATGGGTCTCACCTCCTTGGTACGCAGCAGTGCACGGCGGCAGGAACGTATCACGAGGTACTTCCCCCGGGGCCCGGGTGGGGAGGCCGGCGGGGCGAACCTTGCCTGGTGCGGCACAAGCCGGCCTCGACCCGCCGCCGGGCCTGCGCCCGATGAAGCCGGACCGCTGGGCAGAGATCGGTGGCGAGCGAGGCGTTCCTCTGCTCGCCGGAGCATGAAACGCTAGGAGCAGTCTGGACTGTCCACCGGAGGGTGAGGTTGTGCCGGTGCTTGGGGCTGTACCGAGTGGGCCCGTCTGGTGGGACGAGCGCACTCTGGCGCGTATGGAGCAGTCCTGCAGGGCTGTCGCTCTGCGTCGATGGGCTGCGCGCAGGCGGGCCGTGGCTGTCGAGATGCGGCTGCAGGCGATCTCGATGCGGGTGAGCACCCGGGGCATGCGTGCGGGAGCGCCCGCGATCGCACCGTATGTTTCCGCCAGTGCCGGGACGGCGGTGGAGCGGTCGGTGCTGTCGGCTGTGCTGACCGAGCAGGCCAAGGGCGTCCTCGCGGCCCGCTTCAGTTGCACCCCCGAGCAGGCCCTGTTTCTCCTGCACGAGCACTGCCGCAGGACAAACGTGCCCGTGACGGTCCTGGCCCACCACGTCGCGCTGCACCACGACCTCAGCTCCTGAGGCCGGGCTTCGCATACAGGCACCCACGACCTCAGCTCCTGAGGCCGGGCTTCGCATACAGGCACGTATGCAGACGGGCGCACCGCCTGCCTGTGGCGGCCCGGTGCGGATGACCGGCGCCCCGGCAGGGTGTTCAGGAACGGGTTTGTGAGATGGAGGCGGCCGACGCGTGAGCGGTTACCTGGTGACAGACGGTGACGAGCTGCTCCACCTGGCCATCGGTCAGTCCTGCGTGCAGCGAGAGGCGGACGAGGGAGCGCTTGCGTGGGGTGGCCGGTGAGCAGAACACGGAACCGAACACGCCGCCCTCCTCCAGCGCGTCGCGCAGGCGCATCGTCGCCCTCTCCGGGCCGCCGGTCAGGGCGGCACCAGTCAGGGCCGCCACTGCGAGGGCGGTGCGGACACGCATGGATCCCCCATGGGTGAGGGGTGATCTGACGCTGAAGACCTCCCCTGCCACCCGGGCCGGCCATCCGGACTCGGCGGTAGATCACTCGAACGGTTGGGCGATTGCAACAGATCCAGGCAGGCGTGAACTTCCCGGCCAGAGGGGCGCAGCGGCCGCCCCTTTCAAGGTGGGGGTCCTGGCCGCGGCGTCACAGTGCCACACGGCGTCCCGGGGCCCGCCCTCCGGGCCGCCGGCCGCTCCGCGCTCGGCAGGGCCGCCTCCGGCGCCCTGAGCCCCGCCACGCTCAGGTGTCTACGAGGCGTTCGGGTTCGAGATCGTGAACGTGAGGGGGATGCGGGCGGGGCGGCCGGCCGCCCCGCGCTCCGGTAGGGCCGCCTCCGGCATCCTGAAGCCTCACCGCCGTGCTGCTCAATTTGGGCCGGCCGCTTTGGGGTACTCCAGTCATCCTGACGTGTCCGAGACGAAGGAGTTCGCCCGCGATGACGAACCTGCTCGGCTTCCTCGGTGTGGTGATGCTGGCCTACCTCGTACCAGGGCCGGACTTCCTGGTGATCGTCCGGGCGGGAGCCCGGGACACGGCCCTCGGCCGCGCGGCGGCCTGGGGCGCGCAGAGCGGGCTCTGCGTCCACATGTGCGCCGCGGCGCTCGGCCTGTCGGTGATCGCCGCCCGCTCGGCGTACGCGTTCACCGTCATCAAACTGGCAGGCGCCGCCTACCTGGTGTTCCTCGGAGTCCGCGCGCTGCTCGCCGCCCGCTCCGGTGCGGCCCCGCCGCACCGCGCCCCCGCCGCTGACCGCGAGCCCCCGGGGACCTTCCGCTCCAGTTTCACGGAGGGTTTCCTCACCAATGTGCTCAACCCGAAGGCCGCGCTCTTCTTCCTGAGCGTCCTGCCCCAGTTCGTGACCAGTGGCGACGGGCCCGCCACGGGCCAGATCTTCTTGCTCGGAGCCGTCGACATCGCTGTGGGACTGGCCTACTGGTTCGCGCTGGTGGCGTTCGCCGCGCGGCTGCGGCCGCTCCTGACCGACATCGCGAAGCGCCGGATCTGGGACCGGATCAGCGGGACCCTGCTCGTCGGGATCGGTGTGGGGATCGCCGCCACAGACTGAGGGCGCGCACGCGGAGAACGCCTACCTGGCATGCACCGGAGTGGCGCTTCGGTGGAGTCGCCCGTGAAAGGGCGCTCCAAGAACTCGGGGAAGAACTCGAAGAGTTGCAGTCTGACGATTGATTCGGAAATGCGGAGTACGCCTTCAGGGAAGCTCTGGATGTGCTGACTGGTCGATCGGTGGTGTGGGCGTGGTCGTCGATGCCCGTGACCAGTTTGCATTCGCGTCCGTCGGCCAGGAACACCCCCGAGACGATGTCCATCTGCCATGACTGCATCGGAGCGTCTCATTGCCAGCGGCGGTACTTCCGCTTGTGCTGCTGGTCCTGGTGGCTTACCAGACCGTTGCGGACAAGGATCCGGTGAACGGTCGCGCGGGACGAAAGCGGTTGCACGTTGCGCTGGCCGAGCTCGTGCACCAGGGGCCGGGCTCCCCACCGCGGGTGCTGCTGCCGCAGTTCGCAGATCAAGGATTCTAGATCCGCAGGCAACCGGCTCGGACTGGATCGAGGGCGTCGCGACCGCTTCCGCAACCCCTCGACACCTTGGTCCCTTCCGCCATGCATGGGCCGTCTGCCGCGACACCCCGGCGCGTAAAGCCACCTCGACCGCAGGCGCCCCGTCGAGCACTCCAGTACGGCGCGAGGTGCTGCGCCTCAAGTCTGATCGACCACCAGGAGAGAGAGTCCTGGTCCGCGGGCAGCCGTCGAGCCGGCCGCCGCAGCGGCCACGCCGGCGCGGGCGGTCGAACGGGCCCGGCGTCCGGTGTTCGTCGAACTCGACGCGGTGCGCCGACTCGCGCTCCCGAAGGTCGTCACCGTCTGCAACGACGATGCGTACGGGGCGGAGGTGCACCACGTCGGCCCCGACGGGCGCGCCCTGGTCACCGTCGAGTTCGTGCTCACGGACATCGCCGCCGTGGGCCGCGGCTACGGGTTCGAAGAGGTGCCCGTGCGGCGCGGCGAGGACCCGAAGGCCGTCGGGCACTGGGTCGAGAGACCGCGGACCGCGCCCTTGCCCATCGCCGCCAAGGCGCCCGCGAACACGGCTCCTGGTGGCTGGAGGAGGCGTTGCGTGGGCACTGAACCCAGTAAGGGCGCCGACTGACGGTGCCTGCGGGACGACACAGGGGGGCAGGGATGTACGAGCGGGGCGGGACCGGCGACCAGGCATGTACGGACGCGGTGCGCGGTGAGGCGTACTTCGCGCGGATCCGCGCCGACGAGTACGGATATCTGGACGAACCCGCGCCGGGGGACCGGGCGAGCGCGGCACGGGGCACAGCGCACATATACCTCGACCATACGGGCTCCGGCCTGCCCGCCCGCCGCCAACTGCGCCTGCACGCGGCGCGGATGACCGGCGCGGCGTGGGGCAATCCGCACACCGACAGCCCCGCGTCCGCGCCGTCGACGGCCCTGGTGGAGGAGGCCCGTCGGCGGATCCTGGCGTACGCGGGCGCGGATCCCGCCGATTACACCGTGGTGTTCACGGCGAACGCCACGACGGCCTGCCGCCTGGTGGGGGAGGCCTATCCGTTCCGTAGGCGCCACGGCGACCTGCTCCTCACCCTGGACAACCACAACTCGGTCAACGGCTTACGGGAGTTCGCCCGCGCCCGCCACGGGCGCACCACCTACGTGCCGCTGTCCGGGCCGGACCTGCGCCTGGACGAGGAGCGGCTCGCCGCCGCACTGGCCGAGCGGCGGCGCGGCCTCTTCGCCTTCCCCGCGCAGAGCAACTTCTCCGGCGTACGCCATCCCCTGGAGTGGATCGGACGGGCGCAGGAGCAGGGCTGGCAGGTGCTCCTCGACGCCGCGGCCTACGCCCCCACGAGCCGTCTCGAACTCTCCCGTTTCCGGCCGGAGTTCACCGTGCTGAGCTGGTACAAGGTGTTCGGCTACCCGACCGGCGTCGGCTGCCTGATCGCACGGCACGACGCGCTGGCCGCGCTGCGCAGACCCTGGTTCTCCGGCGGCACCATCCAGGTCGTCAGCGCCCACGCCCAGTGGCACCGGATGGCCGAAGGACCGGCCGCCTTCGAGGACGGAACCGTCAACTTCCACGCCATCCCGGAGATCATCACCGGCCTCGACTGGATCGAGGAGGTGGGCGTCGACGCCATCCGGGCCCACGTCGAGCGGCTCACCGCACGACTGCTCGCCCGGCTCACGGAGCTGCGGCACGACACCGGGCAGCCGCTTGTGCGCCTCTACGGCCCGGACACCACCCATCGGCGCGGCGGCACCGTCGCCCTGAACGTGCTGGACGAGGCGGGCCGCCTCGTCGACGAACGCCTGATCGCCCGGGACAGCGCGGCGGCCGGCATCTCCCTGCGCGCCGGCTGCTTCTGCAACCCGGGCGCGGGCGAGGCGGCCTTCGCCATCGGCGCCGCGCAACTGGCTCGCACCGGACGCCACCACCATGGCCTGGACACGATCGACGCGTACCTGGACCACCTGGGCCTGCCCACCGGCGGCGCGGTCCGCGTGTCCCTCGGCCTCTCCTCGACCGCGGGCGACGTGGACGCCTTCGTCGACTTCCTGCGGACGGCCTACCGCAACCGGACGCCCGACGCGCAGGGCCTCACCGCCCGGCTGACCTGCTGACGCGGCGCGGACGCGGCAGGGCCGGGCAGCGCCGGTGCAGGACCAACGCGGCGGCCGCGAGGAAGAACAGCGTGAAGGCGGCGAGGAACAGCCAGCGCGTCCAGGCCGGATGACCGAAGCTGTCGCCGTACGAGGAGAGCAGCCCGGCACCGAGCGGCGAGGTGCCGCCCGCCCACAGCCCCGGCAGGTCCGCGCCCGCGCCCAACGCCTCGAACGCCCAGCGGTTCGACATCACCACGCTGATCCACTGCCCGGCCGCCGCCATCATCGGTACGGGGACGAACGCACCGGTGAACAGCACCTGAGGGAAGCACAGCATGGGCAGCATGAGAGCGGCCCGGCTCGGGTCTGCGACCGCGGCGGAGGTGAACAAGCCGAGCGCGAGACCGGCCGTCGACGCGAGGGCGCCGGAGACGAACAGCGAACCGTAGACGTCCCAGCCCGCGTCCGGGAGCCGGTCGAGGGCGCGCAGCACGAGCAGCAGCAGGGCGTCGGCGACGGCCAGGACGGGCAGCAGCAGGGCAACCTTGGACGCGAGGTAGGGGGCCAGGCGCAGCACGGTGCGGCGTTCGCGGCGCACCACCGGCAATTCGGCGCAGATCTGCAGCAGACCGTAGGCGAGGCCGAAGAAGAACGCGCCGAACGCGATCCAGAACAGCACCATCGCGGCCGCCGCCGGGCTGGGGTGCGCCGCGTCGAAGACACCGGGACGGAACAGCAGCGCGAACATCGCCACGATCATCAGCGGGGAGCCCACGACGATGGCCGCGGACAGCCGGTCGTGGAACAGGATCTCGGCGGATCGGCGCGTCAGCAGCCACCACTGGCCCCAGGCCCCAGGCCGCGGGCCGGTCGGGCGGCGGGCCGGGCAACGCGGACGCGGCGGCGGACGCGGCGGCGGCCGGGGCCGCGGCACGTGGCCGTGGCAACTCGGGGGACGGGGATGGGGCGGCAGTACTCCCAGCCGCGACGGCCCCGTACACCTCCTCGAAGGTGCCCACCCCGTACCGCGACATGACGTCTTCCGGCGCCCCGACCGCCGCGAGCGCACCGGACGGCGTCAGGAACACCACCTCGTCGCAGCGCGCCAGATCGGCGGGCGCGTGCGTGGTCATAACGACGGTCACCCCGGACGCCGCGAGCGTGGCCAGCGTCTCCATCAGCCCCGCAGCGGTGGCCGGATCGAGCCCGGAGGTCGGCTCGTCGAGGAAGAGCACCCGCGGCCGGACCAGCAGCTCCACCGCGATGCTCGCTCGCTTGCGCTCACCACCGCTGAGGGTGCCTACCGCCTGGTCGCCGCGGACCGCGAGCCCGAGACCGTCCAACACCTGCTCCACCGCGTCGGTCCCGGCCCCGCGCAGGCGCGCCGAGTAGCCGAGCGCGCGGCGCAGCGGCAGCCCGCGGTGCACGATGTCGTCCTGCGGCACGAAACCCGACGCCACCTGCGCCTCGCCCGGATCGGCGCCGTCGTGCAGCACCTTCCCGCGCCCCGGCCGGCGTACCGCGGCGAGGGTCTCCAGAAGCAGCGTCTTGCCGGCCCCGCTGCCGCCCGCCACGGCCACCAATCGCCCCGGCGCCACGGTGAGATCGATCCCGCGCAGCACCTCGCGCCCGCCCCGCACGGCGACCCCCACGCCGATCGCCTCGAGTCGCGCACCGGGTGCTGCCGGCCGCGTCCGTGTCGTCCCCGTGTCCGTCATACGCCCCCCACCTGCCCGCAGCTGTGCGGCGCACCGTCTCGGGCGCCGAGTGATCGCTCGCCGTATCGTGCCCGCACGGATCCGCTCGTACTCCGCCGTGCTGTAGACGAAGAGTTCTCCACCACCGGGCGGAAGCTCACTGCGCCTACAAGAACTCCTACTGCCCTCTCCGACAACACCTCGGAGAGGGCAGTAGGAGTTCAAAGTCCGGATCGGCCAGATGCTGCCGAATGTATGGCGTGACCCGCAAGCTGAGCGTCGCCTTCAACGGCCCCGTGCGCAGGCTGGAGTCGCCGTGCTGGGTCGTCAGGACGGCGCGCAGAAGTTCGACGCTGGGTTGCACGACGCTGTCGCCGTGCGCTCCTTGCTGCAATCGGTCGCTGACGGGCAGTTGGGAGAAGTAGGTGAACGCGAGACACAAGAGGGTTATCGGATCCCAGGGTGACCGTGCTGGTGTCCCATAGCAACGCGTCGGGGAGCGCGAGTATCGCGCGTGGAAAGCGCAGGAAGCATTGGTCGACCCCCTCGTCGAAGAGCAGCGTGTAGGGAGAGATCGACTCGTAGACGGCCAGCTCTCCCGGCTTCAGCACGCACTCGCGGCGGAGGCCCGCGCCGAACAGAACCTGAGAGGCCCGACGGCACCGAGCCCTATGCGGACGGAGATGTCCTAGGCCGGGGGCGGTGGTCGATGTCGACCGCCAACAGGGAGTCCCACGCCGCGTTCCGGACCACTTCCTCCCGGTCCCGTGGCGGTACGAACGCGGTGCCAAGGACCGGGCTCGTGGCATTCCTTCGTCTGCCGCCATCGGTGTCCTTCCTGCCCTCAGTCTGACGGAGATCCCTCTGGCCGGGCAATGGATTCGATGAGCACAGCAGGGCCATCTCGCCTGCCACGGCGCCGAGTTGCGGCTGTGCACAGCTGACCAGGTTCCTGCGCGGACAGCCAAGTCCAAGGCCCACGACGGCCCTAAAGGCAACGGCATTGCCTTTAGGCCGTGACCGGGGTGTCTACAGCTGACCGGACAGGTGAGCGCGCTCGTCGTCGGACAGACGCGGCGCGCAGGCCGGCGCTGCGGCGGCGGGGTCCTGAGGTCAGGCCGACATCGAGATCGTGCTCGGCTCGATGTGATCCGCGGGTCAGTGCTGGTCGTCGTGCCGGGGTCGTCTGCTCAGGAACTGGTTGGCGGCTTCGACTGCTTCCCGGTTGAGCTGTTCACGCGAGACGCCCCAGCTCTCTTCCCAGCCGTCCAGATTGATCGCGCAGATGACGAGAGGTTCCAGGTCCTGTGGATCTCCGAGGTCGTACGCGATGTCTGCCCAGATGAGGTGTGTTCCGGTGGCCGGGTCGAGGGACCCGTCCGCGACCTGGCCGGCGACCCAGTAGGCCATCGCCCACTTCGCGGCCCGGGGGTCGGTCGGCGGGTGAAAGGCCAGCCCCAGCTCCTCCAGCACCTGGTCGAAGAGTTCGGGTGCTTCGGGCTCCTCGTTGCGAAGGAGTCCCGCCAGCATGGCGAGTGAAGGGCTCTCAACGCCGGCGATCAGAGCATCCAGCCCGATCTGAATGAGGCGGTCGGATCCGACGCGCCTGCCGAATGCCCTCTCGCGAGCAAGGTGGCTGAGCTGCTTGAGTGCTTCGTCGTGTGTCATCTGGGCCTTCTTCATAGGTGCGTTGGGACGGCGGCTTGCTGACACCGATGGGCCGTCGCCCTTGACGGCCTGAACGAAGCCGCGGGCAACTGCTACACGAGCCGGCTGTCGGCTACTCGCGTGGCTGCCTGCTTGAGTCGGGTGAGCACCGGTACGACCTCGGCGTGCGTCACCCCGGGCAGGCTCCCGAGCTGTTCGGTCACGTAGCTGAAGAGTTCGGTGCTGTCGTGGCAGGTGACTGCGGCGACGATGTTCGCGGAGCCGGTGACCGCGGCGACCCAGCTGGTCTGGCGGTGGGCGGAGAGCGCCTCGCAGACGGTGACGATGAGACCGGGTGCGACTTGCACGAGCAGCGTGGCCGACGTGCGGTAGCCGAACGCTTCCAGCATCACGTCCACGTCCACGGTGACCGCGCCGCTGTCCAGGAGTGCCTGGAGACGGCTTCTGACCCGGGACAGCGGCCAGTCGAGGGCGCGGGACAGGGCGGAGGCGGTGGCTCGGCCGTCGTGGCGCAGTTCCTCCAGGAGTACGCGGTCCTCGGGGGGCACCGGACTGTGCGTCGCCTTACGCCGGTTGGGATCGCGCCCCTCGAGAAGATGTCGCTCCGCGTCCCGGCTCAGCGGCTCCTCGAATCCGGACCATTCGGCAGGGCCGCCGGAGTACGAGTGCAGTACCAGGTGTGTGGTGAAGGAGAGTACTTCCGCGGTGTGCGAGATCTGCGGCAGTACCCCTATGCCGCAGGTGGCGTCGGCGGGCAGGGTGGTGGTGCACATCAGCTCCGCACCGCCGGAGTGCAGCGCGACCCAGGAGACGTCGTCGCGCGCGGCGAGTACGGCACCCAGGTGTGCGGCGGCATCAGGGCGGCATTGCAGCCGCAGCAGCCAGAGCCGGTGCCGCGCGGAGGCGGCGGCCTCACTGACCAGGACCCGGAGTACTCCCGCCTCCCGCATCGCGCGGTAGCGGCGGGTCGCGGTCTGTTCCGACACCCCCACCACCTCGGCGATCCGGCGCATCGGAGCCCGCCCGTCGAGCATCAGGCACTGGAGGATTTGTTGCTCCACGAGATCCATGTTGGAAGTTTAGTCGCTGCGAGGCGAACGACATGAAAGTTGTAAGTGGGTATCGGCTGATCGCTGTAAGTTTTCAGTGTTCGATGCGATCTTCGCCCGGGTGCGCGAGCGTGGCCTGGAGTACTGGGGCGACCCCCGGCATCAGGAGCCGGGCATCATCAACCACCTCGATGACGGCCGCGGCGTGTACTTCAATGACCCCAGCGGTCATGAACTGGAGATCATCACGCGCCCCTACGGCAGTGGCGGGCTCGACGCCGAACACGTCAACCCACTGCTCAGCGAGGAACTCAGGACGAGCGGGAAGCTGCCGAACTTGTCATGACCCAGGCGTTGACCGGCCGTCCCCTCGTCCAGGTCCTGAGAATGCCGAAGAGCACCTGTTCCTGAAGTGGCACGGCAAGCCGGTGATCTCGGTCAGTACTCACCCCGGCCCTGGACGCCCTGCATCGGGCTACGCAACCCGAGCGGGCCGGCACACACACCTGATCGTCCCGCCCGCTCTCGAAAGGAGCCGTCATGTCCGAGTTCCGAGAACTCGATGCCCATGTCACGCTCGCTGACCAGCTCGACGAGGAAGGCGGACCGGTCCTCCTCGTCAACGTCCTGCGGGTCGCCCCCGCAGACGTCGACCAGTTGCTGCTGGCCTGGTCCACCGACGCGGCCGCGCTGAAGAACCAACCGGGCTTCATCTCCACCCAGCTGTACCGCGGCATCGCCGGCAGCAGCACGTTCCTCAACCACGCCGTGTGGGAGTCGACCGAGCACTACCGCACAGCCCGGCTGGACGACAGCGTGCGCGCGACCGCCC
The DNA here is from genome assembly GCF_039533535.1 of Streptomyces kunmingensis. Taxonomy (NCBI): domain Bacteria; kingdom Bacillati; phylum Actinomycetota; class Actinomycetes; order Kitasatosporales; family Streptomycetaceae; genus Streptomyces; species Streptomyces kunmingensis. The sequence goes on from NZ_BAAATS010000022.1 coordinate 304,819, forward strand.
GTCACCTGTACCCGGCGAGTCTCGTCGCCACCCCACACCTGTTCCGAGCGCAAGCCGTGCCGGGGATCTGCGTCGCCTGACGAGCGCATCGAGGGCTGAACGGGCCGTATTCAGCGCGGGGGAGCGAGCGCGTTCTCCAGAGCGGCCCGCGCGTCGCGCAGGGCCGGCCAGGCCATTTCGTAAGCGCCCTCCGAGGGTGTTCGGTGTGGGCGGCCTGCTGCGAATGCTGCGAACCTCACGACGGAAACAGTTAAGCGCGGTTCTGTTAATCATTGCCGTGTTCGCCGACCTTGTCATGGCCGCGCCCGCTGGGGAGTATCCACTTCGGATGCGGCCCGGTTTTTCTCTGCCGCGATCCGGAGTCCCCCACACGCCGCTCTATGCGGCTGTCCGGAAATGGAGACAAGGTGTTTCGTCTACGCACGATCATGGCGTCCGGCGCCGCGACTGCGGCTCTCGTCATGGCCGGAGGTGTCCTCCCGGCGCACGCTGCCCCTGCGGTGGGCCCGTCCGCCCCAGGCGGTCACTACCAGCAGCAGATGGTGCAGGCCCTCGCCGACTCACTCGGCATCAGCGATGCCGCTGCGGTCCAGCGGCTGGACTCGCAGGCCGCCCAGCAGAAGACACTGAGGAAGCTGCGGCTCTCGGGTGTCGATCCGCGCGGAGCCTTCTTCGACGGCAAGGGCAAGCTCATGGTGAACGTCGCCGACGCCCGCGCAGCGCGTCACGTCGAAGGTGCCGGACTCACGGCACGCATAACCCAGCACACCGCCGAAGAGCTGGACGGCATCAAGCAGGAGTTGGACGAAGCGGCCGCGCACAGACTGCCCATCGGCGTGCAGAGCTGGGGGGTTGACCCGGCCTCCGACAAGGTCGTCGTCCAGGTGCGCGACAGATCGACGGCTGCCGGTCAGGCGTTTCTTGAAAAAGCAGCGTCCTACGGCTCGGCGGTCGCCGTGCGGAGCAACGACAGCAGGGCGGTCACGACCGCCGGCACCATCTACCCCGGGAGCCGGATGGATTACGGCAACCACTACTGCTCGGTCGGCTTCGGCGCTCGCAATCCCTCCGGCAACCAGGTATTGGTCACCGCAGGCCATTGCGTGGAGAACCTGCCGGATCTCTATGCCAACGGCAGTCACTTCGCCAAGGGCACCACGTCCCGCTTCGCACACGGCCGGAACAGCGTCGACATGGGCCTCGCCTCGGTCGACTCCGGCACCACCATCGCCCCCCAGATCGGCACCTGGAACAACGGCGGCAACATCGCCGTGAAGGGCAGTCAGCGGGCCGCGGTCGGCTCGGACGTCTGCAAGTCCGGTGCCACCTCGCACTGGACCTGCGGCTCCATCCAGTCCTACAACTACTCGGTCACCTACAGCGACCCGGGCCAGCCGGACACCCTCGTGACCAACCTGGGCCTGAGCAACACCTGCGACCTCGGCGGAGACAGCGGCGGCGCCTGGGTCTCCGGCAACCAGGGCCAGGGCCTTACCTCCGGCGGCCGCACCGACAACTCGTGCAACGGCGTCTACGGTCAGGGCACCTCCTACTTCCAGCCCCTGGACGATGCGCTGCAGCACTACGGGCTGCGCCTCAACACAGCCTGACCGGAGCGATCACACACCTCGGCGCGATGATCACCCCACACAGTCGCGCCGGGCCGGTGGAGAGCCAACCCGGTAGCATCCAGCCGGTGATCCACCGCGGCGGGACCGCCGCTCCGACACATGCGGCGGTCCCGCCGATCTCCTTTCGCCCCGCTGACCGGGAGTAGCGATGAACCAGCCAGGTCAAAGGCCGGAGGCGGGCCGCCCCGACGGCACGGACGAGCACGGCACTGCGGGCGGGGTCACATTCGGTGCGGCGTTCCAGCAGGCACTCAAGGCCAGCGGTCTGTCACTCCAGCGCCTGCACCACCACCTCGCCCAACGCGGCGTCTCGATCAGCCCGGTCACGCTGAGCCATTGGCAGCGAGGACGGAGCCAGCCTGAGCGACAGGAGTCGCTCCGGGCAGTGGCCGAAGTCGAGAACATCCTCCGTATTCCGCGGGGAACGCTGCAGAGCCTGCTGAGTCATCGTCGCCCCCGTGGCAGGGCCGTGGCCAAAGGACAGGAGATGTCCGAGGCGCTGTCGCGTGTCGTCACTCCTGGCGCTCCGCTGGAAAGAGCTCTCGGTCCTGATGCCTACCGGTTCAATGAAAACCTCGTCACCCTGTCGGTGCAGGAAAAGCTGTACATCGACGAGTACGGATGCATCGCGCGGTACACCGTCAGCCACGTTGTTCGCGCCACGCGCGACGGAGTACGGCACCTGACCGCTCACCACAACCTGGACGATCCCGATACCCCGTCAGTACAAGTGACTGTTGAGTGCGGGCGCCTGGAGGCACTGCACTTCCGCCAGGAACTGCGATCCGCGGTCTTCGACATCGGATTCGGGCGCGCCCTCGGGCAAGGCGACACCGCGATCGTCGAGTACACACTCGACGTCGGCCCTCGGTGGAAGCCCTCGAACCATCACGAGCGCACCCTGCCCATCCCGGTACGGCAGTACCTCTTGCACATCTTCTTCCACGCCAGGCACGTTCCCTCTGCCGTGTACGGCTATTACCGGCCCAGTTCGGAAGCGCCGCGAGAGGACGTCCGACTCCTCTCTCTTGACGCGTCGCACAGCGTTCACCTGCTGCCCGCCAAGTGCGGTGCCGGCATCTACGGAATCTCCTGGGAGAGGTACTCAGCTGCCGGGAAGCCGCCGAAGCTTCCTGACCGAGCCGCCGCTCAACGCAGCGAGTGAGCCCCTCGGGCAGGTGATGGTGTCTTGTCGGTGAAGCGGTTCATGCCGGTGTTCCCGTCAGGGTGTGCGTGATGTGGTCGCTGAGGATGGGCAGCCAGTCGGGCTGCGCGTTGCCGAGGAGGTGATCACCGTGCGGGACGGACAGGTAGGTGCCGAGCGGGGCCGGACGGGCCAGGGCCTCCCCGTTCGTCACGCCGGGGATGACGTCCTGGTCAGCGTCGAAGACATGCAGCGGGGCCGCGATACGGGGCGCCAGGGCGGTGAGGTCCACCTGGCGCACGAACTCCTGGGCGGCGTCGGCGCCTCCCGCGCGGACGGCCATGTTGTCCCGTACAGGCGCGGGCAGTTCCCCCCGGTCGAGACGGAAAGGACCGCTGACGGTGGCGACGGCCGCACGCGCGGCTCGAACGTCGCGGCCCGGGCCGCGAGATAGCCGCCCAGACTCAGGCCCACAAGCCCGATGCGTGCGACACCGAGCGCATCGATGCCCCGGCCCACGACCCGCTCGTAGTCCGGCACGAAGGTCGTGGACGCCGCGAGCACGCCCTGCCCGGGGCCGCCCATCGCGAACACCGCAAGACCTCTGGCCAGTAGCGCGGACACCAGATCGAGGAACTCCTCCTTGGCCGAGTCCAGACCCGGGACGACGACCACGATCCCCTGCGCGTCGGCGGGGCCACGCAACCAGCCGGCGAATCCCTCATTCCACCCCTGAACGTCAACCGATTTGAAGGGAAGCAACAGGTCAACAGGCGCCCGATTCGCGCAACTTGTAAGGCGGCCGCCGGCTTGAACCAGGTTCCGCCGTGGGAGAGGCGGCCGGGGTTGGCCAGGGCGCGACGGGCGACGGGCGACGGGTGTCGTGGAGGATCGGCTCGAGGTCGGGGTGTGGGTAGTACGGGGCAGCGCCGTGGCGGGCGGCGATGAACCTGGCGGGCATGCCGCCCCGCACCGGCCCGGGCCTGAACCGGGAGATGTCGGCGATGACGTCCTGCATGTGCCGCGGCTGCAGCCGGCCCACCAGGTCCATCTGGCCCGGCGATTCGATTTGGAAGCAGCCGATCGTGTCGCTCTGGCGGATCATCTGGAACGTCGCCTCGTCCGGAGATCGACGTGGTCGGGGTTGTCGAGGTCGAGGTCGCGGTGGCGGCCGGTGATGCGGCGGATCTCGGCGACCGCGTGCGCCATCGCGGACTGGATTCGCACCCCCAGTACATCCAGCTTGAGCAGGCCCAGGTCCTCGACGTCCTCCGTGTCTGCCTGCAGCATCGGATCGGCGCCGCCCGGGGTGGGCTGCACCGGCAGGCGGTCCGGCAGCGTGGCGTCGGACAGGATCACGCCGCCCTGGTGCATGGCATAGCCGTGCACCAGGGCGTCCAGGCCCTCGGCGAGTTCGAACAGCGGCCCGTACTCCTGCGCCCGGGCGGCGAGTTTGCGCAGCTCGGGCAGTTCGGCGAGCGCGGAGCGGATGGCACCGGCGCGGATGTGCGGAAAACTCTTGGCGATCTCATCAACGGCTCCCGGGGCAATGCCCAGGGCGAGCCCGGTGTCGCGCAGCGCGTGCCGGGCCCGGTAGGTCTCCGGCATCCCGGTGACCGTGACCCGCGCACGCCCGAACCGCTCGAAGATCCGGTCGTAGAGCTTCAGCCGGGGTGCCGACTCCACATCCAGATCAATGTCCGGCAGCGACGTCCGCCGCTCGGACATGAACCGTTCTTTACCGACCGGTGAGGTCACCGGGACGGGCTACGTCATCAACTCGGTGTGCGGATGCTCGGGCTCCGCCGGGCAGATGAACAGGTGCTGCCGGTAGCCGCTGCCTATCTGGACACCGGCCGCGTTGTAGCCGCGGTGGCCGGGGTACGGTCCAGCACCTGGATGGGGGTGCGGAGACCAGCTGTTCCCGGCGTCGTCCCCTTCCTCGAACGTGGCGACGGTCATCAGGACCTCCATGCCGGTGCCGCACTCGGAGCAGGGCTGCGGGCTGGGGTCGGTGGAGTTCCAGGCGGGCCAGCCGCCGACCTTCCAGCCGGGCGCGTTGGACAGCACACAGTCGTAATAGGTGTCCGGGTCCATGTCTTCCTCTGCTGCCTGCGGCACACTCCACTGTTTGAGCTGCTCCCGCAGTTCTTCGGTCAGCTCCAGATGGTCGGGGTACTCGGTGATCTGCTCCGGTTCGAGCACGCACGGTTCCGGTAGATAGCCGTCGAACTGCACTGCGGGCGGCTCGGGGGGCGTGTCGAGAATGTCGGTGACGGCGGCTGCCGAACGCCAGAAGAGCAGGGTCCTGGGCATGATCGGATGATCGAAGGGGCACCACAGAACCTGCAGCAGGTCCTTGCCCTCCGGCGGGCTCAGATCGGGCACATCCCGTACGTACAACTGCGCGACGGGCAGCATCGCTATGGGGCCGTCGTACGCCTGGACCGCCAGCCTCACCGGATACGTCCGAGGGGGTCGGATCCGCTCGAGAGTCTCCCGTTCCTCCGGAGTCAGGTCCCGGCCGTGCGAGGCGGCGAAGATCCGTCGTTCCAGCCGCAGATCCGCCGGGGACTGGGCTGGGTTGATGCCATCCACCACATGCGGTTCCTCGCAGTACGGCCACGGCTCCTCAGCGGGCCACAGCAGCGGCCCGCCGATCGAGCTGTCGTGCCACGACGGCGCCCCAGGGCGGGGGTGCAGGCGGGTCGCCGTGCGGGCCAGCGGCGCCAGTTGGGGAAAGACCGCGGCAACGTCGATCGGCCGTGGCGGAGTGACAGGAGTGACATTCATGGTCATGGCCGCAATCTTGCCAATCGCCTCTGACAACGGCCCTCGTGGCCGCCCCACGAAGAGTTCCGGCACGGGCGTCACCCGGGAGAGCGCCACCGCCGGCCCGTTGCCGGCCGATGGCCCGCGAGCAGGTCCACGATCGCCGCGTGGATGTCCGTCCACGCGCGCGGTTCGTCGCCACCTACCACCTGGGCAGGGACGACCTTGACGCGTCCATTCCGTCCGGGCCGCCGCCGGTCGGGAGATGGTTCATCACGATCTCCACCGGCAGGCCGTGGCCGATCCCCCTGCAGTTGAGCATCTCGGCGATGGTGAGGTACGCAGACGGCCCTGGTGCCGCCCCACGGGGGGCGGCATCAGGGCCGATCTATGGATGCCCGTAGCGCTGAAGTGCTGGTCAGGGGTGGCGAAGCGGCGAGCCGGGCTGTTCGCGTGAGGCGGGGACTTCGGGGCGTACGACACGAGGCCGGGCACCAGCCTGCCGGTGGGCTGGGTGACGACGATGGCCCGGCCGTCGTCCGGGCGGGTGGCGGGTGGCGAGCGCCTCGTACGGACCGTCCGGCACCGCCTGCCGGTATGGCACCGTGGCCGGCCGTCGGGTGAGTCCGGCGATCAGCCAGACGAGCCGGGCCTTGGCGTCCCACCCGTACGAACCGGCCGAGTCCGCGCGGGAGGCGGGGTATTCGACACCAGCACGCTTGTATGAGCCAGGATTCACACCCAACGCCGATCGGCTCTTTCCAACCGATGATCGAAAGGACGTTCCTACTGCTTCGGGCGGGGTCTGGCACCTGTGCGGATAGCGTCAACGGCGCCGCTTTGCACCCTCAGGTACTTATTGGATCGACGAAACTTTGCCTGCGGTACGCGCCGTACCCTGCCGTCGAGCCACCCGCGGACTTGCTCCGAGAAGAACGGCGCAGCCCCAAGAAGATCGCGCCACGCCTCATCGAGCTCCCCGTGCAAGGCATAGGGAGGACCGACTGACTCCAGTGCGCGGTTGACTTCCTCACTGGTCACGGCGTCTCCCGGTGTGCCATCCGAGTCCGCTGTTACTCGGCTGGCGTAGGCATCCACTGCCCTGTTGACGGCATACCAGTCCACCGCCAGCCCAGGGCGCAGAGCATCTTGCAGCCGGCCATGGGCCGTCTTCGACAGGTCATACTCGTCGTGCAGCGAGCCGTCGGGATTCCCTCGGCGTTCGTCCTGGTCGACGAGTTCGGACAGATGCTCGCAGGCTCTGCAGGCGCGGTCCAGCAGGTCGTACCAGATGTTGAGGCCCCTGATACCGTCGGCGACGCCGCGAGCAGCCTCACTCATCGTGTGCGCCGCTCCCTCGAGCGCAACAAGAGCGCCAGGCCCGGCCAGGTAGAGCCGACGCCAGGCCTTCGCACGTGTGTCTTCACGTTCGTCGATATCGCGTACCCGGGTCCGGGGCTCGCTGAAGTACATCACGGCGTCGTAGAACTGAGTCACGGCCTCGAACTGCCATTCCACAGTCTTCGATCGCCAGGTGATGCGGGCAGAACGCAGCGCGGCACGCCAGGCCACGAGGCCGGCGACCCCAGCCGCAGTCAGCGTGCCCATCGCCGTGGCAAAGGGGACCAACTCTCCTGGGTTCATACACCGCATGATGCGCCGAACAACGGTTGCACGGCGGGTACTTGAGAACCTTCTGAGGTGGCCTGTCCATACCTGTGAGGGCCATGGCGGCTGGCCCGTGTAGCACCCTGGCGGCCCCCTCGCCGCCGACCAAGCCCGGGCGCTGCAGTTTCGCCGCTGGGGTACACGGGACGATGCCGAACAACTCAACCGGTCTTCAGCTGACGGTCCACTCGCGCAGTTGGCGCGCGATCGCGGCGACGCCTTGCGCGCCGGAGGCGGCTTTGCACACTAGCTCGGCGGCCGCCTTGATGGGGTAGTCCAGGCGTCGCTCGCGCAGCATCAGGTAGGCCTCCGTGGCGTGCCAGGCGAACGCCGTGTTGGAGTGCTCCAGGCACAGCAGCCGCACCAGAGTGTGCAAAGGCGCCGCCGCTTTCAGGTTCAGCGTCCCGGCCCTCCGGGTCGGCCATCACGATGTGGCGCTCGTCGAACTCTCTGAGAACGTTCCCGCCCGCCGTCACCAAGCGCTCGGCCTCCGCCTTGATCCGTGCCCAACGCTCATCGCAACGGCCATGCCGTCCCGTACAGCCGGGTCTGCAGCGCAGCCGGTTGCGTGTCGCGCACCTCGTGTGACGCTCGGGATCGCGCACGGAAAGGGCAGCGGACCGGCCTTCGCGATCTTTTGTGGCCCGCCACGGTCGGCTGTGCGACGCATACGGACAGTTCGTTGCGATCCGTCCTGCGGCGTGGCGCGCTGGTGCAGGCTGCCGTCCGCGGTACACGCAGCGGGTCGTGGAGCCGGGCCGGGGGAGGGCAGTCGTGGTGGCGGGGACAGGACGGCACAAGGAGCCGCACGAGGAACGACGGGTGGGAAACCTGACCGTGCCGCGGACGGGGACGGTCGGCCGCCAGGCGGAGGTGGCGGAGATCGAGCGGATGTTCGTCGGCCCCGCACTGCAGGAACCGACGCGGCTGGTGACCTTGACCGGGGTCGGCGGTGTGGGCAAGACCCGGGTGGCGCTGAACGCCGCCGCCGCGCTGCAGCCCCGCTTCCGCGACGGAGCGTGGCTGGTGGAACTCTCGCCGCTGCGCGAGCAGGGCGACCTGCTCGCGCACGTCATCGCGGAGGCGCTGCCGCTCGCCGATCAGACCACCCGCCCGATGACCGAGGTGCTGGCGGAGTATCTGGCCGACCGGGAGCTGCTGCTGGTCCTGGACACCTGCGAGCACCTGACCGAGGACTGCGCACTCCTCGCCGAGGCCCTGCTGCGGGCCGCGCCGGGGCTGCGGATCCTGGCCACCAGCCGCCGCGCCCTGAACGCGGCGGACGAATGCGTCCTTGCGATCGAGCCACTGCCCGTGCCCGAGGCCGACGACGCGCGGGGCGGCGCGGCGGATGCGGTGGTCCTGCTGACCCTGCGCGCCGCCGAGGCGGTGCCCGGTTTCACGGTCACCGACGCCGAACGCGCGGAGCTGGTGCGGCTGCGCCGACGCCTGGACGGGCTGCCGCTGGCGATCGAGCTGGCCGCGGCCCGGCTGCGCGACCTTCCGCTACGGGAGCTGACCGCCCGCCTGGAGGACCGTTTCGCCGTCCTGGGCGACACCGATCGCATCGTCGCCGACGCGGATCCGCCCTGGCATCAGGCGCTGCGCACGGCCATCGGCTGGAGCCACCAGCTGTGCACCCCCGCCGAACGGCTCCTGTGGGCCCGCCTCTCGGTCTTCGCGAACAGCTTCGACGTCGATGCGGCCCAGCGGGTCTGCGCCGACGACCATCTGCCCGCCCACGAGATCCCTGCCGTCCTGGCCAGGCTGACGGAAAAATCGATCCTGACCTGGCAGCCCATCGGGGGCGGCGAGCGCTACCGGATGCTGGACACCGTCCGCGAGTACGGGGCCCACTGGCTGCGCGGCCTGGGCGAGGACGACACGCTGCACCGCCGCCACCGCGACCACTACCTGGACCTGGCCCACCGGGGCGACGCCGCCTGGATCGGGCCCGACCAGTTCGCCTGGTACGACCACATGACCGCCGAGCACGACAACCTCCGCGCCGCCCTTGACCACTGCCTGGCCGAACCCGAGGGCCACATCGCGCTGGAGATGGCCGCGGCGCTGTGGTTCTTCTGGTTCGAGTGCGGGTTCCTGAAGGAGGGCCGGTACTACCTGGACGAGGCCTTGGCCGCCGACACCGCCCCCTCCCCGGCCCGGGTGAAGGCCCTGTACGCCTGCGGTCCGCTGCTGATCTACCAAGGCGATCTGCCCGCCCTTCAGGAACGGGCCGCCGAATGCACCGCCCTGGCCGCACACTTCGGCGACACGGAGCGGAGCTACGCCGCCGCCACCGAGCAGGTGAAGTCGGTACTGGCCGGCGACCTCGAGCAGGCGGTGTCCCAGGGCGAGGCCCTGCTCGCCACTGACTGGCGCGAGAAACCCCTCACCTGGATTCCCCTGTCGGCCCTGGTCCTCATCACCCACATGCTCCTGGCCGCAGGCCGCTTGGAGAAAGCCTTCGCCTGGCTGGACGAGCTGAGCGCCACCTGCGACCGCAGCGGCGAGTGCTCCATGCGCGCCTGGGGCGACTTCAACCGCGCCGAAGCCTGGCTGGCCCAGGGCCTGTTCGAGGAGGCCGCCTGCTGCGCCCGGGCCGCGCTGCTGGTCAAACACCGGCTGCGCGACGGCGTGGGCACCGGCCTGGCCCTGGAAGCGCTGGCCCGCGCTGCCACCGCCACAGACCACCACGGGGACGCCGCGTGGCTGCTCGGCCTGGCCGCGCAACTGTGGGAGACACTCGGCCGGCCAGAGCCGGGCTCACCCGCGGTCGCGGTTGCCCGCCAGATCTGCGCACGCCAGACCCGCGAAGCCCTCGGCGACGACGCCTACCACCGCGCCTTCGACGCCGGCTGTGCCATCGACCTGGACACCGGCATCGCCCAGGCCCTCAGCCCCGCCTCCACGCCACCCTCCTGACTGCCCGGCGCCCCGACAGGTCCGCCCTGCCCGTCGAGCCGTCAGGAACGGCAAAGGGGGGCCCGGCTGCTCTTGCGACCTTCGTCCGGGCACCCGGCCGCGTGGCGGCCTTCTCGTCGAACGAAGCGTCCTCGCCGCTCACCTGCGTAAGCGAAATGAGCCGGCCGTCACGCAGCCGAGCCTGCGGGGGGAATGACGGTGCACGGTGGACCGGCACACTCGACCGGCAGGACAATACGGCTGTACCTATGACGGGCAGGCCTGGAACCGCCCGCGCACCGCAGCCGGTGGGCGGCCGTGCCAGGCCGGAGTGGTTGCGGACATACGGAGAAACGGGCCGCCGGACAACTCCAGCCCCGCCCGGCCCACATGTCACCTCCGGCGGGAACGGCTCGAACCCGACAAAGAAGAGACCGGCGATGCAGACGCTCGACCTCGACAGCGATGATCTGGGCGAACAGGAACGCATGCGGCACGACGCGCAGAGGATGTATCGGCACGCACAGGCCGCAGTCGGGCTGTCCGCGGTCATGTACACGGCGGTCAGAACCGCGTACCTCAGTGCCGGCTCGGACGCCGTGCTCACACCAGCCACAGTGAGATCGGCCCAAAGATCGACGCCATGGCACGATGACCGCCGTGTCAGGTCAGGTCTGGGTGTCACTCATATCGTTGGGCGGCGTAGTCCTCGGCGACTCGTTGTCCTACCTCGTCCAGCACAGAACTCAACTCTCAGCGGAACGCGCAGAACAGCATGGCAGCAGGTGGCCTTGCCGAAGGCCCGGCGCGGGGAACGGCCAGCCCTGCTGGAGCGGTTCATCGAGGTGGCGGCCGAGGCGGAGCGCTCCGCCGAGCAGCCCGGCGCCGCCTTGCGCCAGGCTCTGGCGGCCGGGGAGCCGGTCAGCGACGAGATCATCGACAACCTCATTCTCCCCCTGGTCGACGAGGCGGCCCCGGAATGGCAGACCGCCCTGGGACGCCCTGCTGGTCCTGCCCGAACTGCGTGGCCCCGTCGGCTACTCGGGAGGCGTGATCTCCATCGGGGTCCGGCTCGCGGTGCGTGAGCCGCGCGTCGCGGCGGCCAACCTGTTCGCCGGCAGTTCCATCCCGCGCGCCATGTTCGAGGAGGCCCGGCGGGTCACCATCCCGCTGCACATCCTGCTGCAGTGGGACGATGCAGGCAACGACCGGCAGACCGCCCTGGACCTGTTCGACGCCTTCGCCTCCACGGAGAAGACACTGCACGCCAACACGGGCGGACACACCGGCGTTCCGCAGTTCGCCGGCGACGCGGCGGCCCAGTTCTTCACCCGCCACCAGAAGTAACGCCGGCCCGCCACGGTCCGGGCAGACCGCCGGGCCGCTGCCCGTGCGAGCAGGCCCGGCGCCCTGCCGGCCGCAACACCGCGGGACCCTGCCAGTACGGCAGGGTCCCGCGCTGCGTGCCCCTCGGCGCACCGTCTGCGTGCGCGACATCGGCCGACGACACCGGCACGTGCCGGCGAGCTTCACCTCGGGCGGTGAGCCGCATCTCTCGATAGGGGGTTCAGGTGAGGAGCGGGGCGTCGCCGCCGTTCAGGATGGTCTGCTCGGCTGCGGTGGCGGTCGGGATCCATTGGTGGGCGAGGGCCGCGTAGGTGGTGACGTCGTGCCAGGCGCCGCGGGTGTGGAACAGCTCGCGCAGGGTGGCTTCCGGGCGCAATCCCGCGGCGAGCATCACGGGGCGCATCCGGGTGTGGTCGGCGCGGTGGCCGGCCCAGATGCGGTGCAGGTTGAGGGTGCCGAAGGCGTGGGCCATGAGCAGTCGGCCCGCCTCGTGGCCGTGGCCGCGTACCGGGGCGTCGGGCAGCAGGACGAGGCTGGTGAGCATGGCGTTGCGGCCGTAGTCCTCGATGAGCAGGCCCATCGTGCCGACCATCGTCTCCTCGCCCGGGGCGCACACGGCGAGGGTGTGCTTGCGGCGCGGGTGGGTGAACGGTTGGGCCAGGCACTGGGCGAAGGCGTCCTGGGCCTCGCGGTCGGTCATGCGGTCGATGCCGAGGTAGCGGGTGAGGACGCGGTGGGTGTGGATGCGTTCGAAGGCGGTGAGGTCGCCGGCGCGCAGCTCGCGCAGCCAGAGGTGTTCGCCGTGCAGTTCGGGCAGGTGGGTCACGGCGCGGCTCTGACACTTTCGCGGACGACGTTGGTGTGGGGGCTGATCAGGGCTTCGAGGTCGACGTAGTAGCGGCCGGAGCCCACCGGTTCGCCGAGCAGGATGCGGCGGGCGGTGTCGGTGACGAGGGCGCCGCCGAGCTGGACGCCGCTGGCGAGCTGCGGCCAGCTGGACAGGGTGGAGCCGATGCGGCCGAGCGCGTCGCTCATCGCGGGGCTCAGCCGGTCTGTGTCGCAGACTTGGAGCAGAAACGCGAGGGTGCCGGCCGGATCGAGGGCGCGCACGTCTTGTGCGGTGATGTCACCGGCCCGCCCGTGAAAGAGCGGGCGGGCGGGCTCCTGATCGAAGCGTTCGACGTCCAGCATCCCGCGGTCGTTCATGTCCATCAGGACGGGAACGCGGCGGCCGCGGGCGTGCTCACGGGCGGCGACCTTCACCCAGGTCGTGTCGCACTCCTCGATCAGCAGGTCCAGCGGCCGGCCGGCTGCGCCGAAGAACGCCTCCAGGTTGTCCTCGGTGATGCCCTCCTGCCACAACTCGATGTCGAGGTAGGGGTCGGTTTCGTACATCTGGCGGGCGCACAGAACGGTCTTGGCCAACCCCAGGTCGTGCACGCCGGCCCGCAGCCGGTTGAGGTTGCTCAGCCCCAACTGGTCGAAGTCCGCCAGGCGAAACGATCCGCCTACTCCTTCCATGGCACAGGTGAGCGCCGCGCTGTTGCCCACGGACAGGCCGATCACGCCGATCCGGCAGCCCCGCAGACGCCGCTGCTGCACAGCGGTGATCTTGTCCCGGTTGCGGTCGGCGCGCAGGCGGCGGAACTCCGCCTCCGGCAGCACATGGACCAGCCGTCCCGACCACGGATACCAGACCCAGGTGCCGTAGCGGTGCCGGTCGGTCCCGGCGCACAGCTCCTTGACGGCGGCATGAAGTCGGGCGCCGCTCAGCGCCCGTTCAGGGTGCAGGCAGCGCGCGAGTTCGGTGAGCTGGTCGTCGATGCGGTCGTGCGTCTGGCGCACCGCGCCCGAGGCGACAAGGGATTCGAAACGCCCCCGGTCGTCGGCCTGGGCCAAGCGCAGCAGCACCGGCCGGAACGTATCCGCGGGCGCTGAAGTATCCGTAATGATCACAAAGCGGGAAAGTAGCAGCGGCATGATCGAGAACAACTTGTGTCCGGCCAGCGGTCGGGGGGCGAACGAATGACCGGTTTCTCTGCCGTGCCAGCTGCTCTGGACGGCTGAGAACTGCGCTGTCGCTCGAGCTCCCAGCGTGCTGGCCGGATCAGGTGCTGTTGCCGACGATGTTCCGGGCGGCGAGGCGGAAGTCCTTGACCGCCTGGTAGAGGGCCTGCTCACGCTGGGCGGCCAGGAGGGAGGCGGCTGCTGTGCGGGTGCTGTTGCCGGCGCGCGCATCGTCGACCATCTGCCGTACGGTCTGCGAGAGGTCCCTCGAGGTGTGGGTGACGCGCTCGATGACGGCCGAGAGCGAGGCCGGTCCTTCTAGGATGACCACCTCGGTGGCGCGGTGTACCTCGCGGGCCAGCGCGATGAAGGCGGCGATCTTCTCGTCGACCTCGGTCAGGTCGACGGGGTCTCGGCGCAGCACCTCACGGGCAGCGTCCAGGGCGATGTCGCGGTCATGGAGCGCGCTGAGGTAGTGGGCGTAGGCGTCGCGACGGTGCTGACGGCGCCAGTGCTCGTGCTGCGAGCGTGCCTGTGCTCTGCCGGTCACCATTGCCGCGCCCAGGGTGGCGGCCGAACCGACGGCGGTGCCGATCAGTGCGGCGATCCCTGCGTCCATGCGGCAAGTCTGCCGCAGACCAGAAGAGCGGCGTGCGGGCGGGCAGCCGCGATACAGCAGCTGCCCTCGACTGTCCCTGGCGAACGCGCCTGACCTGCCTGGTACCAAGTCGCGCGTTGCTCAAAGACTGCAATCCGGCCCACTGCAACACGAAGTGGATCAGAGCCCGAGAATGGACAGCAAGATGTGCACCGCTTCGGGAGGCAGCAGACGCACCGAAGGATTCGAACGGCGCGTGAGTCGAACGCGGTCCTGGACGACTGTGACGAACCCAGCTCGCGATCGTGCCGGTGTGGCTCAGGAAGGGTGAGTCGGCGGGAGCTGCCATCGGCCCGAGTGGCCGGGCGGCAGTTCCATGTCGCGACGGATCGCCGAGTAGTACATCTCCCGAGCCCTTCGCTGCTTCTCGAGCTGCGCCGACCACGTGTCAGCGGTACAGCCAGGAGCACGCACAAGGCCTTCTACCTCCATCACCGTGAGCGCCCATCCGTGCGCAGCCTCCACGACCTGCGGAGAGCCGAGCATCAGCAGTCCTTCTCCGGCTGCGGACCGGGCGTCCGCGGCGTCGATGAGGAGGGGAGTCGCCTCAGCGGGCGCCAGGGGGTGCGGATGACTGTCGTGGCCGAGATGTGCTGCGACGCGGCGATGAAGAGTGACGGTCCTCTTGAGCGTCAGCGCGTAGTCGGTGTAGGCCGCGAGCTGCCGCTCCTGCCATCGGGCTGCGTGTTCTCGACGGAACCTCGCCCGATCGCCACGCATGACCACGACGTACGAGCCGAAGGCCCCGATCAGTACCCCCAGCAGGGCGGGAAGTTGCTTTATGAAGTCGGACACCGCCGCATGCTAGTGCTCCCAAGATCCCCAGGTGGCAGCCATCCCGACTCTTGCTCCGCGCCAGGCGTATGCGAAGGGTGGACATGCGGGGGTGCTCCCTGCACCGGCCACGCAATCTGCCGATATGGCCGCGTGCACGGCCGGCGCGAGGCAGACAGGCGGACCGAGACTAACTGCGGCACACCCGACCAGCACTGGCGCCCAGCGAAGCTGGTGTCGCGGACGGTGGCAGCAGATGACCAGGGGAATCAGGGGCCGAGTCTCGGCGTTATGGCACGCATGGGTGATATATCCCGGGACGGCCATGAAGGCAGTCCGCCCTCGTCCGCAGCCGCCCGTGCACGTCTTGACGCGGACCGCGCTGGCACGCTGGCGCGCTGGGCCGCGACTTCGACGCGATCGTTGCTGCGAACGCCTTGGTCGCGGTCGACGACGAGCACGACCCCGAAGGAGCCAGCACCGCCTTCGAGCGGGCACACGTGGCCGCCCTGCTCGCCCGGGCGAGCGAGCACCTGGAAGAACTCGACCGGGCACTGGAACGGCTCGAGCGGGGCGAGTACGGACAGTGCGCAGATTGCGGCGAGACCATTGCTCCGGAGCGCCTGGAGATCCGTCCTGCGACGACCACTTGCATCCGATGCGCCCGGTCCGACCCGCGTCGGCCGCCGCGCCCGGCCTGACGCCCGCGCCCGGCCTCCATAAGATCGTCCTCCACCCCTGCATGCGCGCCGACTCCAACGCTCCGGCCGGCGACCCAGAGGTCGGCTTCCAGGTCGGCCGCGGCCACGGCAACGCCCTCATCACCATCCCCGGTAACTTGTGAACCATCCCCACCGGTTGAGGGGCTTCGCGAACTCCGACGCTCCTCGGGCGGGCAGACATGAAGCCGGGACCACCGCGGCTGCCAGCAGCGTGCGTCCCCGAAGCAGCACATCGAACCCGCCCCATCGCCCGCTGAGGCTCTCGTTCACCGCGTCCTGACGTGGTCCACCATGTCCTTGCAGCGTCTCCTCGCTCAGCGCCTCAGGCTGCGGAGACAGGACGGAAAAGTGCCACCGGATGACGCCACCACATTCCGATCTCTGTCGTGATGGCATGTCGACAACCACGACGCTGCGTGTCCCCGAGGGCCTGGCTCACTCGATCCGGCAGACCGCCAAGGCAGCCGGGCTGAGCGTGAACGCGTACGTGGTCCGCGCCGCGCGCCGGGCCGCCACCCTGGACGCCGCCCGTCAGCTCGCAGACCTCGGCCTTGGCCAGAACCTGGCGGGCGAGGGCGACACCCTGTGACCCGTGAGTTCAAGCGCGGTCAGGTGTGGACCCTGCCGGATGGCCATGACGTCCTGCTGGTCTTCCTGTCCGGTCTCGACGAGGCATACGGCGCCGTCCTCGCCCTCGTCCTGCACCCACCCGGCCCCAACCCGGACACCGCGATGTCCGTTGTCACCAACGCCCCCGTCGCCTGCACCGCGGTAGCGGTGAACCTGCAACAACTGCGAGCGACACGCTTCGCCGAGGCATCCTTGCGCGGCACCGTCGCGTCCGAGGTCATGAGCCGGGTCGACCAGGCACTGCGCGTCGTCCTGGACCTGTAATTGCTCCTGGCCGGGTGTACAGCAGCAGGTGTTGCCCTGGTGGATGCCCGCACACCCACCGTCTGCCCGACGTTCTGACCATGCCGCCGGCCGCCGTGGCCCGTGTCCTGCTCGGCGCTTTCGCCGGCTGCCTCCTCGCCGCCGTTCACGGCCTGCTGCTCGTCGCCCGCATATCAGGTCGGCGACGAGTTCGACGGTCCGCTTCGACACAGGGAGCCGAACCTGGTAGACGGCATCGCGAGTGCCTTCGGCTGGGCGGTGAGTCCTCACCCGCGAACCAACTCCGTTCGGGGACACTGGCGTTACGACGGGAACCGGGCCTGTCCTTTGCCTTCCTCGCCGTTCAGCGCGGTAGGTAGCGCTCCGATCCAGTCCGCTTCAGTCAGCCTCGGCCGGCGAGTTTGCGCAGCTGGCCCACGGACCGGTTCGACCTTGCCCGGCGTGAGTTCCCGGCCCAGTACCATCGCGACGTCCCTAGCATCACCGGCCTGTCCGCCCCGGCCGCGATCTCCATGATCCGCTGGTACTCCGAGGCCAGGGCCCCCAGCCCGCCCCCTCGACACGGTCCGGCACCAACCGCATCCCGCCCGCGCCCGGCCCTGCGGCGACGCGCTCCGGCTCCGCGATGCCCGACGACCGGCCTCCGTCGGCGTTCGCCTCGGCCACTGACCGAACACCACCTCGGCGGCCTCAAGCCGGGCAAGATCCGTCTCGATACCGGCCAGCTCCTTACGCAGCAGCTCTGCGCGTTCCGCGAGCCGGAGTCGCCGCTCGATCGTCCACGTCAGCACGTCCGCCATGCGTATCCCTCCCGTCACGGAAGCTGCGAGGCGCCAGACCCCACCTGCCCGGGAACGCCGGAAACCGGCCATGGCAGACGATCACCTGCTAAAGATCACCTCCGAGGCCAGTACGAGTACCCCAGCCTTGACCCACGCCACCACCCTGACCTGCAAGTTCGCGATGGAACTGCCTCATCGTGGCGGCAACTGCCTCATCCAGTCAGAGTCGGCAGATTCCTGCCCAGAAATTGCGCGGCGCGAATAATTGCGTACCGCGCAGGTTCTGCTGGCGTGAATGGCATGAGTGGTCTTCGGGAACGGAAGAAGGAAGCCACGCGCGCAGCGGGACCGCCCGGCGAGCCCTTGTGGGAGGCAATCACTCGGGCGGCGCTACGGCAGCTGGAGCCTGGCCCTGAGGTGGAGCACATGCCACCCCAGGAGCCCGACGAGTGGGCGGCCGGCCTGCGGGTGATGTTGGCCGAACCCACGCTGGAGGCCGAGATGCTGCGTGCGAGCAAGATTGCGGAGAAGGAGCTTGCCGCAGCGATCGCTGACCGCACGGGCACGGATTCCGGATCCGATCTCTACCCTCGCCTGGTGGCCGCGAGCGTGATGGCCGCGAACAATGTCGCCCTCGAGCTGTTCGTGCAAGGCAGCACGGGCGAGCCGATGGAGGTCCTGCTGCCCCGAGCTCTGCGCATGGTGGCCACCGGACTTCCCACCCCGTAGGCCCTCCTCTCCATCCTGAGCAGGGGCTGCTGCTTGCAGCCTCTACCCCGTCATGCCCTGGAAAGGAGAGTTGTCGTGCTCGATGTAGTCATTGTCGGTGGCGGCCCGAACGGGTTGATGCTCGCCTGCGAGCTGGCACTGGCCGGGGTGCGTCCGGTTGTGCTGGAGCGTCTCGCCGGCCCGAAGACCGAGCCCCGGGCGAACGGTCTGGTCGGGCAGGTGGTGCGCATGCTCGACCGACGTGGCCTCTACTCACGCATCAGCGGATCCAGCGAGCCGCCCCGACCCGCGACCCGCTACATGTTCGGCGCATTCACGCTGGACCTCACAGGACTCGACGACAACCCCGTGAGCCTGCTCCCGGCGCCGTCCCAAGCCCGGACGGCAGCCTGCACGTTCCCGGCTACGGGAGCTTGCCACCCCTGCTGTACGTGCGCACGGCGCGCGGCACGATCGCGTGGGGCCTGCTGCCTGGCCGAGTGCCAGTCCTCAACACCACCGAAACCGGCAGGCCGGACGAGCACACCACCCCGATGACCTTCGAAGAGATGATGGCGAGCGCCGAACGCGTGCTGGGTGTGCCCGTCCCGCTGGGTCCGCCGCAGGGAGAGGGACCGCACCTGCTTCGACGACTTGTCGGCGGAAACACCCGACTGGCAGACCGCTACCGGGACGGGCGGGTACTGCTGCTGGGCGACGCTGCCCACGTGCACTCGGCGATCGGCGGCCCGGGACTCAACCTCGGCCTTCAGGACGCGGTCAACCTCGGTTGGAAGCTGGCCGCCACAGTGCGAGGGTGGGCCCCCGAGGGTCTGCTCGACACCTACGACGAGGAACGCCGACCTGTCGCAGAACACGTCGTGGCCTCGACCTGGTCCCAGTCGGCGTTGATGCGCCCCGGACCGGAAGTCAGTGCCCTGCGGACCGTCTTTGGCGACCTGCTCGCCTCACCTGGCGGCACCGAACGCAGCGCCCACCTTCTTGCTGGGACCACCGAGGACTTCGCGCCCGACCTCGTGGTCCACACCGGTGCAGGCACCCATCGGCTGGCCGACTTGACCACCACCGCCCGGCCCTTGCTGCTGGACCTGTGGGGCGACTTCGCCGAGGCCGCGAAGCCCTGGCACGACCGGGTCGATGTCATAAGCGGCAGGGCAGAGAGCGCGAGCGTGACCGGCCTGCTGCTGCGCCCCGACTCCCACATAGCGTGGACCGGACACGAGCCGACAGACGTCACCGGTCTGCGAGCCGCACTGCACCAGTGGTTCGGCACGCCGCTGAGCGGCGCCCGTGAGCCGGAGCAGGTCAGCGGTTGACCTGGGCCATCGGCTCGCGGTTCGCAGCGCGGGCGGCTTCAAGGGCCTCGTCCCGTTCGGCGAGTTCGCCGCGCAGATCGAGAGTCTGCTGCTCCGACTCGGTGGTCCGGTGTCACGCCGTCTGGCGATGGTCCTTCGCGAACGACGTAACGAATACTCGGCCTTCGACGTCTGCCTCGCCGACGTCCGCCTCGATGGGCAACGCGAACTTCACACCCTGGCCCGCGGAATGCGCCGCGACCGCGCAGCCATCCTCGTAGCCCTCACCACCACCCACACCTCGGGAGCGGTCGAGGTCAACGTCACGGTCTAGAGACGAGCGGGTCGCAGGGCTGCTCCCCTCAGGGCGATGCTGGGTCATCGTGAGCCCGGGCCAGAAGAACGTATCTCTGTGAGGGGAGGGGCTGCCATGCCTTGCTGGGCCTTGCTGGGAAGGCGTCCTCTCCCCTCTGCGGCGGGGGTCAGCGCTGCGATCCGAATTCCGCCGCAGACGACCTCTCCGGTGCCATGCCCTCCGTGACGCTCAGCTCCTGGGTTCCTACGACAGACAGCAGTTCCAACTGCTCGGCTCCCGGGCTGCCGGGCGGGGCGGTGAACCACAGCAGGCGTTGCTGTCCGTCCTCGCTGAGGAGGTTGTAGCAGTCGAGTTCGATCACGCCGAGCATGGGGTGGACGATCCTTTTGCGGTCCATGCGGCGCACCGCGACGTCGTGGGTGTCCCAGAGGGCTGCGAACTCCTGGCTGCGGCGGCGTAGCGCGGCGACCATCTTCGTGGCCTCCGCGTCCCGGCCGCGCCGGGCGGCCGCTGCTTGGAGGTCCGCCACGAACACCCGGGAGTGGCGTGGGTGGTCCTCGGGCGGGTAGATCTCGCGTGCCTGCGGGTCGGTGAACCAGCGGTACACGAAGCTCGCCGCCGGGCCGCGGTGCGCCGGGGACTTGCCGAGCAGGGCCAGGGCCAGGTTGTTCTCCACCAGGGTTTCGTGCAGGTCGGTGATGACGCGCGCGGGGGTGTTGGACAGCCGGTCCAGGAGTCCGAGAAGCGCGGGCTGCACGTGTGCCGATGATCCGTGTTCTGACGGGGGTACCGGCCGTTCGGCCAGGTGGAACAGGTGGTCGCGCTCGTCGCCGTTCAGGCGCAGGGCTCGGGCGAGGGCGGCCAGGGTCTGGGTTGAGGGCTGCACGCCGTTCTTTGCGCTGCCGCGTTCCAGCTCGGTGTAGTAGTCGGCTGACAGCCCGGCCAGCTGCGCGACTTCCTCGCGGCGCAGCCCGGGGACGCGCCGGCGCGGGCCTTGGGGGAGACCGACCTCGGCGGGGCGGATGCGGTCGCGGCGTGTCCTGAGGAAGGCGCCGAGTTCTGGAAGGTTCACCCCTCCATGGTCGCTTGTACGCCAGAGCGCAGCCAGGGGGTGGCATCCCCTGGGTAGACGCAGCCCTGGCTAGGGATGACAGACCGGCCGATCGTGGAGGACGCAGCAGGGCAACGGCAAGGCCGCGGCCCGATCCATATCCACCACAGGAGTCAGCGATGCCCACCCCCACTGCCCTCGACGGGACCGCTGCCTCGGCCCAGCCCTCCGCCTCACCCCGTGTCGCGATCGTCACCGGCGGCTCGCGCGGCATCGGCCGCCAGACCGTAAGCCGGCTGGCCGCCGACGGGTACGCCGTGGTGGTCGGCTACGCCGGCCACCAGGACGAGGCCGAAGCAGCCGTTAAGGAGGCCGTCGCCGGTGGGGTCCGGGCGATCGCGGTACGTGCCGACGTCGCCGACGAACACGCGGTCGCGGCCCTGTTCGACACGGCCGAAGCAGAGTTCGGCGGGGTCGACGTCGTCGTCCACGCGGCCGGGCGGATGCACCTGGCACCGATCGCCGAGCTGGACCTGGCCGTCCTGGACGACCTGCACCGCACCAACATCCGCGGCACGTTCGTCGTCGTACAGCAGGCAGCCCGTCGGGTGCGCCCCGGCGGCGCGATCGTGACGTTCTCCACGTCCGTGGTGGGGCTGGCCTTCCCGGGCTACGGCGCATACGCCGCCGGTAAGGGCGCGGTCGAGGCTCTGACGCTGATCCTGGCCCGGGAGCTGCGGGGCCGGGACGTCACCGCCAACGCCGTCGCGCCCGGCCCCACGGCCACCGACCTCTTCCTGGACGGCAAGGACACGGAGACCATCGCCCGCCTGGCCGCCCAGCCCCCGCTGGAGCGCCTCGGTACCCCGGCCGACATCGCTGAGGTCGTCACGTTCCTGGCCTCCCCGGCCGGCCGCTGGATCAACGGACAGGTCATCCGCGCCAACGGCGGAATCATCTGAACCGCCCGCGGTCGCTCCATCCATCAACGAAAGGCCCGATCGTGAAAAACGACGACAGCGGGAAGGCCATCCTGTTCACCGGGGCCTCCAGCGGTATCGGGGCGCTCTCCGTGCGTGCTCTGGCCCTCGCCGGTCACACCGTGTACGCGGGCATCCGCCGGATCGCGACCCGCAACGCGACCGCGGTGGCCGACCTGACGCGCTACGGCACCGACCACCAGGTCGACGTGCACGCCGTCGAGCTGGACGTCACCTCCCAGGACTCCGCCGACGCCGCAGTCGACCGGGATCTTCGCCGAGCGTGGCCGGCTGGACGTGGTCGTGCACAACGCCGGGCCGATGGTCCTGGGCGCCGCCGAGGCGTTCACCACCGGCACCCACCACTTCGCCAACGCGGGCGCCCCCGCCGACACCGACCGTGCGGAACTCTACGACCAGCGTCACCGGCCCCTGATGGGCGATCTGGGCAAGCGCCTGGCCGCGCTCGTCCCTTCGGACGCCGATGTGGCCGAGGTCGCTGAAGCCGTCGCGCGTCTGGTCGCGATGGAGCAAGGCACCCGGCCTCTGCGCACCCACATAGACCCCAGCCGGGACGGCAGCGAAGTCGTCTCCGCGGTCGCCGACCGCGTCCGTGCCGACTTCTTCCGCCGCATCGGACTGGCCAGCCTGCTCACCGCAGGCAGCTCCCTGTAACGCCCCCCTGAAGAAAAGGAACAACCAGCCATGCCTTTCGCGAACTTCAAGGTCCCCGAGAAGACCCTCACCCCGAAGCAGAAGGAGGAGATCGTCACCCGCACCACCGAGCTGTATGTCGAGATCTACGGCGAGCGCGCCCGCAACACCACCATGGTGCTGGTCGAAGAGGTCGCCGACGGCGGCTGGGGCATCTCCGGCAACGTGCTGACCCTCGCCATGCTCGGCGAGGCGACACCGACCGACACCAGCGACGCCTAACCGCACCGGTCGTCATTCAGCCAAGACAGCACCTCGAAACCGAGGGCCCCCGGGTCGAGCGTCTGCCCACACGGCCTCGTTCATCCGGGGGTCGATGAGATCAGCGAAGCCCTTCATCGCTTCCCCTTACTCGATCGACCGGCGCTGTCCACCGGGGCACGGCAGCGGTCACCCCTCAGATCGAGCCGCTTGCTGCGGCACCGACCTCGCCCTGCACTGGCAGGGCCCGCTCATGACCGGCGTCTGAATGGAACTGTGCCCGGTCTGCGACGCCCAGCGCCCTGCCGCGCGTTCATCCAGTGCCAGCGCCACCGCGCGGGACGACTAGGTACGCGTTCGGTGACACCGCCTGCGTCACAGGAGCGGTCAGCACCACCCGCATCTGGGTCAACGTCAATGGTCACTACCCGGAAACCGGTTGCACCGCGCCTCCTCCGGCGCACTGAACCGCACGGCAGCAACGTATGACCCTGCACTGTCCACCCGGCGCCTCGCACTCCGGGGCGCCGTGCATCTCGGCAAGAAGAGCTGTTCCTCCAACGCCGTCGTCGGCCCGCTCAGTCGGGGGCGATGAATCTGCGCTGTCTCTGGCGGCTTCCTCGGCCGCGAGGGCACGGTGTTTGATTTGCCCGCAGGTGCAGGACGGTGCGGTGGTGGAGTTTCGGAGCCAGGTGTGTTGCAGGACGGCGACGGGACTGGCGACCGCACCGGGTGGCCCGCAGTGATCAGAGGTCGCCGTACGCAATATCGAAGTATCGAAGTAGGTGCAGTTCCGCAGTACCAGCAGTGCAGTGTGCGGTACCTCGGTGAAGGCGTCGGCTGCGGGCGCACGCACCGGGAGGTCCGGCAGTGGGGTTCCAAGCCAGAGCAGATGCAGGATGCGCGACGGGGCTGGCTCCCGGAGGGTGGTGCACGGCAGACCACCAGCAGTACGCGGTAGCAGTGACGACGACTACCCCGCCTACCCCATGGGCGCGTCGCCGACATGCTCCACACCACCCATGGCTTCCTGCGCGCCTTCGGCGAATCGACATGGCGGGCGACGGCCCCTGACCGTCCGCGCGAAGGGCCCCTCCGGGGGCCCTTCAGCGCTGGTCGGGCACGACGCGCCAGCGGTTGTCCGCCGTGCCGTCGTCGGCGTCCTGGACCGCGAACGCGCCCACCGCCGTGGAGTTGCCCGCGATGGCGAGGAGCTTCCCGCTGTGTTCGTTGCGGATCTTGTACGTACCGTCGTGCTGGTCGAGCAGGGTCCAACGGTGGTCCGCGGTTCCGTTGTCTGCCCATTGGAGAACGGTCGCGTTGTCGGTCGTGGCCATGCTCAGGACGCCGAGGACCTTGCCGCTGTGGGCGTTGCGGAAGCGGACGGCGGCGCCGTCGCCGATCATCTCCCAGTCGTGGTCGGCGGTGCCGCTGTCCGTCCACTGGAGGGCTCGCCCGCCGTCGGCCGTGGACATGTCCTGGATGCCGAGGACGAGGCCGCTGCCCACGTTGACGAGGTGCACGGTGGGCGAGGAGGGGGCGGTGCCGGTGTTCCAGTAGACGGTGTAGTTGTGGCCGTGTGCGTCGTGGAACGGGCCGAGGGTGACGGGCGCGCCGTTCGCGGTGGCGGTGAAGGTGAGCTTGTCCGTGCCGGTTCGTCTGATCGTTGACGGGTCGAGGGAGGGCAGGGCGCTGAGTGCGGTGTCGCCGTAGTCGCCGGACAGGACGACCGGGCCGTAGGTGATGGCGGCCACGTCGGGGTTGTCGTTGGCCGGTCGCATGACGACCCGCATGGGCAGGCGCACGGTCACCGTGTCTCCGGCGGTCCAGGAGCGGGTGAGGGCGGCGTAGTTGCCCGGAGTGGTGGCGAAAGTCTGCGGAGTGCCGTTGACGCTGACGGTGGCTCCCGTGGTCCAGCCCGGTATGCGGATCCGCATGGTCCAGGTGCCCTGGGCGTTGCCGGTGACGCGCAGCGTGGTGGTGTCGCTCGCCGGGAAGGACGTGGTCTGGGTGACGGTGATGCCGCGCCGGCCCCATGTCAGGACGGAGGGGACGAACAGGTTCACGGTCAGGGTGTCGCCGCCGTCGTGGAAGTAGACGGAGTCCATCAGCCGGGTGTGCGCCTCCAGGCCGGTGCCCTGGCAGCACCAGAAGGTGGTGTAGTCGGTGCTCCAGGTGCCGCCGCCCCACGCCGGGCCCACACCCCGTCGGCCGCCGGGGTTGAGCGGGGTGAAGTAGGTGACGTGGCCGTGCGGGTCGGCCGGGTTCTGCTGGCCGGTCATCTGGTTGAGCCACGCCTGTTCGTAGTAGTCGAAGAGCGCGGTCCGGTCCGGTTCGAGGGCGTACAGCTCCCGGGTGAGGGTGAGCATGTTGTGGGTGTTGCAGCTCTCACACGTGTCCCGGTCGAGGTAGGAGGCGATGGCGTTGGGCGCGCGGAAGTGTTCGGCCTGGCTGTTGCCGCCGATGGCATACGTGTGGGTATTGACGCAGATGTTCCAGGCGTTGGTGGCGATGCTGCGGTACGGCGCGGTACCGGTGGCCTTGTAGGCGCGGGCGGCGCCGATCCACTTGGGCACCTGGGTGTTGGCGTGCAGACCGGCCAGCCGGTCTTGGCCTGCCGCCAGCGGGTCGAATACCGCGGTGTGGTCGAAGCGCCGGGCGACGGTGAGCCAGCGCACGTCGCCGGTCTGCTGGTAGAGGTCGGTCAGTACGGCGTTCATGCCGCCGAACTCGGTGCCCAGCATGGCCTGCGTCTGCGCCGTGCTCAGCCGGCCGGTGCGTGTGTCGACCCAGCCCGCGAGGGCCAGCAACACGTCTCGTGCCTGGGTGTTGCCCATGTACCGCCACACGTCCAGCAACCCGGCGAGGGTCTTGTGGATCGTGTAGTACGGGACGTTGCCGTTGTTCAGGGTGCGTTGTTCCAGCGCGGTGAAGTCGGCTTCGGGGTAGCCGGACAGATAGCCGGCGGTGAAGCCGACGGCACGGTTGTTGGCCTGACATTTCGCCAGCTCTGCCACCATGTACGCGGCCTTGTCCCGGCAGACGGTGTCCCCGGACACGGCGTACAGCTGCGCCCAAGCGGTGAGGAAGTGCCCCTGGACGTGGCTGCGGAAGGGGAAGTCGGGGGCGTCCCAGCCGCCGTTCGCGGCGGCGCCGCCCGTGGGCAGACCGTGGTTGGCGCGGAAGACGTACAGCAGCCGGTTCACGTCGACGAACCGCAGATAGGCGGCCGTACGCTGCTGATTGTCCAGCCACCGGCTCGCGGTGAGCCGGACCTCGCCCAGCGCGAAGGCCTGGGCCAGGACCCCGGTGTCGGCGCGGGCGGGCGGAACGACCGCCGCCCGCGCGGTCGCACCACCGAGGAGGGGAGGGGCGGTCGAGGCCACGGCCGTGGCACCGGCGATCGCAAGGAGGCGGCGTCTGGTGAGCGAGGACGACATCGCGTGCCCTTTCGGGGACGGGGAGGGGTGAACTGCGGGCGGACCGACCGGACTCTGTTCGTTCGTGTGGCGGCCTGTGCTCAGGGTGCGGTCACTTCGAAACGTGTGAACCGGACGGAGCCGCCGAGCGATGCGGTGGCGAAGTTGAAGAGGGCATAGCGGTAGCCCATGAAGAACTGCCAGGCGTTGTTCAGGGTGAACGCGGGCCCGAAGGAGGTGAAGCGGGTGCCGTCGGTGCTGTAGGAGAACGTGGCGGTCCGGCCGGCTCCGGGGGTGATGTCGGCCTTCGCCCGCAGCCAGACGCGGTTGCCCGGGATCGTGGCGCTGGCCCGGACGGTGCCGGTGCCGGTGGTGTTCCAGTTGGCGTCCATGGTGAGGCCGTCGACCATGACCACGCTGGTGCCGCCGCTGTCCCGGATGAGGCCGACGCAGGCGGAGGAGTCACGCAGGAGGGCGAGCCCCGCCCGGTCCCCGATCCGCATCCCCGAGAAGTCCAGAAGGGCCGTCGCGGTGGAGGTGGGCCCGGGTATGCGGTGGGTGAGGGTGTTGCGGGCCCAGTACAGGTCGCTGGTGACGGTCGCCGTGCCGAGGGTGAGCCCGTTGCCCACTGACCATTTGGTGTCGTCCGGGTTGTGGTTCCACTCCCACTTGGGGGCCAGGGACGTCCCCGTGAAGGTGTCCACGCCTGTCATCGGCTCCACGGCGCGGGGTGGCGTCGGCACGGCGGGCAGCGGATACGTGGTGCCCCAGGCGTTGTTGACGAGTTGCACGGCCGGCCAGCCGTCGGCGGTCCAGGTGACCGGGGCGAGCACCGGGATGCGGCCGCCGGGGTATGCGTCGACGAACGCCATGTAGTACCAGGCCCCGTACTGGGTCTGCACGAGTCCGCCCTGGTGGGGGACGCCGCCGCCGGGTACGGGTCCGCGCAGGTCGAGCAGGACCTGCCGCAGCGTGTAGGGGCCGAAAGGCCCGCTCGTCGACTTCAGAACGTACTGGCCGTTGGCCGGGCGGGTGAGGAAGATGTAGTAGTTCCCGTTGATCTTGTAGAACCGGGAGCCTTCCAGGGTGCCCACGCTCGACGGCGTGCTGAACACCTGCTCGGTACGCACCTGTGTGCGGCCGTCCGCGGAGAGCTGCGCCACGTGGATCGCGGAGTTGCCGTACGCCACGTACAGGGTGTCGTCGGTGTCGACGAGCAACCCGGCGTCGTAGTAAGCGGTGTTGAGGGTGGCCTGACGGCTCCACGGGCCTTCGACGGCGGTCGCCGTGTACAGGTAGGACTTCGCGAAGTCGATCTGGCCCAGCCAGTAGAACGTCCTGTTGGACGGCCGGTAGGCCAGCGACGATGCCCAGATGCCACGGACATAGCCGCGTGCGCCGTCGAGGTCGTACTTCGCGCCGAAGTCGAGGCGCGGGACCGAGTGTCCGGCGAACTCCCAGTGCACCAGGTCGTACGAGCGCAGAATCGGCGCGCCGGGCGAGTAGTGCATGGTCGAGGCCGACAAGTAGTACGCGTCTCCCACGCGGATGATGTCGATGTCCGCGAAGTCCTGCCAGAGCACCGGGTTGTTGAAGGTCGTGGCCGAACCGGCCAAGGACGCCTGAGATGCGGCACCGGAC
The DNA here is from genome assembly GCF_039533535.1 of Streptomyces kunmingensis. NCBI lineage: Bacteria > Bacillati > Actinomycetota > Actinomycetes > Kitasatosporales > Streptomycetaceae > Streptomyces > Streptomyces kunmingensis. Next base: position 332,468 of record NZ_BAAATS010000022.1, read on the forward strand.
GCCCGTCCGGCCGCCACGGCGGGCAGGGCACCTTCCGCCAGCAGGCCCGCGCTCGCGGCGAGCACCGCACGACGCTTCAACTCATGACGAGTCCATGACATAAGCGCTTGCTCCTTTGGGGGAGGATCCGGCAGGAGAGGAGCGGTGTGTGGACCACCGGTTGTTCGGTGTTTCGAACATGTAACGACTGCTCGGACGCCAGGATGACGGGTGCCTGCCCAGTCACGTCAACCCCTGTGCGTCGAAGCGCGTCGACTCGTACGCAGAAGACACTGGTCCGCTGCGACAGCGCGGCGGACAGGAGAATGGCCGCCACACGCGCTTCCCGCCGGGCTCGATCAGGTCGTTGCCCGCATACATGGTGTTGGTCGCGCCGTGCGCGCCATCCCAGTCGCTCATGACGGTGCACTGGAAGCCCTATTCGGCGCGCAGCAGGTCGGTAAGGAGGTCGTAGTTGGCGGACGCGTAGGTGTTGTTGATCTTGTTGTAGGAGCTCATCACGGCCATCGGCTGAGCGGCCTCCGCCGCGATCTCGAAGCCCTCGATCTCGATCTCGCGCATCGCCCGCTCGCCAACCACGTCGTTGCCGCCGCTGCGGCTGGTCTCCTGGTTGTTCCCCGCGAGGTGTTTGATCGTGACACCGGCGCCGGGATTGCTCTGCACCCCCTCGGTGGTGGCGGCAGCGGTGAGGCCGGAGAGCAGCGGGTCCTCGCGCGTTCGAAGTGCTGCGGGAGGTGTCGATGCGTACGAACATCAAGCTGCGGCAGGTGCCATCCTGACCGTTCGGTGGGGCCGGAGCGGTGTCCTGCCCGCCAAGGTACGCACCGAGCTGCACTGGCAGCTATGTCGGTTGGCCGTACGTTGGCCGGACAGACGCGCACAGTGGTGGCAGCCTGATGGCATCCGCCGGCCGCAGCGGCCCCGGGGGCCCGCGCGCAGCGACGTTCGTCTGCTGTGTGTGAGACGCACTCTGGACGGACGCGAGGCAGCGCGGGTTCTGCCTCGTAGGACGGTCGGCACCCAGAGGGCCGGTGCTGGAGCCGCGTAGTCGGTGATACGGCTCGAGCCGTCATCGCGGTGTCGGGGTAGTGGCCGGCTGGGTTCAGGACGGATGGCGAGGACGGCACCGTAGGCCTCGCCCAGGGGCGGGTCTTCGGGCGAGGACACGCCCTTGCGATGCCCATGGAGATGCACCGTGAGTTCGTGAGGAGGAACCCTCCAGGCTCCCGCTGAGGTCCGGGCCGTCGCGGCGGAACAGGCAGCGGGGCCGTCCTGCCTGCTGCTCGTCGTCCACCTCCTGGCGCTCGGTACGTTCCTGATGGGCACGACCGATCGGGCGTGGGCCGAAGATGCGGATCGAGGCGCGCAGCCCCTTGACACATGCGTGCCACGAGAGTCTGATGTGGCTGCTTTCGTTCGTCCTTGTTGATTTGTGCGCCACATTCCTCGCTAGGAGCCGCACATGCATAGCGAACAGCACAGTTTCAGACAACGTTTGGCGGCTTCGGTCGCCTCGCTCACCTTGGCCGCCGGTGGTCTGACCGGCGCCGCCGCAGTGACCGCAGGAATCGCGGCCAGCACGCAGGTCGCGGCCGTAGCCGCCGCACCGGAGGCTGCCGCGCTGGAGAACGGCCTTGCCCGGACCCCGCAGATGGGCTTCAACAACTGGAACACCACGGGATGCGGAGCGCAGTTCAACGAGGCGATGGTCAAAGGCGTCGCCGACACCTTCGTCGAGAAAGGTCTCAAGGACGCCGGCTACACCTATGTGAATCTTGACGACTGCTGGGCCCTGCCCCAACGGAACGCCGCCGGCAACCTGGTCCCCGACCCCGTGCGCTTCCCGAACGGCATCAAGGCCGTCGCGGACTATGTGCACTCCAAGGGCCTGAAGTTCGGTCTGTACTCCAGCGCGGGCACCAAGACCTGTGCCAACGAGGGGTTCCCCGGCGGACTCGGGTACGAGACCAAGGACGCCAACCAGTGGGCCTCCTGGGGCGTCGACTACCTGAAGTACGACAACTGCAACAACACCGGCGCCGACGCACAGACCCGCTACAAGACGATGGGCGATGCGCTCAAGGCCACCGGTCGGCCGATTCTCTACAGCATCTGCGAATGGGGCTCCAACTCGCCGTGGAACTGGGCGCCACCCGTAGGCAACAGCTGGCGCACCACCGGCGACATCAATGACACCTGGTCCACGATGATCGGGATCGCGCACAAGAACCAGCCCCTGGCGCAGTACGCCAAACCCGGCGCCTGGAACGACCCGGACATGCTGGAAGTCGGCAACGGCGGGATGACCGACACCGAGTACCGCACCCACTTCAGCCTGTGGGCACAGATGGCCGCGCCCCTGCTCATCGGCAGCGACATCCGCACCGCGAGCGCACAGACGCTGACCATCCTGGAGAACCGCGACGTCATCGCCGTCGACCAGGATCCCCTGGGCAAGCAGGGCACCGTTGTCTCCTCCTCCGGCGGACTCGTAGTGATGACCAAGCAGCTGGCCAACGGCGACCGTTCGGTCACCCTCACCAACGAGACCAGCTCCACTGCCACCGTCAGCACCACGGCCTCAGCGGCCGGACTGCCCGGCGCTGCCTCGTACAAGCTCTCCAACCTGTGGTCCAAAGCGGTCACGTCGACGAGCGGCACCATCAGCGCGTCGGTGCCCGCCCACGGCACGGTGATGTACCGCGTCTCGGTCGGAACCGGCAGCAGCATCGGTACGACCCACCCGCTGATCAGCGCCTCCTCCCAGCGCTGCCTTGACGCGGAAGGAGCCAGGACGACCCCCGGCACCAAAATCGAGATCTGGGACTGCAACGGCGGCGCCAACCAGGCCGCCGCACTCACCTCCGCCGGCGAACTGCGCCTCTACAACGGCACACAGTGCGTCGAGGTCCACGAGAACGCGACCACGCCAGGCTCCGTGGTGCAACTGTGGACCTGCAACGGCGGAACCAACCAGCAATGGAAACTGAACCCCGACGGAACCATCACCGGCGTCCAGTCGGGCTTGTGCCTCGACGTCACCGGCGGCGACAAGCCCGCCGGGAACGTCAACGGCACCGCACTGGAGTTGTGGACCTGCAACGGTGGCGCCAACCAGCAGTGGATCCTGGGGTGAGCCGTCGTCTCCCTACCGCGCAACAGGGCTTCGCTCCGGAGAGGTTCCGGAACGTGTCCGGTGATGACGCGAAGACCCGCGGCCGGCGTGGGCGGGGCCACGCCGTTACGCCCCCGTCATCCCTCGCAGCCGTCACGTAACACAGGCCAGCAAAACTTTGCGGCATCGCGCAGCGCCCCGGGTCCGGCCCGGGGCGCTGCCAGCTCACGACGCGTCGGCAGCAGGGTCGGCGCGCGCGTGCCCGATTCGCCGCGCGCGGACAGGTGGAAGTGATGGGGGCGGTGACCTCACTTCGTTCACCCGGCGTGTTCCTCGTTCCCTTCCGTGGTCGCGCCCTCACCAGGGAGAACCACGTTGACCACGCGCCAGAACACGCGCCTGAACATGCCGCACACCCCGCACGCCGAGGCGGAACTCGACCGAGAGCGGCGGATGGGCGCCGCCGCGGGCACCGCTACGGCCGTACGCGAGATCAAGGTCGTGGACCTGACCGACTTCGACGCCCGCCGCGCGCAGATCACCGAGGAGCTGTGGCAGGCAACCACGGAGACCGGCTTCTTCCAGCTGTCCGGACACGGCCTGACGAGGGCCGAGACCGACGCGGCCTTCGCAGCGTCCGAGGCGTTCTTCGGCCTGCCCGAACGCCTCAAGGCCCGTCATGCGCTGAAGAAGGGGCTCAACGCGGGCTGGGAGTACCGCAGTCAGGTACGGCCCGTCCGGCTGCTGGTCGGCTCGTCGTACGGGCCGAGTCCGAGTCGGCGGGTTGCCGCCCCGCAGCTCGCGGGAGGCGGCGGGGCGAACGCGGGGGCCGGAGAGGCATCCTCCGGCCCCCGCGCGGGCACCTCGCCGATCGGCTCTGCCGGCCTGGTCGAGGCCGGCCGAGCCGGTCAGGTCGTACGGAGCAGTCGGCCGGACGGGCTGTGGGCCGTCCGTTCTCTCAGGCGGTCGTGCAGACGCCGCCGTTGAGCGTGAAGGCACTCGGCGCCCCGCTGTTGCCGCCGTGCGTCGCCTGGTAGCCGACCGTCACGGTGGCGTTCGGCGCGATCGTGCCGTTGTACGAGACGTTGGTCGCCGTCACCGCCCCGGAGGACGGGGCATACGTGGCGCCCCAACCGTTGGTGATGTTCTGGCCGCCCGGCAGGGTGAAGCCGAGCTTCCAGCCGTTGATCGCGGTGGTGCCGGTGTTGGTGATGGCCACGGAGGCGGTCAGGCCGGTGTTCCAGGCGGAGGTGCTCGCGGTCGCCTTGCAGCCGGACGGCTGGGGCTCGGGGCCCGGACCGGGGCTTTGGCCGTCCAGGCCGAAGAAGGTGAGCACGCGGGCGCCCATGCCGTAGGCGTACACGTTGTGCCCGACGCCCTGGAGGCTGATGGCCTCGACCGGCGCGCGGTCACCGGTGGCGCCGTAGCGGGTGCGAGTCCAGCCGCCGGCGGGGCTGTCGGTGGACGCCGGGGTCTGGCTCACGCCCAGGACGTTCGTCCACTGCTTGATCTCCTCACCGAAGTTCGGGTAGCGCAGTGTGTCGTCCTGGTTGCCGTGCCAGAGCTGCATGCGGGGGCGCGGGCCGGTGTAGCCGGGGTAGGCGCTCCGGACCAGATCGCCCCACTGTTGCGGAGTGCGGATCACGGTGCCGTTGGCGCAGGCGCTGTTCCACTCGGAGCCGTCGGTGGTGGCGAAGCAGCCGAACGGAACCCCGGCGAAGGCGGCGCCGGCGGCGAAGACGTCCGGGTAGACGCCCAGCAGCACGTTGGTCATCATCGCGCCGGAGGAGATGCCGGTGGCGAAGACGCGCTGAGGATCGGCGTGGTAGGTGCCGAGCACCCAGTCGACCATCGACTTGATGCCGACCGGGTCGCTGCCGCCGCCTCGCCGCAGGGCCTGCGGCGAGGAGACGTCGAAACACTTGCTGGACCGGGTGACGGACGGATAGACGACGATGAAGCCGTAGCGGTCGGCGAGCGAGGCGTACTCGGTGCCGTTGTACATCGCCGGCCCGGAGCCGGTGCAGTAGTGGACGGCGACCAGGACCGCCGGGTTGGCGGCGACCTTCTCGGGGACGTACAGGTACATCTCGAGATTGCTGGGGTTGCTGCCGAAGTTCGTGACCTCGGCGAGGGTCGCGTAGGGCACGTCGGCGGTGTCGGTGCGGGCGGAGGCCGGGGGCGCGCCGAGGAGCAGCGCGGCGAGCAGTGGCACCAGCGCTCCGTAGAGCGCGACGAGCGTCCTTCTCAGGGGTCTCCTCGCGGTGTTGCCTGCGGTGACGGACACGGGGTCGTCCCTTCCTGTCGTGGCTGGAGGCATCGCTGGGAGCACCGGCGTGACGGCAGGCACGCGGCCGCCATGGAAGCGCTCCCACACCCTCACACGCATGCCACACGCAAGCTGTTCACCGCTGCGGCAGCGTGAGCTGACAGCGCGTGACGCGGAGGTTCTCGTATCTCGGTGCCCTCGGCCGCCGACCCGCCCTCCGGCTGCCCCTTCCGACCCCGGCTGCTGGAAGGCGGACGACGCCTGCGCCGCCGCGTTCCCCGCCGTATCCAGCACGAACGACGGACACCGTTGGCATTGCGTGCACCCACGGCAGCCGGCGGAGCACGTGTCCGCCTGACCCTCTTGCGACGACGACGGGGCCGGCGACGCACGCTCCGATCCCGGCCCCCACGCTCTGCCAGGCCCTGCGAGAATCGAAGACTCCGTGGAAGTGATCATGGTCCCCGACCCTGGATGAGTGTGTGCGCGGTGATGACCAGCATGTCACCGGCCACATCGACCGACTCGACCACCACCGACGCCAGTTGAGGCAGCAGCAGTAACAACGTCTCGTCGCACAGCCCCGGTATCCCGCCGAGCGCGCCCGGTGTCGGTGTCGCCCCTGAGGAAGTCGGACGATCAACGCTCACGAAATTCTGTATGAGCCGAGAGCTACACACCCTTCCGCCTTCTGAAGCGAAACGCCCGCCCTGGCGTCGACGCTGTCACCCGGTACGTCCCCGTCGCACGTGGCCTCCATCGCTTGTGGCTGGTGCCGGAACTAAGCCATCGGGTAGGGGACTGCGTCGCTGTCCCCCGGGAGAGCTACAAGCAAGTGCGCTCCGCAGGGCGACGACCTGAGGCGGCTGCATCCGTAGCGTTCACGTTGTCGCCGCATCCGGCGCTTTCCCCTTCTCTTCTGGAGACTTCCGTGAACCGCTCGTTCAAGGCATCCGCTGTGGGCGCCGCCCTGTGCGCCGTGACCGCCGTGGGCGTCGTCGAACACGGGGGTACATCCGCCGCCCAGGCACAGACGCCGTCAGATCGCGTCACGGGCACCCAACGGAATCACGGCCATCACGTTGCCGAGGGCCATCACGGAAGCGGGGACGCCTTCCCGGGAACCCGGACGATCCGCGTCGAGGGCCACCAGGTCAACATCTCGTGCTCCGGCCACCCCACGGGAAATCGTGGACCGGTCGTCATGTTGATGGCCGGCGCAGGCGACGGGCTCGACACCATGGCCGACCTGCAAAAGAGCCTGAGCAAGGGCGCGGAAGTCTGTGCTTATGACCGTCTCGGCGAGGGCAGAAGCGATCAGCCCGAGCACCTCCAGACCCTCGCCGACAGCGGCAGGATCCTGACGGGAGTCCTCGACCGGGTCGCCGGCCACCGTCCGGTCGTGCTGGTCGGCCACTCCATGGGAGGGCTCATCGCCGCCCGCTACGCCCCCGACCATCTGGACCGGGTCAAGGGGCTGGTGCTGCTCGATGCCACCATCCCGGCCCTGACCGCAGGCATCCAGAAGGCAATTCCGGCATCGGCCACCGGCAGGGCGGCAGACGTACGGGAGCAGACGCTCGCGATGAGCGAAGGGCAGAACCCGGAGAAGTTCCGCATCACCGACGCCGAGGTCCGCCCCGCCGGAAACATCCCGGTGCAGATCATCAAGCACGAGTCCCAGTACTCCGAAATCGCGGACTACGGGCCCGCCTTGGAGCAGATGTGGTGCGACGGCCAGCGCCAGTGGCTCGCCCTTTCCCGCCGCAGCAGCGTCACCACTGCCGCCGGCAGCGGCCACTACATCCACGTCGACCGCCCCGACGTAGCTGTGAAGGCCATCCAGCGCGTCACCGCGCAGGCCACCCACAAGTAGTCCGTCACGGGGCCGCCGCACAGCGGTGAGGGGCGGCACGGCCGCGCACCCCGGCAGACGATCTGTCCCTGCGCAGCTACAAGCAAGTGTCCTTCGGGTGGTGACGAAGCCCCGCCCGCACCTTCGTAGGTTCGATCCCACCGCGGCCTCAGGCCGCGGATCAGGTCAAGGAGTGTTCATGAGATTCGTCTGGCAACTGCTGGCCGTCGCCGCGATCGCGTTCATCGGCGGTCAGGGCGTAGCGGCCATGGACGACAAGCCGTGGCTCAGACTCGTCGTCGGTCTGCTGACCGCCGCGTTGTCGGTGCTGGTCTACCGATGGGTGGTGGGCAGGACCGAGCGCCGTCAGGTCACCGAGCTGGCCTGGGAGGGATCCCGGCCCGCGTTCGGCAGAGGCACGCTGATCGGCATCGCGTTGTTCACGGCCGTCATGATCAACTTGTTCTCCTCCGGCTATTACGACATCGACGGTCTGGGCTCGGTGACGGGCGCGATCGGGTTCATCGGCTTCATGGCCGCCGCAGCCGTGACCGAGGAAGTGATGTACCGCGGCGTCCTGTTCAGAATCATCGAGGAACGGACGGGAAGCTGGATCGCCCTGGTGCTGACGTCCGTCCTGTTCGGCGCCTCCCACCTGCTCAATCCGGATGCCAGCCTGCTGGGCGCCACCGCCATCGCGGTCGAGGCCGGAGGCATGCTGACCGGTGCCTACATCGCCACCCGCAGCCTGTGGCTGCCCATAGGGCTCCACTTCGGCTGGAACTTCGCCGCGGCGGGCATCTTCAGCACCGAAGTCTCGGGCAACGGAGCCTCGCAAGGACTCCTCGAATCCAGCACCTCCGGGCCCGAACTCCTCACCGGCGGCGAGTTCGGCCCCGAGGCGAGCGTGTACTCGGTGCTGTTCGGTGTGCTCGTCACCCTCGCGTTCCTGTGGCTGGCCCGCCGCCGAGGCCACCTGGTGCCCCGCCGCCGCGCCGACCGGACGACCGCTGCTCCTACACTCTCCCGGTGATCACTCCTCAGTGGCTCCCGCAACGGTGGCGGCGGACCGGACCCGCGGTCTGGTATCCCGCGCTCGGTCTGCTGCTCCTGGTCGCGTCGTTCATACCGGCGCTCCACAATCAGGGCACGCTGCTCGGCAGCGTGCCGAGCCGTTCCCTGGACGCGCCGGCCGTCGTCGCGATTCTCCTCGAATCCCTCCCGATGCTGGTCTGCCGGCGATGGCCGACGCTGTGTCTCGCTCTCGTGTCGGTCGGCTTCGCCGTCGACCAACTCCGCGGCTACCACTCCTTCGCGGGCAGCGCGCTGCCCATCGCACTGCTGACCGCCGCGTCCCGCCTCGAGCGGCACCGGCGCGCAACCGTGCTCACGTACTCCGCGGCGTACGTGGTGCTCTCCGTAGCACTCAGCCGCCTGGGCACCGGTGACCCACTGATCGAGTTCGTGACGTTCTACCTGGCGCTGGCCCTCGCCTGGGGCGTCGGAGTGCGGCTGCGCACCAGCCGGAAGGCAGAGGCCGAACGCCGCCGCCGAGTCGCCGAGGAAACGCTCGCCGCCGAACGGTCGCGTATCGCCCGTGAACTCCACGACGTGGTCACCCATCACGTGACGGCGATGGTGGTGCAGGCGGAGGCGGCCCGCTACGCGGCGGACGCACCCGAACGCCTCGACCAGGCCCTGACCGCCGTCACCGACACCGGCCGGCAAGCCATGACCGACCTGCGGTACCTGCTCGACCTGCTCAACCCCCACCATGACCCGCAGGAGCGGACACCGGTCGTCGGCAGACTCCATACGCTCGTCGAGCAGACACGCCGGGCCGGACAACCGGTGGAGTTCACGCAGGAGGGCACCCCAGCCGCAACGACGGGCAGCGCCGATCTCATCGCCTACCGTGTCGTACAAGAGGCTCTGACGAACGCCCTCAAGTACGCCCACGGAAAGCACACTTCCGTCCAAGTGCGGCACGACACCACGGAGATCGCCGTGCAGGTCGCCACGAACGGTTCCGGTTCCTCATCCGCCACTCAAGCAGGCAGCGGGCGCGGCCTGGCCGGACTCCGCGAACGGGTCGCTCTCCTGGGCGGCGACTTCAGCGCCGACCCGCAGACGGGCGGCGGCTTCCTCGTCCGGGCCCGCATACCCGCCGCCGGGAGCACCTCGTGACCCAGCCCATCCGCGTCGCCGTCTGCGACGACCAAGTACTCATCCGCACAGGCCTGGTCACCATCATCGACGCACAGGCCGACATGGAGGTCGTCGGCGAGTGCGGTGACGGAGAGGCGGTTCTCAAGCTCGCCGAACAACAACGCCCTGACGTCGTGGTGATGGACATCCGCATGCCCGTGCTCGACGGCATCGAGGCAACCCGCCGCCTGGCCGGCGCCGGCGTGCGCCACCCCGCGAAGGTACTCGTCATCACCACGTTCAATCTGGACGAATACGTCTACGAGGCGCTGCGCGCAGGCGCGAGCGGCTTCCTCCTCAAAGACGCGCCACCAGCCCAGCTCCTGCTCGGCATCAGGACCGTAGCCACGGGCGCGGCCCTCCTCGACCCCGAGGTGACACGCCAGCTCGTGGGCCGATACGCCGCCCGTATCCGCCCCGCGGAGGACGCCCCGCGCGACCTCCCTCTCACCCCGCGCGAACTCGAGGTCCTGCGCCTCATCGCGGACGGTCTCTCCAACAAGGAGATCGCCGCGGCCCTCTTGCTGAGCCAGGAGACCGTGAAGACCTTCGTGTCCCGCATCCTCACCAAGCTGAACCTGCGCGACCGTGTGCAGGCCGTTGTCTACGCCTACCGTCAGGGACTGGTGACCTGACGCGCGTGGACGGCTCCGGACCCGCCCGTACTCCGGGAAGACCCGCAGCCGCCCGCGACCGCGCCGCCGCCCTGCACCTCGAAGTGGCCAACCGGCCCGCCCGGACGCGTCCCTCGAAGACGCTGACCCGGATGACCGACACCCGTGGCGGCGTCGTTGGCGCGGGCTGCGGGGGAGGGGGGAGACCACAGAGCGGGCCGAGTGAGAGGCCACACGCCGCGCAGGGCGAGGCGGAGCGGGTCCGGTGAGGGACGGACCTGCCGCCGGTCAGCGAGGCGACCCCGCCGGCGGTAAGACCCAGCAGCGTTCCGACCTGGGCCGCGGCATCCTCCTCCACGACGTGATGCCACAGCACAGCCCTGCATCACTCGGGCAGGGCGCGGAAGGCGGCAGTGATCGGTGGCCAGTTGAGAAGGCGAGAGACCCGGCCGCCCGTCGCGCAGGTACCGGTCGGCGAAGTCCTCGTCGCACCACAGCCCGTCCCGGCGCTCTCTCACCCACATTGCCGTCGTGCCCTTCGGATTCCCGCCCGGGCGGTCTGCCCGGTCAGATAAGGGACTTGCTCACCGGAGCGGGGACGGACGGACAACGTGCACCTCGTCGGCTGGATCGGCCTGCAGCACTGCCCGAGCCTGCACGCTGATCATGCTGCCGCACCGGGGAACCCCAAGGTTCCCGACGGAGTCAAGCTGACTGCTCAGGCTGTGCCCCGCCCGACCGGATTGCGCAGCCGGCCCTCGCGCACTGCGCGCCGAGCGTGCACCTTTTGCGATTGGAGGCTGCGGACGAGGTTGCGCAGCCCTCCCGCCCGTCCTGGCTTTTGTGCAGGTCACCGCGCCTGTCCGGGCGTGGTCGGCGCGCCGGCTGGTTGTTCTTGTTCGCGCGTCGGCTGGGCCGCACGCGAGTGGCCCTGTCCGGGCCGCGCGCCGCCGGGCGGTCCGCTGGTGACGGTGACCCGACGGCGCAAGGGGCCATGAGTGCGGGACCGACATGGCCCAGTCGGTGATGGCGGCGAGAGCGGATGCGGACCGCCCGCTGCTGGGCTTCGCCGTGCAGCTCGGACAGCGTGTAGAGGGGCCGCCCGAAGCGGCCGGGGAAGGCGGCGCCGACGGTCACGGTGAGCCGGCCACCGGACAGCAGGTCGATCGACGCAAGTGACTGCGCTGCCTGGATCGGCCTACGCAGGAACGGCATCAGCGCAGCCGTGCCCAGCGTCGCGGTCTCGGTGGCCGGGGCGAGCGCGGCCAGCATCGTGAGCGCCTTGATGCGCGGGCTGATCAGGGAGTCGTTGACGAAGAGCGAGGAGAAGCCCGAGCGTTCGGCCTGGCGTCCGAAGGCGACCAGCTCGCGAGGGTCGTCGGGCGCGCCCCACTGGGCGGTTCCGGTCGGAAGCAGTACACCGATGTCCATGCCACAGATGTTCACGACTGGTTCGGGTGGCGACAATTCCCTGCGGGGAATGGCCTGGGACCCTCCCTCGCCGTTACAACAGGCCCGTGGACTTCTCTCGTACGCTTCGCGAACTCCGTACCGGCCGTCATCTCAGCCAGCTCGATCTGGCGCTGCGGGCGGGCACCACCCAGCGGCACCTCAGCTTCATCGAATCCGGCAGGTCCGTCCCCGGCCGGAACATGGTGGTGCGCTTGGCCGAGTCGCTAAAGCTGCCGCTGCGCGAGCGCAACGAACTGCTGCTGGCCGCCGGGTACGCGCCCGCCTACCCCGAGAGCTCACTGGACGGCCCGGCGCTGGCCCCCGTGCGCACAGCGATCGACCACATCCTCCGCGGGCATCTGCCGTATCCGGCGCTGGTGGTGGACCGGGGCGGTGACCTGATAGCCGCGAACACAGCATTCGACCTGATCACCGAGGGTGCGGCCGCCGAGCTGGTGGGCCCGGGCACGAACATTTACCGCCTTGCGCTGCATCCGGACGGCCTGGCTCCCCGCATCCGCAACCTCGCCGAATGGGCGCGCCACATCCTGGCCCGCCTCGGCCACCTGGAGGAGTTGCGCGCCGAGCTCACCGAGTACGTTCCCGAGCTGGAGCGGTCTGCCGGGCTGCTCGGTTTCGCAGTTCCACTCCGCCTGCAGTCCTCGTACGGCGAGCTGAGCCTGATGACGACCGTGACGACCTTCGCCACGGCCATTGACGTGACACTTGCCGAGCTGAAGCTGGAGGCGTTCCTGCCGGCAGACCCGGCGACAGCCGAGGCTCTCACGGCCGCCGCCAGACCAATGGCCGCCGCTACTGCGGGTCAGGCCCCCGGGAACATGTAGTCGGCCTTGATTCGGCCGTCGTCGTCGAGCAACAGGATCTCCAAGCCCCCACCCACCGCGTCGCCGGTTTCGGTGGACACCGTCTCCCAGCTGAACTTGACCACGCCGTGAAGGCGTACCGCATCGGCGCGTGCCCGGAAGGTGAATCCCCCTGTCTCGACGAACCGCTCGTAGCTTCGCGCCACTCGGGTCTCGATGGCGTCGTACCCCTGAGCCTCCAGAGTCGTGTGGCCGAAGCCAAGTTCCGCAGCGATCTCCCGAATCTCCGCGGGCGGCTGCAGGATGTGGGTGGCGTCCTCGGACCACAGCTGCTCGATGGCCGCGCGGCGTTCGGCGGCGCCCGGCACTGTCCACTGAGCCATATAGCGGTGGGCCAGGTGCTGCGGGTCGATCTCGATCATGTACATCTCCTTGCCAGGCAGGTCGCTTCGGACCAGATCCTGCGGCGCGCAGCCGAGACCGGCAATTCCCTGTAGGGAATGTCCGCGCGGAGGTGTCCGCCCACCCCTTCGACGCCGAGCCCGAGGCGCCGGTCCGCAACGGGCGGGTCGTCTGCTGGCCCCAGCCCCGCTATCGCCGGCCCGCGCCCTCGGTGGCGGAGTTGGCCATCCGCTTCGGGCCGGAGGTGTTCACCACCGTGGAGTGGCGGACCGGCGCCCGCGGCCCGATGCGGTCCCGGTTCGCCGCGCTGCGGGTGCGATCCGTCGGCAAGGCCGTCGAGCGACCGCTCAGAGCGGCGGCCGCCGCCGAACTGGGGTGGCGGGACGGGGTGTTGCCGGACTGCTGGCTGCTGGCCGAATGGCCGATCGGAGCGGAGGCGCCCACCGAGTACTGGCTGGCCAACCTGCCCGCCGCAATCCCGCTCGCCGCGCTGGTCCGGTCGGCCAAGGTCCGCTGGCGCATCGAGCACAACTACCGCGAACTCAAGCACGGCTTGGGCCCGAACCACTTTGAGGGCTGGTCCTGGGCCGGCTGGCACCACCACGTCACCCTGGGCACCGCCGCCCACGCCTTCCTGACCGAGCAGCGACTGCACCCAAAAGTTCCCGCACCGGCCTCACCCTCTACCAGGTCCTCGACCTCCTCCAGGACACCCTGAGGTGTTGGACCGGCACCTGCATCACCTGCCATCAACCCCTGCCCAGAACGCACAGATCGGCACCGACCTAACGGAGCCCTAGTAAGTGCCAGTCGTGCCGGGCGATGGCAGGCTCGGCTCTGTTCTGCAAGTGGGTGGTTCCTCCTGACGATTGTGCGGGTGTTCTTCCCCCGCACAACCGTCAGGGGCGGCCCGTGAAATGCCTGATCCGAGCGGTGTCTGGTCCGGCAGTTCCTCGCTCCACGGCCGGAGTACGACAACCCTGCCCTTCCCGTTCCTCGTACTGGCCCGCCGGGATGGGCGACACCCGCCCGAAGCCCCGGCCTGACTCACCCTCGTGCCCGCCGCCGGAGAAGGCAGGAGCCTGCGATGACACCGAGCCTGCTCGGCTTTCTCGTCAGGCGTGGTGTCGGCGTGCAGGCAGTGCATCACCTATGTCGACACCAACGGCCCCGGCGCCGATCCCGGCCCGGTCGTCATCGCCTGTCACGACCAGCGCGTCAACTCCGTACGCGCAGCCTTGCTGAGTACCGGTTCTGACTTGTGGCGGCCCGGCCGCGGTTCGTCCGCCAGTCCCACCATCCGCCGGTCAGCGAACCGTGAGCGCTACTTGCGTACCGTCTCCGTGGACACCCTGAAGCCACCCTGAAGTCCGCTGGCACACGCGTGTTTGATGCGCCTTCCGCGCAGGCCGCAACGATCCGGTCCCGCTCCGCCACAGGAGCTGGGACGTGCCACACAAGGCCGCCGTACCTCATGTGTGATGAACTGTGGCCCGTTTTCGAGACGTTGATCTCGTCTCGAACAAGAGAGTGGGAGAGACCGTGGACCTTGGTGGGGGGACGTGGCAGCGACTGACCGCAGTGGTGCTCGTCATGGCGGTGGCGGCCGGGTGTACGGGGCAGGGCGAAGGCGCGGGCGGCGGAAACGACGAAGACCTGCTGCGGAACCACGACTGGACGCAGATGCCGGGCACCACCGCGCAAAACGACATCCTGCGGGTCAGCGCATCGGATCGGCACATCGTGGAGCAGGACTCCTCCGGCGGCCAGCCCAACCCCCCGCTGAACCTGGCCGGCCCGCATCTCAGGTCCGATGGCGACTTCACCGTCACCGCGCGCATGTCCGGTGTGGGTGACGATGACGGCGACTCATGGCTGCGGCTGTACGGACGGGTGCCGGTCATCTACGACGAGTGGCGGCAGGAGCGGCCCTCACTCCGTGTCGGCGTGACCGCCGACGGACAAGTGAGGGTACAGATATGGGACGGTGAGGGCGATGAGCCGGCCACCTCCAAGGATTTCGACTGCGGCTGCTCCGGGACGGTGACGCTCGCCGTGTCCAGCATCGGTGACACCTTCCGCGTGAAAGCCGACGGGCGGCGGCTGGGAACCGTGCAGGACCCGGGCGTCTTCGCCGAAGGCACTGTCTGGTTCGGTCTGGAGGCGGACGCGGGCGAAGACGAGCGACGCGAGGGATGGCGTCTGACGCAGCTGACCGCGCGGGCGGAGAGCGGTGACTCGCTCCGCGTGATCAAGGCGCCGCAGCTACGCCAGGCGCAGTCCGACGACTCGCTGCGTGCGCGGGCCGCAGACGTGGGGCGGCCGTTCGACGTCGGCACCGCCCTGGCCGAGAACCCGCTGCTCACCGACGCACGCTACCGGGCGCTCGCGGGGAGCCAGTTCTCCATGCTCACTCCGGAGAACGCGTTCAAGCCGCAGTTCCTCCACCCACGCCGGGGCGTCTACGACTTCCGCGACGCGGACCTCCTCGTACGCTTCGCTCGCGCGAACGACATGAAGGTGCACGCGCACACCCTCGTCTGGCACGAGGCTCTGCCCAACTGGATGCGGGAGAACGGCGACCCCGAGGAGGTGCGCCGGACCATGCTCCGGCACATCGCCGCGGTCGCCGGGCACTTCAAGGGAAGGGTCGCGGAATGGGATGTGGTCAACGAGCCCATGTCCGACGACGAGAAGAGCTACACCAACGGGGATCTCGGTCTGCGCTCCGAGCAGAGCCCGTGGTTCGGGGCCATGGGCGAGGAGTACATCGACGAGGCGTTCAGGGCCGCCCACCGGGCCGATCCGAAGGCACGGCTGTTCCTCAACGAGTACGGGGTCGAGGAGGAAGGCGAGCGGTGGGACGCCCTTTACGATCTGGTCACGCGGCTCAAGGAACGCGGGGTACCGATCGACGGCGTGGGTTTCCAGAACCATGAGTACGCACCCGGCGACCGCATCGACCCGGAGACCTTCCGCAGCCATGTGCGGGATCTGGCGGAGCTCGGGGTTCAGGCGCGGGTGTCGGAGATGGACGTCCCCATAGGCGAGGACGAGGAGGACGGGCGGCAGACCCAGGCTGATGAGATGGCGGGCAAGCTGCGGGTCTGCCTGGAGGAGCCGAACTGCACATCGTTCTCCACATGGGGATTCACCGACCGGTACGGTTCCACCGCCGACACCAAGATCTATCCTCCGCGCACGGCCGATTCCCTGCCGTGGGACGCGGCCCTGCGGCCGAAGCTGGCGTACGAGCGCCTGCTCGAGGCCTTTGACGAGGCGTGAGGAATCAAGGCGCGATCTCTCGGTTCGGTGTCGGTGGTAGTGCGAGTCAGTAGTGCTGGTTTGGGCCTGTGGTCTTTCCGCGCTGGGGGGGCTTCTATCTGTTCGGTCAAGGTCTGTGGGCGTGGTCAGGCTGCTTGTCCGTGCCGGGGTTGGGAGAGGGTGCCGTCGCGGAGCATCGCGAAGAGCACGTCGACGCGGCGGCGGGTGAGGCAGATAAGGGCGGCGTTGTGGCGCTTCTTCTCGGCGCGTTTCTTGTCGTAGTAGGCCCTGGATTCGGGGCTGCTGAGCGAGGCGAACGCGGATAGGAACAGGGCCCGTTCGAGCTGTTTGTTGCCGCCGCGGAGCGGGCCCTCGCCGCGGACGGAGGTCCGGGGCGGTGGGTGGCGGGGGTCAGCCCTGCCGTAGGAGGCGAGGTGGGCAGGGGTTGGGAAGGCGCTGGCGTCGCCGACCTCGGTTACTGCCACCTTCTTGTCGGCGTCGTACCCGCGGCTGCCGACGCCGACTGTCTCTGCGGCACGTACTGACTGCGAGTCAATGATCGCGGCGGTCGGGTCCCGGTTCTCGGACCGACGGACCTCGTCGCGCAGGTCGTTGTGGATGGCGTCGACGCTTCCGTCCTGCCACCGCCCGGCTGAAGATCGTGTGCACCCTGCGCCAGTGGGTGGAAGTCGCCCGGCAGGTTACGCCTCTTGTTGCCGTGGTTCGCGACATAGAAGTTCGCGTCCACGACATCCGGCGGCAGTTCTCCTCTGGCCGTCCGCCGTTGCCATCCTGCTATGCCGGCCACGGCAGCACCGCAGCGATGACCTGCCACTCCGCGTCCGTGGTGTCCGAGGTACAGCGGCGGGGCCGGGCCGGATGACGGCGGCCGTGACCGAACCGGCAGGCCGGGCACAACCGGCAGGCCGGGCACGAGCAGTCAGCTTGCCCAACGTTGACAGCAGGAGCGGCAGGGGCGTACAACGGCATGATGGGGCCTCTTGACACAATTGGGCGTCGACACCGCAGTTGCTACCAAGAGGTCCTGGTCGTGCTCGTCACTTCGCCGAATCCCACCCGCCTTCGACGATCAGATTGTTCACGGGGTATGAGACAGGACAACTTCAGTTGGCACCGTGCGCGCGGTGTCTGACTGTCCGCTGCTATCGATGCCAGTCGTTGACAACGAAGGCAGTCGATTCATGGTGCGTGACAGCGAACACAGTCCGCTCGGGACGGAGATGGCGCCGACGTCCAGGTCGGGCCGCTTCAAGAGGTCTCCTGGAGCAGAGCCGGTCGTCGCCTTCGCAAGCCCGTCCGGCGAGCAGGATGAGCTCTTTGGCCGGCGTCCCGCGCCGCATGTTCGTTGAAGAAGTACAGCAAGGTGGCGCCCGCAAAGTCCCCTGCTGGCAAGGGCGTTCGCGGCGCTGACGTCACAGGACCCGAACCTCAGGGTTCTTCAAGAAGTCGTACACCGCGAAGTCGGTGACCGGGCGGTACCCGATCCGCTGATAGAGGCCGTTGCTGGTGGGGTTGGCCAGGTCCGCGAACAGTAGGACCTCCGCTGCGCCTGCGGCCAGCGCCGCTCTGCTCACCTCGACCGTCGCGGCGCCCGCGTAACCGCGGCCGCGTAGGCGGGCCGGGGTGTAGACGGGGGCCACCCGGACCTGGCCGGCGACCATCGGGGTCACGCCCGCCATGGAGACGGGGGTGCCGTCCGGGGTTTCCCAGAGCGTGACGCGCCCTTCAGCGATGCGTGTATCCGCCCATGAGCTGTTGTCCGCAGTGGGGGTTCCTCCGATGGCGGTGACGAACTCGCGGTGCCACAGCATGAGTTGCTCACGGTCCTGCTCGCCCGCGATTCGGCTTCGGCCCTCCGGGGGTGGTGCCGGTGGTGTGAGCGTGCCGAGGCGGCACAGGCGCTCCCGCTGGCGCAGCGTCAGCGTTGCGCCCGTGTGCCGCGTCCACGACTCGGCGAAAGCGGTGGCGGTGTCGTGGTCCGCGTTGACGCCGGGGAGGCGGTGGCCGAGGTCGGCCAGGTGAAGGGCGAGGGCGTCGGCCTCCACTGGTGTGAGCGGGGTGAGGCACGGGCGGCGGGGCAGCGTGCGGAAAAATGCCGCGCGGACCTTGCCCGCCCGCTCGAGGCTGCCGAAGAGGAGGGCTTCGGCGCCGTACTCGTCCGCCCCGCGCGTGCGCAGTGCCTCGGTCACCGTCAGCGGGAGGGTGTGCAGGGCGGGGCGCGAGCGCAGGAAGTCTCCGGCTCGGGCGAGAAAGCTGTCGAGGTCTTCGGTGAGGTGCCAGCCATCCGGACGCATGCCTCATGATCCCTCGTGCTGTCGGCGTGCGCCCGCAGTTTTCCGCCAGGGCGAAGCGGCAGGGCCTGGTGGATCAGACATCCCCCGCAGCACGAGGCGGTCGGGAGCAGTCCGCCGTCCTGCGGTGGGATCGTGAGCGGCCTCAAAGGTCGCTGGCAGGTGGACCAGATGGACGGGGCGGAGACTGGCCGCGGGCAGTAAGGGCCAATCGCGACGTGAGCCTGGGCAGCGCCTGCTCCCGTGCCGGGTTGACGGGTGTCTACAGGTGGGCGCGCTGGTTGGGTAGGCGGCCGCCGAGCAGGATCAGCCGGGCAGCCCGGTGACGCTGCCCGGCGTAGATGGGCAGCAGTTGCAGGAAGGTCTCGTCTGTGCCGTCCCGGCGTCCGGTGAGGACTTAGGTGATCTGCAACGGCAGGTGCAGATCACCTACGGTGAGCGCGTCCGTGCGCCCAGGGTGCGCCGCAGGGGCTCGGCCGCGGTCCATGGTCCGCTCCTTGGAACGGACTGCAGGCGGGCCATCGCCGCGGCCTCTCCCAGGCGGGCCGCGCGCGGGTGAGCCCGCACAATTACGGCGGCGCGGGCACTGGGGAGGCCGGCGTTGTTGATCAGGCCCGCGAGGTGCGTTCCTCTGGGTCTTTGTCGCTGCGTTCTACCAGCGCCGCGATGTGGTTCTGATCGGTGGTGTCGAGGACCACCGGCTTTATGTCGGCGAGGAGGGCTCGGCCGTCGCTGTCGCGTCGTACGCCGACGAGTGCATGAAATCCGCGGCGGGCCATTTCCCGGGCGGTGGCCGCACCCATCCCGGTGGACGCACCGGTGACGACTACGAGTGATGGTCGTCATGATCAGCCGTACCGAATCGGCCGCCACCACGCGCCGCGCCCTCATCGACGCCGCGGCTGGCCTGCTCGACCGCGGCGGGCGCGAAGCGGTGACCCTCCGCGCGGTCGGTGCGGAGGCCGGAGACCCGCGGAGCGCCCTACCGGCACTTCCCGCACAAGGAGAGCCTGCTGGTGGCGATCGGCACGCGGGCGTGGGACCGACTTTGTGACCTCATGCAGGAGCTGCGCGCCGGTGCCGATTGGTCGGACGTGGAGAAACTGCGCAGCGGGGTCATCGCGCTCATCGACATCGGCCGCTCCCGGCCGCACCTCTACAAGCTGATCTTCAGCAACCCGTCCGGTGACCCCACCGCACTGGCCCGTGCGGTCGAGCGCAGTCAGACCGAGTTCCTGGCCATCGTCGCCGACCTGGTCGGAGAGCAGGACGCCCGCAGATACGCCGCCCTGCTCATCAGCATCGCGAACGGAGCCGCCGGCGTGGAGGTGAGCGGCCAGTTACCCAACGAGAAGTGAGGCGAGGACCGCGCCGAAGATCCCATCGACACGCTCGTCACCATGATCGCCGGAAGCGGTCAGCGATTCTGACCGGGCAGGCCGATCAGACGCTGGTGAGTGCCGTTGTCCGGCGGCGAGGATCCTCCTCGTCCGGGGTGCGGCAGGCGCGTTCGATGGATTGCCCCCAGTATGTTCCGCCGACCATGAGCGATGCTCCGAGACCGGCGAGGAGGCTGAACTCCTCGCCGCCGAAGCTGATGCCGACCGTGATGGCCCAGACCGGTTCAGTGCCCAGGAGCAGACTGGCCCGGCTCGCGGAGCTGTTCTGCACCGCCCAGGTCTGCGCCAGGAAGGCGAACACGCTGCAGAACAGAGCGACGTAGACGAGCCGGCCCCAGACCACGGCATCGACCTGGGTGAGCTTCGGCAGGTCGCCCGAGGCAGGCGCGGCGAACAACGCCGTGCCGACGGCCATCTGGACGGCGGTGAGCTGCAACGGCCGGACAGCGCGGCGCTTCGTCAGTCGCCCTACGAGCGCGACGTGCACGGCGCGGACCACCGCGGCGGCAAGTATCAGCAGGTCGCCGGCGCGCAAAGTGTGCATGGCGCTGCCGGACATGAGCAGCGTGACGGCCAGCAGGCACACGCCGGTGGCGGCGAAGTAGCGCAGGGGTAGTCGGCCGTTGCCCGCCGTGCGGTCCAGCAGCGGGGTGAGCACGATGGTGAGGCTGATGAGAAGGCCGGCGTTGGCCGCGCTGGTGTGCGCGACGCCATAGGTCTCAAAGACCAGGACCGCAGCCTGGGTGACCCCCAGCAGTGACCCGACACGCACCTCGTCTCGCGTGCAGCGCTTCTTGCGGCGACGGTGGGAGATGACGAGGGTGAGGCAGGCGATCGCGGAGATCGCGTACCGCGCGAACAGGACCGCCAAAACGGGCAGGGCGTAGGTGGCGGTCTTCGCGACCAGATAGCTGGAGCCCCACACGAGGGCGACGAGGAGAAGCACTGCGTCAGTGCGGCGGGTGTTGAACACCCCCTTGACGCTGCCTGGGCCGCACGTTGAAGCCAAGGGTCAAAGTCTTCAACAACACTGTAGTTTCACTACACTACGACGGTGAACGAACGGCAGTTGCGCATCCTGCGGGAACTTGGCGAGCTGGGAAGCGTCACCGCCACCGCCGAGGCGCTCCTGATGACTCCCTCGGCCGTCTCCCAACAGCTACGGCTGCTGCAACGCACCATCCCGGTCCCGCTCCCCCGACGTGACGGACGGCGGCTGGTGCTCACGG
This sequence comes from Streptomyces kunmingensis, assembly GCF_039533535.1. Classification (NCBI taxonomy): domain Bacteria; kingdom Bacillati; phylum Actinomycetota; class Actinomycetes; order Kitasatosporales; family Streptomycetaceae; genus Streptomyces; species Streptomyces kunmingensis. The sequence goes on from NZ_BAAATS010000022.1 coordinate 353,412, forward strand.
ACGCCGGCCAGGCCCTGGCCGGTGCGGCCGTCGAGGTGGAGACCGCGCTGGCCAAGGCACGGCACACCATCGACGAGTTCGTGGAACAGCCGGACGCGCAGGTGTCGGTGGCGGCGTTCCACAGCGCGGCTGCCGCGTTCTTCCCCCTTCTGCTCGCCCGGGTCACCTCCGGACACCCGAGACTCTCCCTCGCCGACGAGGACGTCGCGCAGGATCACTTCCCGCGGCTGACCCGGGATTACGACCTCGTACTGGCTCATCGTCTCGACCGGGCGCCACCCTGGCCAAGCACCGTCACCGCCGTCACGCTGTTGCGTGAACCTCTCGACGTCGCCCTCCCGGCCGACCACCCCTTGGCCGCCGAACGACATCTCACCCCGCGGGACGTCGCCGACGAACCCTGGATCGCCGTACACGACGGCTTCCCGCTGATAGCCCCCATCGACGCCATCGCGACCGCCGCGAACCGACGGCTCGACATCGTCCATCGCATCAACGACTTCGCGGTGGCCGCCGAAGTCGCGGCCGCCGGAGGCGGTCTGGCCCTGATGCCCCGCTGGACCACGCGTCCGCACCCCGCACTGGTCCTCAGACCGCTCAGCGGCGTGCACACCGGACGTCAGGTCGACGTACTGCACCGCCCCGAACGTGCCGCACGGCGTGCCGTACGCACGGTGCTCGCCGAACTGCACCGTGCGGCCGCGATGATCCGGAACCGAGACGCCGGGGAGGGGGCCGACGCGCAGGGGACTCACGATGTCGAAGTCTGAAGCGTCGAGCGGGACGGCACCGCGGCACCGTGCGGCCGACGGCCGTTTGTCAGGCTGTCGTGGCAGGCTCGCCGGTCTCCGCACGGTTGCCGGGGGAGACCGTGCACTCCATCCGGTCGCCCCGCACATCGCAGGTGACGGTGTCCCCGGGGCCCACCTGGCCGTCGAGGAGCATGGTGGACAGCCGGTTGTCGAGCTCGGTCTGGATGGTGCGGCGCAACGGCCTGGCCCCGAACTCCGGTTGGTACCCCTGCTGTGCGAGCCATTCCTTGGCTGCGTCGGTCACCTGGAGGTTGACCTGCTGGGCGTGCAGCCTGCGGCGGCTGCGCTCGAGGAGCAGGTCGACGATGTGCACAAGGTCGGCGCGGGTGAGCGCGTGGAAGACGACCACCTCGTCGATGCGGTTGAGGAACTCGGGGCGGAAGTGGCTGCGCAGTTCGGCCATCAGATCGTCGCGGATCTCGTCCACGGCGCCTTGATGGCTCAGGATGAGTTGTGAGGCGAGGTTGCTGGTCATGATGACGACCGTCTGGCGGAAGTCGACCGTACGGCCCTGCGCGTCGGTCAACCGCCCGTCGTCGAGTACTTGGAGCAGCAGGTTGAAGACGTCCGGGTGCGCTTTCTCCACCTCGTCGAACAGCACCACGCTGTACGGCTTGCGGCGGACGGCCTCGGTGAGCTGTCCGGCTTCGTCGTAGCCCACGTACCCGGGGGGCGAGCCGACGAGGCGGGAGACGGTGTGGCGTTCCTGGAACTCGCTCATGTCGAAGCGGATCAGCCGGTCTTCCTGGCCGAAGAGGATCTCGGCGATGGCTTTGGCGAGTTCGGTCTTGCCGACGCCTGTGGGGCCGAGGAAGAGGAAGCTGCCGGTGGGCCGGTCGGGGTCGCCCATCCCCGCCCGGCCGCGCCGCACGGCCTGTGCTACCGCGGTGACCGCCTCGTCCTGGCCGATCACTCGCTCGTGCAGGGTCTCCTCAAGATGGATCAGGCGTTCGCGCTCGGTCGCGGTGAGTTGGGCGACGGGGATGCCGGTGCGCCGGGAGACGACGTCGGCGATGTCTTCCTCGGTGACCTCGGCGGCGGGTTCCCGTTCGCCGTCCAGACCCGAGAGCCTGCGCTCGCTCTCGCTGATCTGGCTCTTGAGCCCGGCGGCTCGTTCGTAGTCCTCGTTGTGGACAGCCTCGTCCTTCTCCCGGTTCAGCCGGGTCAGCTCCTGGTGGATCTCGTCCGCCTCGGGGCTGTCGCCGCCGCCGCGCAGCGCGACTCGGGCCCCGGCCTGGTCCACCAGGTCGATGGCCTTGTCGGGCAGGAAGCGATCGGTGATATAGCGGTCGGAGAGGGTCGCCGCGCTGTCCAGCGCCGCGTCGGTGAAGCGGACGCCGTGATGTGCCTCGTAGGAGTCGCGCAGGCCCCGGAGGATCTCCACGGTCTCCTCGACCGTGGGCTCCGGCACGATCACCGGCTGGAAACGGCGTGCGAGTGCGGCATCCTTCTCGATGTTCTTGCGGTATTCGTCCAAGGTTGTGGCGCCGACCAGGCTGAGATCGCCGCGCGCCAGAGCGGGCTTGAGGATGTTGCCCGCGTCCATGGCGCCTTCACCGCCGCCACCGGCGCCGACGACCGTGTGGAGCTCGTCGATGAACAGGATGATGCTCTCCTGCGCGTCGGTGACCTCGTCGATGACCTTCTTCAGGCGCTCCTCGAACTCTCCGCGGTACTTCGAACCGGCCACCAGACCTGACAGGTCCAGGGCCACCACCCGCCGGTCCCGCAGGGTTCTGGGCACGTCGCCGGAGACGACACGCTGTGCGAGGCCTTCCACGATGGCGGTCTTGCCGACTCCCGGATCGCCCAGCAGCACCGGATTGTTCTTCGAACGCCGGGAAAGGATCTCCACCGTCTGCTCGATCTCCTGCGCCCGCCCGACCACCGGGTCCAGCCGCCCTGCGCGTGCCTCGTCCGTGAGGTCGCGGCCGTACTCGTCCAGTGTGGGCGTGGCAGTGGGCCCGCCCGCCGCTGAACCGCCGTCCCCGCCATGCCCCCCGCGTCCGCGGCGGGTTCCATGACCACCGTCCGAGTCCAGGACGCCGGCCGCGCCGGACGAGGGGTCCTCCACGACCGCGGAGAGAATGTGCTCGGGCCCGATGTACGACGCACCCGCTTCCTGAGACTTGGCGTGGGCCCTGAGAAGGGCCCGTTTCGCCGCCGGGGTCAGCCGCGGTTCCTCCACCGTGCCACCGGGTGGCAGCGACTGCTCCACCTGAGACGCCAGCGCGTCGGGGTCGGCGCCTGCTTGCGCGAGAAGTTGGCGACCGGGATCGATCTGGGTGGCGGCCCACAGGAGGTGCGCGGTGTCGAGGTCGGCGCCGTCCTCGGCGGCACGTCCGCCGGCCGTCGCCAACAGCTCCTGCGAAGCGTCGCTGAGCAGGCGCCCGATGGGCACTCGCTGGACCGCCGGCGGGGAGGCCGCCGGGCTCGTGCCGAAGAAGCGGTTGAACAGGTCCGAGAAGGGGTCACCAGCCCCGAAGGGCGAAGTCGTCACAGCGGTCGTCCGATCCTGACGGCACCCGGCGTACCTGACGAGCCGGATGCCGCGTTCGTTGTCGAGTAGGCGGTGGCTCGCGGACAAGGACTCATGCCGTTCGGCGGTGCCAGGGGGTGCCGGTGCGCGGGCCTCTCCCCACCCTGGAAGCCGATCAGTGTCTCCGCACGTCAGCCGCCGTGCCGTTCGACCACGCGGGTGGCTCGATCTTCGGCGGAGCGTGCGCGGCGGAGTGCTCGCGTCCGGGGAGTCCGGTTCGCTGCCTTCGGCAATCTGACATCGGCTGCCGACGAATGCGGCGACGCCGTCGGGGGGACGACCTGCGGGCGGGGTGCGCGAAGGTCGTTGCTTTTCGTCGTTCGAGGGACGGGGGAGTGCCTGCGGCCTGCCCATGAGGTTCTTCGTCCCTGACCCGTAGCAGGTGACACCGAACATTGACCCTCACTCGCTGCGTGCCGGCAGGTCATCCGCGACGACCTGTCTTCGGCTGCGGACGATCTCGGGACTGAGCGCGAAGACTGTGGGGGCCGCTGAGGCTGGCCCGCCCAACACCTGGTACGGCGTGATGGTGCTGCGCGGCGACGAGCCGGTCGGCATGGGCCGGGTCATCGGAGACGGCGGCCATTGGGGCGAGCTGGAACGGCGGGCACCGGCCGGCGCGGGCGCGGGTGCTGTCCGCCGATGACGTCGACCCTGCGCAGTCCGACGTCCTGGGTGCGGGGTCCGGGCACCCAGGACGCGACGGCCGCGGGTGCACCGAGCGGTGCCCCCTTGGCCGGTACCGCGGAAGGGTCGATGATCACCCGGGTGCAACGTTAGGCAGTGCTCCCCGCGGACATGATCCGGTCAACACACGCCATGATCCTTTAAGCGCAGCCGATTGATCCCTTCGGTATGGGTTCGGCGCGTGCTCAGAAGCCGGGACGGCAGACTCGTATGAATGCCGAACTATTCTCTGGCCGATGTGCCGCAGGAACGGGTGATTCCGCCGCTCCGGCCTCGGCTTGCCGACTCGGCGCCGGCCCGTGAGCCGGCTGCCGGTGGAGGGCCGAGTCCTCCGTCTGGATCGCTCCTGTACCAGCCCCACCCATGTCACAGACGGAGCCACGGCATTGCGCCTGAATGTTGAGACAGACAAGCACCACATACCAACCGGCAGGCCAGAGACGGGCGAGACGGAGGCGCGCCCCGATGCCGAGGTGGTTTCGGCTCTCCGCGCCGAAGCCACCCGGCCGGTCCGACTCCGCACCGGCGACCTGGACGAGGCACGGCAGATCATCGAGCAGAACTTCTACAGCAACGTCGTCGACCTGCTCCAGCCATCGGCCGTCCTCCGTGGGCACTTCGCGGTCAGCCGCCTTCGCGGTGTGACGCTTGGCACCCTGCAGTTCGGCGCGGATCTGCGTATGCGGTTCGGCGAGCTTGGTGCCTACCACGTCGACATACCACTGTCCGGGTCCATGGCGTGGCACCAAGGACGCCACGATCCGCTCCTCGCGACCGTGGACGAAGCCGCCGTCTTCCAGCCGGGCCGCACCACGATGCTGGACCGATGGAGCGGCGACTGCCGGCTTCTCGCGGTGAAGATCGAACGGCCCGCGCTGGAACTCCAGCTCGAGCGCCTGCTCGACGCCCCGATCCGGTTGCCTCTCCGGCTGCACCCTTCCATGGATGTCTCCCATGGCCCTGGGCGCAGTTGGGCCCGACTGGCCCGGTGGGCGGCGGAGGACGCTCTGACACCCCGAGGGCTCATCGGGCAGGAACTGATGGCAGACCCACTGCACGAAGCGCTGCTGAACGGCCTGCTGCTGGCAGCGCATCATCCGTACCGCGAAGAACTGACGCGGCCCGTTGCTCCCAGCCGTCCCGCCCCGATCAAACGCGCCATCGACGCCATGGAGGCACACCCGGAGCATCCGTTCACCGTGACAGCCCTCGCGGAAATCTCCGGGGTGGGCATTCGACGGCTGCAGCAGGGATTCCGCCAGCACGTGGGCATGTCTCCCATGGACTACCTACGCCGCACACGACTGGCCCGCGCCCATGAGGAGTTGCGCGCGAAGGAGACAGGGCAGGCGACCGTCACCGACGTCGCCTACCGCTGGGGCTTCACCCACCTCGGCAGGTTCGCCGGCGCCTACCGACAGCGCTACGGCGTGACACCCTCGACAACCCTGGCCGAGACGCGCCCCTAGGAGCGGCGAACCCCCATCCGACCGACCTGGGCAGCAGCGCGGAAGAACCGGTTCGAGCACCATCGCAACCGTGGCGAAAGCAGCACCAGGTCTGTGGAAAAGCGTGTCACCGCGGATCGCGGCCACCGGTGGGGCATCCTGTCGGCACATGTGCTCCAGCAGCCGTCAGGGGTCGGGTCATGATGGTGTCGTCTTCGAGGGTTACGGTCGTCGCTCTTCTGGCGGATCCGGACGCGCCGACGGAGGTCGCGCAGCGCATGGCCCGCGTTCTCCCGGCTCGGCTCGCCGGCAGATCCGGCCCGGGGCGACGGTTCGACATCGAGGTGGTGAGTGAGCCCTTCACCTCGGGCAGCGAGGACCCGCCCACATTGATGCGCCGCATCAGAGACCGCGCAGGCTCGGAGAACTGGGACGTCGTCGTGGCTCTCACCGACCTTCCACTACGTGCCGACGGGCACACCCTGGTGGTGGATGTGCAGCAGGGGCACGGGCTGGCACTGTTGTCCCTGCCCTCGCTGGGCGGCTTGCGGTTGCAGAAAAGAGCCCGGCGGGTCGTGGAAGAAGCCGTGCTCGGCCTCGTGAACCCGCGGGTCGACAAAGGCGAGGGGAGCCCGCCACGCCAACCGCTGAGGGCACCGTTCGCCGGACACCTCATGCCTGTCCACCCGGACCCGGTCGGTGGCGAGTACGCGGCTGATCTTCGATACGTCGTCAGCGGCAGACGGGGCCGCCTACGGGTGCTTGCGGGGATGGTCCGCGCCAACCGGCCCTGGCGGCTGGTGCCGGGTCTGTCGAAAGGGCTGGCGGCCGCGCTAGCCACCGGGGCCATCGCCACCGTGAACTCGACCGTCTGGAGTCTGGCCGAAGCCCTGAGCACACCCCGTCTTGTGATTGCCACGATCGGATCTCTCGTGATCATGATCGGATGGCTGATCGTGGACGCGCAGCTATGGCATCGCCCGTCGAAGAGTTCACCGGAGGCGAGACAGAGGGCGAGGCTCTACAACACCTCGACGATCGTGACCGTCGCAATCGGAGTACTTGTCTGCTACGTCGGCTTGATGGGCATCAATTTCGTGTGGGCGCTGTTCATCCTCAACGACCGCGTATTCGTGTCTCTCACACGATCCCCGTTGGACGTGTCGGATTACGTGACGCTGGCCTGGTTCGTTGCTTCTGTCGCCACCGTGGGCGGGGCGTTGGGGTCGGGCCTGGAGAGCGATGAGGCGATCCGTGCGGCCGCCTACTCCAAGCGTGAACAGGAACGCCGTCGTATGCTGGAAAGTGACCACGGCGACTACTGAGTTTTTCGTTAGTTCTGTGGGTGCGGAAGCTGCGGCGGTGCCAGCATGT